>JBFMFU010000007.1:0-5892 GCA_040751985.1 Thermodesulfobacteriota bacterium | reverse complement strand
CGAGACTGCAGTCCGGTCCGGCCGTTTGCGTTCGGGGGTGCAACCTTCGGAGGAGGTCGTAAGAACTGAAGCAGAATGAAGCAGAATGAATTTTCAGGGATGGGACGGGAATGCCTTGGAATTCAGAACAAAATAGATATGAGAGAAACATGCATATGACGTTGTTGGAAAGGTATCGCTATTACGGCGAATTGATCGTGAATTTTTTCAGATGGGATCTCCAGCTGCATTTTTTCTGGGGATTTGTCTTGACGCTTTGTGGTGTGTATTGGCAGCCGCTTTTGCTCTCGGGTTTGATCGTCACTGTTGTCAAGGAGGCGCTGGATGTCTGGAGCAAAGGGCACTGGAGCTGGGGCGATTTCTGGTGCGGCATCGGTGGATGCGTTTTGGCATTGGGGTTTTTGTTGTCTGTTGAACTGCTTTCCTGGGACGAATGGCGAACATTGTTGAGGATATACTCGTGAGAGAAAGAGTTGCACTTCGGGTTTGGCGCGAACGCCTTCTTCCTCTTTTGCTGGCGACCGGGTTGGTCGTGCTTCTGGCTGGCTGCGAGACTACCGACATGCAACTGGCCACAGAGGCTGGAGTTGACGCCTTTAAAGCCGTCACCCTTTCCGACCAGGATGTGGTGGAGTTGGCCGGAAAATCATCAACCTTAATGGACAACGAACATGCTGTTGCTCCGGCCGAAAACCAGTATGCCAAGCGGTTGCGGTCGCTGGTCGGCGATCTGCATGAGCAGGATGGCTACACCTTCAATTACAAGGTGTATTTGTGCGACGAGGTGAATGCTTTTGCCATGGCGGACGGATCTATCCGGATCTTCAGCGGACTGATGGATATGCTCGATGATGGCGAACTTCGATTTGTGATCGGCCACGAAATGGGACACATCGTGAAACAGCATACCGCCAAACAGTTACGCCTTGCCTATGCAGCCAGCGCCCTGCGCAAGGGCTTGGCGGCGCAGGAGGGTGTGGTGGCGGATATTGCCCGCTCGCAACTGGGAGGTTTGGTGCAACGTTTGATGGCGGCGCAATTCTCGCAGCTTGAGGAGAAAGTGGCGGATGATTATGGCCTTTCCTTCCTCAAGACGCAAGGTTATGCACCCGAGGATGCGGTTTCGGCCTTGAACAAGCTTGCCTCTCTGGGCAGCGGGCATTCCTTTCTTTCCAGCCATCCCGATCCGGCCTTGCGGGCCGAACGAATAAGCCTGCAGATTCACGGCAAGGCCCTTTCCATTGAAGAGACCCAAGAAAACATGCTGACAACTATTAAACAGAAGATGATCGAGTGGTACAACCATTTGCGGGATATGGTCATGCGGCTGATCAAGAGCCTTGCTGGACAGTCTGATATAAAAAGGGGGGTGGCATGACGCTCTCCTTTGTTGCTGTCATTTCAGGAGAAGGAGCGAAGAGCACATGGTCACGGTATGCGCGTGGTGCGCGGCGACCATCGGCCAAGGTCCTGGGGGCGGCGGCGTCTCCCACGAATTCTTTTGACCAGCCCGGTGAGCGTGGCGTCCCTCCTCCGGGGCGGCGGCGACGGAGGGCCGCTGCCCAGCCGCAAGGCGATGGAGGAGATCGCCGACAAGGCCATCGCGCTCGGGTTTCCGTTCCTCACCCTGGGAATCCTGACCGGGGCCATCTGGGCCAACTACGCCTGGGGGACCTACTGGAGCTGGGACCCCGAGGAGACCTGGTCGCTCATCACCTGGTTCCTCTATGCGGCCTACCTGCACGCGAGGTTCACGGCCGGATGGCGGGGCAACCGCCTGGCCTGGCTCTCCATCGCGGGGTTCGGCGCCACCATGTTCACCTACTGGGGGGTGAACTTCGTCCTGTCGGGGCTGCACAGCTATGGGTGAGCAGGGGGCCGAAGGGTAGACGTCCGCTTGGCGCCGGGGCATACTGCCGCTCGGCCGCCTCGCCCAGGGCCGGAAGGGAGGGATCTTGATTCCCAGGAAACCGATCGCGAAAGCCGGTGTGATCGCGGCTCTCGTCGCCACCGTGAGCGGCCTTCACCTCGCCACCCACGGCGGGCCCCACTACTACCGGGCCTTCCTGGGGGAGCTCTACTTCGTCCCCCTGATCCTGGCCGGGATGTGGTTCGGGATGCGGGGTGCGGTCGCCACCGCCGTTGCGATCACGGCGTTCTTTCTGCCCTTCACCTGGGCCACCTGGAGCCCGGCTCCGCCCCATGGGATCGACCAGCTGCTGGAGGTCGCGCTGTTCAACGCCGTGGCCGTGCTCCTGGGGCTCCTGCGAAGCTGGGAGGCTGCCGCCCAGGAGCGCGTTCGGGAGGCCGAGAGCCTGAGCGCCATGGGAGAGGCCGTGGCAGCCGCGGCCCACGACCTGCGCGCCCCGCTGACCTCGATCGGCGGCTTCGCCGCCCTGGCGTCGAGGGAGACCTCCGACGGGAGCAAGGCCAGGAGCTACCTGGCCGTCGTGTCCCAGGAGGTCAGGCGCATGGAGGCCCTGACGGAGAACATGCTCGATTTCTCCCGGCCCCTGGCGCTCGCCCGGCAGAGGGACGACGTCAACGGGATCGTGGAGCGCAGCATCGCCGTGGTGGAACCCGGCGCGGCCGAGCGGTCGGTGCGGGTGGCGGCCCGCACGGCGGCGGCGATGCCGCCCCTGTTCGTGGACCCCGGCCGGCTGGAGCAGGTGCTGATCAACCTGATCCAGAACGCCGTCGAGGCCTCGCCGGCGCACGCGACGGTGAGCGTGTGCACCACGCAGAAGGACGCGAGCGTCCTCATCGAGGTGGTGGACGCGGGCCCCGGCATCCCGCCCGAGAGGCTGCAGGAGGTCTTCCGGCCCTTCGTGACCACCAAGCGCCGGGGCACGGGCCTGGGCCTCCCCATCGCGCGCAAGATCGTCGAGGCCCACGGCGGGTGCCTGGACCTGCTGAACAACCCCGAGCAGGGGTTGCGGGCCCGGATCACGCTGCCCGTGGAGTGAGGGACGGATGAGAACGATGGACCCTTCTGCCCGCAGGACGTGGCACGCCGTTTTCGCCGGCGAGGCGGTCGGGGCCCTGGGCTCGGACGCGGACCAGGGCCTGGACGGGGCCGAGGCGGGCCGCCGGCTGGCCGAGTTCGGGCCCAACGCCGTCACCCCCCGTCGGGAAAAGGGGCCCCTGCTGCGTTTCGCGCTGCAGTTCCACCAGCCCCTGGTCTACCTGCTGCTCGTGGCCGGGGCGGGCACGGCCGCCCTGGGGGAGTGGATCGACGCCGGGGTGATCTTCGCCGTGGTGTGGATCAACGCGGCGGTGGGGTTCGTCCAGGAGTCCAAGGCGGTGCGCGCCCTGGCCGCCCTGGCCCGCACCCTGACCACCGAGGCCACGGTGGTCAGGGACGGCGCGGCTACGCGGGTGCCGTCGACCCAGGTGGTGCCGGGCGACCTGGTGCTCCTCCAGGCTGGCGACAAGGTCCCGGCCGACCTGCGCCTCGTTCGCTGCCGGGACCTCCAGGTGGACGAGTCGGCCCTGACCGGCGAGTCGGTGCCGGTGGAGAAGGACCCGGGCGCCCTGGCCCCCGACACCTCCCTCGCCGACCGCCGCAACCTGGCCTTCGCCTCCACCCTCGTCACCTGCGGCCAGGGGGCCGGGGTGGTGGTGGCCACCGGGGACCGCACCGAGGTGGGCCGCATCTCTCGGCTGCTGGCCGAAACCCGGGAGCTCGAGACCCCCCTCACCCGGCGCATCGCGGCGTTCAGCCGGGTCCTCGTGGTCGTGGTCCTGGCCCTGGCGGCGATCACCTTTGCGGTGGGGCTCGCCCGCGGGCAGTCGCCGTTCGAGCTGTTCCTGGCCGCCGTGGCCCTGGCGGTGGGGGCCATTCCCGAGGGGCTCCCGGCCGCGGTCACCATCATCCTGGCCATCGGCGTCGCGCGCATGGCCCGCCGCCGGGCGATCATCCGCAAGCTGCCCGCGGTGGAGGCCCTGGGCAGCACCACCGTGATCTGCTCGGACAAGACCGGCACCCTCACCGAGAACCAGATGACCGTGCGGGAGGTCTGGCTGGAGGGAGGCGCCTTCCAGGTCACGGGAGCCGGCTACGCTCCCGACGGAGAGTTTTGCGGGGTAGCCTCCGGGGCCGTCCCAGGCGAGGATGGGCGCCTGGCCGAGTGCCTGCGGTGCGGTCTCGTCTGCAACGACTCGCGGCTCGCCGAGGAGGGGGGGCGCTGGTCGGTCCAGGGGGATCCCACCGAAGGCGCCCGCCTCGCCGCGGCCGGCAAGCTGGGCCTGGAGGCCCGCGCCGAGGCCGGGCGCCTGCCCCGGCTCGACGCCATCCCCTTCGACTCCCGGCACCAGTACATGGCCACCCTGCACGACGCGGGCCCCGGCCGGCCCCGAATTGTGTACCTCAAGGGCGCCGTGGAGGCCGTGCTCGAGCGCTGCTCGCCGGGCGGGAGAGCGGGGGAGCCCGAGGCCGCGGGCGCCGCCCTCCGGGCCGCCGAGGAGATGGCGGCCCGCGGGCTGCGGGTGCTGGCCTTTGCCCGGGGCAGCGCGCCGCCGGGGATGGGGCGCGTCACCCACGCCGGCGTCGCCGGCGGGCTTTCGTTCCTGGGGCTCCAGGGCATGCTCGACCCGCCGCGGCCCGAGGCGGCGGAGGCGGTGCGGGCGTGCCGGCGGGCGGGGATCCGGGTGAAGATGATCACCGGGGACCACGCCCTGACGGGCGCCGCCATCGCCCGGGAGATCGGCATCGGCGTCGCCCCCGGCGGCAGCGCCTGGCCCCGGGCGGTCACCGGCCGGGAGCTCGAGGGCCTGTCCGGCGCGGAGCTGGCCGCGCGGGCGGCCGACACCGACGTCTTCGCCCGGGTCACGCCGGAGCAGAAGCTGCGCCTCGTCGAAGCGCTCCAGGCTCAGGGCCACGTGGTGGCCATGACCGGGGACGGGGTCAACGACGCGCCGGCCCTGAAGCGGGCCGACATCGGCGTGGCCATGGGGATCACCGGCACCGAGGTGGCCAAGGAGGCCGCGGCCATGGTGCTCACCGACGACAACTTCGCCACCATCGAGGCCGCCGTGGAGGAGGGCCGGGCGGTGTTCGACAACCTGGTGAAGTTTCTGGTCTGGACCCTGCCCACCAACCTCGGGCTGGCCTTCGTGCTGATGGCGGCGATCTTCGCCGGCGTGACCCTGCCCATGTTGCCGGTGCAGATCCTGTGGATCAACATGACCACCGTGGTGCTGCTGGGCACGACCCTGGCCTTCGAGGCCAGGGAGCCCGGAATCATGGACCGCCCCCCGCGCGACCCGGCCGCGCCGATCATGACGGCCGCCCTGGCCGGGCGGATCGTGCTGGTGGGGACGCTGCTGCTCCTCGGCGCCTTCGGGCTGTTCGAGTGGCAGGCGCTCGCCGGGGCCAGCGTGGCCGAGGCCCGCACCGTGGCCGTCAACGTCTTCGTGGCGGTGGGCATCGGCTACCTGTTCAACTGCCGCTCCCTGGTCGGGCCGCTCCACCGCACGCCCCTGCGGGACAACCCCTGGGCCCTGGGCGGTGCCCTGGCCATGCTGGGCCTGCAGCTCGCCTTCACCTACGCCCCCTTCATGAACCGCTTCTTTCGCAGCGCGCCCATCGGCCCCGGGGAGTGGGCGGCGATCGGCGCCGTGGCGGCGGCGACCTGCCTGGTGGTCGAGGGGGAGAAGGGGCTGCGCCGCCGGGCGGCCCGGCACCAGGGGGCGGGGGCGCCGTGATGCGGTGGCTGAGGCGCGCCAGTGCGCGGTTCTGGCAAGAGATCGCGCGAAGACCCCGGCCCGCGGCCCTGCGCCTGGCCCGCCGCCTGGCCGTGCTGGTGGTGGGCGGCACGGTGCTCCTGGTAGGGCTCGTGCTCGTCTTCACCCCGGGGCCGGCGGTCCTGGTCGTGCCCCTGGGGCTCGCCA
>JBFMFU010000069.1:0-15271 GCA_040751985.1 Thermodesulfobacteriota bacterium | reverse complement strand
GGCCTGGTCTTCTACGGCGGCCTGGCCGCGGCCCTGGGCGTGGGCCTGTGGCTGTTCTGGCGCTGGCGTCTGCCGGGGCTCACGGTCATGGACTGCGTGGCCCCGGCCCTGGCCCTGGGCCAGGCCATCGGCCGCCTGGGCTGCTTCGCGGCCGGCTGCTGCTACGGCCAGGCCTGGCCCGGCGGCTGGTGCGCGGTCACCTTCAGCGACCCGCGCACCCTGGCCCCGCCCAACCTGGAGCTGCACCCCACCCAGCTCTACACCTCGGCGGCCCTGTTCCTCATCACCGGCCTGCTGCTCTGGCTCTGGCGGCACCGCAGATTCGCCGGGCAGATTTTCTTCGCCTACGGGCTCCTGCACGGGGTGGCCCGGGTTATAATCGAGCAGTTCCGCGACGACTGGCGGGGGGCGCCCCTGGGTCCCCTGACCGCCACTGGCTGGTTCGCCCTGGGGCTGGCCGTGGTCTCGGCGGGGGCGCTCATCTATCTGAGCCGCAGAGGCAAACCAGCAGCGATGGGAGGCGAGCGTGGAGTTTCCGGCTGACCGGCGGTACCACCCCGAGCACATGTGGGCCCGGCTCAAGGGCAAAATCGTCACCGTGGGCATCACCGACTACGCCCAGGACCAGTTGGGCCAGGTCAAGTACCTGGACCTGCCCGAGGTGGGCCAGGAGGTGATGGCGGGCGAGGAGATGGGCGCCGTGGAGAGCGCCAAGAGCGTCAGCGACCTGATCAGCCCGGTCACCGGCGAGGTCACGGCCGTGAACCTGGAGCTGGAGAACGACCCCTCGCCGGTCAACCAGGACCCTTACGGCGACGGCTGGATTGCCAAGATCGCCCTGGAGGACCTGGACCAGGTGGAGGCTCTGCTGGAAGCCGAGGATTATCAGGCCAGCCTGGGCTAACTCGGCTCTGACCCCCCTACCCGGTTCCGCCCCGCCTGCTTGGCCGCGTACAGGCGCTGGTCGGACACTTTCACCAACTCGTTAAAGTCGCTGGCGTCGGCCGGGTAGGCCGCCACGCCCAGGCTGGCGGTCACCTGGGGCGCCAGTTGGCCGTCGGGCAGGGTGAAGCGGGCCTGCTCTATGGCCCCGCGCAGCTTTTCCGCCACCAGCAGGGCCTCTTCCAGGCGGGTGTCGGCCAGATGCACCAGAAACTCCTCGCCGCCGTAGCGCACCACGCGGTCGCTGCGGCGCACGTTTTCCATCAGCAAGGCGGCGAAATCCGCCAGCAGCTTGTCCCCGGCCTGGTGTCCATAGGTGTCGTTGAAGACCTTGAAGTGGTCGATGTCCAGCATGATCAGGGCGTAGCGCCGCCGCTCCTGCTGGTTGAGGGCCTCATCCAGCGTCACGATCTTGTCCAGGGCGGCCCGGTTGTACAGGCCGGTGAGCCGGTCGCGGTAGGCCATGCGCTCGGTGAAGCCGAACAGCTTGAGCACCACCCGGTCCAGGTAGAGGATGACCAGGAAGCCGGCAATGATGGCCAGGACCAACTGCACCGTGAAGTAGGTGGTCATGGCCCGCCAGGTGCTTTGGGTGCTCTGGCGCAGCTCTTTCTGCAGGCTCTTGTGGTGGTCGTGCAGGCGCAGGTAGTAGGCCATGAAGATGTGGTTGAAGCGCTCCTCGGCCGCCAGCAGGCGCTGGGGACCGTCTTTGATCTGGCCGTTGAACAGCGGCTCCAGCTCCGCGCGGTACTGCGCGAACTCCCGGGCCATGCCCGCGGTGATGGCCCGTACCCCGCCGTCGTGGCCCTCCCTGGTCATCTGGGCGTGCTCGACCAGTTGGGC
The DNA here is from genome assembly GCA_040751985.1 of Thermodesulfobacteriota bacterium. Taxonomy (GTDB): domain Bacteria; phylum Desulfobacterota; class Desulfarculia; order Desulfarculales; family Desulfarculaceae; genus Desulfoferula. The sequence continues at coordinate 13,486 of JBFMFU010000069.1, read as the reverse complement.
CAGGGACTCCTTGGCGCTGGCCAGGTAGCGCCGGAAGCGCAGCTTGGTCCTCTGGCCGCCGGCGCTGGCCACATAGACCTCGGCCTCCATGAGCATGGCGTGGATGGCTGAGTGGAAGGTCTCGCCCTGCTGCAAATGGTTATTGATCTCCGATAGCTGCACCTGGTTGCCATGCAAAAGGCTGATGGCCTGCCAGTATACGCCGTAGGTCAACAGCACCACCCCGAAGAGGATGGCCACAGCGGCCTTGAAACCCAGGTGTTTGATTTTCACCAAATACCTCCCTCCGGCCAGGGGCGGCCCGGCTCCACCTATATATTGCCAAGCCCGGGCACCCTGAGGCAAGACGCCCCGCCCTTTGACATCAACCCCGCGGGGGCATAAACTAAGCCACAGCCTTAACTGCGGGAGGAGAAACCCATGTGCGACTGCTGCGGCGGGCACAAGCATGCCCATGTGCACATGCATGAAGATGGAACCCAGCACGAACATCCCCACGACCACCAGCATCCCCATGGGCACGATCACCATCATGGCCTGGAGCCGGCCGGCGGCCAGGCGCACCACCACCACGGCCCCCAGCCTTTGATCACGGTGATCGAGCCGGCGCAGCCGCCCAAGGCCAAGGCCTAGCCGCCTGGCGGGGCCCTCCCCGCCCCCTCCACCCATGCCCGTCTGGTTGAATCCCTCCCGCCTGGTGTTGGCCTCTTTCGCGGCCTTGATCCTGGGCGGCGCCTTCTTGCTGAACCTGCCCTGGATGCAGGGCCCCCACCCGGTCTCGTTCCTGGACTGCCTGTTCACCGCCACCAGTGCGGTGTGCGTCACCGGCCTGATCACCGTGGACACGGCCACGGCCTGGTCGCCCTGGGGCCAGGGCCTGATCCTGGTGCTGCTGCAGGCCGGCGGCCTGGGCATCATGACCTTCTCCGTGGCCCTCTTGTACCTGTCGCGCCTCAAGCCCAGCCCGCGCACCCATCTGGCCCTCAAGGGCGCCCTGGGCCCGGTCTCGGGCCGGGAGATGGGCGCCCTGGTGCGCGACGTGCTCTTGTACACCTTCATCTTGGAGGCCATCGGCGCGGCCCTCTTGCTGGTGCGCTTCTGGGGCCAGTTCCCGGCGCCCAAGGCCCTGGCCCTGGCCGGCTTCCACGCGGTCAGCGCCTTCTGCAACGCCGGCTTCAGCCTGTTCAGCAACAACCTGGAGAGCTACCCCCAGGACCCCCTGATCAACCTGACCGTGATGGGCCTGATCGTGCTGGGCGGCCTGGGCTTCGTGGTGCTGCGGGAGCTGCGCGGCCGCCTGCGGCCCACGGAGCAGGATGCCCGGCGGCGCCTGAGCCTGCAGACCCGGGTGGTGCTGTTCACCACCGCGGCCCTGGTGGCGGGCGGCGCCGGGGCCCTCTTGCTGGGCGAGTACCTGGGCGGCGGGGCTATCCGCGCAGGCTCCGTCTGGCCCCTGATCTTCCAGGCCGTCACCCCGCGCACCGCCGGCTTCAACACGGTGCCCATCGAGAGCCTGACCAACGCCTCCATTCTGGTGATCATGGTCCTGATGTTCATCGGCGCCTCGCCCGGCTCCACCGGCGGCGGCGTTAAGACCACCACCGTGGCGGTGCTGGTAGCCCTGGCCCGCAACCGCCTGCGCGGCCGCTCCGGGGCCGAGGCCTGGGGCCGGGCGGTGCCCGGACGCCAGGTGGAGCTGGCCCTGGTGCTGGTGCTGGGCACCGCGGCGGTGCTGGCGGCGGCGGTTATCCTGCTGGCCGCGGTGGGGCTGGAAGGCGGTTCCTACGACCCCACCAACTTCCTGGCCCTGGCCTTCGAGGCCTTCAGCGCCCTGGGCACCGTGGGCCTGAGCCTGGGGGTGACCCCGCACCTGAGCCCCCTGGGCAAGCTGATCATCATCGGCCTTATGTTCGCGGGCCGGCTGGGCCCCTTGACCCTGGTCTACTCCCTGACTCAGAGCCTGCACGAGCCGCGCTACCGGCTGGCCGAGGAAAGAATCATGCTGGGCTAACCGCCTGGCTTAAAAGGGTGGCCGCCCCGGGCAAAAGGGGATAAAAAGGCCATGTAGGACAGGGCCCTTGGGCCCGACCCTGCCCACTGAGGAGGCGCACATGAACCTGGCCGTGATCGGTTTGGGCCAGTTCGGCACCAGCCTGGCCCTGGAGCTTAAGGCGCTCAAGCACCACGTCACCGCCGTGGACCTGGACCCCAAGGCCGTGGCCCAGGTGCAGGACGCCGTGGACCAGGCCGTGGTGGCCGACGCCACCGACCGGGCCACCCTGGAGGAGCTGGGCCTGAATCTGGTGGAGGCGGCGGTGATCTCCCTGGGCAGCGACCTGGGCGCCAGCATCCTGGTCACCCTGCACCTGAAGGAGATGGGCGTGGGCCGCATCGTGGCCAAGGCCATCAGCCCGGAGCACGAGAAGATTCTCAAGCGGGTGGGCGCCGGCGAGGTGATCTACCCCGAACGCGACGCCGCCCAGCGCCTGGCCCGCTCCCTGGCCGACCCCAACCTGCTGGACTTCCTGCCCATCGGCGAGGAGTTCAGCGTGGCGGAGATGGCCCCGCCCGCGGCCCTGGTGGGCAAGTCCCTGCTGGAGCTGGACCTCCGCAAGAACTACGCGGTCAACGTCATCGCCATCCGCGAACTGGTGCCCGAGCGCACCCACCTGGTTGTTGAGCCCGGCTACGTCATCAAGGACAGCGACGTGCTGGTGGTGGCCGGCCGACAGGAGGACCTGGCCCGGCTGCGCGAAGCCAAATGACCCCCCTGCCCCACCGACGCATGCTCCTGATCCTGGGGGCCACGGTCTTCGTGGCCATGATCGGCGTGGGCATCATCGTGCCCTTTTTGCCCCTCTACGCCCGGGACCTGGGGGCCAGCGGCGTGCTCATGGGCCTGATCTTCAGCTCCTTCTCTCTGTCCCGGGCCGTGGCCCTGCCCTTCGTGGGCAGCTACTCCGACCGCTACGGCCGCAAGCTGTTCATCATCGTCGGCCTGGCCGGCTACGCCGCCAGCGCCCTATTGCTGCTCTTGACCACCAGCGCCCTGGAACTGGTGATCAACCGCCTGTTCCAAGGCGTGTTCGCGGCCATGGTCCTGCCCGTGGGCATGGCCCTGGTGGCCGACGTGACCCCGCCCGGCCAGGAGGGCCGCGTCTTCGGCGGCTTCAACATGTCCTTTCTCATGGGCTTCGGCCTGGGGCCCTTGATCGGCGGGGCGGTGTACGAGTACGCCAGCCTGGAGGCCAACTTCTGGCTCATGGCCGCCCTGAGCCTGGCCGCCCTGGCCGCGGTGGTGCTGTTCGTGCACGAGCCGCCTCCAGCCGAGCGCCTGAGCGGACGGCGCAGCCTGGCCGGCCAGATGGTCCTGCTCAAGGACCGCTCCTTTCAGGGCATCCTCCTGGCGCGCATGGGCGGCGCCGTGGGCATGGGCTGCTTCATCTCCTTCCTGCCCGTGATCTGCGCGGACAAGGGCCTGGGCAACCTGCAGGTAGGCCTGTTCATCACCGCCAACGTGCTGTTGATGACCTTCATGCAGAAGCCCTTCGGCAACCTGGCCGACCGCTGGCCGCGCCTGCCCCTGGCCGCCGGCGGCCTGATGCTCTCCGGGGTGCTCAAGATCATCCTGCCCCTGGGCCAGGACTTCACCCAGCTACTCACCCTGTCCATCGCCGAGGGGCTGGCCGCCGGCCTGGGTCTGCCGGCCCTGACCGCCATGGCCATCAGCCGGGGCAAGGCCCTGGGCGAGGGCATGGGCCTGACCACGGCCACCTTCACCATGGCCCTGTCCGTGGGGGTGTTCCTGGGGCCGGTGACCGGCGGCTACCTGGCCGACCTGGTGGGCCGCCACGCCGCGGCCCTGTGGCTGGGCGGCGGCGGCGCCATCGCGGGGGCCCTGGCCATGGTGGGGCTGCAGCTAAGCGCGCGGGCGAAGTCCAAGATCGAAAAATCCAGCCTCAGCGCCTAGCGGCCTTGACGCTGTTGGCGCGCAGCCAGGCGGCCAGCTCGTCCTCGCCCAGGCCGCCTTCGGCCAGGGCCATGATCTGCTGGTAGGCCTCGTCCTCGCGGGCGTCCAGGTGCCAGCCGTTCAGGCCCAGGAAGACGTAGGCGGCCAGCAGGGCCATGCGCTTGTTGCCGTCCACAAAGGGGTGGTTCTTGGAGATGCCCCAGGCGTAGGCCGCGGCCAGGGCGAAGAGGTCCGGCCTGCCGCCGTAGGCCTGTAGCTGGCGGGGCCGGGCCAGGGCCGCCTCCAGGCCGCCGGGCTGCTGCAGGCCGGGCAGGCCGCCGTGCTCGGCGATCTGCTCCCGCTGCAGATCGATAATGGCCTGGAGGGGAAGCCAGCGGGGGGCGCGGCTCATCGGGCCAGCCGGGCCAGGGCCCGGCGATAGCGGGCCGCGCCCTGGCGGCCCAGGTCCATGGCCTGGTTGTAGGCCTCCTCGGCCCGGGTGATCTCGATGCCGCCTTCCAGCAGCTTGACCACCACGCTGTCGCCCTGGGCCAGGCCCAGGCGCTCCAGGTACTCCTTGGGGATGCGCACCCCCAGGGAGTTGCCCTGCTTGGAAAGCTTGGTGACGTGGGTCATGGGTTGCTAGCCTCCGTGCTTACTATTGTAAGCACATAGGGGGTTTTCGGCAAGCCTTTTTGCCGGCAGCGCGGCTGTCTCGCCTTGCAGCCTCGCACGGCCTCGCCCCCCATTCTTGACATCCCCTTTCCTGCCGAGTAGATTCATTTCTTATCGCTCCATCTGGACTAACCCAGGGAAACCGCGATGGAATACGAGGCGGTCATAGGGCTGGAGGTCCACGCCCAGCTCCTCACCGAGTCCAAGATATTCTGCGGCTGCTCCACCAAGTTCGGGGCCGCGCCCAACACCCACGTCTGCCCGGTGTGCATGGGCATGCCCGGCGTGCTGCCGGTCTTGAACGAACGGGTGGTGGAGCTGGCCATGCGCACTGGCCTGGCCACCCACTGCACGGTGCACCCGCACTCAATCTGGGCGCGCAAGAACTACTTCTACCCGGACCTGCCCAAGAACTACCAGATCAGCCAGTACGAACAGCCCCTGTGCACCGGCGGCTGGCTGGAGGTGGAGGTCGAGGGCCAACCCAAGCGCATTGGCATCACCCGCATCCACATGGAGGAGGATGCGGGCAAGCTGGTGCACGACCCGGCCCAGGGCGTGAGCTACGTGGACTTCAACCGCACCGGCGTGCCCCTGATGGAGATCGTCAGCGAGCCGGACATGCGCACCCCGGAGGAGGCCGGCGCCTACCTCAAGGCCCTGCGGGACATCCTGGTCTATCTGGAGGTCTGCGACGGCAACATGGAGGAGGGTTCCTTCCGCTGCGACGCCAACATCAGCCTGCGGCCCCAGGGCCAGGCCGAGCTGGGCACCAAGGTGGAGCTCAAAAACATGAACTCCTTCCGGGGCGTCATGCGGGCCCTGGACTACGAGATACGCCGCCAGCGGGCCATGCTCAACCAGGGCGCGCGCATCACCCAGCAGACCCGGCTCTGGGACGCCGAGGCGAATAAGACCCACGCCATGCGCGGCAAGGAGGAGGCCCACGACTACCGCTACTTCCCGGACCCGGACCTGCTGCCCCTGGTGGTGGACTCGGCCTGGGTGGAGCGGGCGCGCGCCGGCCTGCCCGAGCTGCCCGCGGCCAAGCGGGCGCGCTTTACGCGCGACTACGGCCTGAGCGACTACGACGCCGGGGTGCTCACCGCCTCGCGGCCCCTGGCCGACTACTACGAGGCCGTGGCCGCCGCCGGCGTGGCCCCCAAGGCCGCGGCCAACTGGGTGACCAGCGATCTGTTGGGCGCCCTGCACGGCCAGGACCGGGAGATCACCGAAAGCCCCATCAGCGCCGCGGCCCTGGCCGGCCTGCTCAGGCTCATCGAGGACGGCAGCCTGAGCAGCAAAATGGCCAAGCAGGTCTTCGCCGAGATGCTGGCCAGCGGCAAACCGGCCGCGGTGCTGGTGCAGGAGATGGGCCTGAGCCAGGTCAGCGACCAGGGCGAGCTGGAGTCAATGCTGAGGGAGATTTTCGCCGCCCACCCGGCCGAGGTGGAGGCCTACCAGGGCGGCAAGAAGAAGCTCATGGGATTCTTTGTGGGCCAGGTGATGCAGCGCACCAAGGGCCAGGCCAACCCCAAGCTGGTCAACCAGCTGGTGGCCCGGCTGTTGGGAGGATAGCTCATGGTCCCCACTCTGTACTGGGACCAGGACGCGGCGATGATCCTGGATCAACGCCGGCTGCCGGGGCGCACCGTGTTCATCCCCTGCCAGGACATGCGGCGGGTCATCTACTGCATCAAGACCCTGGCCGTGCGCGGCGCGCCGGCCATCGGCGTGGCCGCGGCCATGGGACTGGTGCTGGCCGGGGCCCGCATCCGGGTCCAGGACCCGGCCAGGTGGCGGGCGGCCTTCGCGGCGCGCGCCGAGATCATGCGCGCCGCCCGGCCCACGGCGGTGAATCTGGGCTGGGCCGTGGAGCGCATGCTGGCCCTGGCCGCCGCCGCCCCGGACAACGTGGCCACCATCCAGGCCATGCTCAAGCGCGAGAGTCAGATCATGCTGGACGAGGACATCGCCATCAACAAGGCCCTGGGCAAGTGCGGCGCCAGGCTGGTGCCCCGGAAGGCCACGGTGCTCACCCACTGCAACGCCGGCTCCCTGGCCACCTGCGGCTACGGCACCGCCCTGGGGGTGGTGCGCGCGGCGGTGGAAGAGGGCAAACAGGTGTCGGTGATCGCCGACGAGACCCGGCCCCTGCTGCAGGGCGCCCGCCTCACCGCCTGGGAGATGGTGGATGAGGGCATCCCGGTGGCAGTGGCCGTGGACGGCGCCTCCGGGGCCCTGATGGACAAGGGCCTGGTGGACCTGTGCCTGGTGGGCGCCGACCGCATCGCGGCCAACGGCGATACGGCCAACAAGATCGGCACCTTCAACCTGGCCCTGCAGGCCCGGCGCCACGGGGTGCCCTTCTACGTGGCCGCCCCGCTGTCCACCGTTGACCTGGACACGCCCAGCGGCGATCTGATACCCATCGAGGAGAGAGACCCCGGCGAGGTATTGGCCTTTGCCGGACGGCGTATTGCGCCGGCCGGCGCCCAGGCCATCAACCTGGCCTTTGACGTAACGCCCAACGATTTAGTGAGCGCCATAATCACCGAAGCGGGCGTGCTGCGGCCGCCCTACCACCGCTCCCTAGCCCAGGCCAAGGCCCAGCGGTCGCTGAAAGCTTCCTGAAGGAGATCCGCCATGGAGTTGAAGAAAGAACTGCTGCCCGCGCACCAGCGCAAGACCAAGCCCGCGGACGAGTCCGCCCTGGGCTTCGGTCAGATATTCTGCGACCACATGTTCCTGATGGACTACGACCCCCAGCACGGCTGGCACCACCCGCGCATCGCCCCCTACGGCCCCCTGGCCCTGGACCCAGCCGCCCTGGTGCTGCACTACGGCCAGGAGGTGTTCGAGGGGCTCAAGGCCTACCGCGGCGTGGACGGCGGCATCTACATGTTCCGGCCCCAGGCCAACTTCGAGCGCATGAACCGCTCCAACCGCCGCCTGTGCATCCCCGAGCTGCCCGTGCCAGAGTGCCTGGAGCACCTCTACGAGCTGGTCAGGACCGAGCAGGAGTGGGTGCCCACCCTGGAGGGCACCAGCCTCTACGTGCGCCCCACGGTCATCGCCACCGAGGCCTGCCTGGGGGTCAAGGTGAGCAAGAAGTACCTGTACTACGTGATCATGGGCCCGGTGGGCGCCTACTACCCCGAGGGCTTCAACCCGGTGAAGATCTACGTGGAGGAAAAATACGTGCGGGCCGCGGCCGGCGGCGTGGGCGAGGCCAAGACCATGGGCAACTACGCGGCCAGCCTCTTGGCGGCCGAGGAGGCCCACGCCAAGGGCTTCACCCAGGTGCTGTGGCTGGACGCCTGCGACAAGAAGAGCATCGAGGAAGTGGGCACCATGAACATGTTCTTCGTCATCTCCGGCGAGGTCATCACCAGCCCGCTCACCGGCTCCATCTTGCCCGGCGTGACCCGCGACTCGGTGCTGACCCTCTGCCGCACCTGGGGCCTGAAGGTCAGCGAGCGCAAGGTGACCATCGACGAGGTCATCGCGGCCCAGAAGGACGGCATACTGGAGGAGGCCTTCGGCACCGGCACCGCGGCGGTGATCAGCCCGGTGGGCTCCATCCACTACCGGGGCAAGGACTACCAGGTGGCCGCCGGCGCCACCGGCAAGCTCAGCAACCGGCTCTACGACGAGCTGACCGGCATCCAACTGGGCAAGCGGCCCGACCCCTTCGGCTGGGTGGTCAAGGTCTGCTGAAGCGCCCCGCTAAAAAAACCAAAAGCCCCCGCCCGGGCCGGGCGGGGGCTTTTTATTTGGCGATCTTGCTTGGTCAGTCCTGCTGGCCGGGCTTAAGGCGCTCTAGGCGGCGGTAGACCTCCTTGCGGTCCCCCACCCGCAGCACCAGCACCAGCAATCGCCCTTGCTCGATCTGATACACGATGCGCCAGCGCCCGGCCCGGATGCGCCGGATTTCCTGGCCCTGAGGCGCGCCGGCCAGCAAACGGCTGCCGTTGAGTCTGGGTTGGGAAATAAGGCGGTCGATGGCCTTGGCCACCAGGGCGCGGTCGTCAACGGGTAGCTTCTTCAGTTGGCGAAAGGCGGCGGGAGCGATCTGGACCTCGTAGTCCGGCACCCTTTACAGCCCCAACTCCTTCTTCACCTGGGCCCAGGACAGGCTGCCCTTTTTGCGCGCCTCGGCCAGGGCCTTCTTGGCCTGGGCCAGGTCCAGGGCGTCCTCCAACGCCTCCAAGGCTTCCAGGTCCTCCAGAGGCACCACCGCCGCCACCGGCTTGCCGTGGCGGGTCACCGCCACCCGCTCGCCGCCGTACTCCACCCGGCTGAGCACCGCGCTGGCTCCCTGGCGGAACTCCACCGCACCAACAGTGGCGACAGAGGTCTGTCTCCTGGACGCTTTAATTTTTATAAAACGACCGGTCGTCCCTTCCCTTTTTGTTTTGCTCTTAACCAAAACCACTCCTTTTTACATTATGTACATTTTATACAAATTGTACGTAATGACAAGTTTTTCTTCGGGCAGGACACCTCGTGTCCTTGCGAGGAGCGTAGCGACGAAGCAATCTCGGTGCGCCAGGACGGGGCCGCGGGGACGGCAACTTAGGCAAGGATGCGGCGCCCTACACCCCCGCCGCGGCGCAGACCCGCTCCCAGAGCGCCTCGCGGCCCAGGCCGCTGGCGGCCGAAAACAACGTGGGCTCGGGGTCGAAGGCCGTGAGCACCGGCCGCAGCTCGGCCAGGCGGCCGGCCTGCTGGTTGCGGCTGAGCTTGTCGGCCTTGGTGATGGCCAGGATCGCCGGCAGCTTCAGGGCGCTGAGCCACTCCAGGAGCATCAGGTCCTCGGCCGTGGGCTGGCGGCGGATGTCCACTATCACCACCACCGCCTTAAGGCTGGCCCGCCGGGAGAGATAGGCCTCCACCATGGGCCGCCAGGCCGCCTTGACGGCCTTGGGTACCTTGGCGTAGCCGTAGCCGGGCAGGTCCACCAGGCGCAGCTCCTCGCCGTTGATGGCGAAGAAGTTTATCTGCTGGGTGCGGCCGGGCTGGCCCGAAACCTTGACCAGCTTGCGCCGGCGCACCAGGGTGTTGATCAGCGAGGACTTGCCCACGTTGGAACGGCCGGCAAAGGCCACCTCGGGCGGCCCGGCCGGGGGATAGCCCCTGGGCTTTACGGCGCTGGTGATGAACTCGGCGCTCTTGATGACCAGGGTCAGGCTCCCGCGTTGGGGTAATAGCGGGCCAGGTAGTCCTTGAGCCGCGCCAGGGCCCGCTCGATGTTCTCCAGGCTGTTGCAGTAGGAGAAGCGCAGGTAGCCCTGCCCGCCGGGGCCGAAGTCCCGCCCCGGCGCGATGGCCACGCCGGTCTCTTCCAGGATGTGGAAGGCCAGGCGGTAGTCGTCCGGGTCCAGGTGGTCGCAGCGGGTGAGCACGTAGAAGGCGCCGTTGGGCTCCACGGGTATGGCGAAGCCCAGGGCCTTGAGCCCGTCCACGATGGCCCGGCGGCGGGCGGCGTAGGTCTGGCGCATGCGCTCCACATCCGGCCCGGCCTCTCTTAATGCCGCGATGCCGGCGTACTGGGCCATGGAGGGCGCGCAGATGGCGAAGTTCTGCTGCATCTTCTGCAAAGGCCGCAGGTAGTTGGCCGGCGCGATGATGTAGCCCAGGCGCCAGCCGCACATGGCGTAGCGCTTGGAGAAGCCGTCCAGCACGAAGGCGTTGTCCGTGTACTCCAGGATGGAGTGCTCCTGCCCCTCGTAGACCAGGCCGTGGTAGATCTCGTCGCTGATGATGTAGGGCCCGCCGGGCTTGCCGGGGGCCAGCTCGGCGATGGCCGCCATGCGCTCGGCCGATAGCAGTTGGCCGGTGGGGTTGGCCGGGCTGTTGATCATGATGGCCTTGGTCTGCGGCCCCATGGCCGCGCCGATCTCGGCCGGCCGGTACTGGAAGCCCTCGGCCTCGCGCACCGGCACCCGCACCGGCACCCCGCCCACGAAGTTGATGAAGTTGTCGTAGCAGGCGTAGTGCGGGTCGGAGATGATCACCTCCTGGCCCGGCTCCAACAGGGCGGCGAACATCATGAGCATGGCCGGGCTGGTGCCGGCGGTGACCACCACCCGTCCCGGGTCCACCTCCACCCCGTAGCGCTGGGCGTAGTACTCGGCTATGGCCTCGCGCAGTTCGCGCACGCCCAGGGAGTGGGTGTAGTGGGTGCGGCCGTCCCGGAGGGCCTTGATGGCCGCCTCCACCACCACCGCCGGGGTGTCGAAGTCCGGCTCGCCCACCTCCAGGTGGATGATGTCCTGGCCGGCCGCGGCCAGATCCTGGGCCCGCTCCAGCACGTCCATGACGATAAACGGTGGTATGTCCTTGGCTCTACAGCTAATGCCCATGATGACGTTCCATTGACCGCGGAGGGTTGCTGCCCCAGGCGCCTTGCCCTGCTGATTATGGCTGGATGAGCCATCGCCCCCTGGCTGGCGCCGGCTGCCCCGCGCAGCTAAATTGCCGATCAAGTAGCGGTGCCTAGATAACCTTGTTCAGCGAGTACTCGATGATGCCCTCGGCGCCCTTTTCCATGAGCCGGGGGATCAGGTCGCGCACCACCGACTCCTCCACCACCGTCTCCACCGAGAACCAATCGCTGTTGAACAGTGGGGCCACGGTGGGGGCGTTGAGGCTGGGCAGGGCCTTCACCACCGCCTGCATCTTGTCCTTGGGCACGTTCATCTTGATGGCCACCAGCTTCTCGGCCACCAGGGCGCCCTTGAGCAGCAGGGCCAGTTGCTCTATCTTCTTGCGCTTGTCCGGATCGGCCCAGGCCTCTTTGTTGGCAATGAGCTGGGTGGTGGACTGCATCAGCTCGGCTATGATGCGCAGGCCGTGGGCCTTGATGGTGGAGCCGGTCTCGGTGACCTCCACGATGGCGTCGGCCAGGCCGTTGACCACCTTGGCCTCGGTGGCCCCCCAGGAAAAGTGCACCTCCACCGGGATGCCGGCCTCGGCGAAGTAACGCTTGGTGAAATTGACCATCTCGGTGGCGATGCGCCGGCCCACCAGGTCCTCGGGCCGCTTGTAGGGCGCGTCCTTGGCCACGGCCAGCACCCAGCGGGCCGGCCGGGCCGAGACCTTGGAGTAGACCAGCTCAGCCACGTAGACCACGTCCGAGTCGTTCTCCAGGATCCAGTCCTTGCCGGTGATGCCCGCGTCCAGGGTGCCGGCGGCCACGTAGCGGCTCATCTCCTGGGCCCGGCACAGGCTGCAGGCGATGTCCGCGTCGTCTATCTCCGGAAAGTAGGAGCGCCCGTTGACGTTGATGCGCCAGCCGGCCCGGCCGAAGAGGCGCACCGTGGCGTCCTGCAGGCTCCCCTTGGGAATGCCCAGTTTGAGCGGCTGGATCATTTGCCGTAAACCTCCTTGGGGTCGAACACCGGCTCCCCCTCGGTCACCAGATCATCCCCTTCCACCCGCCGGTGGAAGCAGGAGCACATGCCGGTGTGGCAGGCCGCACCGCCCACCTGCTCCACTAAAAACAGCACCGTGTCGTTGTCGCAGTCCACGTACACGGACTTGATCTTCTGCACATGGCCGCTGGTGCCGCCCTTGTGCCACAGCTCCTGGCGGGAGCGGGACCAATAGTGCACCTCGCCGGTGGCCAGGCTCTTTTCCCAGGACTCGCGGTTGATGTAAGCCAGCATCAGCACCTGGCCCGTGGCTGCGTCCTGGGCGATGGCCGGGATCAGCCCGCCGGTTTTGTCGAAGTTGAGCTCGATCATGCCTTAGCTCCCCGGTATCAGCCGGTACAGTAAATTTACCTTTTTATAGCCGGTATTGGAGGCTGTCAAGGGAAGGAGCTGTGGGAGCTACATTTGTTTGTGAGGTGTCACCTCAAATGGTAAAGAAATGAAAAATAGCTTTTAGCTAATTAATTGCTTGACGAATTCTATATTCATGTCGATATTATACACGGACTGAGGTCGAATGATCGAGATAGAGGGAGGAACTAATGGCCCGGCCGATCCGCCCAACCCCAAGGTTGGATAAGGATGCTTCGCGCGTTTTTCTCGTTAAGGTTGAGAAAGAACGCAAGGAGCAGGTGCGCCCGCCAGCTACCCCCAACATAGACAAAGCAATCGAAATGATTATGTCTGATGCTTCAGACAGAAAGAAATAGGATAGAAACAGATAAATTCACCCTCGCCCGCCTTAAAAGCAACGACGAATTCCGTTGTACTGAAGCATTTGATTGCGGCCTTGAAGACCTGAATGATTTTTTCCGCGAAGATGCCTTACCCCACAAAGAACAACTCCTGGCCGAGACTTACTATTTCCAACCCCTTGAGTTGACCAAAACGGGTCAATTGTTTCCCGTGGCTTTCGTTAGTTTTCTAAACGATAGCATCCACATTGAACGTGACGAAAGGAAAGCGGAGAAAAAAGGGTTCTGGAGACATCTCAAAAAAAGTGTGCCCTATCCCAAAAGAAATTATGAATCGTTCCCAGCGGTTAAGATAGGAAGGCTTGGCGTACTTAATGAATACGCCCGCTTAGGAATTGGTACTTATCTTTTAAATATGACCAAGGACTTATTTTTAACCGACAATCGAACCGGGTGCCGATTTATAACGGTTGATGCTTATAATGAAGTAAAAGTAATTGCCTTCTACCAAAAGAATGGTTTCGATTTTTTATGGGACAAGGATAAGAATGATAAGACAAGAATTATGTTTTTTGATCTGTTGCGCCACCAAAAGGCCTTTGCCTAGGGTCTGTCGACATTAATAATGATTTGGAGTAAAGTTGCATAAAGGGAGGTCTTTATGCAGCGACGCCATGCACTGAGGGACGATCAGTGGGACAAGATCAGAGACGCCCTACCTGGGAAGGA
>JBFMFU010000068.1:0-43992 GCA_040751985.1 Thermodesulfobacteriota bacterium | reverse complement strand
GAATCGAGCAGCTGGGTCCGTGGCTGGATTACTACAACCAAACAAGACCCCACACTGTTCTTAACTACAAACCGCCTGTCTCAAGACTGGCAAACTGTGAACAACGTCCTTGCTAACAACACCTAGGACCGGTAGTCGCCCTCCGGGGCCTCGCCCCGGTTGACGGCCTCAAACAGGGCGCACTGCTCGGCTAGGGAAAGGTTCTGGAAGCGGCGCTCGGCGCAGTCCGCCCCCTGCCCGCGGCAGACGTGGCAGCGGGTCTCGGAGCACCCCTGGCACTCCCGGCAGTCCGGGCAGGGGTGTTTTTTGCATTGCTTGGTGGTCATTTCCCGCCTCCTAAGCCCAATCTAAGCACGATGGGCCGCCTTGGCAGGAAATTTTGGATATCAGAGACCGCCGGCCCCTCAGGGCTTGGCCACCACGGCCAGGGTGAAGGGCAGCTCCAGGGTCTGGGGCATGTGGCAGACGTTGTTGTCGCAGGCCTGGTAGCTCACCTGGGCCACGAGGTTCAGGATGCCCGGCCGCACCCGGGGGCCGATGCGCACGCTGGCAGTTATCTCCAGCCGGTCGCTGTAGACCTCGATGGGCTGCGGTGAGAAAGAAACCTTGACCCGCTGGGGCGCGGGGAAGCGCACCCGGTCGATATCCACCCCGGCCGGGGCCAGGAAGCGGACCTCGGTGGGGATCAGGCCCGCGCGGCCGGCCTGGGGGCCGTTGATGTGCATGTTGTGGGCGATGATGAGCTGCAGGGTCAGGCCAAAGGTGCCGCTGGGGGCGGTGTACTCGCCCGGGGCCAGCACCACCCGGCCCTGCACCACCCCGCCCTGGGCCCGGGCCATAGCCGCGGACCCGCCCACCAGCACCAGCGCCGCCAGCAGCGCCGCCCCGGCCAACCCCAACCGACGCCTCATCTCGTTCTCCCACCTAGGGCTCGGAGCCCCAGCCCGCATAATTCATGAAGGTTGTGCGTCCGGCTGCGCCAGCCACCGGCACACTGTGTTGCTGGCTTCGCTCGCGCCTCGATGTAGCTTTGGCTACACCTGCGGCACTCGCTCGCCAGACGCCTTGTTTGCCGGCGGCTGGCTGTGCCGGACCTGGCTACAAACTGCACCCTGATAACGTTGATGCTTTTTTCATAACAGATCCATAGATACTGTTTAGTTGTTTAATGCCACCCAACCCTCATGAAATATGCGGGCTAGGAATTCAGGTTTTCCAGGATGTCCTGCACCGCGCGGCAGGAGTCCGGGCCGGCCTCCCGCCAACCCAGGGGGGCCATGGCGCCCTCGGGCAGCACCCGCAGGCGGGCGCAGGCCCGGGCCAGGCGGGGCCAGACCAGCTCCTGGGAGTCCATCTGGTCCAGGAAGGGGTCCAGCATGACCAACGGGGCCAGGCGCAGCCGCTCCTGCTTGGCCAGGCCCAGGAAGGCCCACAGCCGCCGCCCGCTGAGCCGCGGCAGGCGCAGCGGCCCTTCCAGGGCCACCTGGTCGGTCAGCCCGGTGCGGGCCGCGAAGTAGGCCAGGCCCATGGCCAGGCTGCGGCCCAGCACCTCCAGGCGGGCCGGCACGTCGGTCTCCGTGGCCCAGGCCAGGAGCATGGCCGCGGCCTGGCGGGTGGGCGCATCGGGCTCGGCCGCTGCCGCCGGCGGGGCCGGGCCCCGGCCGGCCAGCAGACCCAGGCGCCGGCCGCCGGGCAGCCGCGGGGCCCAGAGCACCGCCTCCGGCTGCAGGCCCAGGGCCTGGCAGGCCCCGCCCGAGGCCAGGCGCAGGCCGGTGATGGTCTCGTCCACCACCAACAGCAGCCCCCGGCTACGGGCCTCGGCGGCGGCGGCCTGGGCCGCGGAGGCGCCCGGCATCCAGTCGCAGCGCAGCATGGCCACGCCCGGCGGGCCCTTGGGAGGGTCCAGGGGCGCGCCGGCGCCGGGGGCCATCCAGAGCACCCCGGCCCCCCGGCCCTGGTCCCGGGCCAGCCGGCTGGCGGCCAGCACCGCCTGGGGCGGCCGGGCATAGACCCGCACCCACTCCGGCCAGCCCCACAACCCTGCGAACAGGCCCTCCAGGGCGGCCGGCGCGGCCGGCAGCACGGCCTGGCGCAGGGGGATGCTCAGCACTTGGTCGCTGTAGTCCACCAAGGGCCCCACGGCGGGGGCCTGCTCCCGCCAGACATCTTGCAGGAACCTAAGCTCCTGGGGCCCCGGAGTTAAATCCATCTCGCTCCTCGCGCTGGCCGCATGGCGGCAATGATTATAGCCCTCCTGCCCCCGCGCCACCAGGGCCAAGGCGGCGCGACCGGCGGTGGGTTTTCCCGGGTGGTGACCTTTGATTCTGTTATGCTAGTATAATTAGCTAAAAGCAGGCTTTATCCCTGGCCGCCCCACAGAGGCGCGCCCGCGGCGGACGCCGCAGCAGCCGGCCGCGCCCACAAGAGGAGCCCTTGGCCGTAGAGACGCAAACACCGCCCCCCAACCGGTTAATGAACCTGCAGGTGCTGGTGGTGGACGATGAGGCCGCCATCCGCGACTCCTTGGCCGAGTATCTGAGCCGGCAGAACGAGTTCCGGGTGGTCACCGCCGCCGATGGCCAGGAGGCCCTGCAGCTTCTGCGGCCAGGACGCTTCGACTGCGCCTTCGTGGACCTGCGCCTGCCGGGCCTGGACGGCCTGGAGCTGCTGAGCCGCTTCAAGGCCCAGGACCCGACCCTGCCGGTGGTGATCATCACCGGCTACCCCACCCTGGACGGGGCCATCGAGGCCATGCGCCAGGGGGCCAGCGATTTTCTGATCAAGCCCATCAAGCCGGAGCTGGTCAAGGCCACCCTGGAGCGGGTGGTGCGCGAACACCGGCTGCTGCAGGACATCCTGCGGCTCAACGAGCGGCTCAAGCAGCAGGACAAGATCGGCCGGCTCAACCAGGAGCTGCGGCGCCGAGTGCGCCAGCAGCAGCGCATCCAGGAGATATTCGAGGCCATCGACCGCCTGCAAAGCTCCGAGGAGATCTACCGGGGCCTGGTGGAGCTGGCCCGCCGCCATCTGGACGCGGACAAGGCGGCGGTGCTACTGCGCCGGGCCGGCAGCAACGAGATGATGGTCAGCTCGGTGGCCGGCTTCCCGGCCGAGACCGTGGGCCAGACCGCCGCTGTCTGGGGCGAGGGGGTCATCGGCAAGGTGGCCGCCGCCGGCCTGCCCCTGATGGGCGGGCCCACCTCCAAGTCGGCCGGCAACGGCCTGCTGCCCACCGGCGGCTACCTCTGCCTGCCCATCAAGATGCGCGAGGTGGTGCTGGGCGTGATGCTGGTGGGCGACAAGCGGGGCGGGCTGCCCTTCCAGGGCGACGACCTGTTCCTGGCCCGCTTCCTGGTGCAAAAGGCCGCCCAGGCCATCGAGAACGTGACTCTGTACGAGGCCATGGCCAGTAACCTGCGCGGCACCCTGGACGCCCTGGTCAAGGCCTCGGAGGCCAAGGACCCCCACTTCTTGCAGCACAGCCAGCGGGTGACCGACCTGGCCGTGGCCACGGGCCAGGCCCTGCACATGGACGCCGAGCTGCTGGAGTCGCTGCGCTTCGCCAGCTACCTGCACGACGTGGGCAAGATCGGCATCAAGGACGAGATTCTGCAGAAAGAGGAAGGCCTGGACCAGGAGGAGTACGAGCAGATCAAGCAGCACCCCCTGGTGGGCGAATCCATCATGGGGCCGCTGGACCTGAGCGCCGAGGAGCGCGACGTGGTGCTGTTCCACCACGAGCGCCTGGACGGCAGCGGCTACCCCCAGGGCCTGAGCGGCGCGGACATACCTTTCACCGCGCGGGTGGTGGCGGTGGCCGACGCCTTCGACGCCATGACCAGCGACCGCGCCTACCGCCCAGGCAAGAGCCGGCAGCAGGCGGCCCAGGAGATCAAGCGCCTGGCCGGCAGCAAGTTCGACGCCCAGGTGGTGGAGGCCTTTCTCGCGGTGTTGGAGCATTACCAGTCTCCGGAGCAGTCCGCGGCTCCGGAGCCACCCTGGCATTACTTTCGCCGCCGCCGGCTGGCGAAGAATGGATAGCAGCTTTGGCCAAAACCGAGGCTCTCTCCCCCCAGGTGGTGCAGGCCCTGCTCAGGCGTGAACGGTGCCAGATGGTGGGCCGCCTGCTGCCCGGCCTGGTGCACAACCTGTCCGGGGCCATCCAGACCCTCTCCCTGCCCCTGGAGCTGGTGCAAGCCATCCTGCCTCAGTCCTCGTCGCAGGAGCTGCAGGACAAGTTCAAGCCTGTGCAGCAGGGGCTGGACCGCTTGCTGGCGGAGCTGGAGGGCCTGTCGGCGCGCAGCCGGCAGGACCGCGAGGTGGAGCCGTCGCTGGTGGACCTGGCGGCCCTGGCCGGCGAGCAGCTAGCCTTCTGGCGGGGGGACATGTTCTTTAAGCACCAGGCCCAGGTGGAGTCCATGCTGCCGCTGGGCCTGCCCCTGGTGCAGGCCGCCTACGCGGATGTGGCCCTGGTCTTCAACGTGCTGGTGGCCAACGCCCTGGACGCCATGCGTCCGGCCGGCGAGGGCCAGCTCACGGTGAGCGCCCGCAAGGAAAAGAACCAAGTCTGTCTGCTGGTGACCGACAGCGGCCCCGGCCCGGCGGATAAGCTGGCGCAGAAGTTGTTCCAGCCCTTCGTGAGCGACAAGCCCGACCACGACGGCCTGGGCCTGTTCCTGGCCCGGCAGGCCCTGGCCCCCCACGGCGGCCAGGTGGCGCAGCGGCCGGGCAGTCCCACCACCTTCGTAATCAGCCTGCCGGCACTGTAGCGCCCCTGCGGCCGGCCTGCGGCTCAGCAGCAGCCGCAGGAGGGCGGGCCGGGCTTGTTGTCCGGCGCGCGCCCGATGTCGGTCTGCAGGCCGCCGGAGCAGCCACAGCTCGGGCCCCGCCGGGCGCTGAGGGTGCGCCGGATGCGCCAGACCACATAGAATGCGGCCAGGCCTACCAAAGCCAACGCCGCCACTGTCTGCCACATCAGAGTTCTCCTAACCCAGCCCCAGTAGCCGGCCGCCCTGGTAGATGATCAGGGCCAGCACGTAGGCCAACAAGGTGGTGTAGACCATAGCGAACAGAGCCCAGGGCCAGCTGCCGGCCTCGCGCCGGATCATCACCACGGTGACAAAGCAGGGCGCGTAGACCATCACGAATATCATCAGGGCAAAGGCCATGAGCGGGTTCCAGGCCGGATCCTTGGCCAGCCGCTGGGACAGGGTTTCGGACTTCTCGGGGTCCACCTTGCCCAGGCTGTAGGCGGTGCCCATGGTGGCCACCACCACCTCTTTGGCCGCGAAGCCGCCCACCAGGGCCACGTTGGTGCGCCAGTCGAAGCCCAAGAGCCCGGTGACATGACTCAGGGCCCGGCCGGCCCGACCGGCCAGGGTGCCCGCCAGCTCGGCCTGGGCCCGCTGGGCCTCTATCTCTTTGCGGGCCTGCTCGGTGGTGGCCGCCTTCAGGCGGGCCTCGAAGGCCTGCTCCTGCTCGGCGGGCAGGCCGGGGAAGGTCATCAGGGCCCACATGATGATGCTAACGCCCAGGATCACGGTGCCCGCCTTCTTGACATACTGCCAGGTGCGCTCCCAGGTGTGGATGAGCAGGCCTTTGAAGGTGGGCAGGCGGTAGGGGGGCAGCTCCATGACAAAGGGCGCAGACTCGCCCTTGAGCAGGGTCCAGCGCAGCACCCGGGCGGCCATAAGGGCCAGGCCCCAGGAGATCAAGGTGAGGGCGAAAAGCATCTGGGCCTGCTTGGCCGCGAAAAAGGCGCCGATAAGCAGGGCGTAGACTGGCAGCTTGGCCCCGCAGTTCATCAGGGGCACGGTGAGGATGGTGGCCAGGCGGGCCTTGGGGTCCTTGAGGGTGCGGGTGGCCATCACCCCGGGCACCGCACAACCGCCGGAGATGCCGCCGCTAACGATCATGGCGATGACGCTGTTGCCGTGCAGGCCGAAGTGCCGCAGCAGGCGGTCCAGGATGTAGGCCACCCGGGCCATGTAACCGCTGTCTTCCATGATGGCGATAGCGAAGAACATGAAGGCGATCAGGGGCACGAAGCCCAGCACCCCGCCCACGCCGTCTATCATCCCGCTGACGATCAGCGAGCGCAGCAGGCCCTCGGGGATGACCGCCTCGGTCAGGCCGCTCAGCCAGCCGAAGAAGCTCTCGAACCAGCCCACCGGCGTCTCGCTGGCCCAAAATACGAACTCGTAAATGCCGTAGAGGATGGCCAGCAGAAACACCGGCCCCACCAGGCGGTGAGTGAGCACCCGGTCCACCTTGTCGGTGTAGTCCAGGCGCATCTCCCGCTCCAGGTTCATCACCTGGCGGGTGATGCCGGCGATGTAGCCGTAGCGGTAGTCGGCGATGAGGCTCTCGGGATCGTCGTCCAGGGTGGCGCGGATATGGGCGGCCACCTTCTGGCAGACCGGCTGCAGCTTGTCGGCCAGCTTCGGAGTCTCCTGGATGCGCCCCAGCACCTCGCTGTCGCCCTCCAGCAGCTTCAGGGCCAGCCAGCGGGCCGAGAGCAGGCCGTGGCGCTCCTGCTGGCCCTGCAGGATGCCGCTCAGCTCCTGCAGGCCGGCGTCCACGTCCGAGCCGTAGGAGATGTTCAGGGGCTTCCAGGCCGGCCGGCTGCGGGCCAGCTTCACCGCCGCGGCCAGCAGGTCCTTGGTGCCCTTGTTGCTGCGGGCCACGGTGGGCACCACCGGCACGCCCAGCAGCTGGCTGAGCTTGGCTGCGTCGATCTTGTAGCCGCGCTGCTCGGCCACGTCCACCATGTTCAGGCAGATGACCAGCGGCGCACCCAGCTCCATGAACTGCACGGCCAGGTAGAGGTTGCGCTCCAGGTTGGAGGCGTCCACCACGTCTATGACCACGTCCGGGGCGCGGCCGATGACGTAGTTGCGCGCCACCAACTCCTCCGGGGAGTAGGCGGTCAGGCTGTAGGTGCCGGGCAGGTCCACTATCTTCACCGGCTCGCCTTCATACTCGGTGCGGCCCTCCTTGAACTCCACGGTGACGCCGGGATAGTTGCCCACGTGCTGGTGGGCGCCGGTGAGGGAGTTGAAGACCGAGGTCTTGCCGGCGTTGGGGTTGCCGGCCAGGGCGATGGTGCAGGGACGGTTCACGAACGGGCCTCCAAGCGGACCAGGATTTGGTCGGCTTCGTTGTTGCGCAGGGTCAGGTTGTAGCCCCTGAGCTTTATCTCCACCGGGTCCTTGAGGGGCGCGCGGCCGATCACCCTGAGCAGGGTACCGGGCACCAGGCCCATGTCCCGGATGCGCCGGCCCAGCTCGCCGCCGGTCATGATCTTGACCACCACGGCCTCCTGGCCCGGCTTCAACTGGCGCAGAGAGATGTTCTCGGACATAATGATTGTGCTTTCCTTTTTGCTCGCTGGCGGCCGGGGGCGGGGGCCCGCCGCGGCCGCGGATTAAAATCAGGTGCGGTCCCCCGGCCCGGCCGAGGGCAGGCTGACCTGCACCTTGCTGGCCACGCCCTGGCCCAGGGCCAGGCGGGCGCCGCGCACGGCCACCACCATGGGGCCGCCGGCGTTGGATATCACCTCCAGCTCGCTGCCCAGGGTGATGCCCATACCCTCCAGGTGACTGCAGACCTTCTCGCCGCCGGCCAGGCGCTCCACCCGCACCCGCTCGCCGGGCGAGGCCAGGGTGAGAGGTAGGGTGGGCTTGCGGGCCCGCCGGCAGCGGTCGCAGAGACCGTAAATCTGCAGGCGGTGGCTGAGGTGGTGGAAGCCGTGCTCGGCCGCGGCCTGCTCCTTGAGCGCCTCCAGCCGGGGGTGGTGGAACTCGGTGATGGAGCCGCAGGCCGTGCAGATAAGGTGGTCGTGGTGCTCGCCCAGGTGCCGGTGCTCGTAGCGGTCGGGCTGGCCGTCGAAGCGCCGCCGGTTGGCCAGACCGAACCTGGTCAGTAGCTCCAGGGTGCCTTCCACAAAGGCCGGCTCCAGGGCGCGGCCCTGCTCGCGCAGAATCTCCTGCACCTTCTCGGCCGGCAGGTGGTCCTCCACGCTCAAGAAGGCCTCCAGCACCGCCAGCCGGTCGCCCAGGCGGTCTACACCCTGCTGGCGCAACAGGCGCTCGAACTGACGCCGCTCCTCATCGTGTAGGCCGTTTCTCATCTTATTCTCCGTTGGAAACTAATTTAGCCACGCCTAATCTTTTTGTCAAGTAGAAAATAGAAGCCACCGTTTAGCTTCGCAAAAAAGATATTACTCTCCTGGCGGCCGTCAAGGGCCGCTAGGGGCCAGCGGCCTCGGGGCAGCAAAATTTTTCCGGTTGCGGCCTTGCCCCATGAGCCGTAAAGCATTAACGTTAACCTTAACAACCCCGGTTTACGGAGGCGTGCGGTGACGGACATCACCCTCAATGACTGCGGCCACTACTGGCAGTCGGTGGTGGACACCATGGCCGAAGGCCTGTTTGTAGTGGACACCCGGGGCCAAGTCATATTCATCAACCAGGCCGCCGAGCGCATCACGGGCTACCAGCGCGAGGAGGTGCTGGGCAAGCCCTGCTGTATGTTCGAGTCCGAGACCTGCCTGGCCTGCCGGGACCAGGAGGGCCGCATGGCCTGCGGGCTGTTCGAAAAAGGTCGGGTGCAGGACAAGCGCTGCGTGCTGGCGCGCAAGGACGGCACCCGGGTGCACCTGCTCAAGAACGCCCGCGTGCTGCACGACGCCCAGGGCCAGGTGGTGGGCGGGGTGGAGACCCTGACCGACATCACGGCCCTGGTGGAGCGCGACCAGCAGATCAACGGCCTGCGCAGGCAGCTGCGCCGGGAGTACGGCTACGAGGGCCTCATCGGCAACAGCCCGGCCATGCAGCGGGTCTACCAACTGCTGGGCGCGGCCGCCGCCTCCAACGCCCCAGTGCTCTTGCTGGGCGAAAGCGGCACCGGCAAGGAGTTGGCCGCCGCGGCCATCCACCGGCGCTCGCCCCGCAGCCAGGGGTCCTTTATCAAGGTCAACTGCGCGGCCCTGAACCCATCGCTGCTGGAGAGCGAGCTGTTCGGGCACGAGAAGGGCGCCTTCACCGGCGCGGACCGGGCCAGGGTGGGCCGCTTCGAGGCGGCCTCGGGCGGCAGCCTGTTTTTGGACGAGATCGGCGACCTGCCGCCGGCTGTGCAGGTGAAGCTGCTGCGGGTCTTGCAGGAGGGCGAGATAGAGCGGGTGGGCTCGCAGCGGCCCATCCCGGTGGACGTGCGCATCATCACCGCCACCCACCAGGACCTGGAGGCCCTCTTGGCCAGCGGCGCCTTCCGCCAGGACCTCTACTACCGCATCAACGTGATCCCCATCCGCCTGCCCTCCCTGCGCGAGCGCCGCGAGGACATCCCCCTGCTGGCCCGCTCCTTCGTGGAGCGCACCGCCCTGGGCAGCGACAGGGGCATCAGCGGCATCAGCCCGGCCGCCCTGCAGCGGCTGCTGGCCCACGACTGGCCGGGCAACGTGCGCGAGCTGATCAACGCCGTGGAGTACGCCTTCGTGGCCTGCCCCGGCGGCGAGATCCTGCCCTCGCACCTGCCCCCCAGCCTGGGCGGCGGCCAGGCAGACTGCTCGGCCCCGGCCGCGGCCGGCCCAGAGGACGAAGAAACCCAGCG
This sequence comes from Thermodesulfobacteriota bacterium, assembly GCA_040751985.1. Classification (GTDB taxonomy): domain Bacteria; phylum Desulfobacterota; class Desulfarculia; order Desulfarculales; family Desulfarculaceae; genus Desulfoferula. The sequence goes on along the minus strand of JBFMFU010000068.1, from coordinate 34,380 downwards.
GGCCCAGATCGCCGCGGCGCTCCTGGCCAGCAACGGCCACAAGGCCCGGGCTGCCCAGTCCCTGGGCATCAGCCGGGTGACGCTGTGGAAGCGCATGAAGCGCCTGGGCCTGGCGGACCGATCCACCTCTTAACGCCTTAACGTTGTTTAACGTTTATACCTATATTCATACTATATTTTAATTGGCTGTAATTATATGTTAAATTTGCATTAATCTGCGCGCATCCTTTCGGCACGCTACTTGCTTTAACACTAAGCCAGAATAAATCGCGCGCTGAGCGAGCCTAGCCAGCAGAAAGGCGATCATCATGGCCACAGATATATCCCGACGCAACTTCCTGCGCGGCGGCCTGGCCGCGGCGGCCGGGGTGGCGGCCAGCGGCCTGGTGCTGCCCCAGGCCGTGCAGGCGGCCGGCGCGGACAGCCTGTGCACGGTGCTGGACCTGTCCAAGTGCATCGGCTGCGAGGCCTGCGTGGACGGCTGCCGCGAGCAGTGGCAGTCCACGGTGCCCGACCCGGTGTCGCCCATTCCCCAGCCCCTCCCCTCCCGAGTGCCGGTGCAGGACTGGTCGCGGCGCAAGGACGTGCAGGACCGGCTGACCCCCTACAACTTCCTGTACGTGGAGCACCTGAACTTAGCGCACCGGGGCCGGGAGGTGGAGCTGCACGTGCCCCGGCGCTGCATGCACTGCGTCAACCCGCCCTGCACCAACCTCTGCCCCTTCGGCGCCGGCCGGGTGGAGAAAAACGGCGTGGTGCACATTGACCCCGAGGTCTGCCTGGGCGGGGCCAAGTGCAAGCAGGTCTGCCCCTGGCAGATACCCCAGCGCCAGAGCGGCGTGGGCGTGTACCTGAACCTCATGCCCACCCTGGCCGGCAACGGGGTGATGTTCAAGTGCCACCGCTGCCTGCCCCTGGTGGCGAAGGGCCAGCAGCCCCGCTGCGTGGAGGTTTGCCCGCAGCAGGTGCAGTCCATCGGCCCGCGGGCCTCGATGCTGGCCAAGGCCCAGGAATTGGCCCGGGCCAAGGCCAAGGCCGACGGCGCCTCGCCCGAGAGCTGGCGCGACTACGTGTACGGCCTGAACGAGAACGGCGGCACCAACACCATCTACGTCTCGCCAATGCCTTTCAAGGAAGTTAGCGCGGCCATCGCCCAGGACCGCCGCCAGGCCCAGCCGGGCCGGGGCCAGCGGGCCGCCAGCCGCCAGGGCGGCCGCGGCCTGCGCGCCGGCCAGGCCGGCCGGCCGTTCATGGGGCCGGTAAAGGACACCATGGCCAGCGCCGAGAACCTGACCAAGGCCTTGGTGCTGGCGCCCCTGGCCGGCTTGGCCGCCGGCTTCACCCGCCTGTTCGGCAGCAAAAAGCCGCCCCAGAGCGAGCCCAAGGAGGCCCCCCATGCCTAGCCGCAACAACTTCAATGCCGGCCGCGTATCGCGCTGGCTCTACGGCCTGGCTGTGGGCGTGGCCCTGTTCAGCGGCTTCGGCCAGATGCCCCTGTACAAGCGCTACTACCTGGCCGACATCCCCGGCCTGGGCTGGTCGGCCAACTTCCTGCTCCTGAGCGACCTCCACTACCTGGCCGCGGCGCTCTTGTTGGGTCTCTTAGCCTGGCGCCTGAGCCTGCAGGCCCGGCAGGCGGTCCCGGCCTGGTCCTGGGGCCCGCGCACCTGGTGGGGCTGGGGGCTGATCGGCCTGCTGGTGGTCTCGGGCGCGGCCAAGGCCCTGCGCAACTACGGGGTGTTCCTGCCCCCGCCGCTCTTGATGATCCTGGACTTCGTGCACCTGGGCAGCGCCATGGCCCTGGCCTTCACCGGCCTGGCCCTGTTGCTGCGGCCGCTCTTGCCCAAGCTAAAGGCCCTGCGCCAGCCGACCGCCTGAGCCGGCCGGCTCCTCCTCCCCCCGCCGCCCCGCCCCTGCCCGGGCGGGGCGGCTTTTTAAGGCCGCCTTCAGTAACTATGCTTTATTCAGGACATTAAAGTTAGTTGAGTATTTGCCCTTTTCAGTCTCTAGCAACAGCCGCAGATCCAGAAGCTTTTTTATATCCCGTCTGGCGGTGCGGTCGCTAACCTCGCGGTAAAGGGCAACAAAATGAGGAGAAGTAAACAGGTCATTAAGGGTAAAAGGCTGAAAGTATTCCACCAAGATGCCAAGCAAATCATATTGGCGCATGGTTATAGCTTTTTGACCGCGCAGATAAGCAATATAGTCCCGCAAGGCTAGCCTACGAATGATATAGCCGATTTTTTGCTTTATCTCTCTTAGGGAAACAAGAAAAGCATTTAATACAAAGGTCAGAAAAGGGGTCAGATCGTTTTCCTTGTTTCTCTCTGAACGGGTGAATGCCCAGTAATAATCGTCCATGTGGTTATAGTAATACTTGGACAGCATCTCGGGAGCATGCTTGATCCCGTCCGCGCGCAAGATCACCGCCTCCATTAGGCGGGCGGTGCGTCCGTTGCCGTCGGCAAAGGGATGTATAGCCCCCAGGTGGAAGTGGGCCAGGCCGGCCCGCACCAATGGTTCCTCGGCAAGGGCTTCGGGGCTGTTCAGCCAAACCACGAACTCCCGCATTAGTTTTTCGATATCCGCTCTTATTTTAGGAGGGGTGTAGGTGCCGCCATGTTCGCTGTTACCAACCTTGACCGAATGCTCGCGGTAAGAGCCGGGAACGTTGGTTGCGTGTTCTATGCCGGCGGTAATGGTTTTGTGCATGCTTTGAATTAGCTTTTCACTTAACAAGAATGCCCCTTTGGGTATTGCCAAAAGACGACAGGCTTGATAAGCCAACTTCAAATTGCTTATCTCTCTTTCAGCCCTGGCGGTGAATTGGCCAGCCCGATCTGCCTCGATGATTGCTCCCACTTGTTGCTCACTAAGCGGGTTGCCCTCCAAGGCAGCCGTACTGTAAATGGAACGCCTGATCACCTCCTCTTCCAACTGCGAGGCCCACTTGGGCAGGATGGGCATGTCCTCCACGGCTTCGCGCAGCGTCTTGGCCTCGATTAACAACTTTTCTACCGCCACCTTGTCATAGACGCGGCTGAAGGCAAAGTTGCCCGACTTGAAGGTCATGATCTTACTGACCAGTTTTTTGTCCATAAAATTGTCCAAAATAAATATAGTTATTTTTATGTATTATCTAACAATAAATAATTACTGTTGTCAATATATTTGTCTGCATGTTCGCCCAAGGTTGACACCCACGCCTTCACCCCATATCCTGGGCCTGAACCCAGACACCCAGGAGGAACCATGCCCAGTCAGGTATTCTTTATAGACCTGCGCGCCTCCCTGGAGCGCTCCCTGATAGCCAAGCTAGACGATCTCATCGCGGCGGTGGGCCTGGCCGGCCGCACCAAACCCGGCGGCCTGACCGCCATCAAGCTGCACTTCGGCGAGCAGGGCAACACCGCCTTCATCCGGCCGGTGTACGTGCGCCGCTTCGTGCAGGCCATCAAGGCCGCCGGCGGCCGGCCCTTCCTCACCGACTGCAACACCCTGTACGTGGGCACCCGCTCGGACGCGGCCAACCACCTGATCACCGCCACCACCAACGGCTTCGCCTACAGCGTGGTGGACGCGCCCCTGATCATCGGCGACGGGCTCAAGGGCCACAGTACTACGGCGGTGCGAGTGGACCTGCCCGAGGCCAAGGAGGTGTACATTGGCAGCGAGGTGGTGGAGGCCGACAGCCTGGTGAGCCTGGCCCACTTCAAGGGCCACGAGCTGTGCGGCTTCGGCGGGGCCCTGAAGAACGTGGGCATGGGCTGCGGCAGCCGCCAGGGCAAGCTGTTCATGCACAGCAACATCACGCCCTCCATCAAGGCCAAGCTCTGCATCGCCTGCGGGTCCTGCATCCAGCGCTGCCCGGTGGCGGCCATCAAGTTCACTAAGCGCGGCGCCGACGAGCCGGCGCCGGAGGGTTCCCAGAACCCCAAGCTCAAGGCGGTCAAGGACCCGGACAAGTGCATCGGCTGCGGGGATTGCATCCTGGCCTGCCCGGCCAAGGCCATCGAGATCCAGTGGGACGCCGAGGTGCCGGACCTGATGCGGCGCATGGCGGCCTACGCCAAGGGCGTCGTCAGCGGCAAGGAAAAGCACAGCGTGTTCTGCAACTTCCTGACTCAGATCAGCCCGGCCTGCGATTGCTACCCTTTCCAGGACGCGCCCATCGTGGGCGACCTGGGCATCGTGGCCTCCACGGACCCGGTGGCCATTGACCAGGCCTCGGCGGACCTGGTGAACCAGGCGGCGGGCAACCCCCACTCCTGCCTGAAAGCGGCCCACGCGCCCGGCGCGGACAAGTTCCGCGACGTGTACCCCAAGATCGACTGGCAGGTGCAGTTGGACTACGCGGCCCAGATCGGCCTGGGCAGCCGGGAGTACGAGTTGGTGCGGGTGTGAGGGTTAAGGTTCACTAGAGTAAACGATAGAAGGCCCAGCATAATTCTTGACCGGGTGGGCCACGGATGTTAAGCTTGGGATCGTGTGGCGTAGAAACTTGTATTTTAAGCAAATTAATCCATCAACCCTCTGCCTAGCGAGGCGGCCGTGGCCAAACAGACCATAGAACTCAGAGTGAACGGCGACCGCTACGAGATCGCCGTGGACCCCTGGCGCACTCTGGCCGAGGCGCTGCGCGAGGACCTGCGCCTCACCGGCACCAAGGTGGGCTGCGCCCAGGGCGACTGCGGGGCCTGCACCGTCTTGCTGGACGGCCGCAGCGTCTCCTCCTGCCTGACCCTGGCCGTGGAGGCCCATCAGCGCGAGGTGACCACCATCGAGGGCCTGGCGCCGGCTCCGGACCGGCTGCACCCCCTGCAGCAGGCCTTTGTGCAGCACGGGGCCGTGCAGTGCGGCTTCTGCACGCCGGGCATGATCCTGGCCGCCAAGCACCTGCTGGACGTCAACCCCCAGCCCAGCGAGGCCGAGATACGCCGCGGCCTGGGGGGCAACCTCTGCCGCTGCACGGGCTACAACAAGATCGTGGAGGCCGTGCAGGCCGCGGCTCAGGAGCTGGCCGCCGGAAAGGAGGGCTAGCCATGGCCATGCCCCACTTCACGGTGCACCAGCCCAAGGGCCTGGAAGAGGCCCTGGACCTGCTGAGCCGCCACCGCTCCGGGGTCAAGCTGCTGGCCGGCGGCACGGACCTGTTAATGAAGATGCGCCAGGCCGGCCTGCAGGCCGAGCACCTGGTGAGCCTCAACCGCATCGAGGGCCTGCGCACCATCTCCTTCCGCGACGGCGACGGCCTGGTCATCGGCGGGGCCGCCCGCCTGGCCGACGTGGGCCGCCACCCGGAGGTGGTGGCGCACTACCCGGCCCTGGCCCACGCTTGCTCGGTGATGGCCACGCCTCAGATACGCAACATGGGCACCGTGGCCGGCAACCTGGTCAACGCCGCCCCCTCGGCCGACACCGCCGCGCCGCTGCTGGCTTACGGCGCCAGCCTGGTGGCCGTGGAGCGCGGCGGCCGCCGCCAGATCAAGCTCCGGGACTTCTTCCAGGGTCCGGGCCTGAGCGTGCTGGAGCCCCTGGAGATCGTGGAGGCCATCCGGGTGCCGGCGCCGCCGGACCGCTGCGGCTCGGCCTATGAGCGCCTGAGCGCCCGCAGCCAGGTGGACATCGCGGCCGTGGGCGTGGCCGGATTTTTGAACCTGGACCTGGAGGGCCGGGTGATCCGCTGCCGGCTGGCCCTGAGCGCGGTGGCGCCCACGCCGGTGCGCTGCCCCGAGGCCGAGCAAATGCTGGAGGGCCAGGCGCCCGACGAGGCGCTACTCATGCGCGCCGGGGCCTCCTGCGTGCGCTCCTGCCGGCCCATCGACGACGTGCGCGCCAGCGCCGCCTTCCGCCGGGCCATGGTGCAGGTGCTGGCCCAGCGGGTGCTCAAACGCTGCCTGGCCCTGGCCCAAGGGAGTGCCTCATGAACAATCCCAAGATCATCGGCCAGAGCATCCCCCGCCTGGACGCCCCGGACAAGGTGACCGGCCGGGCCATCTACACCGACGACATCAAGCTGCCGGGCATGCTCTACGGCCGCCTGCTGCGTAGCCCCCTGGCCCACGCCAAGATCAAGCGCATAGACGTGAGCAAGGCCAAGGCCCTGCCCGGGGTCAAGGACGTTATCACCGGCGCAGACACCCCCCAGGTCAAGTATGGCAACTGGCGGCTGGTGCCCACCAGCCAGGACGAGCTGCCCCTGGCCGTGGACAAGGTGCGCTTCGTGGGCGACGAGGTGGCCGCGGTGGCCGCTATCGACCCGGAGACGGCCGAGCGGGCATGCGCGCTGATCGAGGTGGAGTACGGGGAGCTGCCGGCCATCTTCACGGTGGAGGAGGCCACGGCCGAGGGCGCGCCCTTGATCCACGAGGAGTCGCCGGGCAACGTGAGCCTGGTGCGCAAGATCGCTTACGGCGACCTGGAGGCCATGTTCGCCCAGGCCCACTACGTGCGCGAGGACACCTTCAAGGTGCACGCCGTGCAGCACGCCTACCTGGAGCCCTGCGCCTGCCTGGCCCAGGCCGAGGAAGGCCGGCGCGTCACCCTGTGGACCAGCACCCAGACGCCCTACATCGTGCAGTGCCTCTTAGCCAGCACCCTGGGCCTGCCCGAGAACAACGTGCGGGTGATGAAGGTGGCCGTGGGCGGCGGCTTCGGCGGCAAGATGGAGCTGCGGCCCTGGGAGTTCTGCGCGGCCTTCATGTCGCTGCGCATCGGCCGGCCGGTGAAGTTCACCCTGACCCGCAGCGATGAGCTGGCCTTCGGCCGCCGCCGCCACCCCATGAGCATCTACTCCAAGGTGGCCTTCGACAAGAACGGCAAGCTGCTGGCCAAGGACTTCCAGGTGCTCCTGGACGGCGGGGCCTACAACGCCATGGGGCCCACCGCCACCTTCCTCTGCGGCACCTTCGGCAACATGCTCTACAACTTCCCGGCCTACCGCTACCTGGGCCAGCACGTGTATACCAACAAGCCGCCGGCCAGCGCCATGCGCGGCTTCGGCGCGCCCCAGGCTGCCTTCGCCGCCGAGACCCAGATGAACATCGCCGCCGAGGAGATGGGCATGGACCCCATCGACCTGCGCCTGATCAACGCCATGCAGACCGGCGACGAGATACCCGAGGTGGCCACCATCAGCTCCTGCGGCTTCAAGGAATCGCTGGAGAAGGTCCGCCAGATCAGCGGCTGGGACTTGAAACGCAAGGACAAAAAGCCCGGCCGCGGCCTGGGCATCGGCTGCTTCTCCTTCATCAGCGGTGGGGTGTTCAACTGGTTCAACACCAAGTACAACTTCAGCGCCGCCGAGGTGAAGGTCTTCGAGGACGGCACCGCGCAGCTGGCCTGCATGGCCTGCGACATCGGCCAGGGCCCGGACACGGTGCTCCGGCAGATACTCTCGGCCGAGCTGGGCATATCCATCGACAATATCCGCCTCATCTCCATGGACACCGCCACCACGCCCAAGGCCGACCTGGGCACCTGGGGCAGCCGGGTGACCCTGATGAACGGCAACGCCATCATCCAGGCCGCCGGCAAGATCAAGGACATGCTGGCGCCGGTGCTGTTCAGCCAGTTCGACCTGAACCAGATCCACGACCTGGCCTTCGAGGACGACAAGGTCTTCGTGCGGGCCAACCCCAAGAAGTCCATGCCCCTGGCCGAATGCGTGTACAAGGCTCTAAGAGGCCGCCGCGGCGAGCCGCTCACTGCCCGGGGCTACTACACCCCGCGCAACAAGGGCCTGGTCAGCCCGGCCTTCAGCTTCGGGGCCCAGGTGGCCGAGGTGGTGGTGGACCCGGACACCGGCCTGACCAAGGTGGTACAGATGTACACCGCCCACGACTGCGGGGTGCCCATCAACAAGATGGCCGTGGAGGGGCAGTTGGAGGGGGCGGTGCAGATGGGCCTGGGCTACACCCTGATGGAGAACCTGATCCTGGACCAGCAGGGCCGCACGCTCAACACCACCTTCCTGGACTACAAGATGCCCACCGCCCAGGACATGCCGCCGGGGGTGTCGGTGGATGTGGACACCTACGAGCCCGAGGGGCCCTTCGGGGCCAAGGAGGCCGGCGAGGGCCTGGCCATACCCACCGCCCCGGCCATCGCCCACGCGGTGTACGAGGCCTGCGGCTACCGCTGCCAGGACCTGCCGATCACGCCGGAGAAGGTATTGCGGGCGTTAGGTAAAATTAAATAGATAACGTTTCGCTCAGTAATGAAGGGCCTCCCGTGAGGGGGGCCTTTAATTTTGCGAAAGGGACTGTTGACGACTGGAACCATTTATTTGTAGATTATTTTTATCTTTTAAACCGTATGGATATGTTGAGAATCTAATATTTCATCATCAATGGAGGGGAAAGTGGCTAGGAAAAGCTCACCACCACCAGAACCCAAACCTGCTCAACTTACACCCGCACAGATTAAAGCAGGGATTCCTAAGCTGAAAAGAAGGCTGGGGGAAATTGAAGAATTTAAGCCGGAAGAAATGCAAAAAAGCTCTGATCCAATTGCTTCTGCTTTACACAAAAAGATTGACTCAACTCTGGTTGATGTGTTTGGGCATGATACTCTGGAGTATAGGCGATACCAAATTAGATCATTATATGCAGGAGGATTAAGGCTCGGGGGCGTTTCTCGTGGCGAAATTGTGGATGGGTTTAATGTTGGTAAACAAAGGGCACTTTCAAGTATAAGGACCGCCATAGAAACCTTGGAAGAGCAACTAGAGGATGTCGGGGCAACAACTGGTAGCGGCGCGCCAAGTACCCTAGAAGGATTCGAACTCCATCCGACAATTATTTCCGCAGTCGGTCCACTATACCGAGATGGCCATTATGCCAATGCAGTGGAGACGGCTTGTAAAGTTTTGAATAACTTAGTACAGAACTCTAGCGGAGTATTTGACAAAGACAATACTGAATTAATGCTGCATGTGTTCAGTGCAAACTCACCAATTTTGGCCTTTAATGAACTGAAAGATGACACTGATAAGAGTGAACAACAAGGAATGATGCATCTGTATCAAGGTGTCTGCCTGGCTTTTCGAAACCCCCGTGCACATAAACTATTGGATGATGACTCTGAACTTGCCTTCGGAATGATTCATTTCGTTAGTTTTTTAGCGAAACTTCTCGAAAAAACACGCAAAATTTAATCATAGCTCGCATGGAACTGGTTAGGAGCTTAAACCAGGAACACAACGAACACGTTTAACCCTCCCCGTCAGGCCGGTACTCCAGAATATCGCCGGGCTGGCAATCCAAAAACCGGCAGATGGCGTCCAGGGTGGCCAGGCGTAGGCCCTTGATCTTGCCGGTCTTGATCAGGGATATGTTCTGCTCGGTGATGCCCACGGCCTGGGCCAGGTCCTTGGACTTCACCTTGCGCTTGGCCAGCATCACGTCCAGGTTGACCACGATCATGAGCGCGCCCTCCTAGACGATAAGCGCCTGTTCTTCGCTCAGGCGGCGGCCCTGGTCCATGACCCAGGACACGGTGAGCACCACCAGGCCCATGAACACGGCCAAGAGGTCCTGGCTGTCCAGGCTGATGACCAGCAGGCGGGTGCCCGGCTTCCAGTGAAAGGTGAGGATGAAGCCGGCCAGGGTGTTGAACAGGAAGCTGGCCCCGGCCCAGGCGAACAGCGACCAGCCCAGTTGCCGGAAGCAGCGCACGTTGTCCGCGCGGAAGATGGCCCCCTGGGCGTATAGCCCGAACAGGCGGCGCAGGCGGGACAGGGCATAGATGGCCACGCCGCCGGGCAGCAGGCTGGCCGCGAAGGCCAACCAGCGCGAGACCAGGGGCAGGCGGCTGTCCACTGGCACCGGCAGGCGGGCGTTGACAAAGGGCAGGTGCTCCATGAAGGCCCAGCACAGGGACAGCACTATGGGCAGGGCGATCATCAGCAGGGTGCAGACCAGGCGCAGCCTGGCACCCAGCTTGACAATGCGTTCCACTTCCTTATCCATCTCTCGGCCCCCTGGGTTAGGGTCAGGTGTTTGCGAGCAGGATACGAGAAGTATATTGCCGCACCAAATCAATTGTGTCAAGTAATATTTATTGTTTTACGATAAATATTAAAACTAAAAAGGCAATATCAGGGGATTCCGCCCCGCAGCCCAACAACGCCCTATTCTGTCAGCAGATGCGCGGCAGGGGCTCGCCGCTGAGCATGTCCATTACGTATACGGTTGAGTTGAGGAGTCTTGTCCCAAGACCTAATATCTTATTTTTATTGTACTTTACTTCGCTCAATCTAACACCTGCGGGCCTATCCGTATGGCTTCCAGGTATGACCTTTTCGTTCCCAATAACCCCACCATTCAGGGGGGTACAGACAAAAGAGATCTATCGCACCGTAAGCTTCCTCACATGTGTAATCAGCAATCCAGATTTCGACAAAACCATGTGATACAAAGTCCATTTCCAAACTTTTACCAGGCAAGTGTAGGTCAGCAATTGGGCAATCTGCGAATTGCAGCACTAAGATCGTATTGTCTGGCAATTCCCATCCGGATTGACGACGCTTTTCCTCTTTCTTATCAATCATATGGTACAAAATCTTAAGAGCTTCTTCCCCTTCCATGTATTCAATTTTGCTGAGAATAAAATCCGCCTGAGCGTCTCTTGGGTCCCTCATAATTCTAACTAGCTCTACACCGACAGGCGTCCCATCAGGCCGATAGCAGATGAAGTCTGGACGTTCGTGGCTATCAAAATTGTCAGATAAATATTCTTCAACAACATCTTTGTAGGCCTCAAGAAAAGAAAGTAGCTCCTCTTCTTCGACCATCTTTTTCCCTAATTCTTTATCAGACACAAAGCTCCTTGCGTTCGCCTTTCTCAGCAGATGCGCGGCAGGGGCTCGCCGCTGAGCATGTCCAGGATGCGCCGGCCGCCCACGGCCGTGTTCAGCCAGACCCGGCCCGGCCGATCCGAGCCGGCCCGGCCGATGATGGCCGCGCCCGCGCCCAGGGGATGCGCCCGCATGGCCTTGAGGGCGGCCGGGGCCTGGGCCGCGGGCAGCAGGCAGATCAGCTTGCCCTCGTTGGCCAGGTACAGCGGGTCCAGGCCCAGCAGCTCGCAGACGCCGGCCACGGCCGGGTCGATGGGGATGGCCGGTTCTGTGAGCTCGATGGACACGCCGCTGCGGGCGGCGATCTCGTTGAGGGCCGTGGCCAGGCCGCCCCTGGTGGGGTCGCGCAGGACGTGCAGGCTAGGGCAAGCGGCCAGGAGCGCGGCAGTGAGGCCGTTGAGCGGCGCCGAGTCCGAGGCCAGGGGCGCCTCCAGGCCCAGGCCCTGGCGGGTGGCCATGATGGTCACGCCGTGGTCGCCCATGCTGCCCGATACCAGCACCGCGTCGCCGGGCCGGGCCAGGTGGGCGCCCACCTCCACGCCCTCGGGGATCAGGCCGATGCCGGTAGTGTTGATGAACAGCTTGTCCGCCTGGCCGCGGCCCACCACCTTGGTGTCGCCGGCGATGACCGTCACCCCGGCCTGCTCCGCGGCCCGGGCCATGGAGGCCACCACCCGCTCCAGGTCCTTGAGGGCCAGGCCCTCCTCCAGGACGAATCCGGCCGTGAGATACAGGGGCCGAGCCCCGCGCATGGCCACGTCGTTGACCGTGCCGTGCACGGCCAGGGAGCCGATGTCCCCGCCCGGAAAGAAGATGGGGTCCACCACGAAGCTGTCGGTGCTCACGGCCAGGCGGCCGGCCAGCGCGGGCAGCACGGCGGCGTCGTCCAGCTCGGCCAGGATGGGGTTGTTCAGGTGGCGGGCGAAGACCGAGGCCACCAGCTCGGCGCTGGCCCGGCCGCCGGCTCCGTGATCCAAGAGGATCGTCTCGGACATGCTCACTCCTCCCGCCGATACTTGTACCAGGCCGCGCAGGTGCCCTCGGCCGAGACCATGCAGGGCCCCAGGGGCTTGGCCGGGGTGCAGACCTGGCCGAAGAGCCGGCACTGGGGCGGCCGGATGAGCCCGCGCAGCACGTCCCCGCAGCGACAGCCGGGGTGGTCCTTGGCCGGCGGCACGCTCAGGTCCAGGCGCTTGGTTGCGTCGAGGTGGCCGTACTCGGCCCGCACGGCCAGGCCGCTGAGGGGTGTGGGCCCCAGGCCCCGCCAGGGCGCGTCCACGGGCTCGAAGAAGCGGTTCATCAGGGCCACGGCGGCCGGATTGCCCTCAGGCCGCACCGCCCGCTGGTACTGGATCTCCACCCGGCTGCGACCGCTTTCCACCTGCCGCACCAGCATCAGGATGCTGGCCAGGATGTCCACCGGCTCGAAGCCGGCCACCACGCAGGGGAGGTGACGCTCCTGCGCCACCGGTTCGTAGCAGGCAATGCCGATGACCGTGGTGACGTGGCCCGGACAAAGGAAGCCGCTGAGCTTGAGGTCCGGCCCGTTCAACAGGGCGGCCAGGGCCGGCGGCAGCAGCTTGTGGGCGCTGAGCACGCTGAAGTTCTTCAGACCCTGCTGGTCGGCGGCCAGCAGGGCCGCGGCCACCGTGGGGGCGGTGGTCTCAAAGCCTATGCCCAGGAACACCACCTCCTGCTCGGGCTCCCGCTGGGCCAGGGCCACAGCGTCCAGGGGCGAGTACACCACCTCCACCGCCGCGCCGGCCGCCCGCTCCCGGGCCAGGGAGCTCTGGCTGCCCGGCACCCGCACCAGGTCGCCGAAGGTGGCCACGGTCACGCCCGGCGTGCGGGCCAGCTTCACGGCCCGGTCTATCTCCTCGGTGGCGGTGACGCAGACCGGGCAGCCAGGGCCGGAGATCATCTCCACGCTGGGCGGTAGCATCTGGTGCAGGCCGTGGCGGGCCAGGGCCATGGTGTGGGTGCCGCACAGCTCCATGAAGCGGGCCGGCGTGTGGCTCTCGCGCCGTATCTGCGCGGCCAGCCCCTGGGCCAGGGCCGGGTCGCGGTATTCGTCCACGTGCTTCACGCCGGCTTCTCCAGGGTGTCGGGTCCCAGCACGATCCCTCCTTGTTCGATCAGGCCGCGCCCCCAGGCCGCGGCCGCAGCCACGCCCTGGCCCAGGCTCAGGCCGCCGTCGTTGGCCGGGGCCTGGGCCGGAGTGTACACCGCCAGGCCTCGGGCCTCCAAGCGCCGCGGCAGCCCGGCCAAGAGGTAGGCGTTCATCAGGCAGCCGCCACCCAGGCAGACCGCGCTCAGGCCGCTCAACTCCGCGCCGGCCAGGGCCCAGTCGGTCAGGCCGGCCAAGAGCCCACCGTGGAAGCGGGCCGAGACCTCGGCGCAGCCCGCGCCAACGGCCAGGTCGGCCAGCAGGGCCTCCAGCATGGGCCCCCAGTCCAGCTCGATGAGACCGTCAGCCTCGCGCAGGGCAAAGGCGTAGCCCGGCTCGGCCGGCGCGTCCATGGCCTGCTCCAGCTCCACCGCGGCCTGGCCCTCGTAGGCCACCTCGCTGCGCAGGCCGCAGAGCGCGGCCACGCCGTCGAAGAGCCGGCCCAGGCTGGAGCAGAGCGGCGCCTGCAGGCCCTTGGCGATCATCTGGCTTATCAAGGACAGGTGCGAGGCGTGCTCGCGCACCAGGGGCAGGTCCAAGGCCGCGGTGCGCTCCGGACCCAGGGCCTCCATGAGCAGGGCCAGGCCCACCCGCCAGGGCTGTTTGACCGCGGCCTCGCCGCCGGGCAGACGGAAGCGCCGCAGCCGGCCCAAACGGTGATAGCCGTGCGGCCAGGCGGCCAGCATCTCGCCGCCCCAGACCGTGCGGTCCGGGCCAAAGCCGGTGCCGTCGAGGCTCAAGGCCAGCACCGGCCCGGGCAGGCCGTGCTCGGCCATGGTGGCCACGGCGTGGGCGTGGTGGTGCTGCACCCGCACCAGGGGCCGGCCCTGCTCCTGGGCCCAGCGGGTGGAGAGATAATCCGGGTGCAGGTCGCAGGCCATGATCTGGGGCTCGGCCTCCAGGATGCGGGCCAGGTGGCCGGCCGTGAGCTCGAAGAACTCCAGGGTGCGCATATCGTCCAGGTCGCCCACGTGCTGGCTGAGGAAGGCCTCGCGGCCCCGCAGCAGGCAGAGGGTGTTCTTCTGGTGGGCGCCGGCGGCCAGGATGGTCGGGCAGCCGGCCGGCGCCAGCTCCGGGGCCAGCAGCAGCGGCGCGGGCACGAAGCCCCGCGAGCGCCTGAGCGCCCGCAGGCGGCCGTCCACCACCCGCACCACCGAGTCGTCGCTGCGCAGGTAGATGTCCCGGTCGTGCAAGAGCAGCAGGTCGGCGATGGCCCCGCGCTGGGCCTGGGCCCCGATGCGGCAGACCGCCTCGGCGTTGTCCAGGCAGATGGGCTCGTCGCTGACGTTGCCGCTGGTCATGACCAGGGCCCAGGCCCCCTGCGCCGCGGCCGCGGCCAGCAGCAGATGGTGTAGGGGCGTGTAGGGCAGCATCAGCCCCAGCAGGCGGTTGCGGGGGGCCACCGAGGCGGCCAGGCCCGAGCTGGGCCGGGCCGGGGCCAGCACGATGGGCCGCTCCCGGCTGCATAGGGCCGTGGCCGCGGCCGGGTCCAGCGCGGCCAGGCGCTGGGCCGCGGCCAGGTCGGCCACCATCACGGCCAGGGGCTTCTCCTCGCGGTGCTTGCGGCCGCGCAGACGGCTCACCGCGGCCTCGCTGAGGGCGTCGGCGGCCAGGTGGAAGCCGCCCAGGCCCTTGACCCCCACCACCTGGCCCTGGGCCAGGGCCGCGGCCGCGGCCGCCACCGGGTCCTCCGCGGCCAACTCGTTGCCCGCCGCGTCGCTCAGCCACAGCCGCGGCCCGCAGACCGGGCAGGCGTTGGGCTGGGCGTGGAAGCGGCGGTCGCCGGGGTCCTGGTACTCGCTCTGGCAGGCCGGGCACATGCTGAACACCGACATGGTGGTCTGGGGCCGGTCGTAGGGCAGATCCTTGATGATGGTGTAGCGCGGGCCGCAGTGGGTGCAGTTGATGAAGGCGTAATGGTGGCGGCGGTCGCCGGGGTCGTTCAGCTCGGCCAGGCAGGCCTCGCACACGGCCACGTCCGGGCTGATCAGGGTGCGGCGGGTGCCGGCCTGGGAGGCGCGGATGCTGAACTCGGTCTCGCCGGCGGCCAGCGGCTCTTCCTGGCGCTCGACGCCGTGAATGGCGGCCAGGGGCGGGGCCTCGGAGGCCAGGCGGGCGAAGAACTCCTGGCAGGCCGGGCCCGGGCCCTGCACGGCCAGCTCCACCCCGGCGGCGGTGTTGGTCACGTAGCCGGTCAGGCCTAGGCAACGGGCCAGGTTGTAGACAAAGGGCCGGAAGCCCACCCCCTGCACCACCCCCCTGACCAGGGCCCGCTCCCGCCGCCGGCCATTGGCCACGCCAGGCTAGCCTTTCACCCAGGACTCCAGCCAGTCCACCCAGGCCGAGAGCCCCTCGCCGCTCTTGCAGGATACGTCGAAGGCCACCTGCTGGGGGTTGAGCGCCCGGCAGGTGCGGTGGATGCGCTCCAGGTCGCAGTCCACGTAGGGCAGCAGGTCGATCTTGTTGACCAAGAGCACCCCGGCCTCGCGGAACAGGGCCGGGTACTTGCTGGGCTTGTCGTCGCCCTCGGTCACCGAGAGCACGGCCACCTTCATATCCTCGCCCAGGTCGAAGTCCACCGGGCAGACCAGGTTGCCCACGTTCTCGATGATGAGTAGGTCCAGGGCGTTCAGGTCCAGGGGCTGCAACGCCTGGGACAGCATGGCGCCGTCCAGGTGGCAGGCGCCCTGGGTCTCTATCTGCACGGCCCGCACCCCGCAGGCCGCCACCCGGCGGGCGTCCTCGTCGGTCTGGATGTCGCCCTCGATCACCGCGCAGCGCAGGCGGCCGGCCAGGCGCGAGAGGGTCTGCTCCAGCAGGCTGGTCTTGCCCGCGCCGGGGCTGGAGATGAGGTTGAGCACCTTGACCCCGGCCGCGGCGAAGCGCTGTCGGTGCTCGGCGGCCAGGCGCTCATTGGCCTCCAGGATGTTGCGCCCCACGTTGATGTCGGCCATGGCCCCCTCCTTGAATCACTCGGCCTCGATGTGGTCCACGTAAAGCTCCTGGCCCGAGGTCAGCTCGATGTCCTTGGAGCCGCACTCCGGACAGGCGAACACCGGCTGGGCCATGTCTATCTTGGCCCCGCAGGCGTGGCACGCGCCCTGGGCCGGCATCTGCTCGATCTCCAGCACTGCCTCGCTGGCCAGAGTGCCTTCCTTGATCAGGTCGAAGCTGAAGGTGAGCGAGCTGGGCACCACGTTGGCCCAGGCCCCCACCTTCACCGCCACCTTGGTCACCCGCGACACCTGGTGGCGCTGGGCCTCTTCCAAGACGATGGCGAGCAGGGACTGGGCGATGGACATCTCGTGCAAGAAAATTCCCCGTGAGTAAAGGCCCTTGCGGTGAGATGAGAATCTATCACGCCGCCACGGGAATGGTCAACCGCGGCCGGCCGGGCCTGGTTGGCGACCCCTGATGGCCTCTGGTAGACTCCGAGAAAGTTGTAGGAGATGAACGTGACCTTCCACCGCGGCATACCCCCACGCCACCGCCCGCGCCGCCTGCGCGGCATCTTCATGCTGGTCGGCGTGCTGCTGCTCTTGATCTGCCTGGGCACGGCCTTCGTGGCCCTGGGGGCCTGGATGTACATCAGCCAGGACCTGCCCCGCATCGAGCGCCTGGCCGACTACCGGCCGCCGGCGGTGACCCAGATATTGGCCTTCGACGGCCGCCTGATGACCGAATACGCCCAGCAGCGGCGCTACGTGGTTCCCTTGGATCAGATACCTCGCCAGGTGCAGCTGGCTTTCGTGGCCGCCGAGGACGGCAGCTTCTTTCACCACAAGGGCATCGACCTGGTGGGCATCGCCCGGGCGGCCCTGGCCAACCTGTTGGCCGGCCGGGTGGTGCAGGGCGGCAGCACCATCACCCAGCAGGTGGCCCGCGGCCTGCTACTCACGCCCCACCGCACCATGATGCGCAAGCTCAAGGAGATGGTCCTGGCCTGGCGCATGGAGCGCAGCCTGGGCAAGAACGAGATTCTGTTCCTGTACCTGAACCAGAACTACCTGGGCCACGGAGCCTATGGGGTGGAGGCGGCGGCGCGCACCTACTTCGGCAAGTCGGCCAAGGACCTGCAGCTGGCCGAGGGCGCGCTCTTGGCCGGGCTGGTGCAGGCCCCCAGCCGCTACAGCCCCCTGCGCCACCCCCGCCGGGCGCGCACCCGCCAGGTGTACGTGCTCGAGCGCATGGCCAGTGAGGGCTTCATCACCCGGGCCCAGGCCCGCCAGGCCCAGAACCAGACCCTGGAGGTGCGGCTGCACCGGCCCCAGACCGTGTCGGCGCCCTACTACGAGGAGGCGGTGCGCCAGTGGCTGGAGGAGCGCTTCGGCCGCCAGATGCTCTATGAGGGCGGGCTCACCGTGCACACCGCCTGCGACCCCCGCCTGACCGAGTTCGGCCGCCAGGCCATCGCCGCCGGCCTGGCCCAGCTCACCCGGCGCCAGGGCTACTGGGGCCCCCTGCGCAAGGCCGGGGCCGAGGAGCTGGCCGCCGCCCGTGAACGCCCCCTGGGCCCCGGCGAGGTGCAGGCGGGGCAGAAGTACAAGGCCCTGGTCACCCGCCTGGACCAACAGGCCCAGCGGGCCGAGCTGCGCCTGGGGCCGGCCCGGGGCTATCTGACCCTGGAGCAGGTGCGCTGGGCGCGCACGCCCATCAAGGACCTCAAGGAGAGTAGCCCGCGCATCACCAGCATCCAGCAGGTGCTCAGCCCCGGCGACGAGGTGCTGGTGCGCGCCCTGGGCCAGGAGGCGCGCGGCGGCTGGTGGCGGCTGGAGCTGCTGCAGGAGCCAATGGCCCAGTCCGCCCTCATAGCCATGGAAAACCACACCGGCCGGGTGCGGGTGCTCATCGGCGGTTCCAGCTTCGCCAAGAGCCAGTACAACCGGGCCCTGCAGGCCCGCCGCCAGCCGGGCAGCGCCTTCAAGCCCATCATCTACGCCGCGGCCCTGGACCGCCCGCGGCACCCCTTCACCGCCACCAGCCTGATCCTGGATTCGCCGGTGGTCTATGACGACCCCAGCGTGCCCGGCGAAAAGTGGCGGCCCAAGAACTACAGCAGTCAGTTCTACGGCCCCACCACCCTGCGCCAGGCCCTGGCCCACTCGCGCAACGTGGTCACGGTCAAGCTGCTGGCGGAGCTGGGCCTGGGCTACACCATCGGCTACGCCCGCCGCCTGGGCATCACCAGCGAGCTGGTGCCCAACCTCTCGTTGGCCCTGGGCACCAGCGGCCTGAGCCTATTAGAGCTGACCCGGGCCTACGGGGTGTTCGACAACCAGGGCCGGCTGATGGAGCCGGTGCTGGTGGAGCGGGTGCTGGACCGCAACGGCAAGGTGCTCTACGAGGCCCAGACCCAGGAGCGCCAGGTCATCTCCCCACAGACCGCCTACCTGATGACCAACCTGCTCAAGGGCGTCATTGAGGAGGGCACCGGCCGCATGATGCGCGATCTCAGGCGGCCCCTGGCCGGCAAGACCGGCACCACCAATGATCTCAAGGACGCCTGGTTCGTGGGCTTCTCGCCCCAGCTGGTCTGCGGAGTCTGGGTGGGCCAGGACGACAACCGCCCCCTGGGCCACCGCGAGACCGGCGCCCGGGCGGCCGGCCCCATCTGGAAGCAGTTCATGGCCGAGGCCCTCAAGGGCCAGCCCGCCGAGGATTTCCCGGTGCCGGCCGGGGTGGTCTTCGCGCGGGTGAACCGCCAGACCGGCCAATCCCTGGCCAGCGGTGAGCAGGGCGGCTTCTTCGAGGCCTTCAAGGAGGGCCTGCAGCCCGGCTCCTCGGCCACGGCGCGCGGGCCCGACCCGGCCAAGCAGGCCGAGGGCTTCCTGGAGGCCGAGAGCTTCGTCAAGCCCGAGGCCGGCGGCACCGTCCCGCGCTCGCCCGCGCCCCCCACCCCGCGGCACTGAGACGGCCCCCAACAAAAGCGCGGCCCCCCTGGCGGGAGGCCGCGTTGTTTTTGGTTTGGGCGGCTGGCTAGATGTTGCGCAGCTCCTCGCGGTGCCAGTGCAGCAGGGGGAAGTTGCCCTCCAGTTCCTTGACCAGGGCCTGCAGCTTGTCCTCGGCCAGCTCGGCGATGCGGATGTACACGTTGCGGCAACCCTCCTCGCACAGGTCGTAGGAGGAGAGGATGCTCACCATGCGGCCGCCGTGCTTGCGGATCACGTCGGCCACCTCCTTGATGGAGCCGGGCCGGTCGGCCAGGTTGAAGGCGAACTGCACGCCCCCGCGGTACACGCCGGTGATGCTGATCAAGACCCGGAACACGTCGCCCTGGGACAGGATGCCCACGACCTTGCCGTTGTCCACCACCGGCAGGCCGGTGACCTTGTGCTCCAGCATGATCACGGCGGCCTTTTCCACCGTCTCATCGGGCGTGATGGTGACCACCTTGCGGCTCATGATGTCCTTGACCTTGAGCTCGCTGAGCAGATAGTACAGCTCGTGCACGTCCAGGGTGGTGGCCTTGCTGGGGCTGGCCTCCTTCAGGTCCCGGTCGGTGACGATGCCCACCAGCTTGCCGTTCTTGTCCACCACGGGCAGCCGGCGCACGTTGTTTTCCTTCATGAGCTGCGACGCCTTCATCACAGAGGTGTCGGGCGTGGCGGTGATGGGGTCGGTAGTCATCCAGTACTTGACCAGCATGAACTGCCTCCTGCAATCCTTGATTATGCTAAGGCCATTGGAGTCTTGCGGGACAAACCCACACATTTCCGGGGTCCCGATCCCAATGGGCTTGTACTACCTATGTCCTCAAGATACAATCCAAACCGGGTGGGTTGTCAAGCTTTTTCCCCAGGGGCCATGGTCTAACCCCGTGAACGAAGGTGCTAAAACACACACGGCCCTGGACGGGGTGGAGCTTTTGCTGGGTGCACAAAGCCCCCTGGCCCAGGAGCTGAAGGGCTTCGCGCCCCGGCCGGGCCAGTTGGAGATGGCCCGCCTGGTGGAGAAGGCCCTGCGCCAGGAGGTGCCCCTGATCGTGGAGGCCGGCACCGGCATTGGCAAGACCCTGGCCTACCTGATACCGGGCCTGCTCTCGGGCCTGAAGTTGGTGGTCTCCACCGGCACCCGCACCCTGCAGGACCAGATCAGCCACAAGGAGCTGCCCCTGTTGCAGCGGGTGGCGGCGCCCCACCTGAGCTGGGCGGTGCTCAAGGGCCGTGGCAACTACCTGTGCCGCCGGCGTTATCTGGCCTTTGCCCAGCAGCCGGAGCTTAACCTGCCCTCCACGGCCGGCGGCCTGGCCCGCCTGGCCCAGTGGCTGGAGACCACCGACAGCGGCGATCTGGACGAGGTGCGCGGCCAGGAGCTGAGCGACGCGTTGCTCATGGAGGTGACGGCCAACAGCGAGCAGTGCCTGGGCTCCCGCTGCCCCCAGCGCGAGCGCTGCTTTCTGTTGGAGGCCCGCCGGCGGGCGGCGGCCGCGGACGTGGTGGTGGTCAACCACCACCTGTTCCTGGCCGACCTGGTGCTCCGGGCCGGCGGCTTCGGCGAGGCCCTGCCCCGTTACCAGGCGGTGATCTTCGACGAGGCGCACCTCTTGCCCGAGGCGGCCACCCAGGCCTTCGGGGCCAGCGTGGGCCAGCAGCGCCTGGCCGTCCTGCTCCGGGACCTGCTGCGCGAGGCCCCGCGCCTGCCCGCGGTGGCCGTGGCCGCCGGCGCCTGCGAGGCCGCCGGCCGGCGTCTGTTCAACCGCCTGCGCCGGCTGCTGGGCCCCGAGGGCCGCGCCGCGCCCCTGACCCCGGCCCAACTCAGTGAACTGGCCCCGGCCGGCGATGCCCTGAGCCAGGCCCTCAGCGAGCTGGCCCAGGCCCTGCCCCACGACAACCAGGAGTGCGAGGCTCTGGCCGAGCGGGCTCAGGCCCTGGCCCGGGACATGTCCGCCGCGGCCCAACCGGTGGCCGGCCACAGCGTGGCCTGGGTGCAGGGCCAGCGCGGCGGTGTAGCCCTGCACCTGTCGCCGGTGGAGGTGGGGCCGCACCTGGAGGCGGCGCTGTACGCCGAGATGGGCCGCTTGGTGTTCACCAGCGCCACCCTGGCCCCCCTGGACGATCTGGAGCCCTTCCGCCAGCGCCTGGGTCTGCCCGTGGAGACTCGCACCGCCGTGGTGCCCAGCCCCTTTGACCCGGCCAGCCAGGCCCTCTTGTACGTGCCCCGCACCATGCCCCCACCGGCCAGCCCCCAGTTCCCGGCCGCGGTGGCCCGGCAGGTGGAGGAGCTGTTGGCCCGCAGCCGGGGCCGGGCCTTTGTGCTGTTCACCAGCCACCGCAACCTGGAGGCGGTGAGCAGCCTCCTGGACGGGCGCCTGCCCTACCCGGTGCTGGTGCAGGGCCAGGCCCCGCGCCTGGAGCTGCTGGGGCGCTTCGTGGCCCAAAGCCCCAGCGTGCTGCTGGCCACGGCCAGCTTTTGGCAGGGGGTGGACGTGCCCGGCCCGGCCCTGTCGGCGGTGATCGTGGACAAGCTGCCCTTTGCCCCGCCGGACGACCCCCTGGTGGCCGCCCGCTGCCAGCGCCTGGAGGCCGAGGGCCTGAGCGGCTTTGCGCACCTGATGCTGCCCGAGGCCATCCTGAGCCTAAAGCAGGGCCTGGGCCGGCTGCTCAGGACCCCCGAGGACCGGGGGCTGCTGGCGGTCTTAGACGTGCGCCTGCTGACCAAGAACTACGGCAAGCGCTTCCTCAAAGCCCTGGAGCCGGTGCCCCTGACCCACGACCTGAAGGAGGTGGCCCGCTTCTTCGCCGCCGAGGGCCAGGGCTAAGGCCGGGCGGCGGGATCAGCCGCGCCTGCTGCTTTCCAGATTTTCCTGCTTGTTGAAAAAAGCCCGCGCCAGGACCGCGTATTCCTGGTCCGAGCAGACCTGGCGGCACTTCTGGGCATAGGCCGCGGTGCGAGCGAAGGTCTGTTGCAACTTATCGCAGGGGTACTGCCGGCACTGGCCGCAATGGTCCAGGCCTTGCGCCAGGGTGCAGTCCCGGATGCCGTAGTGGCACCCGGCAGCGGTCCGGCAGCCGTGGCAGACCATGTCCGCGGGCGCGGACAGGTCATCCCGCCAGCCCACTTGCAGCCAGATTTCCGCGGCCCGCTGCAGGAGCCTTTGGTCGCCGCTCTGGGTGGCAATATAGCGGGGGCAGGCCGCGCAGTCATCGCCGCAGCAGGCCAGCTTCATTAGCCGCCCTCCATCTCGGATGCCGCCTAGATGCGCGGCCAGGCGCGGGTGAAGCCCTTGAACTCGGCCCACAGGCCCATGGTCACCACCAGGGCCGTGATACCCGCCACCAGCGCTAAGATGATCACCAAGGGCAGGACGATGGCGAAGAAGGCCCGACCCCGGCCGATGCCGTGGACCGCGGCCAGGCCGGCGGTGGCCGCCACCAGCCACCACACGAAGGACACGGCCATGCCGATGCCGGGCACCAGCAGGAACAGGCTGGTGGCCTCGGTGTAGGCCATGACCCGGAAGGTGGCCTGCACCCCCTTCTTGGCCCCGCCCACCACGAACAGGAAGAAGTGCAGGATCCAGGTCAGCAGGAAGATGCTCACCAGCACGCCCAGGGGAGCCAAGATCAGCCCCCAGATGGCGTGGCTGCTGACCAGGTGCTGGCTGGCCACAAAGCGGCTCCAGAGGGCCTGCATGGCCGTGCCGAAGGTGCCCAGGATCAGGCCGTAGCTCAGGGCCCAGGCATAGCCCGGCCGGAAGCTGGCGGCAAAGAAGCGGGCCGGCGAAAACAGCACCTGGCCGCAGGTGCGCAGGATGCGGGCGAAGAAACCGCCCTCCCCTTCCCAGGCCGGCATCTCCAGCGCGCGCGGCGGGGGGGCGGGCGTCGGCGCGGCCGAGGCGGCAGGTTCGGAAGCGGGCGCGGGCGGCTCAGTCGTGGGCGGCGGAGGCGGCTCGGCCGGCGGCGGTGGGCTCAGAGCCGGCGCATCGGTGGCCGGAGGCGCGGCCGGCGGGGCCGGGGCGGTAGTACTGGGCCGGTCCACCTGCTGGCCGCAGGAGGGGCAGAGCACGGTGCCGGGGAGGCTGCCGGGCTGGGCCTGGTCCGGCTTCAGCTCGCCGCCGCAAAAGGGACAGGTGGGCTGCATCATTCATCCTCCCGGCGGCTGGCCGCCTTCAGCCGCGACCAGCGCTTGAGGAAGCCCGCCACCCCTTCTGGTCCGCCGCGCTGGCCGCGCTCCTGCTCCAGCTGCTCGCAGCCGTCGCGCTGGTTGGCCGCCGCGCGCAGGCACTGCACCCGCAACCGGCAGTCCCAGCAGCGGGCCGAGACCTCGCGCAGGCCGTCCTGGCCCGCGGGAAAGACCCGGCTCAGATCGCCGAAGCACTCGGGCCGGCTGGATTGGTTGGAGGCGGGCATGGGGGCTCCTGCTTGGGTTGGCCGCGGCGGCCGCCTGGCGCGCCCCGGCGGTACCAGAAGCATAAAGGGCCGCGGCCCGCCGGTCAAATGCTAAGGCGGCTTGACAGCCCCGGCCCCGCAAGACAGACTTGATGCACGCCAACCGACCCGGAGGAGTCATGAAAATAGCCGAGGACCTGTACTACTTCCCCTGGACCCGCCCCACCGTCAACAACTGCAACGCCGTGTACCTGGGCGGCGCGGTGCCCACCCTGGTGGACCCGGGCCACAGCCAGCTCTACGGCCACGTGGAGATGGGCCTGGCCGGCGATGGCCTGACCGCGCCGCAGCTGGTGATCCTGACCCATTGCCACCCGGACCACCTGGAGGCAGCCGCCCAGCTGCAGCGGGCCGGGGCCCGGCTGGCCATGCACCCCACCGAGATCGCCTACCTGGCGGGCGAAGGCCGCCTGCTGGCCAGCGCCCTGGGCCTGCGCTTCCCGGATCTGACCTACGACGTGCTGCTGGAGGAGGGCGAGCTGAAGCTGGGAGAGGAGTTGCTGCAGGTGATCCACACCCCAGGGCACTCGCCGGGGCACGTGTGCCTGTACTGGCCGCGGCACAAGGCCCTCATCGCCGGGGACCTGGTCTTTGCCCAGGGTGTGGGCCGGGTGGACTTTCCCGGCGGCAGCGGCGCGCAGCTCAAAGACTCCATCAAGCGGGTGGCGGAGTTGGACATCGAGATCTTGCTGCCCGGCCACGGGCCCCTGATCAAGGGCGCAGAGAACGTCAAGAAAAACTTCGCGTTCATCGAGCAGGTTTACTTCGGGATGATCTAGGGGGGAAGCAGTAAGGCAACTAACAGCAAGGCCTATGCCGAAAATTACGCCTCTGGGTTTGGTAAGGAAAGGTAAAGTACCACCTGCATAGGCGGGCCTGTAAGTTATATTTAGGTTTGTAGCAGTTGGCTGGGCACCAGACCGCGCTATGCTTACTTCCTTCGGGAGTAATCAACCGCCGGACGCTGCGTGCAGTGTCCGGTATTTTTTGGGGCCCCCTTCTCTTCCCTTCCCAACCATCTTCTGATTTCCGGGCTGCCCCCCTACTCCGTCCCCAGGGCCGCGCTCAGCGCCTTGGCGGCCTGGGCCACCTTCTGCTGGGCCTGGGCCAGGGCCGCCTGCCGGCGCTGCTCATACTGGGGGTGGGCCTGGGGGTTGGCCCGCGCCGCGCTGCCGGCGATGCCCGCCGCGGCTAGCTCGGCCTGCAGCTCGGCGGCCAGCTCGTCTTCCAGCGAAGTCAGGGCGGCCAGGCGCCCCTGCTCGGCCCGCTCCAGCTCCTGCCAGGCCGCCGCGGCTGCCTGACCCTGAGCCAGGACCTTTAGCCCCTCCAGTGCCTGGGGCCGGCCCTCGTCCAGGGCCGCGAGCAGGACCTCCCAGGCCCCTTCCCGGCCCGCCCCCTGCTGGCCGATCTCCAGTTCGGCCAGACCCGAGGCCAGGCCCTCGGCCGCCAGGTCTTGGTCCAGGAAGCGGCGGGCCAGGGCCGTGCCCCGGGCGCGGCCCTCGCGCCGGGCCTCGTGGTCGTCTCCCCGGCCCAAGGCCGCGGCCCGCTCCAGGGCTATCTCCAGGGCTGACTTGATCTCCGCCACGCTTTCCCTCGCCAAAAAGATGATGGGCCGCCCCGGACAGGCGGCCCATTAGTGGTTGAGTTAAACGGCCCGCGCTGGAGGCGCCTACTCCATCTCTTCTTCTTCCTCCAGCTCCACGCCCAGGCGCTCCCACTGGGCCGCAGCCTCGGCGTGCGCCTTCTCCACCTCCTCCTCGCTCCAGGGCTCCACGATGATGCTCTCGGCCAACAGCTCCCAGAGGTAGAAGGTCTCCACGTGCAGGTCGTATTCCTTGTTCAGCCCCTTCATGATCTGGTCGCGGCAGTTGTGGCAGGGGGCCACCACGATCTCGGCACCGGTCTCGGCGATCTGCTCGGCCTTCTTGCGGCCGAAGTAGAGGCGCTCGTTGCCGTAGGGCATGGCCCAGGCGCCGCCGCCGGCCCCGCAGCAGAAGTTGTTTTCCCTGGTGGGGTAGGTGTCCACCCACTCCTCGCATATCTGGTCCACGATCCAGCGGATCTCGTCGTAATAGCCATGGCCGAAGGCTTTTTCGCTCTTGCGGCAATAGTTGCAGGGGTCGTGCACGGTGGCCAGCTTGCCGGCGAACTTCTCGCGGTCTATCTTGACCCGACCTTCCTTGATGTACTCCATCATCAACTCGAAGACGTTGATGACCTTGAACTCTTCGAAGGCCTCGGGGAACCACTTTTTGAAACTAAGCCTAGTTCCATAATAGGCGTGCCCTCACTCCGGTAGGAGGAGCACCTCGGCCTTCACCTTGCGGGCGTTCTCCAGCACCCGCCGGGCCTGCTCTTTCATGGATTCGTCGTCGCCGGCGAACAGGCCCCAGTTGACGCCCTCCCAGTTCTCGCTGGGCACGGTCCAGTTTTCCTTGGCCGCGTAGTAGATTTTCCACCAGAACTTCATGTCGTCCGGCTCGCCGAATGGCTCCTTGGAGTTGACGGTGGAGATGACCCGGGCGCCCACCTTGTCTACGGGCACGTAGAAGCCGGGGTAGCCCTCCTCCTCCATCTCCTTGGACATGTCGGCCAGCAGGAACAGCCAGTCGTCGTGCGGGATGCCCAGGTTGTTGCCCCGGGTCATAGACATCATGGTGCCCTTGTGGATGGGGCCGGGCACCTTGTCCCGCTCGCGCAGGCCGCGGGCGGCGCGCATCATGGCCAGGATCTCCACGCCCATGGGGCAGGCCCGCTCGCAGCGGCCGCAGAGGGTGCAGACCCAGGGGAAGCGGGAGTTGACTAGTTCATCGTCCAGCCCCAGGGCGGCCATGCGCACCGCCTTGCGGGGGTCCATGCCGTCAACGCCGGTGACCGGGCAACCGCCGGCGCAGGTGCCGCAGGTGAGGCACACATCGGCCCATTTGGGGTCCACGCGCAGCTTGCTCTCGCGTTTACCCAGTTTGATCGGTTCTTGGCTCATCGGTTTTCTCTCCGGATGTCAAAACTCGGGCGGGCGGCGGGACCCCGCCCCTGGCTTTGGCTTCTATCGGCTGGCCAGCGGCGCCATGGGTCCAGGGCATGCACCGGCCGCTTTTCACTCGCTAACCTATCCTAATAAGACCCTGGGTGCAAACTATATCCACGCCCAAGGCCGAGGATTGTGAATTAGTACTCCTTGGGCAGCTTGTCCAGCTGCGCCTTGGTAAACACCGGGCCGTCCTTGCACACGTACTCGGGCCCCACGTTGCAGCGGCCGCAGATGCCGATGCCGCATTTCATGCGGTTTTCCAGGCTCATGATGATCTGCTCCGGCTGCCAGCCCAGCTTGTCGAACACGGGCTGGGTGAAGCGGATCATCACCGGCGGGCCGCAGATGAAGGCCACGGCGTTGTCGGGCTTGGGCGCCAACTGCTCGCACACCGCGGGCACGAAGCCCACCATGCCGTCCCAGCCCTCCACCGGGCGGTCGATGGTGATGGCGCAATTGACATCGTCGCGCTTCTGCCACTGGCGCCACTCGTCCTCGTACAGCAGCAGCCCAGGCGTGCGTGCGCCGTAGACGAAGGTGATGTCCCCGTACTTGCCGCGGTGGTCCGGGTGCAGCAGCCAGACCATGGTGGAGCGCAGGGTGGTAACGGCGAAGCCGCCGGCCACGATTACGATGTTCTTGCCCTCCATGGCCTTGAGGGGGTAGCTGTTGCCCAGGGGGCCGCGCACCCCCATCACGTCGCCCTCGCGCATGTTGTGCAGGCGGGTGGAGACGTGGCCCACCTTATTGACCGTGAACAGCAGGTCGTCGCCCTCGGTGGGGCTGGAGGCGATGCCGATGGGTATCTCGCCGTAGCCGCTGACGCTCAGCTCGGCGAACTGGCCGGGCATGTAGTCAAAGGCCTTGGCGTCCTCGGCCTTGAGGAACTCCAGCAGGAAGGTCTTCAGCTGCTTGTCCTCGGTGGCTATTTGGGCCTTCTTGATGCGCACCGGATAAGGTATGTAGGTGTTTCGCATAGCTATATGGCCTTTGGGCTAGGCGTTCATGTCATTGACGAGGCGGCGCACGTCTATGTTCACCGGGCACAGCAGCACGCAGCGGCCGCAGCCCACGCAGCCGATCTCGCCGCCGCGTTTCATGGGGATGTACTTGAACTTGTGCATGAAGCGCTGGCGCACCCGGTCCTTCTTGGTGCCGCGGGGGTTGTGGCCGGTGCCGTGCACCGTGAACAGCCAGCTCATGCAGTTGTCCCAGTTGCGCACCCGGCGGCCGATGGTGCCCTGCACCTCGTCCTGGATATCGAAGCAGTGGCAGGTGGGGCAGCAATAGGTGCAGGTGCCGCAGTTGAGGCAGGACTCGTGCACCCGGTTCCACATGGGCAGCTCGTACAGCTCCATCAGCTCGCGGGCGTTGACCTTGTCCATGCCAACATTGGAGGCGATGCTCTTCTCGGCGGCCTTCTTTAGCTCGGCGGCCTTGGCCAGGTCGGCCTTGCTGGCGTCGGGCAGGCCCTCGGCCAGGGCCTGGGCCTTGTCGGTGAGGGTGGTCAGCAGCAGCTTATCGCCCAGGTCCACCATCAGGGCGTCCAGGCCGGTGGTGGAGTGGGGCCCGCAGTTCATGGAGGTGCAGAAGCAGGTGGGGCAAGGATCGTTGCAGGCCAGGCCCACCAAGAGGGTCTTCTCCCGCTTGTCCCGCCAGTAGAAGTCGTTGGTCATCTGGTCCTGCACGAAGATCAGGTCCAGCACCTGCATGGCCTTGGCGTCGCAGGGGCGGATGTTCACCAGTGCCCGGGGCTGGGGCAGCTCCGGCTCGGCCTGCATGATCATGCCCTGCTCGTCCGAGGCCTGGTTCACGAAGCGCATCATGCACTCGGTCTGGGGGAAGAAGAAGTCCTTGGGCGACAGGTGGGTGTTGGCGAACTCCCAGAGCAGGGTCTCGTCCGCCTCCAGAGGCGCCCACTGGGCCTTGCCCTCCACGTTCTGGGGTCCGAACACCTGGCGGTCCTTCTTGAGCTTGCCCAGGAACTCCCCCAGCTTGTCTTTGGCCAGTATCTTGTCAGCCATGGCTAGCTCCTACTTGATGAATTCCTGGGGGTCGTTGGGCTTGTACACCGAAAGCGGCGGCGTGCTCTTCAGGTCCATGCCCGGGGTGTAGCCGTAGAGCTCGCGGATATCCTTTTCGATCTTGCTGGTGAGCTTGCGCATCTTGATGCCCACCGGGCAGGCGCTCTCGCAGGCCCCGCAGTCGGTGCAGCGGCCGGCGCAGTGGAAGGCCCGCAGGATGTGGAAGGTGGCCACGTCGGCCTCCTCCTGGGTCTTGCCGCACCACTGGGGCCGGGCCTCGTCCACGAAGCAGACGTGGCAGTAGCAAAGGGGGCAGGCGTCGCGGCAGGCGTAGCAGCGGATGCAGTCCTTGAACTCCTCCTGGAAGGCCGCCCAGCGCTCCTCGGGGCCCAGCTTCTCCCAGGGCGCGGCCACCTTGTCAATGTTGCCGCCGTGGGTGAGCGCCGACTCCTCGCCGATCATCTCGTCCTTGATCACCGGGTTGCGCATCACGCAGGTGTAGCAGTTCTGCCGCAGCACGGTCTTGGTGGGCACCCGCTCCTCGAAGCCCATGCCCTTGACGATCAGGTCGTCGCCGTCCTCAATGACCTCGGTGATGGTCTTGAGGGGGAACAGGGCCTGCACCTTGTTGCGGTCCACCATGCCCGGGCTGGCCACGCCCAGGATGTACACCTGGTCGCGGGTGATCTGGTTTTCTTTGATCAGCCCCACGATGTTGCGGCTCACGCAGCCCTGGGCCACGATGGCCACCTTGTCCTTTTCGCCCTTGGGCCGGCGGATCAGGAAGTTGGACAGGTTATTGCAGCAGAAGCGGGACCAGGTGAGGTTCTCCGCCTCCTCGGGGGTGTAGGCGAAGTAGGGGTAGTCGCGCATGGGCACCGTGCCCTGGGCAAACCCAATCACGCAGTCCACCTTGCCCTCGCTCAGCAGGCGCTTGGCAGCCTCCCTAATCTGGGCGGCTATCTCTTGGGTTGTGGACATCAGGCTACCTTTCGGATGTCTTTAATCATGTGCTTGGCCGGGCCCAAGGCCTTGACCGCCTCGGTGACTGCGAGCACCGTCTCCTGGAACTTGGTCGCCTCGGCCGAGGAGATCCAGGAGAAGTGCAGCCGGCCAGGTTCAATACCCACGTACTCCAGGAGGTTCTTCAGGACGGCGAACCGCCGCCGGGCGAACATGTTGCCAGCAATATAGTGGCAGTCGCCCGGGTGTCAGCCGCTGACCCAGACCCCGTCAATCCCCTGGCGGAAGGCCTGCAGGATGAACTTGGGGCTCATGCGGCCCGTGCAGGGGATGCGGATCACGTGGATGTTGGGCGGATACTGCAACCGGCTCACCCCGGCCAGGTCGGCCGCGCCGTAGGAGCACCAGTTGCACAGGAAGGCCGCTATGCGCGGCTGGAACTCTGGGTTTTCGCTCATGGGCTTATCCCGCCGTTTCTCTACATGGCCATGATCTGGGCCATCACGTCCTGGTTGCTGAAGCCGCGCAGGTTGGGCGCGCCCGAGCGGCAGGAGGCCACGCAGGTGCCGCAGCCCTTGCACAGGGCCTCGTTGACCACGGCCAGGCCCTTGTCGTCCTGGGTGATGGCCTGGTAGGGGCAGACCGTCCAGCACACGCCGCAGCCCACGCACTTGCTCTGGTCGATCCAGGCCACGGTGCCCGGCAGCATCATCTTCTTGGCCGACAGCACCGTCACCGCCCGGGCCACCGCGGCCTGGGCCTGGGCCACCGCCTCCTCCAAGGGCTTGGGATAGTGGGCCAGGCCGGCCATGAACACGCCGTCGGTGGCGAAGTCCACCGGACGGAGCTTCTGGTGGGCCTCCAGGAACCAGCCGTCGGCGTCCAGGGGCACCTTGAACATCTGGGCCAACTCCTCGGAGCGGTGGCTGACGATGGCGCTGGCCAGACCTACCAGGTCCGCCTCAATAAGAAGGTCGCGGCCCAGCACGTGGTCGCGCACCGTCACCGCCAGACCCTTATCCGTGGCCTCCACCTTGGGCTTGTGCTCCAGGCCGAAGCGCACGAACAAGACGCCCTTGCTGCGGGCCTCCTTGTACAGGAGCTCCCGGCGGCCGAAGGTGCGGATGTCGCGGTAGAGCACCACCACCTGGCAGTCCGGGTTCTCCTTTTTGAAGTGCAGGGCCGTCTCCACCGAGTGGGTGCAGCAGACCTTGGAGCAGTAGGGGCGCTCGGGCTCGCGGGAGCCCACGCACTGGATCATGACCAGGGAGTTAACCTTCTTGGGGTCCAGTTCCCCGCTGGCCAGGGCGCCGTCTATCTCCAGGTGGGTCATGACCTTGGGATTCTGGCCATACAGGTACTCAATGGGCTTGTACTCGGCCGCGCCCGTGGCGATGATGGCCGCGCCGTGCTCCACCACCTCTTCGCCGGCCTCGCCGGCCAGGGTGGTCTTGAAGTTGCCCACGAAGCCTTCCACGTCCTTGATGGTGGTGCCCAGGTGCAGGCTGATGTTGGGCTCGGCCTGCACGCGGGCCTCCAGGTCGGCCAGGTAGGGGGCCACCTGGTCGTTCTGGGCCGTGACCCGGAGCAGGCGGGCGTTGCCGCCCAGCACGCTGTCGCGCTCCACCAGGTGGGTCTTGTAGCCTTGGCCGGCCAGCTCCAGGGCCGCGTTCATGCCCGCCACGCCGCCGCCGATGACCAGGGCCGAGGGCTCCACCTCCAGCTGCACCTCGGACAGGGGCTGCAGCAGGGCGGCCTTGGCCACGGCCATGCGCACCAGGTCCTTGGCCTTCTCGGTGGCCGCCTCGGGCTCGCCGGAGTGCACCCAGGAGTTCTGGTTGCGGATGTTGGCCATGTCGAACAGGTAGCGGTTCAGGCCGGCGTTGACCAAGGTCTCCTGGAACAGGGGCTCGTGGGTGCGCGGGGTGCAGGCGGCCACCACCACCCGGTTGAGGTTCTGCTCCTGGATCACCGCGGTCATCTTGTCCTGGGTGTCCTGGGAGCAGGTGAACATGTTGTTTTCCACGTAGGCCACGTAGGGCAGGCTGCGGGCGTACTCGGCCACGGCCTGCACGTCCACCACGCCGGCGATGTTGATGCCGCAGGAGCAGACGAACACGCCGATGCGCGGGGTGTCGCCGGCCACGTTCTTCTGCGGCGGCACCTCCTGCTCCTTGGCCAGGGTGCCGCGGGCCGGGCTGAGCTTGCCGGCCGCGGCGCAGGCCGCCGCCGAGGCCTCCATCACCGATAGGGGGATGTCCTTGGGCCCGGCCAGGGCCCCGCAGACGTACACGCCCGGCCGGCTGGTGGCCACCGGGGCGAAGCAGCTGGTGTCGATGAAGCTGCTGTCGTTGAGCTCGATGCCCAGCTTCTGGCACAGCTCGATGGTCTGGGGAGAGGTCTCCAGGCCCTGGCTGAGCACCACTAGGTCGAACTCCTCCAGCATGGCCCGGCCGTCCTCGCTGGCGTACTCGATGCGCAGCGACTTGTTGGGCGTCTCGCTGATGGAGTGGATGCGGCTGCGGATGAAGCGCACCCCCTCTTCCTTGGCGTGGTCGTAGTACTTCTCGAAATCCTTGCCGAAGGTGCGCATGTCCATGAAGAAGATGGCCGCGTCCAGGCCCGCCTTGGAGTGCTCCTTGGCGATCACGGCCTCCTTGATGGCGTACATGCAGCACACCGCCGAGCAGTAGGGGTGATCGCAGGCGTTCACGTCGCGGCTGCCCACGCACTGGATCCAGGCGATCTTCTTGGGCTCGGCCTCGTCGCTGGGCCGCACCAGGTGGCCCATCCAGGGACCGCTGGCGGCCAGGATGCGCTCGAACTCCAGGGCCGTGACCACGTTGGGGAAGTTGGCGTAGGAATACTGCACATAGCGCGAGGGATCAAAGGGCTTGAACCCGGCAGAGATAATCACCGAGCCCACCTTGATGTCGCGGGTCAGCTCCTCCTGCTCGTAGTTCACCGCGCCCGTGGGGCAGAACTTCTGGCAGGCCTTGCACTTGCCCTTGAGGAAGTACAGGCAGTTGGGGGAGTCGATGGCGTACTTCAGGGGCACCGCCTGGGCATACTGCACGTAGGCGGCCTTGCGCTTGTTCAGGCCCGCGTTGTACTCGTTGGCTACGCGCTTGGGGCACTTCTCCGCGCAGGCGCCGCAGGCAATGCACTTGTCCACGTCCACATAGCGCGGGTGCGTGACGACCTTAACCGTAAAGTCGCCTTCCTCGCCTTGAATATCCTGCACCTCGCTGAGGGTCAGGAGCTCAATATTTATATGCCGGCCGACCTCGACCAGTTTAGGCGAGATAATTCACATCGCACAGTCATTGGTGGGGAAGGTCTTGTCCAGTTGGGACATGACCCCACCAATGGCTGGGCTCTTTTCCACCAGATAGACGTAGTAGCCCGAGTTGGCCAGGTCCAGGGCGGCCTGCATACCAGCGATGCCGCCGCCCACCACCATCACCGCCCCGGTCACCTGCTTGGCTGCAGCCATGAAGCTACCTCACACGGTTAAGGGTGTGGATCACGAGTAAGATCATGGTTTTTCTAGCGCAAAGAAGGCCTTGTTGCCCTCTTCACAAGCTTTATTTTTAACGCATAATCCAGGAAATATGTCAAGCGTTGTGTTTATAATATAACACTGAATGAGCCCTCATGCATTTTTATAATATAACTCACCAATATCTTGAACAATCCAGAACCGTCCTTTGGCAAGTAAGCTCCGAGGCGTGCTCGAGGCACAGGCACCCAAACGGCCCTGCATGCCAACCTTTTGCTTTTTCGGCTGATTACGGCCAGCCTCCGAGCCATTATGCCCAGCGCGCACCCGGCTGCGGACCGCAGGGACACCTGCGCTTACTAAGCCGGGCGGGCCAGGCGGACCACACCGTCGGCCGGGTAGCCCCGCTCGCTGAGCAGCACCTCGATCACCTCGCCCGCCTGGCCCTGCACGGTCAGCCCCACGTAATCGGGCTGGATGGGCAGCTCGCGGCCGCCGCGGTCTATGAGCACCGCCAGCTCGATGCGCCGGGCCCGGCCGAAGTCCATGAGCGCGTCCAGGGCCGCGCGCACCGTGCGCCCGGTGTAGAGCACGTCGTCCACCAGCAGCACCACCCGACCCTCGATCTCGAAGTCGATGGTGGTGCTGCCCACCTTGGGCCGGCTGTGCAACAGGGTCCAATCGTCGCGGTACAGGGTGATGTCCATGACCCCGGTGTCCGGCGCCGCGCCCAGGCGCTGGGCCAGGAGCTTTTGCAGGCGACGGGCCAGAAACTCGCCGCCGGTGCGGATGCCCACCAGACACAGAGCCTGGGGGTCGGGGTGGGCCTGGAGCACGGCCTGGGCCATGGCCTGCAAAAGCTGGCTTACCTGGGAGGCGTCGCACACGGTCTGGGCCGGGCCGGGCTGCATGCTGCTATCCTGACCTAAAGGGCTGAAGGCGCAGATTCGTTTTTATAACCCGGCGGCGGGCCGCGCACAAGCGGTTTTGTGGCCCGCGGCCCCGGGGCGGGACGCGCGGTGCCGAGGTTGCCCTTGACCTAAGGCGGCCCGGGCTCTATAAAAGGGCGTTGGCGCCGGAGTGGCGAAAGTGGTAGACGCAGGGGACTCAAAATCCCCCGGTCCTCGTGGCCTTGTGAGTTCGAGTCTCACCTCCGGCACCAAAAAAATCAATTAGTTATGCGGTCAGTCAACTTCTAGCGCTGGCCGCCTGTTTTTTTGGGGAAGCAGGGGGGAAGCCCTGAACGCATTTTCTAAATGGCATCCAATTGAAATCACATAACTTGGTATGTGCTTATGTTGAATTTATGTGGATTTTTTCGGTTCTTCGTCGTTAGCTGTGGAATTTAATTAGTTCTCCCAGCGGCGCGGCGATGAAATAGATCATGGTGATGAAGGTAAAGGAGTTGCGGTACCCACGGGCTCTTGCCCTGGCGGCCTGGAAGATG
>JBFMFU010000067.1:0-4929 GCA_040751985.1 Thermodesulfobacteriota bacterium | reverse complement strand
GGGTTATGATGGGAAGTGCGTGACGGCCCACGCTACACTACGGGCTCAAACCCAAGGGGCGGACGGCCTGTCACGCACTGATACATGCTTCCCTTCTAACATACAAGGGGCGGGGTTTATCCCCGCCCGAAAGCGCATGGCGGGGCAGGGCGGGCGAGATGAAACCCGCCGCCGCGGAGAACAGGGCAGGCCGCCAAAACAAAACCGGCCCCGCGCGGGGGCCGGCCTTGTTTCTCCAGCAACCGCTCAGGCCAGAGGCGCTGGCGGGGGCGGCAGCTCGCCACGCTCATAGGCCTCGCGCGCGGCCTTGACCGGGATGCGGTCCTCGCAGGGCACGCCCACCTGGCACAGGCCGCAGCCGTAGCCCGTGAAGTGGTAGGTCTTGGCCACGTAATCGCGGGTGGCCACCAGGTGCTGGCGGCAGCGCTCCTTGTCGTGCCCTTCGGGGGTGATGGCCCGGGCCGGGCAGCGGTCGATGCACTTGCCGCAGGTGCCCTCGGCGAACCACAGGCAGTAAGCGCGGTGGTCGGCATAGGGCCGGGGGGTGGCCGGGATGCTGATGCGGGCCACCACCGAGCCAGCGCGCAGGGCCTTGCCTCGGGCGGTGATCAGGCCGTCGCAGAGCCCGAAGGTGCCCAGGCCGGCGGCGTGGGCCGCGTGGCGCTCGGACCAGGAGGAGGCGTAGGAGAAGCGCTGGGACTTGACGATGCCCCAGTTGGGCGCCAGCATGGGCGCCACCGCCGGGTAGCCGGCCTGGGCCAGGGCCTCTACCAGGTGCCGGCGCAGGGCCGCGTTGCACTCCTCGCCGTAGATGCGGATACGGGCCCACTCCTCGGCCGGGTACTTCTTGGCCTGGCGGTTGGCCTTGCGCACCATCTCCCGCTGGGGCAGCACCCAGGAGATGACCGTCAGCTCCGAGGCCGGGGCCGGCGCGCCGGGCTGGTGCTGGTTGTACACCTCCCAGGGCGTCCAGTGGAAGGGGCCCACGTACTCCTTGTACTGCTGCCAGATGGGGTCGGCGCCAGAGGCGAAGCCCACCAGGGCGTCGTCCCAGGCCTTGTCCTGGGCCTGGTTGCGCATGTTGTTGGCCGGCGACTCGTCCAGGAAGCCGTTGATGATGCCCCGCACCCAGGCCTGGGAGTCCTTGACCTTCTGCGCCACCCGCCACCTCCTTGCCGCCTCGGCCTTGCACAATGCGGGGCCGGAGGACAGGCCCCGGCCCGGTGATCAATCGTCATTCCAAGATACAGCCATGGCCGGCGGGCTTCAAGGGGCCCGGATAGCAGGCTTAGGCCCGGCGCAGAGTCAGCGTCGGCTCGCCGAACAGGGAGAACCGCAGCCAGTCGAAGGCGAACTTGAGTAGCTGCAGCTCGTTGCTCTGGATCAGCTCCAGGCGGGTGGGGTCCAGGTCTATGACCTGGGCCAGTCGGCTGCCGCGCACGAAGTCCTTGAAGGCGTCCAGGTTGTAGCAGGCCATGAAAAACATCTGCATCTTCTTCTGGGCCTGGGCCGCGTCCGCGGCCGGAGCCTGGCGGGTGACGATGGGCAGGAACATGTCGTTGGCCGCGTGGTAGGCGGCCAGGCCTTGGTCCTGGGTCCAGGCCTGGGGCGTCCAGCGCGGACCCTCGTCGAAGCCGCGGCAGTGGGCCTCGCGCACCAGGAACCAGCTCTCCTCCTGGGGCCCGCCGGCCGCCCCGCCCTTGGTGGCCCGGCCCAGGGGGTAGGTGCGGCAGGCGCCGGGCCGGTCCGGGTACACCCCGCAGCCCTGGTCCGTGAGGAAAGGGCAGGTGCCCTCGGCGTCGCCCTGCATGGCCAGGCTGGGCAGGGGCCAGCCGTTCTGGCCCGTGGCCACCTTGGTGTAGCGTTCGATGAACTCGCCCGAGCCCAGGCCCAGGCGCTGTTTGAGGCGCAACACGTCGTAGGGGGTGAGCACCAGGTTCAGGCGGCGGCAGCACTGGTTGAAGCAGGGCACGCCGGGATGGCAGGCAAAGCAGAAGCCCTCGGCGCCCAGTTCCTGGAAGCGCTCGTCGTCGGCCGCGGGCAGCACTACTTGACGTCCGCGGGCGCTTCCGGAGGCTGTTTGAGCTTGAGCGTCTTCTGGCCGAACAGGCCGAAGCGCACCCAGGCGTAGCCCAGGTCCAGCAGGGCCACGTCGTCGGTCTTGGCCGCGAAGATGGTGTCCTCGTCCAGGTCGAAGCGCTCCAGGAAGCTGGACTTGAGCACGAAGTCGCGGAAGCGGTCCAGGTCGTAGAGGGCTAAGAGGATCATCTGCTGCACCTTGGGGTTGTCCATCTCGCCCAGGTTCTGCATCCACTCGTGGCTCACCAAGGACTCGTAGGAGCCGTCCATTTCCTTGGACTGGGTGGCGCCCTGGTCCTTGAGCCACTCGCGCACCTTCCAGGCGTCGCCCTGCACCAGGCCGTGGCAGCGCTGGCCGGTCACCGCCACCTGGAAGCCGCCCAGGGCGTGCTCGTCCAGGGGGAACATGCGGCAGGCCCAGGGGCGGTGGGGGTAGATGGCGCAGCCGCCCGGACCCACGAAGAAGCACTTCTTGCCGTGCTCCTCGTCCATCTTGAACTGCACCAGGGGCAGGGCCTTGCGCGGCACCTGCACCAGGGAGGTGTACTTCTCCAAAAACTCGCTGGAGGTCAGACCCAGCGCCTTTTTCATGCGCAACACGTCGTAGGGCGTGAGCATGATGTTCACGTCCCGGCAGCAGGAGGTGTAGCACTGCAGGCCCTTGTGGCAGGCAAAGGTGAAGTCGTCGTCCAGTTGCAGTTGGGGGCGCTGGTCGCTCATGCCAATCCCCTTATGGCCCGGGGCGGAACTCCGGGACGCCGAAGGCAAAACGCCTGTTCTTGTTTGGTGGTGGGGATTATGTACCAGCGCCGCCCAGGCCGGTCAATGCATTTGTGGGCCGGGAGAGGGAGAGCGCGGGGGGCTAGTCGCCGCGGCGCGGGGTGGGGGCCAGGCGCTCGGGCGAGCTACCCGCGGAGTCCTCGGCGCCCGAGGCGTCCGCGGGCACGGACGGGCGCAGGCTGGCCAGCGGGACGGGCTCGCCCACGCTGAGGGCGAAGTCCGGGCAGAGCATCTCGCACAGGCCGCAGAGGGTGCAGCGCTCGGGCTGGGCCAGGAAGGGATAGCCCCACTCGTCGCGGCCGATGGCCTGGCGGGGGCAGAAGGCCTCGCAGTTGCCGCAGCGCTTGCACCAGGCAGGGTAGAAGGTGACCTTCGTCTGCTCTGGGGCCGCCTCCGCCGGCTTGGGCACGGGCGAGGAATGTTTTTTGCGCTGGGCCAAGGGCCGCATCTCCTGGGCAGGGCCGCCGCGGGGCAGGCTTGGTGGCGGACCTGTAAATAATATACAATGAACCCATATATGCGGGCGACAGACAAGGCTTTTTTACTGGGCGCCGGGCGCTGGGCGGTTTCTTGACACCCCCCAGGGGGCGTGGTAAAAACCAACCTCCGTCATAGCGGGCCGTTAACTCAGATGGTAGAGTATCTGCCTTTTAAGCAGAGAGTCGCGTGTTCGAGTCACGCACGGCCCACCACGGAATAAATAACGTCCCCATCGTCTAGCCAGGTCCAGGACACCGGCCTTTCACGCCGGCGACACGGGTTCAAATCCCGTTGGGGACGCCAAAACCAAGATATAGGCCCGGAGGCGGGACTACAACCGGGAGCATCTCCACCGCTCCCAGGGAAGTCTGACTCCGGAAGGCGATGCCGGACAGGCAGGCTCATATTGGCTGCATCAGCGCACGCAACTCCTAGACCCCCTTTACCGAAGAGGTCGAGGACATGACGACCCTTCCAAGGAGCGTCTTAAGCCAATTGCTACCGTGAGCTTAACTATCCAAAGTGAAATGATGTCTGTGAATTGCACAAATATTGAAGAGAGAAGTTACATCTCAAGGCTTTTTCCTCTTTTTTATTTCTTCATTAATTTCAAAATAGAATTTCCTAATTTGCCTCTCCTGTATACCGAAACCCCAATGAACATCGCGAATTATCCTCACTGCCTCATCAGGATCTGCCTGTCTTAAGGCCTCGATGAATAATCCATGTTCTTGGCAGTTCGAGAGTTCCCATTCCTTTATATAGGTACGGCGGGGAAAATCATATAAACGCCGCTTACTTACTTCCAGGATTTTTTTAATAGCTTTATTATGGCAGAAGTCAATGAAGGTGTTATGGAAGCTAAGGTTTAATTTAAAGTAGCCTTCGAAATCATCACCTTCGATCGCCACCCTGATTTTTTGGTTAAGCTGTTCCAGCTGCTCAATGGTCTCGGAGGAAAAACTGTCGAAGTAAAGCGATACGATGCGTCCTTCCAAGCATCCGATGAGCTCATAAAGGTCCTTTACATCATCCAAAGACAGCACCGCTACTTTGAAGCCCTTCCTGGGCAAGATATCCACGAACCCCTCGCTCATCAGTTGGATTAGCGCATCTCTGAGGGGTGTTTTGCTTATGCCTAACATGGTTGCTAATTGGGTGGTATTGATGGTGGCCCCTGGAAGGAGATGACCTTTTTCCATCTCTTCCTTAATAAAATCATATAGTTGCTCTCGTAGAGATCTTTGTTCCAGCATTTTTGTCCCATGGGTTAGAGAAAGACCAGAAGAACCGGATTTGGAATAATACCACCAAACGAAAGACTGTTCAGCCACTTTGGTCCTGGAGCCAAGCCAAGCCACGCTGATCCCACCCTAAAATCGTGGCTAAGTAAAGGGGAACCAACCCGTATTAAACTCCGAATAATGACAGCGCCGCTGGAGATGGCCCATTTTTCTCCCAATCTACTAGGCCGTGTCGACATTTACAATAGCCAAAGGTATATGGCCGCTACAAGCACGAAGGCCAAGTATGAGGAGGCCAGCTTATCGTAGCGAGTAGCGACCCTCCGGAATTGTTTGAGCTTGCCGT
>JBFMFU010000066.1:40156-95929 GCA_040751985.1 Thermodesulfobacteriota bacterium | reverse complement strand
GGCGACCACCCCACCGACGTGCAGGCCGCGCGGGCCGCCGGCTGCCTGGCCGTGGGCGTGGCCAGCGGCCGGGTGGACGCGGCCGGATTGAGCGAGGCAGGCGCGCAGGTGGTGCTGCCGGATGCGGGGGAGATTTTTACGATTCTGGAATAAAAATTTTAAGGGTCGGGTGGTTAGAATATTTCAACTCAGAGATTCATTCTGTTGCCATCTTCGTCATAGTGCATATTCCGCGGGAATCCGCACGCCCGCCATATTGTATCGATAGGTGTTTTTAAAATATTTGTTGTACTTTCTTTTAAGTCTCTTACAACGATTTCACGTAGGAGAAGATTATTATGTTCAATAATATCAAGTTGATTGCCAAATCTGGGGCCCAGATCTATACTGTACCCTTTTACGCCTAAAAGACTGATAAAAACAACTATTGGCGCATTGATACCTAGAGATATAATGCGATCAATACATTTTTTTGTGTTTTGTATTAAAGGAATATCAAAGTTAGTCCTTAATAAATTATTGCCATTGGAGTTATAAACAAAGTCGGTAAGGACAACTTCAAGGTTGCCGGATTCAAAACATTGGCAATATGCTGTGCTAGCGCGAGAATCTTTTTCTCTGCAAGGAATTAGGAAACCGTCGAAATTGTAACGAGGCTCTGGGTTCCCACAGGTGTAAGGCATTAATTTACTATAATTCCTAGAGAAGCTTTCCGTATAGTCGTTTCGGCTTGTTAGGTCAAACGCCTCATACGGCAAGACATGAATGACCATTTTAGGGCCTGCCATTAATTGCACTGGCGTGTCTCTATTAATAATTTTATTAATCCGTTCTTGCCTGAAATATTTTATATTGTCCACCAGCATCTTTGCCATCGTAAAACTCATCCGTATTTCATCCACGTCCATTAAATCGGTGCTGTTGCTGCTGCGCACGTAGAACAAAGCCTTTTTGTCCATCCAGACCGCGTGCGGACCGGTGGCGCTTCTGTTAACCCGTATAAGTAGCACCGGTCCTAGTTCAAAACCTTCAACGCCTTTTATTAACATTTGGGGAATAATGCGAGGTTCAATCAAATCATTCACTATGTCTTTGATTTGGAGAATTTTTTGATCAACATTTTCAACGGAAACTCCTATTACTTTTTCTATCTTCCCAGAATTGCGTCCTTTATCCTTACCTTCCTTAACTCCGTAAAGAATATCTCCACCAACTGTATTAGCAAAAGAGGAAACCAATCCTAAAAATTTCCGTTTCTGCTTCTTATCGTTAAAATCTGGAAGTTGCTGCTTGTAGTCTAGGGTCCGGTCTTCTTGCCGCTCTTCCTCTACCAACCGCTCGATGTCTTCCTTGGAAATGTTTTCAAACGGTTTTTTAATCATCTCGACAAACCAAATTGGGGAGAGTCAGGAGGAGTAGAATTGCGGCGGAAAAAATTATCTACCGCAGGCCGGGTCGGCCACCTCGGTCTGCAGGCGCACGATGTCCTGGGGGGTGTACATCTCGGCCCCGGCCAGGGTGGCCTGGTCCCAGGCATTGGCCGGGTTCATGGCCTGCAGGGTCCAGGCCTGGGCGCCCTTGACCGCCGCGGCCATCTTGGTTAGCTCGTCCGGGCCGTGCCAGTCCGGCCAGATGGTGGAGCGGATATGGTGGGCCAGGCCGCTGGCCTTCAAGAACTCCAGGGACTGGCGCACCCGCTCCACATCCACCGAACAACCGCTGGCCCGGCGATAGGCCAGGGGCTCCAGGGGCGCCTTGAGGTCCATGGCCACCATGTCCAGCAGGCCGCGGCCGGCCAGGTCCATGAGCACCTGGGGCCGGTAGCCGTTGGTGTCCAGCTTGACCAGGAAGCCGGTCTCTTTGATTCGCTCTAAGAGGGCCTCCAGGCCTGGGTGCAGGGTGGGCTCGCCGCCGGTGACCACCACGCCGTCGATCCAACCCGTGAAGGGCCGCAGCCGGTCCAGGACCGCGTCCAGGGACAGGGTCAGCAGGCTCTCGGGATCCTCCACCAGGGTGAAGTTGTGGCAGTAGGGGCAGCGGAAGTTGCAGCCGGGCAGGAACAGCACCGAGGCGATCTGCCCAGGCCAGTCCAGGAAGCTGGTCTCGATGAAGCCCTTTACCGGCGGCGGGGCGGGCGGGGCGGGTTGGTGGCGGGCGCTAGGCATGCATGGCCTTGCTCAGGAAGGTCTTGATCTTGATGGCCCCCGCGATGTGCGTGGAGTCGTCCAGCACCAGGATGGGCAGCTCCTTTTCGGCCACGTCCACCAACTCGTGCCAGGCCAAGTGGGCCAGGGCCGCGGGGTTGTCAGGGCTGAGGATGTCCACGGTGATGCCCATGGCCACCACGTCGAACTTGTCGGTGATGTAGTGGCACTTGTCGCAACCCGGCTTGGTGAACAGAGTCATTGGCGCACTCCTCCTGCGGCACCGGTGCGGGTGCCCTAAATTCCGCCGTCGCCTTTATTTGAGCCGGCCGGGACCTACTGGTTGTAGGCTCAGGGCTGCTGGCCCCGGACCGGCTCTTTTTCCTTTGCGGCGCCCGGCGTCGCTATGGGCCCGGATGGGCCCTGGCCAGACCTACTTCTTAGCGGTCTTCTTCTTGGCCGGGGCCTTCTTGGCGGCTGCCTTCTTCTTGGCCGGAGCCTTCTTGGCCGTGGCCTTCTTGGCCGTGCTCTTCTTGGCCGTGGTCTTCTTGGCGCTGCCAGCCGTTTTAGCCATTTTCCTCTCCTGCTTGACTGTCACCCCATATTAGGCCGGGAAGCCAAACCCTGGCCCCCCCGACCGCGACTCTATGTGGTCCGGGCCCGGTCCTCGCCTGGAGGCTCCGCAAAACCCGGGTTGCGCCTGAGGAGTAGGACGCTATTTGCCAGTCCGCACCCGTTCCTTTTCCGTCGTCTTGGGGCTTTTCTCCGCGTGCTTCTTCGTGGTGAACTGTCCGGTGTCAGAGTCACGGTACACGGTTTTCTTCCCGCCTCCGCCCTGACTTTTTCCTTTTCCAGCCATTTTCATCTCCAGAACTAATCCGTCTGCTTTATCTGTCCGCCAACTCACAGCCGCCCGGCTGACCGCTAGCTGGCCTGGGCCTGGGCCTCTGGCGAGGCCTTGAGGAAGCCCTGGTTGCGCCAGCGGTCCCTGAGTTCGCCCAGCTTGCCCTTGTTCCAAGAGGAGACGCGGGTGAAGTAGCCGGTGATGCGCGTGATGTGGTCCAGGTCCTGGCTGCCGCAGTAGGGGCAGGTGTCGGCCAGGCCGCGGTGGTTCTGCTGGCAGGAGCGGCAGCAGGTGAACTCGGGGCTGAAGGCCACCTGGTCGTTCTTGGTGTCGGTGAAGATCTTGATGACGAAGTTGGCCAACGACTCCTTGGAGGGGCGCTGCTCGCCCATCCAGACGTGGGTGATGGCGCCGGCCTCGATGAGGGGGTGGAAGCGCCCTTCCAGCTTGACCCGCTCGATGGGGTTGGTGTGGGAGCCCACGTTGAACAGGGTGGAGTTGGTGTAGTAGACCTCGCCGCGGAACAGGTCTCCGCGCACGTTGTGCTTGGCGCGGTCCGGGTGGTGCTTCAGGTCAAGCTTGGCGAAGCGGTAGGCGGTGGACTCGGCCGGGGTCTGCTCCAGCACGAAGCGCATGCCTTCGCGCTCGGCGTACTCATCGCAGAGGTACTTCATCTGGGCGATGACCTTCAGGCCGAACTTCATGGCCTCCTCGGAGTCGTGCAGCTCCTGCCCCTTGTGCTCGGCCACCATCTCGTTGAGCCCCACCATGCCGATGAGGTAGGTGACGCGATGCATGCGCAGATAGGGTTGGCCGTCCAGGTCCATGGCCAGCAGGGCCAAGGGACCGCGGTTGCCGTGTGAGAGCAGCCGCTCGATGAAGGCCTTCTTCTGCAGATGGGCCTTAACCGCCAGCTTAACCCTTTGGCGCAGGATTTGGAAGAGCTTGGTGTCGTCGCCGCCGGCCTCGTAGGCGATGCGGGGCAGGTTGACGGTGACGTTCTGCAGGGCGCTGTAGCGCATCTTCCAAGGAGTCTTGGCGTCGTCGATGTCGCTCTTCTCCAGCTTGAACGACAGGCGGCAGCACTCGCTGATCTTGGCGGTCTGGCCGCGGTCGAAGACGAAGTAGGTGTTGCCCTTGTCGGCGGCCACGTCGCAGATGTGGTGCAGGAAGTCCATATGACCTTCGGTCTTGAAGAACTTCTCGGTGATGTGCACCAGGGGCTTGGGGAAGAAGAAGGGCCGGCCGGCGCCGTCGCCTTCCTTGTAAACCTCGAAGAGCTTCCAGACGAAGCGCTGGGCCTCCTTCTCGTACTGGGCGTAGGTCTTGCCGGTGTAGACGCCGCCGGGCCCGATGGCCGGCACGTCCTCGAAGTGCTTGGGCACCTCCCAGTAGAGGTTGATGTCGGTGAAGATGGCCTGGCCGCCGCGGGCCACGGCCTGCTGGCTGAACTCGAAGATGAGGATCTGGGCCAGTTGCTTGACGGCGCGGTCGCTGAGGCCCTCCAGGTAGGGGGCGAAGAAGAGGTTGACCGCGTCCCAGCCGATGGCGCCGGCGAAGTTGGACTGCAGGGCGGCGGCGAACTTGACCATGTGGGCCAGGAGCACCTCGGGGTGCTTGGCCGGCTTGGCCAGGGCCAGGCTGGCGGGCAGGTTGAGGCCGAACTTCTTGATGTACTCCAGGCTCTGGCCGGAGCAGTAGGGCCGGTCCACGAAGCCCAGGTCGTGCAGGTGCAGGTCGCCGCGCATGTGGGCGTCGCCCACGTCGCGGCCGAAGACGCTGATCAGGGCGTATTCCTTCTTGATGTTCTCGGCCAGGGTGAGGTTGGTGGCCTCGGGGCCGTGGGGGACGTTGGCGTTCTCCTTGTTGGGCAGACGCAGCATGTTGTCCACGTCGTAGAGGGGCACGCCCAGGCGGGTGTGGCGCAGGCGCTCCTCCTCCAGGCCCCGCTCGATGAGCTTGGTGTTGACCAGCTCGCGGATGAGGGGGGCGGTGACCATCTGGATGCCGGCGGAGGCGATCTGCTGCTCCACCTCGGCGGCGATCTGCTTGGCGGTGCCTTCATCCAGGAGGGTTTCGCGGACCAGAGCTTCTTCGATGCGTGCGCGGTCCCAGGAGTCCATCTCCTCGGAGCTGGTGCGCACGAAAAGGGCCATGTCAGTGGTCTCGGCGCTACGGCTGAGATTGGCGTTGCCTTCGATTACCTTTAGCTCGGCCATGGTGTTTCCCTGACTCCTTTGCGGATCAAAGCTGGGTGCTTCAAAGTTGACGATGCCCTCTTATGTTGCTCGCGGCCCGGTGATCGGTACCCCGCGTTGATTGCCTTGGTCTAGGGTCGGCGGCCCCGGCGGCTCAGGGCCAAAAATGCTGCGGCCACCCTTTAAAATCTGGGCCCATTTGGCGGCCTCTCGGTTAACTGAACTGGCCCGCCTCCCGAAGCTCTGCGGCCCCTTGGCGGCCTCTCGGTTAACTTTGCGGCCCCGGCTTCGCTACCTTGCTACGACTCCTAAAAGCTCTGTGGCCCCTTGGCGGCCTCCTAAGTTAACTGGGCTGG
Organism: Thermodesulfobacteriota bacterium; assembly: GCA_040751985.1. Taxonomy (GTDB): domain Bacteria; phylum Desulfobacterota; class Desulfarculia; order Desulfarculales; family Desulfarculaceae; genus Desulfoferula. Next base: position 90,387 of record JBFMFU010000066.1, on the reverse strand, counting down.
CCCGGCCCCCTTAAACTCTGTGGTCCCTTGGCGGCCTCTCGGTTAACTTTGCGGCCCCGGCTTAGTTACTTTACTGTGGCCCCCAAAAACTCTGCGGCCACCCTGGCCTTGCTACCTGAGTCTGGGTTGAACGCTCTGGCTTCTGGTTGACCGCCTTGATATAGGTCTTTTGGGAACCCTTGGGTAGCCGCTGGCTGGGCCACTGCGGCTACGCGCTATGTTGTACGGATGCTATGATGACACACTACATATGGGGGGTGTCAAGCCCCTTGTTGCATTTTTTTGGCGAGGAATGAATTTTTTGAGAATTATTGGCATTAGACCGATAAGGCCGCGGCAACCTTGGGGACCCGGCGATTAAGGCCAAAGTGGAGCCAGCGTACTGATTTGCAGGGCGGGGCGGGACCAGGGCTAGGGGACAACGTATTGATAATTATGAATTATTTTAAGGCGGTCGGAAACAGGGGCAAAGCCCTAATTTGAGACGGGGTTTAGGGGGCCGGGATCGCTGGGGCCCTGGGGCACGCCCCCTCTCGGCAGGTGCTGGTTTATTAAAAAAATTTTATGCGGTATGACCCAGAGGCAGGCAGGAGGGGTTTTTGGAGGCCAAAGGGCGCATGCGGGTGCTGCACCTGAGCGACCGGCTCTCGGCCCGGGGCGGGGCGGACCGGCATCTGCTGGCAATGTTGGGCCGGCTGCAGGGCCGGGTGGAGACCCTCTGGGCAATGGGCCGGGACGACCGCAGCCTGCCGTCCGACGAGCGGGCGGGCCTGGGACCCTGGCAGCGGGTCAAGGGCCTGGACCGCCAGGGGCTGCGCGGCCGGGGCGGGCAGGCGGCCCTGGGTCGCCTGGCGGCGCTCTTGGCCGAGTTCCGGCCCCAGGTGATCCACCTGCACAACATCATGGACCCGGAGCTGCTGGCCCTGGCCGCGGGGGCGGCGGGGGCGGTGATGACGGTGCAGGATCACCGCCTGTTCTGTCCGGGGCGGGGCAAGCTGCGGCCAGACGGCGGGGTCTGCGGCCGGCCCATGGGAGACCACTGCCTGGCCTGCTTCGGCGACCAGGAGTACGGGGCGCGGCTGCTGGCCCTGACCCGGCGGCGGTTGGCGGCAACGCGGGGCCTGGCCCGGCTGACGGTGCTGTCCAACTACATGGCCGGGGAGCTGGCCGCGGCGGGGGTGGCGGCGGAGCGGGTGCGGGTGCTGCCGCCCTGGCCCCAGGGGTTGGCGGCCGAGGCGGCCGGGCCGGGGGCCTATCATCTCTTGGCCGGGCGGCTGGTGGGGCGCAAGGGGGTGCGGGTGGCCCTGGCCGCCCTGGAGAGGCTGGAGCGCCCCCTGCCCCTCATTGTGGCCGGGGACGGCCCCCTGGCCCAGGAGCTGGCCGCCACCACGGCGGCCAGGGAGGGCCGGCTGCGCTTGGTGGGCTGGGCCGATCGTGCTAGGATGGGCCGGCTCCTGGCCGGGGCCGTGAGCCTGTGGCTGCCCAGCCTGTGGGCCGAGCCCTTCGGCCTGGTGGGGGTGGAGGCCCTCTTCTGCGGCACGCCGGTGCTGGCGGCGGCGGTGGGCGGCGTGGGCGAGTGGCTGCTGGAGGGGCGGCACGGGCGCCTGCTGCCGCCGGGCGACGCGGCGGCCCTGGCCCAGGCGGCTGATGAGCTGGCGGCTGACCCGGCGCGGGCCAGGGAGATGGGCCGGGCGGGCCGGCAGTGGGTGCAACGTCACCTGGACCCCGAGGTACTGACCCGTAGGTTGTTGGAGGTTTACCAGAAGGTGGCCGGAGGCGCGGCGTGAAGGGGGCCGACGACTGGGGCCGGGACCCGCAGGTGCAGGCCCTGCGCCGGGTCTTCGCGGCCCTGGAGCAGGCCGAGGCCGAGCTGCTCAACGCGGCCGGGTTGGGGCCCTGGGACCCGCGGCTGCGGGCCTGGCGGGAGCAGGCCCGGCAGCGCTTTATGGCCGCCTGGCCCCGGGCCCTGGGGCAGGGCCTGGCCCGGCAGCCCCAGGCCGCGGGCCGGCTCTACGCCCTGGGCCTGGCCGGGCTGCTGGCCCAGGCCGGGGTGGCGGCGCCCCTGGCGGCCCAGCCCGGCGACGAAGGCCTGGCCGCGGCGCTCAGGGAGGCCGGCCCATGATCCGCCTGCGCCTGTTCGGCCGCTGCCGCATCTACCACGACCCGGTGACCCCGGTGCTCAAAGCTCCGGCCCAGGTGGGCTGGGACGCCCTGTACCGGGAGATCGAGCTGGTCACCCCCCGGCGGCTCAAGGGCCCGGAGCTCTTGCGGCGCACCCAGGGCTGGTGGACCGTGGAGCCCGAGGAGGTGCAGCCGGTGGTGGAGGCCTTCGGCCGGCTGGTGGTGGGCCCCCAGGGGGAACTGATGGTGGAGCTGGGGGGTGAGAAGCAGGCCCAGGGCCTGGCCGAGGCCCTGGCCCAGCGCTTCGGCCAGAAGGTCCTCCTGGCCCCCTGAGGCCGGGCCCAGGGGCGCTGATTAATGATAAGATGAAAGATAGACAACCTCTGAAGACACAGAGAAAGGAGGGCGCGCTATGGCGGAGGTGAGGCCGCAGCAGGGAGACCAAGAGCTTGAGGATATGCGCCAGCGCATCGTGGAGGCGGCGGCGGCGCTCTACGAGAAGAAGGGCCGGGCCGCCTCGGCCGAGGAGATAGCGGCCCAGGCCGGCATCAGCGTGCCGGTGACCTATCAGTTCGTCAAGAAGCCGGCGGACATCATGCTCCTAATCATGGAGCGGGTGCAGGGGCGCTTCCAGGCCGGCCTGCAGGCCCGCCCCCCGGCCGGGGCCTCGGCCGAGGCCCGGCTGCGCGCGGCCATGGCCGCCTACTACCGGGTGGTGGACGAGGAGTCGCCCAAGGTGATGCTGGTCTACCGCGACTCCCTGACCCTGGACAAGGCCGGCCGCAAGCGCATCATGCAGCTGGAGCAGGAGGCGGTGGAGGTGTTCCAGCGCATCCTGGACGAAGGCGTGGCCCTGGGCGAGTTCAAGGCCCTGGACACGGACCTGGCGGCCTACGACATCGTGGTGGCCGGCCACGCCTGGTCGCTGAAGTCCTGGCACTTCAAGCGGCGCGGCCTGGACTTCGCCGAGTTCCTGGCCCGGCAGCAGACCCTGTTCTGCGCCATGGTCAGGGCCTAGCCCTCATATTTCATGAGGGCTGGGTGGCATTAAACAACGAACCAGTATTCATGGGTTTTTATGAAAAGAGCACCCGCGTTATCAATGTACAGATTGCATCCTGGCCCGGCACAGCCAGCCACCGGCAAACAAGGCGGCCCAAGGCTCGGGCGGCCAAGGCCCTTTGGCGGGAGCATTGATGGCCGACGAAGGCAGGCGGCCTCTCGACCCGCTTTGCCCCCGGCGGCCCGCCGGTGGCAAGCGAGGGCCGCAGGCGTAGCTAAAGCTACGTCGAGGCCCGAGCGCAGCCAGCAACGCAGTGTGCCGGTGGCTGGCGCAGCCGGACGCACAACCCTCATGAAATATGAGGGTTGACTTGTCCTGCTACCGCCACATCGTCTGCGGGGTGGACTTCTCGGCCCACGCCGACCAGGCCTTTGCCGTGGCCGCGGAGCAGGCCCGGCGGGACCAGGCCCGCCTGAGCCTGGTCTACGTGCTGGTGCCGGGGCTGCCCCTCTTGCCCGGCGGCGACCCCCGCGAGCCCCGGCGCCTGAGCGACCAGGAGATACGCCAGCGCCTGGAGGCGGCCATCGTTGAGCGCTATCTGTGCCGGGCCCCGGACCTGCACCCGGAGCTGGAGCTGCGGCGCGGCCACCCCAGCATCGAGATCCTGAACTTCCTGAAGGCGAGCGGGGCCGACCTGATGGTGATGGGCTCCCACGGCCTGAGCGGGGTGGGGCTGGTGCTCTTGGGCTCGGTGGCCGAGCGGGTCAGTCGGCGGGCGCCCTGCTCCTGCCTGATGGTGCGGCTGCCCCAGCCGGCCTGAGCCCGGCCGCCAGGGAAAAGAATCAGGGCCCGCCAACCCGGCGGGCCCTGTCTTTTAGCGCGGGGCGCTCTAGCGCACCCTGAGCTTCAGCTCCACCCGGCCGGGCGGGCCGGTGACCAGCAGGGTGGCCGTCTTCTCCCCTGGGGCCAGGAAGGGCTGGCCGTCCTGGCCGATCCAGGAGAACTTGGCCAGGTACAGCTGGCTCCAGGGGTCCCAGAAGGGATGGATGGCCTCGTTGATGGCCGTGCGCTGGCTGATGCGCCGCACGTCCTTGGGCGGCTGGCGCTGGCCCTTGGCGTTGACCAGAAACGCCCGCCAGGTGGAGTTGGGCCGGTCCAGGTCGTTCCACTTGCGCTCGGGCACGTACACGCTGGCCGCCACCACGATGTTGGCCGCGAACTCCTTGGCCTGGTCGGCCAGCTCCTTGTGCTGGCGGTCCGCGCTCCAGCCGTAGGCCTGGGCCCGGCGCAGCGTCCAGGCCCGGCGCACGGCCATGTTGGCCGGCAGCACCGTGAGCAGCATCTCCGTGGCCGGGCCCTGGCGGATGGCGCCCCGCACCAGGTAGCGGTCCAGCACCGCCTGCAGGGCCTGGTCCGGAGCGCTGAGATTGGGGTTGAACTCGCTGACCAGCTCGCCGGCCTTTTGGCAGCCGGCCAGGGCCAAGGCCACCAGCGCCAGCCCGATCACCACCGTCTTGCGCGCCAGATTCATGGGGTCCCTCCCCTGCTCAGGCCGGCTGCGGCCCCAGCACCTGCTCGAAGATATAGTCCACCTGGGCCAGGTGTTGGCGGGGGTCGAACATCTCCCCCAGCGCCTGCTCGGTCCGCTCTCCCAGGGCCGCGCGCACCTTGGGGTCGGCGGCCAGGCGCTCCCGGAAGGAGCCGCCCTGGGTCCAGGTGTCCATGGCGTGCTTCTGCACCAGCCGGTAGGCGTCCTCGCGGCTCAGCCCGCTCTGGGCCAGGGCCAGGAGCACCTGCTGGGAGTGGATCAGCCCGCCGGTCAGCTCCAGGTTCCTCTGCATGTTCTCGGGGTACACCACCAGCTTCTCCACCAGCCCGGCCAGGCGGTGCAGGCAGTAGTGGCACAGGATGTCCGCGTCCGGCCCGATGGTGCGCTCCACCGAGGAGTGGCTGATGTCCCGCTCGTGCCACAGGGCCATGTCCTCCAGGGCGGCCAGGGCGTAGGCCCTGAGCAGGCGCACCTGGCCCGAGAGGTTCTCGCTGGCGATGGGGTTGCGCTTGTGGGGCATGGCGCTGGAGCCCTTCTGGCCCTTGGCAAAGGCCTCCTCGGCCTCCAGCACCTCGGTGCGCTGCAAATGGCGTATCTCCACGGCCAGGCGCTCGATGGCCCCGCCGATGATGGCCAGGGTGCAGAAGTACTCGGCCAGGCCGTCGCGGGCCACCACCTGGGTGGAGGCCACCGCCGGGGCCAGCCCCAGCTCGGCCATGACCAGGCGCTCCACCTCCGGCGAAACATTGGCGTAGGTGCCCACCGCGCCGCTGATCTTGCCCCGGGCCGCCGCGGCGATGGCCCGCTCCAGGCGGCCGCGGTCCCGGCTGAACTCGGCGTAGAAGCCTGCCAGCTTCACCCCGAAGGTCACCGGCTCGGCGTGGATGCCGTGGCTCCGGCCCATCTGCAGGGTGTACTTGTGCTCCAGGGCCCGGGCCTTGAGCGCCGCCAGCAGCCGGTCCAGGGCGGCCAGGATGAGCTGGCCCGACTCCTTGATCAACAGGGCGTAGGCCGTGTCCAGCACGTCGCTGGAGGTGAGCCCCAGGTGCACGTAGCGGCTGGCCGGACCCACGTGCTCGGCCAGGTTGGTCAGAAAGGCGATCACGTCGTGGCGGGTCTGGGCCTCGATTTCCTCCACGCGCTCTACCTCGAAGGCCGCCTTGTCTTCTATCTCTTTGAGGGCCTCGGCCGGGATGCGGCCCAGCTGGCGCCAGGCCCGGCAGGCGGCCAGCTCCACCTGCAGCCACTTGGCGTAGCGGTGCTCGTCGGTCCAGATGCGGCCCATCTCGGGCAGGGTGTAGCGCGCGATCATCGGTCTGTTTCTCTCCGTTGCGGGCCCCCGCGGCCCCAATCCATCCTACGGCCATACGCGGCCCCAGTCAATGCGCGCGCTTGACCGGGGCCGCCGGCGGTCTTAGGTTGAAGGCAACCCTCGCCGGAGGCCGCCTTGCCCCCATCCGTTCCCGCCCAACTGTTTGTCCTGGGCCTGGCCTGGGCCGCCTGGTGCGGCCTGCACAGCCTGCTCCTGGCCGACTTCCTGCGGCCGCGGCTGCAGCGGGTCGTGCGCCTGAGCACCAGCCAGTACCGCCTGCTCTACTCGCTTTTCTCTCTGATCACCTTCTATCCCCTGGCAATCTACAGCATCGGCCAGGGGGCGCTGCTGCCCTTTCTCTGGCCGCGGCCCTGGCTCTGGGTCCAACTTATCCTTTTGAGCTGGTCCGGCTTCCTCTTGCTCTGGTCCTCCTGGAGCTTTTCCCAGGGCGGCTTCGACCTCTTCGGCCTCAGCGACTCCCTGAGCCACCAGCCGCGGCCCCAGCGCCTGATCAGCCGCGGGGCCTACGCCTACATGCGCCACCCCATGCACGTCTCGGCCATGATCGTGGTCTGGGCCCGCAGCCACAACGGACCCGCGGACGTGCTCATCTCGCTGCTAATGAGCGTCTACATCGCCCTGGGCACCTGGCACGAGGAGAATCGCCTGCGCCGGCAGTTCGGCCAGGCGTATCGGGAGTACGCGCGAAAGGTGCCGCTGGTGCCGTTTTGCGGTAAATAATCTCCCATGCCCGACGCCTACGTACATGGCTACACCCCGCGCGAGGCCGAGCGCCTGGCCGACCAGGCCGGCACCCTGGCTGAGCTGCTGCACCACGACACCCGCTATCCGGCCGGCGCCAGGGTGCTGGAGGCCGGCAGCGGGGTGGGCTCCCAGACCCGCTTTTTGATGGAGGGCAGCCCCCAGGCGTCCTTCACCTGCCTGGACATCTCGGCCGAGTCCCTGGACCAGGCCGCGGCCCAGGCCCGGGCCCAGGGCTGGCGCAATATCCGCTTCGTGCGCGGCGACCTGTACCACCCGCCCCTGGCCCCGGCCAGCTTCGACCACCTGTTCGTCTGCTTCGTGCTGGAGCACCTGACCCGGCCCCTGGAGGCTCTGGCCGGCCTGGCCCGGCTGGTCCGTCCCGGCGGCACGGTGACCGTGATCGAGGGCGACCACGGCTCCTGCTACTACCACCCCTCGGGCGCCGAGGCCCGGCGCGCCTGGCAGTGCCTCATCGACTGCCAGGCCGCCCTGGGCGGCGACTCGCTCATCGGCCGGCGGCTGTACCCGCTGCTGCGGGCGGCCGGGCTGGAAGAAATAGCGGTGGGCCCGCGGGTGGTGTACTGCGACGCCTCGCGGCCGGCCTGGGTGGAGGGCTTCGTGCGCCGCACCATCATCCCCATGGTGGAGGGCGTGCGCGACCGAGCCCTGGCCGCGGGCATGATGACCGCGGCCGCCTGGGAGCGGGGTATAAATCAGCTGCACGACACCGCCGCCCAGGGCGGCACCTTCCTCTATACCTTCTTTAAGGGCACGGCCCGCGTGCCCGCGGCCGCACTTGCCAAGCCACGGGCGACCCACTAATATTTGAGGTGGCTCTTTTTTACCTATCAATAACCTATGACGGGCCTGGGCCCCAGGCGGGGGTGTCATGAAAATCAAGCGGTTGGCGCATATCGGCGTGGCGGTGAAGGATATGGATGAGGTGGCCAAGCTTTACACCGAGACCCTGCCCATGCAGGTGGCCTCCACGGACACCGTGGGCGAGCTCAAGACCGGCTTCATCCCGGTGGGCGACACCTCCCTGGAGCTGGTGATGAGCACCACCCCCGAGGGCGTGATGAATAAGTACATCGCCAACCGCGGCGAAGGCATTCACCACCTGGCCTTCGAGGTGGACGACATCGACCAGGCCGTGGCCGAGCTAAAGGCCAAGGGCGTGCCCCTGACCAGCGACGGGCCCCGCCCCGGCGCCCATCACAGCCGGGTGGTGTTCCTGCACCCCAAGGCCACCCACGGCGTACTGATCGAGCTGGTGGAATACCCCCAGGGCCATTAGCCCCCGCCCAGGAGAAATCGTAATGTGGGAATACACGGACAAGGTCAAGCAATACTTCAGCAACCCGCTCAACGTGGGCGAGATACCCGACGCCGACGGGGTGGGCGAGGTGGGCTCCTTGGCCTGCGGCGACGCGCTTAAGCTCACCTTCAAGCTGGACCAGGACGGCCGCATCGCCGACGCCAAGTTCCAGACCTTCGGCTGCGCGTCGGCCATCGCCTCCAGCAGCGCCCTGACCGAGCTGATCAAGGGCAAGACCCTGGAGGAGGCCGAGAAGATCACCAACCGGGACATCGCCGAGTTCCTGGGCGGGCTGCCCAAGGAGAAGATGCACTGCTCGGTGATGGGCGAGGAGGCCCTGGCCGCGGCCATCCGCAACTACCGCGGCCTGGAGCCCCTGCCCCAGGCCGAGGGCGAGGTGGTCTGCCAGTGCTTCGGGGTCACCGACAAGGAGATCCAGAAGGTGGCGGCCGACAACGACCTGCACACCGTGGAGGAGATCACCAACTACACCAAGGCCGGCGGCGGCTGCGGCGAGTGCCACGACAAGATCCAGGCCATCCTGGACCAGCTCTGGTCGGTGACCCCCAAGGTGGTGCCGCCCAAGCCGGCCCCGGCCAAGAAACCCCTGACCAACATCCAGAAGATGAAGCTCATAGAGCAGACCCTGGAGCGCGAGGTGCGCCCGGCCCTCAAGGCCGACGGCGGCGACATCGAGCTGATCGACATCGACGGCGACCAGGTGCTGGTCTCCCTGCGGGGCCGCTGCTCCTCCTGCCAGGCCAGCGCCGCCACCCTGGGCCAGTTCGTGCAGTCCAAGCTCAGGGAGTTCGTCAGCGACGAGTTGAAGGTGCAGGAGGTGAAGCCGTGAGCCACCAGCGCGTGGTCTATATGGACAACAACGCCACCAGCCAGACGGCCCCGGAGGTGGTGGCGGCCATGCTCCCCTTCTTCGGCGAGCTCTACGGCAACCCCAGCTCCATGCACAACTTCGGCGGCAAGGTGGCCGCGCGGGTGAACCAGGCCCGGGAGCAGGTGGCCGCCCTGTTGGGCGCCTCGCCCGAGGAGATCATCTTCACCTCCTGCGGCACCGAGAGCGACAACACCGCCCTGACCAGCGCCCTGGCCAGCCAGCCGGACAAGCGCCACATCCTCACCACCCGCGTGGAGCACCCGGCGGTGCTAAACACCTGCCAGAACCTGGCCAGCCAGGGCTACGACGTCACCTTCCTCAAGGTGGACCGCCTGGGCAACCTGGACCTGACCGCCCTGGCTGAGGCCATCCGCGAGGACACGGCCCTGGTGAGCGTGATGTGGGCCAACAACGAGACCGGCGTTATCTTCCCGGTGGAGGAGATCGCCGAGATCTGCGCGGCCAAGGGCGTCTTGTTCCACACCGACGCGGTGCAGGCCGTGGGCAAGGTGCCCATCAACCTGAACCGCACCGCCATCAGCATGCTGGCCCTGAGCGGCCACAAGCTGCACGCGCCCAAGGGCATCGGCGTGCTCTACGTGAAGAAGGGCACCCCCTTCGTGCCCTTCCTCAAGGGCGGCCACCAGGAGCACGGCCGCCGGGCCGGCACCGAGAACGTGCCCTACATCATCGGTCTGGGCAAGGCCGCCGAGCTGGCCCGGAAGCGCCTGCAGGACGAGAACAGCCGGGTGCGCGGCCTGCGCGACCGCCTGGAAAAGGGCCTGCTCAAGGCCATCGACGCCAGCATGGTCAACGGCGACCCGGACCGCCGCCTGCCCAACACCAGCTCCATCAGCTTCGAGTACGTGGAGGGCGAATCCATCCTGCTGCACCTGAGCGACCTGGGCATCTGCGCCAGCAGCGGCAGCGCCTGCACCTCCGGCTCCCTGGAGCCCAGCCACGTGCTCAGGGCCATGGGCGTGCCCTTCACCGCCGCCCACGGCTCCATCCGCTTCTCCCTGAGCTACTACAACAGCGAGGCGGACGTGGACTACGTGCTGGCGCACCTGCCGGGGATCATTGACAAGCTGCGCACCATCAGCCCCTTCTGGGCCAAGTACAAGCAGGCGGCCTGCGCCACTCCGGGCTACGTGGAGCCGTAACCCGGCGCTGGTGAGCCCTTCCCCGCCCAGCGAGCTGGCCCTGTCCACGGTCTGGAGTCGCGCCCTGACCATGGGCGGGGCCCTGGCTCACGACCCCGACGCCGAGGCCGCCGCCCTGCTGGCGGCCCTGGAGGAGGCCGGCCTGCCCGGCCTGGAGCTGGAATACCGCCTCAGCCGGCCGGTGCTGGAGCGGCTGCTGCCCGAGCTGGCCCCCCGCGGCCTCAAGGTGGTGAGCCTGCACAGCCCGGTGCCCCTGCCCCCCGGCGTGCCCCGGCAGGCGGCCAACGCCGACATCTTCAGCCTGGCCTCCCTGGACGCCGAGGTGCGCCGGCGGGGCGTGGACTGCGCGCTGGCCGCCCTGGAGTTGGCCAGCGACCTGGAGGTGAAGGCCGTGGTGCTGCACCTGGGCAACGTGGAGGCCCTGGTCGACAAGCAGGTGACCCCGACCGCGGCCCAGGACGGCGGCCTCAGCAATGAACTGCACACGATGCTGGCAGAGCGGGCCGGGCTGGCCCCGCGCCACCTGGACGCGGTGAGCTTCTCCCTGGAGCGCCTGGCCGGCCGGGCCGCGCCCCTGGGCGTGCGCCTGGGCCTGGAGAACCGCTACCACGCCTTCCAGATACCCGACTTCGCGGAACTGGGCCTGCTCCTGGACCGCTTCCGGGGCGCGCCCCTGGGCCTGTGGTACGACTGCGGCCACGCCTGGGTGCAGGAACTGGCCGGCCTGACCCCGGCCGCGGACTGGCTGGCGGCCTACGGCCAGGGCCTGGTGGGCTGCCACCTGCACGACGCGGTGCAGGCCCAGGACCACCAGGCCCCAGGCCTGGGCGAGATGGATTGGCCGGCCCTCACCCGGGCTCTGGCCGCGGCGCCGGTCAAGGTGCTGGAGGTGCCCGGCGGCGAGATGGCGGACCTGCGCCGGGGCGCGGCCATGCTGGCCGGGTTGTTCGCGGACGCTGAGCGGGCGCGGGAAAAGGAGGCGCAGAGATGAAGACCGCGGTGGTGGTGGTGGATATGGTCAAGGACAACCTGGAGACCAGCCTGCACGCGGGCATCGGCCAGCGGGCCCAGGCCATCGTGCCGGCCGTCAACCGGCTCACCGCCGCGGCCCGCCGTCGCGGCTGGCCGGTGATCTTCGCCACCGACAGCTTCCTGCCCGGCGACTACCTGTTCCGGGGCCGCATGAAGGACCACAGCCTGCGCGGCACCCAGGGGGCCGAGATAAGCGACCTCTTGGACCGGGAGCCCCAGGACGCCTGGCTGCCCAAGCGGCGCATGAGCGCCTTTTATAAGACCGACCTGGACCAGACCCTCCGGCTCTGGGGCGTGGAGCGGGTGGCGGCCTGCGGGCTGATGACCCCCTACTGCGTGCTGCTCACGGCCCTGGACGCGGTGTGCAATGACTTCTACGCGGTGATCGTGGAGGACGCCAGCGCCGCGCCCACCGACGCCCTGCACGGCCCCTGCCTGGACCTGTACCGCCAGAGCCCGCTGCGGCCGCTCTTGACCGTGCAGACCGTGGAGGAGCTGCTGGCCGCTGACTAGGCCGGCCCCGCGCCGCCAGGCGGCGGGAGAGCCCAGTCGAAAACAGTTGATTCCAGCGAAACCGCGTCGCTAGAATCCATCTAACTTAGAAAATCCACCTGGCGAATCCAGCAAAGCAGAAACGGCAGGGAGTAAGCTCTGGCTCAAGGTGGGTGTCGGTCCTTGTCCCATTCTGCGTGAATGCTGCGCCCTTGGCTGCCGGAAGCGCAGCGGCCTCCAATCCCACCAGCAGCCAGTTCTCTTCCTGTGCGCGCGCCGGCGCAGCCGGAGGCGCCTTTTGGCGGGCGTCCCTTGTGGCGGCACTGGCACGGTGTGGCCGGCAAGGGGGCGAGGCCGGCCGACGGCAGGTCCATAGATCAAGCAGTCGCAAAGCCATCAGGAAAGCGTTCTTCAGGGAGCGACGTGGTTTTCCTTTCGTAATCAAAGGAGGTCCGTATGGCTATTCGACTGATTTCCATTCTAGTGCTGACAGTGCTTCTGGGCTTGGGAGTTGCTGCACCTGCCCTGGCGGGTTGTTTCGCCGGCACCTGGGTGATCGAAGGCCACCCCAACAACTTCGTAGTCATAAAAAAGATCAGCCCTAGTTACTATAACTTCACTGGCGATCTCAAAGGACGGGAGAACCGGAAAAAGGACAACGGCTTTCTAGGGGGAGCCCGAAATGGCCGCTATCAAGAATGATCCTCTGTACAAGGAAATCATTCAGCGAGCCCTGGGGCTACGCTACGGCCGCGAGGACGCGCCCCGCTTCTGGACCCGCGCTCGAATAGAAATGGCACTGGTTATGATAGTAGATTTGCACTATGAGGCGCTTTACGCCCGCCGCGAAGCTGATGATCTGCGGCGGCAGTTAGAGGAGAAGGAAAGGGAGTAACCATGCTTGACTGGATGCCCGCAAAGGTGGGCTGCCATTGATCCGCTGGGGTGCCTGTAAGGCAGGCCATTTCCACACGCACTATTGTCGGTAAGCCCGGCGGTTGTTCTGCACACTATCTCAACCACCGCGCCCACCGGCCAGATGCACGCGAACTGCCTGGACCTGTACCGCCAGAGCCCGCTGCGGCCGCTACTCACCGTGCAGACCGTGGAGGAGCTGCTGGCCGGAGACTAGGCCGGCCCCGCGCCGCCCGCCAAGCAAAAGGCCTCCGCCCTTTTACAGGCGAAGGCCTTGCTGTCTTTTGCTAGGCGCGGGCTACTTCTTGGAGTAGTCGTACCAGCCCTTGCCGGTCTTGCGGCCCAGGTGGCCGGCGCGCACCTGGTTCTTCATGTTGGTGGGCACGCTCCACTTCATCTCGGCGTTCAGCTCCAGATCGAAGTAGTCGGCCACCGCCTTGCAGATGTCGATGCCCGTGAAGTCCATCAGCTCGAAGGGGCCCATGGGGTAGTTCAGGCCCAGCTTGACCGCCTTGTCGATGTCTTCCTTGGAGGCCACGCCCTCTTGCAGCATGCGGGCCGCCTCCACCATGTGCGGGATCATCAGGCGGTTGACGATGAAGCCTGGGCTGTCCACCAGCACCTCCACCGTCTGCTTGCCCATCTTCTGGGCCAGGGCGGCGGTGGCGGCCACGGTGGCGTCGCTGGTGGCGTAGCCGCGGATCACCTCCACCAGGCGCATGATGGGCGCCGGGTTGAAGAAGTGCATGCCCACCACCTTGTCCGGCCGCTTGGTGGCCGCGGCGATCAGGGTGACGCTCATGGAGCTGGTGTTGGTGGCCAGCACCACCTCCGGCCGGCAGATCTCGTCCAGCTCGCCGTACACCTGGCGCTTGAGGTCCAGCACCTCCAGTACCGCCTCGATGATGAAGTCGACCTTGGCCATCTCGCCCAGGTCGGTGGTGCCCTTGATGCGGCCCATGACCGCGGCCTTGTCCTCGGGGGTCACCTTGCCCCGCTCCACGCCCTTGGCCAGGAACTTGTCGATGGCCTTGAGCCCGCGCTCCACGAACTCGTCCTTGATGTCGCGCATGATCACCTGGGCCCCGGTCTGGGCGGCCAGTTGGGCGATGCCGTTGCCCATGGTGCCGGCGCCTACCACGCCGATGGTCTTGATCTCGCTCATGTCCTTCACCTCCGCTAAAAAACTGGCAACAAGCCGCGCCCCGCGTCCCTGTGCGCGGGCGTCCCCCGGCCGGGCGCGACGCCTCCTTGACTACTTGGCAGCCATATAATAGCCAAACCGGCGCGGATGTCCAGCACGGTTGCGAACCCGAGCGCGCTGGGGGTGGTTTGACAGAAAAGCGGTGGTTTGCTACTTTGCCAGTGTGCGCCTGAGGATTAAGGAGCCGTCGCTATGAACGGTCGTATCGCCCTCACGCTGGCCCTGGCCAGCATGTTGTGGGCCGGTTTGGCCTTTGCCCAGCAAACCCTCTACGTCACCGACCACCTGCGCATCACGGTGCGCACCGGACCCAGCAACGACAAGAAGGTCCTGACCATGGCCCAGACCGGGCAGAAGGTGACTCTGTTGGGCCCCGAGAAGGAGGGCTGGGTGCTGGCGCGCCTGCCCGACGGCAAGGAAGGCTGGATGCTCAAGCGCTTTCTGGTCAGCGAGCCGCCGGCGGCCCTGCGCCTGGCCCAGATGAGCCCCGGCCAGAAAGGCCTCGGCAGCCGCCTGGCCGATCTGCAGCGCGAGAACCAGCGCCTGACCAACACCCTCAACGAGGCCCGCACCGCGGCCGGCCAGCTGCAGGCCCGCTACAACCGCCTCAAGACCGAGTCGGCCGACTTCCTCAAGCTCAAGGAGGAGCTGACCCGGCTGCAGAAGGAGAACGCCGAGCAGGCCGCCAAGATCAAGGAGCTGAGCGTGGAGAAGCAGTCCCTGGAGTTCTCCCACGACCTCAAGTGGTTCCTGGGCGGCGCCGCGGTGCTGGTGGTGGGCTGGTTCATGGGCCTGGCCCTGCACCGCCGCAAGAAGCGCTGGGAGTCCTCTCTATACTGATCACTCTCATGCCGACGCGAATCTTCCTGGCCGCCGCATTGCTGGCGGCCCTGGTTTCCTGCGCCTGGGCCCAGGAGCCCTTGCCCCGCAGCCTGGCCGCAGACCAGGCCCTGAGCCTGGCCGGCGGCTCCGGCCTGCCCGGCGCCGTAGTCCCGGCCTTTCAACCCCTGGAGCTGATCCGGGCCGGCGCCCAGCGGCACCTGGCCGCCCGCTTCGGGCCCGAGGGCCGGTCCGTGCCGGGCAAACTGCTCAGGCTGCTCCAGCGGCCGCCCTGGCCCGAGCTGTGGCTCTTCGCGCCCTCGGGCCTGCCCGGACCCTGGTGGGTGGAGGGCAGTGCCATCATCAGCCCGGCCGCTCCCGCCCCCGGCGCCCAGGCCTTGGTGGGGGTGCTGGCCTGGGGCGAGGTGCCCGCGGGTGGAGCCGTAGTTCTGGCCGGGCCGGCCGCGGCCCACCAAAAGCGCCTGCGCCGCCTGGCCGCGGCCCAGTTGTCCGCCGCCACCAAGGCCCGCCTGCTGGCCGGCCGGGTGGTCCTCGGCGACAGCGCCTGGCTGGTGCAGATGGCCTGGGGCCGGCCCCAGCGCTCGTTCATGGTCAACTACTTCAACGACGAAGAACACTACGTGTACCTGACGCCGCAGGGACCGCTGCTGCTGCGCTTCAAGGGCGGCCGCCTGAGCCCGCCCCTGCCCGCCGACACCCTGGTCCCGGTTGCAAAGCCCCTACCCCGGCGATAGAATTCCCAACCAGTCTCACCTGGGTATTTTGGGGGGAAAGGAAGCGCGGGGTTGGAGGCCTTCTCGCCCGAGCTATACCGGCATAATCTGGACGTGCTGTCCATGGTGTCACCGGAAGTGGCCTCTTGGCTGCAGGCCGGCTGCCACTGCGCACCCCCGCCGGCCGAGAAGGTGGACCCCGCCGAGCAGCAGCCCCTGGCCTCCCTCAGCCCCCGCCCCGGCGGCATCACCCTGGTGGTGGGCGGCGGCCTGCTGGACCAGGTGGCCCAGCTCTTGACGGCCATGCCCGCCGGCCACCAGGTCTTCTGCCTGCAGCCCCGCGCCGAGCTGCTGGCCGCGGCCCTGGGCCGCCACGACCTCAGCGACTCCCTGGAGCGCGAGGAGCTGGTGCTCCTGGCGCCGGGCGAGGCCGCCCTGGAAGAGGCCCTCAGCCGCAACCCGCAGCTGGGGCTCAGCGGCCAGATGGAGCTGGTGCGCCTGCACCAGGACAACAACCAGGAGGCAGCCGCGGCCGGGGCCCGGCTCTACCGGGTGCTGGGCCACGCCCTGCGCGCCCGGGACCTGGCCCTGGACTGGGAGATGCAGTCCGGCGGCAACCTGGTGGCCAATCTGATCCACGCCGCCTTCCAGGCCGGGGCGGTCAACCTGCCCGGCAGCCTGGCCGGACGGCCGGCGGTGCTGGCCGGCGGCGGGCCCTCCCTGCAGCCGGCCCTGGAGCTGCTGGCCGGCCACCTGGGCGGCGCCGCCTTCTTCTGCTGCGACAAGGCCCTGCCCGCGGTGGCCGCCGCCGGCATCATCCCCAGCGGCGTGGGGCTCACCAGCCCGGAGCTGGGGCCTTTGTTCGCCTACAGCCACCCGGTGCTGGAGCAGACTCCGCTCATCGCCGAGGAGGTGGCCCACGCCCCCACGGTGCGGGCCCATCCCGGACCCATCTTCCTCTGCCTGGGCCCCCGGGGCACCGCCCAGGGCCCCCTGGCCTCCCTGGCCGACAGCTTTAGCCCCCAGCAGCACACCCTGACCCGCCTGGCCGAGCTGGCCCTGGCCGCCGGCTGCCACCCCCTGATCCTGGTGGGCACGGACATGCTGGACCCCGAGGGCAGCCTGATGATGCCGGACATGAACGGCGGCCTGGTGCCGGCCAGCCTGTATCAGGCGGCCGGCGCCTGCGCTTTGGGCCGGGTGCTGGCCCGCTACGGCGCCGGCGCCGTCAACACCAGCCTGCGCGGCCTGGGGCTGCCCGGCACCCGCTACGGCGAACTGGCCGAGCAGCTGCCCCGGTTGGGCGGCCCGGGTCAGCCCCTGCAGGTGCCGGCCCTGGCCCAGGAGCGCTGGCTGGACGCCGAGGGCCTGGAGGCCTACGCCCTGGGCCTGAACCGGGCCTCCACCTCGGCCACCCGCCTGTGGCAGCGGGCCGCCGCGCCCCTGGCCGACTACCAGGAGCTGTGCGACCAGCGCGGCCGCGACTGGCTGTTCGCGGCCGAGGCCCTGTTCCTGGCCCTGGCCGAGCAGGCCGCCGCCGACTCCATGCTGGCCGCCTTCCTGGACGGCTGCCTGGTGCGCTCCTTCCGCCGCCGGCACCATCTGGTCTGCCAGTCCCGCAGCCGCCAGATCGGGGTGCAGCAGTGCTGCGACCAGCTGCGCCAGTGCCTGCAGGAGATGGAAGGCCGCGCCGGCGAGCTGGCCCAGGGCCTGCGCCGCACGGCCGAAGAATTCCGCGACCTGGCCCGCGCCCGCCGCGAAGGCGACCGGGCCGCCCTGGACAAATTCGCCCGTTCGGCGGGTCACTCCCCGGCCAAGCTCCAGTGAGCGAAATATTCAACCTCCTGACTTGGCCGGCCCTGGTCAAGGTGCTGACCTGCTTCGGCCTGGTGGTGGCCGCCAGCCGCCTGAAGGCGAACCTGGGCCTGTGCCTGATCGGCGCCGGCCTGCTACTGGGCCTGTGGATGGGCATAAAGCCGGCGGCGCTGATCGTGGCCACCGGCAAGGCCCTGACCGCGCCCTGGTCCGTGCGCCTGGCCCTGCTGGTGATCATGATCCTGGTGCTCAGCCACCTGATGAAGGAGGCCGGCCAGCTGGAGCGCATCGTGGAGCTGTTCTCCACCCTGGTGCGCTCGCCCAAGGTGGTGGCCGCGGTGATGCCGGCCCTCATCGGCCTGCTGCCCATGCCCGGCGGGGCCCTGTTCTCCGCGCCCATGGTGGAGGCCTCCTGCCGGAGCGGCGACAACGGCGACCACCAGCGCACCCTGATGGCCACCATCAACTACTGGTTCCGCCACCACGGCGAGTACTGGTGGCCGCTGTATCCGGGCTTCATCCTCTGCGTGGCCCTGCTGCGGGTGGACATGGCCCTGTTCATCCTGGTGCTGTTGCCCCTGGTGGTGGTGCACTTCCTGGGCGGGGCCTGGTTCCTGGTGCGGCCCCTGCAGGCCCCGCCGGCCCGGCGCGACATCCGGCCCCAGCCCTGGGCCTTCCTCAAGGCCTGCGCCCCCATCGTCATCGTGGTGCTGGCGGTGCCCCTACTGGGCATGGCGGCGGCTCTGTGGCGCGCCTGGAGCGGCGGCCCGCCGCCCTGGCCCGAGGGCACGCCCCTGATCCTGGGCCTGGCCGCGGCCATCGTGCAGACCGTGGCGGCCAACCACATGCCCCCCCGCCAGGTGCTGCACGCCGCCCTGCGGCGCGACGCCCTGGGCATGGTGATCCTGGTGGCGGGCATCATGATCTTCCAGGGGCTGATGCAGGGTAGCGGCGCGGTGAAGGCCATCCAGGCCGAGCTGAGCCACTACGGCATCCCGGCCCTGGCCATGATCATCATCCTGCCCTTCATCAGCGGCTTGGTCACCGGCATCGCCATCGCCTACGTGGCCGCCAGCTTCCCCCTGGTGGTGCCGCTGTTCGCCCATCTGAGCGGCGCGTCCTATCTGGCCTACGGCGGCCTGGCCTTCGTCTGCGGCTACTTCGGCATGATGCTTTCGCCCCTGCACCTGTGCTTCCTGCTCTCCAAGGACTACTTCAACTGCTCCCTCTCGTCCTGCTACCCTAGTATGATGGGGCCGTTGGTGGCCAGCGCCGCCGCCTTGGCGGTGTGGTTTTTGATCTTGTCCTAGGCCCCGGCCGCAACCCGAGCGGAGGCGAACCATGAGCGGCAAACAATGGCAGCCCGAGGAGCTTTCCCGTCTGGCCCACGGCTACTGGGCCTCCTGCGCCCTGCAGGCCGGGGTGCAGACCGGCCTCACCGCGGCCCTGTGCGACGGCCCGGCCGCGCCCCCTGCGCTGGCCGAGCGCCTGGGCCTCAATACGCGGGGCGCGGCCATGCTCTGCACGGCCCTCTACGCCCTGGGGCTCTTGCAGCGCCGCAGGGACGGGGCCTACGCCCTGGCCCCGGGTCTGCAGGCCCTGCTGGACCCGGCCAGCCCGCGCAGCCTGGTCAACATGGTCCTGCACATGGCCGACATGGTGGGCGACTGGTCCCGCCTGGCCGAGTGCGTGGCCAGCGGCAAGGGCGTGGAGGAGCTGGGGCCGCCGCCGGAGGACAAAGAAGGCCGCGCCCACTTCTACCGGGCCATGCGCGACATCGCCCGCGGCCAGGCTCCCGGCCTGGCCGCCCGCCTGGGCCTGGCCAGCGGCCAAAGCCTGCTGGACCTGGGCGGCGGGCCCGGCGTGTACGCCCTGACCTTCGCCGACGAGGTGCCCGGCCTCAAGGCCGCGGTCTTCGACCTGCCCGGCAGCCGGCGCTTCTTCCAGGAGGAGGCGGCCCGCCACCGGGGCGCCGAGCGGGTGCGCTTCCTGGCTGGCGACTACGAGGACGGCGAGCTGGGGGGGCCCTACGACGTGGTCTGGATCAGCCAGGTGTTGCACGGCGAGGGGCCGGCGGCCTGCCAGGCCCTCATCGACAAGGCGGCCGGCGCCCTGAAGCCGGGCGGGGTGCTCTGGGTGCAGGAGTTCGTGCTGGACCCGGTGCAGCCGGAGCATCCCTGGCCGGCCCTGTTCGCCCTGAACATGCTCATCAACACCCCGGCCGGCCAGAGCTACACCGCCGCCGAGATCAGCGGCTTCATGGAGCGGGCCGGGCTGGTGGAGGCCCACTACGCCGGCCCCACCAAGCCGGGCGGCCCTTCGGGGCTGGTGCGGGGCAGCAAGCCGCGCAAATAGAGCCCAGCTATTCGCGCCGGCGATCGCCGCGCCGCCGGTTCATCGGCTCAAGCTATATAAACGGGAAAAACAGCGCCTAGGCCAGGCGCCGGGGAAGTGAGCGGGCTAGACCGTGACCACCTTGCCGGCCACCTGCAGGGAGGTGACGATGTCCAGCATGTTGGTGGTCTCGCCCACCTGCTTGGCCTCCAGCAGGCCGAAGTGGTTCAGGCAGGTGCCGCAGACCAGGATGCTCACCCCGGCCGCCTCCAGCTCCCTGAGGGAGTCCAGGGTCTCGGCGCCGGCGCAGCAGAGCTTCACGCCGCTGTTGACGAACACCAGCCGCCAGAGCGTGGGGCCCATCTCCTTGAGGGTGGCCAGGAAGTTCTTCATCAGCCCGGCCCCCAGCGCGTCGTCGCCGCGGCCCAGGGCGTCGGCCCGGATGAAGATCAGCAGCCTGGCGTCCTCGGGTGCGCAGGTGAAGACCTCCGGCGGCGCAGCGGCCACGGCCTGGTGGGGGTCGCGGGTGCCGCTGACCAGATAGTCCTTGCCCTGCTGGCTCACCTGGGCGGCGTAGCCCTGGGACTGCAGAAAGCGGCTGACGTTCTGGCTGGCGGCGGCGTTGTCCACCAGCACCTGCACCTGCTGCGGGGCCTGTTTGGCCAGCAGCTCCTTGGTCCGCATCACCGGCTGCGGACAGGCCAATCCTTTGCAATCGAGCATCGCGCCTCCTTGGTTAGGGTTGCCTATGGCTTGCGGTAGAAGTCTATGGTCCGCTTGAGCCCCTCCTCCAGGGGCATGGTGGCGCGCCAGCCGATCACCCGAGCAATGCGCTCCACGTTGGGTATGCGCCGGGGGATGTCCTCGTAGGAGGCGCCGAACACCTCCAGGTGGGGCTTGAACACCAGCTCGTTATCAAAGCCGCCCACCCGCTTCATGGTCTGGGCCAGCTCCAGGATGGAGGTCTCCCGGTCGCTGCCAACATTGAAGCACTGGCCCAGGGCGGCGTCGTTGAGCGCCAGCTCCACCACGGCCTGGGCCGTGTCCTCGATGAAGGTGAAGCAGCGGGTCTGCTGGCCGTCGCCGTGGATGACCAGGGGCTCGCCGTCGAGTAGCTTCTCCAGGAAGATGGGGATCACCCGGCCCTGGCCCAGGTCGTCGCAGCGGGGGCCGTAGACGTTGAAGAAGCGCATGATGACGAAAGGCAGGCCCTCCTGCTGGCCGTAGGCGTGCAGGTAGTGCTCCACCAGGGCCTTGCCCGTGGAGTAGCACCAGCGGTTGATGGAAGGCGGCCCCAGCACCCGGTCCGCCTCCTCGTCCCAGGGCACCTTGGGGTTGCGGCCCAGCACCTCGCTGGTGGAGGCGAAGACGAACTTCTTCTTCTGGCGGGCGGCCGCCTCCAGGATGAACAGGGAGCCCTTGAGGTTCACGTTGAGCACGTTCAGCGGCTCGGTGACGTAGCGCTTGGGGTCGGCGATGGCCGCCAGGTGGATGATGATCTCGGCCTGGTCCACCAGGTGCTCCACCACCTCCTTGCTCAGGATGGAGTCCTGCACGAACTTGAAGCGCCCCGAGTCGAACAGGTGCTCCACCTTCAGGGAGGGGCCGTTGTCCAGGGCGATCACCTCCTGGCCCCGCTGCACCAGCACCTCGCAGACATAAGAGCCGATGGAGCCGGCCCCGCCGGTGACCAACACGCGCGACATGTGCTTCTCCTTAGTCCTCGTCCAGCCAGAGATGAAAGGTCAACTCAGCGCCCACCTGGGAGGCGCCCAGGCGGCTCCAGGCGCGGATCACCGCCTGCTGGCTCACCTTGGTACGCACCCTCGCCCAGGCGGCGCCCTCCTCGGCCAGCCAGGTCAGGCCCGCGGCCAGCAGGCAGTTGTACAGGCCGTGGCCCCGCCAGGCCGGGTGCACGGCATTGAGCACCACCCAGCCCGGAGCGCCGGCCCGGGAGCGGCGCAGGGTGATGAAGCCAACCGGCCCCTTGCCCTTGGCCAGCACCAGCACCTGGTCCGCCTGCTGCCCGGTCAGGCTGTTGGCCATCCAGCGGCGGTACATCTCCGGGCAGCCGCCGCGCAGGCGGTGGTCCATGGCGAAGCGGTCGGCGTAGGCCCCCAGGTCGCAGAACGAGGCCGCGCACAGCTCGGCCAGGGCCTCCTCCTCGCCGGCCTGCCAGGCGCGCAGCTCCAGCCCGGCCGGCACCGCCGCCGCGGGCAGCCCGGCCAGGGCCAGCTCCCACTCCACGCCCACGTCCACCAGGCGGCCGCCGACCGCCTCCAGGGCCTGGCCGGTCAGCAGGTCCCGGCTGTCCAGGCGGGCCACCAGGCAGGCCTGGCCCTCCTCACGGGCCTGGGCGGCCAGGCTGGCCAGCAGGGTCCGCCCCTGGGCCAGGGCCTCGGCCGCGGGCCAGGGGGCCCGGTGCAGCAGGGGCGCCAGCCGGCCCAGGGCCAGGCCGAAGACCCGGCTGTCAAAGGCCAGGGGCGACCAACCGGCCAGCCAGTGCCACTGCCCGCCCTGCTCCAGGGCCCAGAGCCGGGCTCCGGCCGGCGCGGCGGCCGAGCCGCCCCAGGGCGCGGCGGCCCGCAGCGCAGCGGCCGTGGGCGAGTTCAGGGCCTGGGCACCCGCCAGGGGAATCACCTGCAAGCGGCTTGCCTCCTTAAAGAAAGCTTAATCTACCCCAGGGGTTGACCAGGGTCAAGGCAAGCCGGTCTGGGGTAGTGGGTCAGTTTGAATGAAAAATTAAGGCCGACGAATCAAGGCTTAGAGAGGGCTACCATAAGGTTCTCAAACTTATCCACGATTCCCGAGACGAGTTCCGAGAGCTGTTTGAGCGTTGGGATAACAGGCTCACCTTCATAGGGCAATCCATTGCCAAAAAATACTTGGAGGGCAACCTTACCATAGCTCTCGATTTTGAGGTCTCCTAGGCCAGATATCGCATGGAGCACGCCGTTTCCCCTAACAAGAAAGCTACACCCGTCGATTACGTTATTCCTGCTGTCTCTGGCTCGTACACTATCCAGCCGCACCACCTTAATAGTGATTATGGGTTTCTGGTGTTTGTCCATGATGTCGAGACGGTGCAAGCCATAGAGGGCGTCGTTCCCTCCCTTGTATGGTTTTATCCCCTGAATTATGAGATCACAGATATCTTTGCTGGCAATCTTTTTCAATCTCTTGTTGACTGCGGTTATAAGGCTATCCTCAGTGTCTCCAAACGGAAGGCAAGAATCACGGGTGGGTGTTCCCCCAGCGCAACAGATCGCATCCCAGACGGCGAGGTCGAGGGCAGCTCTGAGATTATGGATTGCATCTCCCAGAGTTGCCGTGACCTCTCTAGGGAGGGGTTTGGTGGCGTCAAACCCCAACACATTATTGCCAGAATTAGGATCTTTCTCGATGATAATGCTGTAAGGATTAGTATTGATAAATCTCTGAATGGACGAGTCAAGCTCGTTGATGTGCTGGTTGGCCCGCTCGATCTTTAATCTTGCACCGCTAAATGAAGGCTCCACATTCTGACCCCGCTCATTTACTACGCCTATTTTGGAAATTTATTGAGATATGTGTCAATCAAGAAGGGCGGCTATTTCTTCTAGGCTCCAAACGTGGTTACTGACACCCAGCCTGGCCCCGGAACCCCCGGGCCACTATAATGAATCCATCCCCCGCCCACGGAGAAGCCCCATGCCCCCCAGCGACATCGCCGCCGAGTTGGAACGCATCCTGGCCCAGGGCGGCGCCGCCCTGTTCGGCTTCGCCGACCTGCGCGGGCTTACCCCGCCGCCCCTGGCCCAATACGACCACGCCGTGTCCCTGGCCCTGGCCATGGAGCCGGGCATCATGGCCTCGGTGATCGCCGGGCCCAACCAGGCCTACGCCCAGCTCTACGCCCGCACCAATGAGCGCCTGGGCGCCCTCTGCGCCCGCTTGGAAGAGGCGCTCAAGGCCGCCGGGCACCAGGCCTGGGCGGTGCCGGCCTCGGTGCGCAGCGACCCGGTGAACATGCGCGGCGACTTTCCCCACAAGACCGCGGCCACCCGGGCCGGCCTGGGCTGGATCGGCAAGAACGCCCAGCTCGTCACCCATAGCCTGGGCCCCTGGCTGCGCCTGGGCACGGTGCTCACCGACTGCCCCCTGCCCGCGGCCGCGCCCGTGGAGCGCTCCTTTTGCGGCGACTGCGAGGCCTGCCTGCGCGCCTGCCCGGCTGGGGCCCTCAACGGCGCCCAGTGGACGCCGGGGCTGATCCGGGAGCAGATATTCTCGGCCCATACCTGCGACGCCTGGAAGAAGGAAAACTTCCTGCGCATCCACGACGGCCACATCTGCGGCATCTGCACCGCGGCCTGCCCTTTCGGCCAAAAGACCCTGCGCCGCTAGCCCGGCAAGCAAAAGGCCTGGGGCGCGCGCCCCAGGCCCGCCTGCGCCGGTCGGCGCGCCGCTACTTGGAGGCGGTGGGGTAGCCCTTCTCCATCCAGGCCATGATGCCGCCGGGATAGCGGTACACGTTCTGGTAGCCCAGCTTCTTGGCCCACAGGGCGCCGTTGTGGCTGCGGTCGCACTTGGGGAAACCGCAGTAGATCACGATCAGGGCCTTCTTGTCCGCGCCCAGCAGCTTGGCGTACTTGGCCTGGGCCGCCTTGTCAAAGCCCTTCATGGGCCCCACCGGGAACTCGAACTGCACCGCGCCGGGGATGTGGCTCTTCTGGTAAGAGGCCTCGAAGGGCATGGTGTCCACGATGAGCATGGGCTTCTTGGCGTCGATCCACTTCTTGAGGGTGGCGGTGTCCACCACCTTGTAGTGGCCGGCGGCCACCTCTTTGTAAAACTTGAGCACCAGGGCCTCGTTGTCCAGCTCCTTGGTGCCCATCACCGCCGCCGAGGCCAGCCCGCTGAGCAACAACAGCGCCGCCAGGGCCAGCGCGCCGGTCAGATACAGCTTTTTCATGCTTCCACCTTTCTGTTGTGTGTCTGCCAAACCAATCGCCAGGGGTTGGGCGCGCGCCGGCGGCGCTGGCGCCAGCGCCACCAGTACAGGTAGGCCGCTGCGGCCAGCATGATGAGATCCCGGCGCAGGGCCGTGCGCAGGGAGTCGTGCTCGGCCAGCTCCTCGCCGGCGAAGCAGCCGCAGTCGATCTCCAGGCCCTGCAGCACCCCGAACCACAGCACGCCGGCGAAGACGATGAGCAGGCCCGTGATCAGGCTCAGGCTGCCCCGAACCTCCGCGGCCAGGCCCAGCCCCGCGGCCACCTCCAGCGCCGGCAGCCCCAGCGCGGCCCAGGGCAGCAGCGCCGGCGGCACCATGTCGTAGCGGGAGAGGATCACCGCGAAGCCCCTGGGGTCCAGGAGCTTGGTTGCCCCGGCATAGACGAACACCGCCGCCAGGCCCCAGCGCAACAGCCGGTAGGGCCAGGGCGAGTGCAGCAGCTTTTGGGTCCAAAGTGCGGCGTTCAAAGTGTCCCCTTGATCTTCATCTGCCTGGTATTCCAGGCAGCCCCCCAAAGATAAGGGGTTAAAAACACACTGTAAAATATTTAATTCCCATGTTCAGGGGGGTTATGCATCGGTTTTGGCTATGCATTATGCCGCCGCTGGGCCATGCCGCCTGCGGCCGGAGTGGACGGGCGCGCGGCTTTGGTACAAAATGAGAGGCAAAGGAGCTGAGCATGCGCCGCCTGTTGTTGTTGCTGTGTTTGTCGATCCTTAGCTTGGCCCTGGCCACGCCGGGCTGGGCCTGGCCCCCCACCCTGGAGCAGTTCACGGCCCTGGCCAAGGAGGCGGCGCCGCCGGGCTGGCGCCTGAGCGAATCCATGGCGCTGGCGCGCATGGCCGACTGCGCGCCCCAGTTGGTGGCGGTGTTCACTAAAAACGCCAAATACCTGGAGTACCGCCTGGACCTGGACACCCGCCAGGCCGACGACCGCGAGGTGGCCGGCCTGCGCCGGGAACTGGACGGCCGCCACACCCTGTTCCTGCAGGCCGGCGAATGGCAGCGCTTCACCTACCTGACTGTGTACTTCCCCGAGCACATGGCCAGCCTCAGCCTGGGGCTCGACGACGAGCTGAGCTACGACGAGATGGCGGTGCTGTTGTCGGCCTTCCCCCTGGACAAGCTGTTGGCCCCGGCCCCGGAGGGCAAGTGAGATGCTCGGGCGCGCCGCTGGCCTGCTGCTCTGCCTGATCCTGGCGGCCGGCTGCGCGGGCGTGGTGCCCCCGGCCCTGCAAAAAGAGATCACCCCGGGTCTGACCCTGGCCCAGGTGCGCCAGGCCCCGGCGGCCCACCAGGACCAGACCGTGCTCTGGGGCGGGCGCATCATCCGCGCCGTGAACAAGCCCAACGGCACCCTCATCGAGGTGCTGGCCCTGCCCCTGGACGCCCAGGACCGGCCGCAGAACTCCTACGACTCGCCGGGCCGCTTCATCGTCTCCATGGCCGGCTTCCTGGACCCGGAGATATATCACCACGGCCGCGAGGTGACGGTGGTGGGCCGTATCGTGGGGGTGCAGGCGCTGCCGGTGGGCGAGGTGAACTACGACTACGTGCTGCTGCGGGGCCGGGAGGTCAAGCTCTGGGACCGGCGGCCCGAATACCAGCGCCTCTATCCCGCCCCCTTCTGGGGCCCCCTGCCCGGCGCCGTGTATCCCTACTGGTATTACCGCCCCTATTATTGGTGGTAGCCGCCGGCGGCCGGGCGCATTGACCCCCAAGCCCTGGAACCGGTAACATGGTTTTACCTGAGGTTCCCTCCGCCCGGGCCTGTTCAGGGCTTCCGCGGCGGTAGTTTTTATGACACATCCCGGTCGCCGGTGCAGCCGCCGGCCTCGGTCCGCCCCAAGGGAAATGGCTAAGCGAGAGAGGCCGTGCCGCTCAAGCTCAAACCGCTGAGGGTGGGGGGACTCTGGCCTCTGGTGGCGGCGGCCCTGGCCCTGCTGGGGCTCCTGACCGCCTGGCGCATCTACGACGACCACCGGCGCACCCTGCACACCGCCCAGGACTCCCTGCAATCCATGGCCCGCATCGCCGACGAGCAGATCAGCGGCGGCCTGCGGGCGGTGGACCTGCTCCTGAGCGACGTGGCCTACGAGTGGCAGAGCCACGCCCGCGGCGACACAGCCTATATCATCAACTACATCAAGGCCCGCAAGGCCGCCCTGCCCGAGGTGCGCGTCATCGCCATCACCGACCGGCACGGGCGCATCCTGGCCACCAACCTGCCCAAAATCATGGGCAAGGACGTGAGCCGGCGGGAGTATTTCCTGGCCCCGCACAAGGCCCTCAGGCCGGGCGCCCTGTTCCTGCTGCCGCCGGTGCTCACCACCGTGGGCACCAAGGTCCTGTTCGCCTCGCGCATGATCAGCGACCAACAGGGCGGCTTCCAGGGGGTGATCTCCGCCAGCCTCTCGCCGGCCTACTTCCAAGAGATACTGGCCTCGGCCATCCCCGGCGACTATATGGAGGTGATGCTGACCGATCTGCGCGGCACGGTGCTGGCCGCCGCCGCGGCCGGCCGCCGCCTCAAGGGCCGCAGCCTGGCCGGCGAGAGCTACTTTCTGCGCCACCGGGCCGCCCGCCGGCGGGTGACGCTGCACAGCGGCCCCCTGGCCGGCGACCCGCGCGAGCGCCTGCTGGTGCTGCGCAGCCTGCGCCTGCCCTCGCTGCTGGTGGTGGCCCACAAGCCCATGGAAGAGGTGCTCTCGCCCTGGCGCCGCAGCAACGTCTACAAGATCGGCACCTACCTGCTGGTGGTGGCGGTCACCATTTTCCTGCTGACCGTGGCCCGCCGCCGCTGGCGGCGCCTGCGCAGCGCCGAGCTGGCCCTGGCCGAGGCCCTGGCCCTCAACCGCAGCATCGTCAGCCAGTCCCAGGTCGGCATCGCCCTGTTCCGCAGCGACGGCGTCTGCCTGCTGGCCAACCAGGCCCTGGCCGATCTGTTGGGCCTGCCCCTTTCCCAGGCCCAGGCCCAGAACCTCTACCGGCAGCCCTTCTGGCGCGAAAGCGGGCTGAGCCGGGCGGCCGACAAAACCCTGGCCAGCGGCCGCACCCGCGAGATGGAGCCGCCGGCGGCGCCCGGCGCCCCCTGGCTGCACTGGCAGATATCGCGCATCCAGCACCAGGGCCGGCCCCATCTGCTGCTGCTGGTCAGCGACATCAGCCGGCGCAAGCGGGCCGAGCAGGACAAGGCCCATCTGGAGGAGCAGCTGCGCCAGGCCCAGAAGATGGAGGCCGTGGGCAC
Source organism: Thermodesulfobacteriota bacterium (assembly GCA_040751985.1). GTDB lineage: Bacteria > Desulfobacterota > Desulfarculia > Desulfarculales > Desulfarculaceae > Desulfoferula. The sequence continues at coordinate 62,682 of JBFMFU010000066.1, read as the reverse complement.
CCTGGCCGGCGGCGTGGCCCACGACTTCAACAATATCCTCACGGCCATCATCGGCTACAGCGAGCTGGCCCTGGCCGCCAACCAGCGCCGCCAGGACTGCGCAGCGGAGCTGGGCGGCCTGATCAAGGCCGCCCGCCAAGCCAGCGGCCTGGTGCGCCAGATACTCACCTTCAGCCGCAAGCTGGAGCCGGAGCTGAAGCCTCTGGACCTGAATCAGGAGATAGGCCAGACCCTGGAGGTGCTCAAGCACACCCTGCCCGCCACGGTGACCGTGGAGACCCGGCTGCAGCCGGAGCTGCCGCCGGTGAACGCCGACGCCACCCAGATCGGCCTGGCGCTGCTGAACCTGGCCAGCAATGCCGCCGACGCCATGCCCGCCGGCGGCCGCCTGCTCCTGGCCACCCGCAGCGTGGAGTTGGATGCGGACTACTGCATCCGCCACCTGGAGGCGCGGCCCGGCCCGCACGTGATGCTGGAGGTCAGCGACAACGGCCAGGGCATGGACCGCGAGACCCAGGAGCACATATTCGAGCCCTTCTTCACCACCAAAGAACCGGGCCGGGGCACCGGCCTGGGCCTGGCCACGGTCTACGGGGTGATCAAGAGCCACGGCGGCCACATCCTCTGCCACAGCCAACCCGGCCAGGGCACCACCTTTCAGATATTCCTGCCCGTGGGCAGCGCGCCGGCCCTGCCCCCGTCGGCGTCGCCGGCCGCGCCGGCCGGCCAGGCGGCCCTCGGCGGCCAGGAGACCATCCTGGTGGTGGACGACGAAATCCCCCTGCGCGAGTTGAGCCAGCGCCTGCTGGCCGCCGCCGGCTACACGGTGCTCTCCGCCGCCAGCGGCGAGGAGGCCCTGGCCCTTTACCGCCAGCAGCCGGGGCGCATCGGGCTGGTGCTCCTGGACCTGAACATGCCGGGCATGGGCGGGTTCAAGTGCCTGCGCGAGATGCTGGCCCTGGACCCCGGGGCCAAGGTGCTCGTCGCCAGCGGCTACGCCGCCGACGGCCAGGCCAAGGCCGTTCTCGAAGCCGGCGCGGCCGGGTTCGTGGCCAAGCCCTTCCGCTGGAGAGACCTGCTGGCCCAGGTGCGCCAGGTCCTGGACCGGAAGGCGGCGCCTAAGCAATAGAAAACCCCCGCCGGAGGGCGGGGACTCTTGGCCAGCGGGCGTGGGCGCGGCCGGGGGCTAATCCTCGGCCAGGATGAACTCGTCGTACTGCACCTCCACCCAGAGCTTGTGGCGAGCCTCCTCCTGGGCCAGGGCCAGGAAGGTCTGGCGCAGGCGGCGGTTGCCCGTGCTCTCGGCCAGGTCGGTGTAGAGCATGAACGACTTTTTCTCGCGCTGCATGGCCACGCTCAGGGCGTCCTGATAGGATATCTTGTTGGTGACGCGGGCCTTGACCACATAATCGGCCAGCTTCAGGTCCATGACCTTCTCGGCCGCCGGCTGCAGCATGCCGCCGGCCTTGACCGTCAGCAGCTTGTTCTTGTGGCGCAGCTCTTGTTCGGCGAACTCCTTGAACACCTGGCTCATCCAGGGCTTTTCCATGCGCTGGGCCAGCTTCAGGTAAAAGGCGTTGGCCTCCTCCTCGCGGGAGATGGCGAAGTCCAGAACGTCGTTCACCGAGCTGAATTTCTTCATGGCGCAGCTCCTCCTTGCGGCGTGGTCAGGGGGTGGTTTGCCGGGGCAAAGTCTACCATAGGAGCCGGACGCCGTACACGCGCGGCCGGCTGCCTCAGGCCCGCCGGAACAGCCAGCGCCCGGCGCTCACCAGCAAATAGGCCGCCCCGGCCAGCACGATGATCACCGCCCCGGCCGGCAGGTCCGGGCCGTAGCTCAGGGCCAGGCCGCCGGTGGTGAAGGCCATGCTGATCAGCACCGCCAGGGCCATGATCTGCCACAGGCGGCGGGCATAGTTGGCCGCGATGGCCGCGGGCAGAGTAAGAAGGGCGATGACCAGGATGATGCCCACCACCGTGGACAGGAGCACCACGGTCAGGGCGGTGAGGACCAACAGCAGCAGGAAGTACAGGTCGGCGTTGACCCCGCGCAGGCGGGCGAACTCCTCGTCGAAGCACACGGCCAGGAGCTGGTTGTGGAACACCAGGGCCACGGCCAGGGCCACCAGGTCCAGGCCCAGCATGAGCCAGAGGTTGGCCGGGGTGACCATGAGGATGTTGCCGAACAGGTAGCTCATTAGCTCCACGTCATAGCCCGGCGTGGCGGCGATGAACAGCACGCCCACGGCCATGCCTACCGCCCAGATGGCGCCGATGATGGCGTCCTCGCGCTGGCGGGCCTTGAGCGTCACCAGCCCCACCACCAGCGCCGCGGCCAGGGCGGCGGCCACCGCCCCGTACAAGGGGTGCAGCCAGCTCCAGCCCTGGGTCACGGCCAGGTAGCGGGCCAGGCCCATGCCCCCCAGCACGCTGTGGGCGATGGCCCCGGCCAGGTAGCTGATGCGCCGCACCACCACGTAGGCGCCCATCACCCCGCAGGCCAGGCTGGCCAACAGGCCGGCCAGTAGCGCCTGCTGCAAAAAGGCGTGCTGGCTCAGGGCGGCCAGGAACTCAGCCATGGTTGCACTCCCCGCCCTCTAGGTGCCGGTCGTGGCGCACCATGCGCATGGGCCGGCCGTAGAGGTCGGCGATGAGTTGGTCGTCCACCTCCTGAGTGGGGTGCAGCACCACCCGCCGGTTCACGCAGGCCACCTGGTTCACGTAGGCCGAGACGAAGTGCAGGTCGTGGGTGACCAAGAGCACCGTCACCCGCGGCTGCAGAGCCGCCAAGAGGCCCAGCACGTCCTCCTCGCCGCGGGGGTCCACGCCGGCGGTGGGCTCGTCAAGGAGCAGCAGCTCCGGCCCCGCGGCCAGGGCCCGGGCGATGAGCACCCGCTGGCGCTGGCCGCCGGACAGCTCGGCGAAGCCCCGACCGGCCAGCTCGGCCGCCTGCACCTGCTCCAGGGCGGCCAGGGCCGCCTGGCGGTCCCGCCGCGGCCACAGCCCCAGCCCGGCCCGAGGGCCCAGCCGGCCCATGAGCACCACCTCCAGCACCGTCACCGGAAAGCTGGGGTCCAGGTAGGTGTGCTGGGGCAGGTAGCCCATGCGGCCGCGGGCCTTGGCCGGCGGCTGGCCGAAGACCCGCACCCGCCCCTGCTGGGGCGTCAGCAGGCCCAGGATCAGCTTTAGGAGGGTGGTCTTGCCCCCGCCGTTGGGGCCCACCAGGGCCAGGAACTGGCTGGCGAGCACCTCCAGGCTGACCTCGCTCAGCACCGGACGGCCGTTGTAGGCGAAGCTGACTCGCTCCAGTTCGATGAGGGCCATGGTCGCCTCCCCGCCGCTAATGTTCCTGGTGGGGAGCCGCCCCGGACTCCAGGCAGACCAGGTGGGTGGCGTGGCAGGTGGAGCAGCGGTCCACCCGGTGGTGCTGGGCGAAGGCCTCCCAGTGCTGCCGCTGGGCCGGGGTGAGGATGCCGGTGCCCTGGCACAGGGGGCAGACCCCGTCCAGGGCGGCCAGGATGGCCGCGCGGATGAACTCCGAGCGGTTCTTGATGCCCTCCATGGCCTTGACCAGGGCCGGGTCGGCCTTGAAGCTGACCACTTCGGGTCGGTCTTTTTTCATGGGGTTGCCTGCTCCGTGACTTTGGTTGCCAGCGCTACTTCAGTATAAGTAATACGCCTTATTACGGCAACCAAAGCCGCCGGGCGCGGCCGGGCGGGGCCCTTTAGGGTTCAGGCGCGCAGCAGCAGCAGGGTTAAGAGGGCCAGTAGCAGCAGGCCGCCGCCCTTGAGGACCAGCTGCACCTGCCAGTCGCGCAGCACCTCGGCCGGCTGGCCCAGGGCGCTGAGGCGGCGCAGGCGGCGGCGGCTGAAGACGCCCAGGCCCCAGACCCAGAGCACGGTCAAGAGCAGCAAGAAGATGGGTTGCAAACCTAGACGGCCCATATATCTCTCTCCAGGTGCCCGCCGCAGCGGGCCTTATCTGGATAAGAGATTAATCAGTCTAAGTTACATAAATGTTAAGAAAGGATGAAGCTTGGGTGAAGCGCCGGGGCCTCAGGGCCGGCGCGCGGGCTGGGCCAGCAGCCGCCGGCGCAGGTAGCCCAGCCAGACCAGGTAGGCGGCCAAGAGCAGCAGCGGAGGCCACTGCCGGGCCAGCTCCAGGCCGGGAACGGCCGGGCCGGCGGCCAGGGCCACGTTGCCCAGGCTCATGGCCACCACCGAGGCCGCCCCGCCCAGCAGCACGTAGCGCAGCACCGGCTGCCGGGGGCTGCCCAGGGTGCCCAGGACGGCCAGCAGGGCCAGGGCCCAGGCCAGGTTGATCAGCGACAGCAGGGCGCCCTGGTGGGCCAGGGGCTGGCCGAGCTGGCCGCTGAAGGCCAGGGGCAGGCGCAGCCCTAAGAGGGGCGACACGGCGGTGAGCAGGAAATAGGCAGCGCCGGCCACCAGGGACCAGCGCAGAATCTCGCGTGCCTTGCCGGACATATCTACATCCTCGGTTAGGGAACTTGTAAAAAATTTTACGCCTGTCATCGGCGCCCGGCTAGAGCGTCTTTTCATAAAAAAGACCCCGCGCGGCCCTTGGCGGCCGGCGGGGCCAAATTCTTGGATTTTAGGGGCGCGGCGGCCTACAGGGGCCCCACCGCCACCTCCTCGCCGGCGTGGCGGATGACCCGGCCCTCCACCAGGTAGACCACCTCCTCGGCGATGTTGGTGCACTCATCGCCGATGCGCTCCAGGTGGCGGCTGCACAGGATCAGGTCCACCCCGCGGCGCAGGTAGCGCTCCTCGCAGCTCATGGCCTGGATCATCTCTTCCAGGAAGTCGTGGTTGAACTCGTCCAGCTCGTCGTCGCGCCGCCACACCGCCGTGGCCAGGGTCACGTTCTGGTGGGCAAAGGCGTCCAGGCTCTCCTTGTTCATCTCCCGGGCGATCTTGCACATCAAGAGCAGCACCGGCGGCAGGTCGCCGCCGCCCAGCTTGGCCATGGATTTGACCCGGTCGCAGAGGTTCACCGCCTGGTCGCCGATGCGCTCCACGTGGCCGGTGATCTTGATCACCGCCGAGAGGAAGCGCAAGTCCACGGCCACCGGCTGCTGGGTGGCCAAGAGGGTGATGCAACGCTCCTCGATCTCGTTCTGCATCAGATCGATGCGCCGGTCGCCGGTGATGACCCGGTCGGCCATCTCGGTGTCCAGGCGGGCCAGAGCCTCGGTGGCCTCGTACACCGCGCGCTCCACCAGGCTGGCCATCTTGAGCAGGTCCTGCTTGACCTGCTGCATCTGACGTTGAAAGTGCGATTGTCCAGGCATCTATCTTGGCTTCTCCGCCTAGCCGAAGCGTCCGGTGATGTAGTGCTCGGTCTGCTTCTCCCGGGGTTTGGTGAAGATCGTCTCGGTGGGGCCCACCTCCACCAGGCGGCCCAGGTAGAAAAAAGCGGTCACGTCGCTTACGCGGGCGGCTTGCTGCATGTTGTGGGTGACGATGACCACGGTGTAGCGTCGCTTGAGCTCGGTCACCAGCTCCTCGATGCGGCTGGTGGCCAGAGGGTCCAGGGCGCTGGTGGGCTCGTCCATCAAGAGCACCTCCGGCTCCATGGCCACCGCCCGGGCGATGCACAGCCGCTGCTGCTGGCCGCCGGACAGGCCCAGGGCCGAGGTGTGCAGGATGTCCTTGACCTCATCCCACAGCGCCGCCGCGCGCAGGGAGCGCTCCACCACCTCGTCCAGGCGGCGGCGCTCCTTGAGGCCGTAGAGACGCGGCCCGTAGGCCACGTTGTTGTAGATGGTCTTGGGGAAGGGGTTGGGCTTCTGGAAGACCATGCCCACCCGCCGGCGCACCTCCACCGGGTCCACGCCCGGGCCGTAGAGGTCCACCCCCTCGAACAACACCTGGCCGTGCACGCGGGTGCCGGGGATCAGCTCGTTCATGCGATTGAGAAGGCGCAGGAAGGTGGACTTGCCGCAGCCCGAGGGGCCGATGAGGGCGGTCACCTGGTTGCGCGAGATGTCCAGGTTGATGTCGCTCAGGGCCTGCACATCGCCGTAGAAAAAGTTCAGCTCCCGCACCTGGATGATGGCCTGGGAATCGTCCGCCGGGGAGACCGGCGCCTGCTCGGCCAGAGAGCTGCGGTTGTCGGCTGCTATTACCATTTCTTGTGCCTACGCATCCGGCTGCGGATGATGATGGCGATCAGGCACAACCCCAGCACCAAGCTGATCAAGACCAGCACCGTGCCGTACTGCAGGGGCCGCGTCTGCGCGATGTGCGTGCCGGCGGTGGCCAACACGTAAATATGATACGGCAGGGCCATCACCTGGTCCAGGGGCGAGGTGGGCAGGTGCAGGGTGAAGAAGGTGGCGGCGGTGAACATGATGGGCGCCGTCTCCCCCGCCGCCCGGCCCACGCCCAGGATGGAGCCGGTGAGAATGCCGGGCAGCGCCGCGGGCAGCACCACCTTGCGGATGGTCTGCCAGCGGGTGGCCCCCAGGCCCAGGGAGGCCTCCCGGAAGGTGGCCGGCACCTGCCTGAGCGCCTCCTCGGCCGCGCCGATGACCGTGGGCAGGATCAACAGCCCCAGGGTCAGGGAGCCGGCGGCCAGGCTGATGCCCAGCTTGAAGTAGCCCACGAACAGGGCCAGGCCAAACAGGCCGAAGACCACGCTGGGCACCCCGGCCAGGTTGGCTATGCCCAGGCGCACCAGGCGCAGCACCCGGCCCTCGGTGGCGTACTCGCTCAGGTACACCGCCGCGGCCACGCCCAAGGGCAGGGCCACCACCACCGCGCCCAGGGTGAGGTAGAGGGTGCCTACCAGGGCCGGGAAAATGCCGCCCTTGGTCATGGAGTCGCGCGGGGCGGCGGTCAGGAACTCCCAGCTTATGGCGCCGGCGCCGTGGATGAGCACGTAGAGCAGGATGCCGCCCAAGGCCCCCAGCACCAGCAACACCGTCAGGCGGAAGACCATGAAGGCCGCCTCCTGGCGGGCCCGCCGCCAAAAGAGCATGCGCCGGTCCTGGCTCACAGGGTGGCTGCTCCCTTCTGCTGGAAGCGGCGGCTGAACCAGGCCGCCACCAGGTTGAAGGCCAGGGTCATCAAGAACAGCACGATGCCGATGGCGAACAGGGCGTGGTAGTGCTCGCTGCCGAAGGGCGTCTCGCCCATCTCCGCGGCGATGCTGGCCGGCAGGGGCCGCACCGAGTCGAAGATGGAGATGGGTATCTGGGCCGCGCCGCCGGCCACCATCAGCACCACCATGGTCTCGCCCATGGCCCGGCTCATGCCCAGGATCACCGCGGTGCCGATGCCCGACAGCGCTCCGGGCAGCTGCACCCTGGTCAGGGTCTCCCAGCGGGTGGCGCCCAGGGCCAGGGAGGCCTCGTTAAGCTCGCGGGGCACCGCGTGCAGGGCGTCCTCGCTGATGCTGGCGATGGTGGGGATGGCCATCAGAGCCAGCATCAAAGAAGCGTTGAGTATGTTCAGGCCGGTGGGGATGTCCCACCACTGCTGCATCAGGGGCGCCAGCACCACCATGCCCACGAAGCCCAGCACCACCGAGGGCAGGCTGGCCAGTAGCTCCACCGCCGGCTTGAGTATCTCCCGGGTGCGGTTGCCGGCCACCTCGCACAGGTACAGGGCGGTGCCCACGCCCAGGGGCACGGCGATGACCGAGGATATCAGGGTGACCGCCCCGGAGCCCACGATCAGGGGCAGGATGCCGAAGTCGGGCGGGTCGTAGGTGGGGTACCAGGCGGTGCCCAGCAGGAAGCTGAACACGCTCACTTCGCGGAACAGGCCCAGGCCCTCGGTGAACAAAAACAGCACGATCAGGCCCATGACCACCAGCGAGAACATGCCCGCGGCCACGAACAAGCGGCGGATTATCACCTCGCGCTCGGTGCTGGTGCGTTTGCGTCCGCTCAGAAAGCCTACGCTCATCAGCCGTCCCAGACCCTTTTGGGCCACGGCCTCGCCGCTGAAAAGATGAAACATGCTTCCCTGCCCGCAGGGGTTGCCACACAGTTATTAAGCTAGGTTAAGCAGGGCAGATTTCAGGGCCGTGTCTTGTTTGTTACAACTTGGTGACAAAAAACCCGGGGCCGTGGGGCCCCGGGCCGGGTTTGGCGTCTAAGTCCTGGTTAGAACTGGAAGATCGTATTGACGAAGAAGGTCTGTGACTTGTTGGTGGCTCCGCTGATGGAGGCGTCCTCGGGCTCGGTGTTGTAGTAGGTCAGCTGCAGGCGGCCGTACTGCCACATCTTGTACTGCACGTCCACGCTCCAGCCCTTGCGGTTGACATAGGTGGAGTCGCTGTCGGCGATGAAGCCCGGAGTGGCGTTGGCCTCGATGTTCTTGTACCAGACCTCGAACTTCCACTTGCCGTAGTTGACGAAGGCGGCCACGCCATAGCCGGTGTCCTTGCCGTCATAGGGGCCGGTGGCGTCGGTGTTGCGCAGGTAGTGGCCCCACAGGCCCACGTTGCCCTGGGGGCTGAAGGCGAAGCTGGCCTTGGCGTACACATCCCAGACCTTGAAGGAGCTCATCCGGGTGGCGCCGCCGCTGGTCCAGGTGGGGTTGCCGTGGGGGATGGGCGGCACCAGGCCGGGGTCGCCCAGCTTGTTCCAGTCCGTGTAGCCGGCCGCGCCCTCGAAGCGCCAGGCCCCCAGCTTGCCGCGGGCGCCGGCTTGCAGCACCGGGGCCAGGATGTTGTCGTTGAACTCCCCGCTCTGCTGCACCGTCAGCATGGCGCCGGTGATGAAGGGCTGCACCTGGCCGCCCTTGTTGAAGGTCCAGGTCAAGAAACCGCCCTCGGGCACCACGTCCGTGTCCCAGATCACCTTGGAGGTGAGCAGCGGCTGGGGCACCTTGCCGAAGCTGAAGGTGGCCGCCTTGGCCGGCACCAGGCTGGGGGTCCACTTCAGGTAGGCCTGATCCACGCCCCAGGTGGTGATCTCGCCGAAGTAGTTGCCCATGGTCTGGTTGGTGCTGCTGGGGTCGCTGTCGCTGCCCGCGGTCATGCGCATGCCCAGCTCCACGTCCTCGTGGATCTGGCTGCGCACCCCGAAGCGCAGGCGCAGGCGGAAGCGGTCCAGGCCGTTCTTGACCGTGTTCTTGCCGTTGATGATGGTGTCGTCGTAGCTGGTGTGCTCATAGCGCAGGCGCAGGTCGCCGAAGAAGGTCATGCGCTCGGCCCAGGCGGGCAGCTTGGCCTTGCTGGCCGCGGCCACCGCCGCCTGGTCCTGCTGTTGCTGCTGGCGCACCTGCTCCAGTTGGCCCTTGAGCTGCTTGAGGCTCTGCTCCAGGGCCTTTATGCGGGCCTCCAGTTCGGCCGGGCTGGTCGCCCCGGCAACGCCCGCAGTAGTCAGGCCTAGGCCCAGGACCAGTATCAGGGCCGTCATAAGCCTTCTCATGCCAGTTTCTCCTTTCCTCACTCAGGCCGATCCAGGTTAGGTCCACATGCGATTGAGAACCAACTTTCCCCTGGCCGGGGTGTTGTGCGTTATTTCACAACTTCTGATCATCAGGATGCCTCCCTTGTCTTATCCCGTCAAGACGCAAAAATTTTTTATGGTGTTAAAAAAGCTGACGGTCTATGCGCCGGCCAAAAAAATGCCCGGGGCCGCAAGGGCCCCGGGGCCGGGCAAGGACCGCAGCTTAAGGAAGGGGTGACTGCGGCCCCTTGGGGTGGGTTAGAACTTGAACACGAAGTCCACGAAGACGGTCTGGTACTTGTTGCTGGCCGTGGAGATGGAGGCATCCTCCGGCTCCATGCTGTAGTAGGACAGCTCCACCGTGCCGTACTTCCACATCTTATAGGAAACGTTGGCGATCCAGCCCTTGATATTCACGTAGCCCGAATCGCTGTCGGCGATGAAGCCGGGCGTGGCGTTGGCCTCCACGCTCTTGTACCAGAGGTTGAAGCCGAACTTGTCGTACTTGACGAACACGCCAGCGCCGTAGCCCTGGTCCTTGTCCTGATAGGGGCCCTCGGAGTCGTTGTTCTTCAGGTAGTGGCCCCACACGCCCAGGGAGCCCTTGGGGGCGAAGGCGAAGGAAGCCTTGGCGTAGGCGTCAAACACCGCGTAGTTGGTGGTGCGGGTGCCGCCGCCCTCGGTGTAGGAGGGGGTGCCGCGCAGGCTGGGGGGCAGCTTGCCCACGTCGCCCAGATCGCCCCAGGAGGTGTAGCCCAGGGCGCCGTCCAGCCGGAAGGAGCCCAGCTTCACCTTGGCGCCGGCCTGAACGGCCGGGGCCAGCACGTTGTCGCCGAACTCGCCGCTCTGGTTGACGGTCATGTAGGCCGCGGTGATGAAGGGCTGCACGCCGCCGCCCTTGTTGAAGGTGAAGTTGATGAAACCGCCCTCGGGCACCACGTCGCCGTCCCAGATGATCTTGCTGGTCATAAAGGGCTGGGGCACCTTGCCGAAGCTGAAGGTGGCCGCCTTGGTGGGCACGAAGCTGGGGTTCCACTTCACGTAGGCCTGGTCGATGCCCCAGGAGCTGTACTCGCCGAAGTAGTTGCCCATGGTCTGGTTGGTGCTGGTGCCGTCGGTGTCAGACCCGGAGGCCATGCGGAAGCCCAGCTCCACGTCGGGGTGGATCTGGCTGCGCACGCCGAAGCGCAGGCGCACCCGGAAGCGGTCCACGCCACTCTTGGTCTTGGTCTTGCCGGCGATCACCGTGTCGTCGTAGTTAGTGTGCTCGTAGCGGAAGCGGGTGTCGCCGAAGAAGGTCATGCGCTCCACCCAGCTGGGCAGCTTGGCCTGCGCGGCCTTGCTGGCGGCCACTTCCACCGCCTGCCCCTGTCGCGCTTGCTCCTGCTTGACCTGCTCCAGTTGCTGCTTCATGGACTGCAGGGCCTGCTCCATGGTCTTGATCTTGGTCTCCAGCTCGGTCTGGCCGGCCGCCTGGGCCGGCGCCGCCATCCAGGAGCTGAGGGCCAGGGCCAGGGCCAGGCTCAGGGCCCCCATCGTCCTGCCAATCGCTCTCATTCAGCCTCTCCTTGTGCGCGGTTCTCACCTGTGCCGGCCGCCCGAGGGGGCCGCCAGCGGTTTTAGGTCTGGCCCACGGCCCCCCAGCGGGGCCGCAGGCTATGTTTCACAGATGATGCTTACTTGACGGAGACGAATTTCTCCTGGACCACGATCTTCTGGCCCTCAGGGCCCTTGACGAAATCCAGGAAGGTCTTGACATCGCCCTTGGGCTCGCCGTTGGTGAACATGTACAGGCCGCGGGCGATGGGGTAGGTCTTATCCAGGGCCGTCTTGGGGCTGGCCTTGACGCCGTTGACGGTCAAGCCTTTGAGCTTGGGATTCAGGTAGCCGATGCCCACGTAGCCGATGGCGTACTTGTTGCCGGCCACGGCCTGGGCCACGGCGCCATTGCTGGCCTGCAGTTGGGCGTCGGGGCGCACGCGGGACTTCTTGCCCAGCACGTAGTGGTTCCACACCTCGAAGGTGCCGGAGCTGGAGTCGCGGCTGATGACCACGATCACCTTGTCCACGCCGCCCACCTGCTTCCAGTTCTTGATCTTGCCAGCGTAGATGTCATGCAGCTGCTTGATAGTCAGGTTGCTCACCGGGTTGCTGGTGTGCACCACGGGCACGATACAGTCCAGGGCCACGGTGTGCTTGACCGGCTTTACGCCCTTGGACTGGGCCAGCTTGATCTCCTTGGACTTCATGTCGCGGCTGGAGTCGCCGATGTGGGCGGTGCCGTCGATCACGGCCTTGATGCCGTCGCCGCTGCCGCTGCCGGCCACGCTGATGTTGACCCCGGGGTGCTTCTTCATGAAGACCTCGGCCGCCTTCTGGGCGATGGGCAGCACGGTGGTGGAGCCGGTGATGTTGATCTTGGAGGCGGCCATGCCTACGGTGGGAATCATGAGCAGGCCCACCAGGGCCACGGCCAACAGGCCTTTTGCCAATATGCTCTTGCGCATCTGATCTCCTCTCTTATTGAGTATCTTGGGCCCGCCGCAGCGGGCCTGGCTAATCTATGCGGCCATAGTGGCCCGCCATTGTTACAGGGGGGTGACGCACAACTGACAATTGACCGACAACCCCCGGCCGGCTCGGGCTTGCCCCCCGGCCGCGCTTTTGCCTATGCTTAGGCCCGGGAAAGGAGGCCGCGCATGCCCCTGGCCGTTAAGTTAATTTTGCAGAAAGTAGAGATGGTTGGCGAGCTGGATGATTCGCCGGCCGGTCGGGCCCTGGCCCAGGTCCTGCCCCTGACCCTGGAGCTGTCCCGCTGGGGCCAGGAGTATTACGGCGACCTGGGGCGCTCCCTGGGGCCCCTGGCCGGCCAGCCGGTGGAGGTGTTACAGGTGGGCGATCTGGCCTTCTGGCAGCCGGGCAACGCCCTGTGCCTGTTCTTCGGCCCCACCCCGGCCAGTCGGGGGGATGAATGCCGGGCGGCCTCGCCGGTCTACCCCCTGGGACGGGTGAGCGGCGACTGGGCCGCGGTCAAGGCCCTGGGCCCCCGGGTGAAAGCTACCTTAACCGCGGCCTAGCACTGGCTGCGCCGGCTCAGGGCCGCAGGCCGCGGCGGGTCACCCCCAGGCGGCTGGGCAGCAGCCGGTAGGCGGTCTCTATCCATTCGCAGAGCAGGGGCCGGGTGTCCCGGGGGTCTATGATCTCCTCGATGCCGAAGTTCTCGGCCGTGCGCAGGGGCGAGGTCACCTGGGCCAGGCGCGCCTCTATCTCCGCCCGCCGGGCCGCCGGATCCGGGGCGGCCTCGATCTGGCGGCGGTAGGCCGCCTGCACCCCGCCCTCCAGGGGCAGTGAGCCCCACTCGCCCGAGGGCCAGGCATAGCGGAGGTTCAGGCGGCTGTGGTCGCCGTGGGCCGCGCCGGCCACCCCGAAGGCCCGCCGCAGGATGATCGAGCACCAGGGCACCGTGGCCTGGTATACCGCGAAGATGTAGCGGCCGCCGGCCCGGATGGTGCCTTGGCGCTCGCTGTCCACACCGATCAGGAAGCCGGGGTTGTCCACGAAGTTCACCACCGGCAAATGGAAGGTGTCGCACAGGTCGATGAAGCGGGTCATCTTCTCCGCGGCCCGGGCGTCCATGGCCCCGCCCAGGAAGCGGGGGTCGTTGGCCAGCACCCCCACCGGCCGGCCCAGCAGCCGCGCCAGGCCCACCACCGCCGAGCGGCCCTGGCGCGCCCCGATCTCGAAGAAGCTGCCCTGGTCCAGCACCAGCTCCAGGATGCGCCGCACCGGGTACACCTGGCGCTTGTCCCGCGGGATGGCCGACAGCAGCTCATCCACCCGCCGGTCGGCCGGGTCGCTGGCCTCGGTTAGCGGCGGCAGCTCGTACACCGAGTCCGGCAGGTAGGACAGGAAGCGCCGTACCTGGTCCAGGGCGTCCTGCTCGGATCCGGCCTCGTTGTCCACCACCCCGGAGCCGCGGGTGTGGATGTGAAAGCCGCCCAGCTCCTCCTTGCCCATTGGCCGGCCCAGGGCCCGCTCCACCACCGGCGGGCCGGCCACGAAGACCTGGGCGGTGCCCTTGGGCATCACCGAGAAGTGGGAGAACACCACCCGCGCGGCGCCCAGGCCGGCCACCGAGCCCAGGGCCGCGCTGGCCACCGGCACCGTCTCTAGTAGGGCCACCATGGTCTCCATGGCCGGGTTGGCCGGCACATAGGTGCGGCCCATCATCTCCAGGTGCTTGACGCTGCCCCCGCCGCCGGTGCCGTCTATCAGGCGCACCAGGGGCAGGCGCAGCTCCAGGGCCATGCGCTCGGCGTAGGGGGCCTTGCGGCCGATGGCCGCGTCGGCGGCCCCGCCCCGGATGGTGAAATCGTCGCCGGCCACCACCACCCGCCGCCCGGCGATGCGCCCGCGGCCGAAGAGGAAGTTGGAGGGCACCAGGTTCACCAGTTCGCCGTCCTGGTAGGTGGGCACCCCGGCGATGGCCCCCACCTCGTGGAAGCTGCCCTGGTCCAGCAGAGCCGCGAAGCGCTCGCGCACCGTCAGGCGGCCGGCGGCGTGGTGGCGGGCGATGTTCTCCGGGCCGCCCATGGCCTGGGCCAGCTCCCGGCGCCGGGCCAGCTCGGCCAGCTCCGGAGACCAGCCCAGGTCAGGCTTCTTGGGGGTCTTGCTCATTTCTTGCGCGGGCTCTGCTCGCTGTAGTCGTACCAGCCCTTGCCCGCCTTCTGGCCGTAGCGGCCCTGCATGTACAGCTCCACCACGCTGGGCGCGGGCAGATTGGCCCGGTCGCCCGTGGCGCGGAACTTCTCCATGCACATGGTGTAGTGCAGGTCGATGCCCGTCAGGTCCATCAGGCGGAAGGTGCCCATGGGGTGGCCGGCGCCGTACATCTGGGCCTTGTCGATGTCCTCGAAGCTGGCCACGCCCATCTCCAGCATCCACAGGGCCTCGCGGGTGATGGCCGCGAAGATGCGGTTGAGCAAAAAGCCCTCCACCTCCTTCTTCACGTGTACGCTCACCTTGTCCAAGCGTTGGCACAGGTCCATGGATATCTTGGCCGTCTCGTCGGAGACGTGCGGCCCCTGCACCACCTCCACCAGCTTCATCACCAGGGCCGGGTTGAAGAAGTGCAGGTTTAAAACCTTGTCCGGCCGCTGGGTCACGTCCGCGAAGCGGGAGCTGACGATGGCCGAGCTGTTGCTGGCCAGGATGGCGTGCTTGGGCGCCAGGCGGTCCAGGTCGGCGAATATCTTGCGCTTGAGGGCCAGCACCTCCAGCACCGCCTCGATCACGTAGTCCGCCTCCTGCACCGCCTCCTCCAAGCTGGGGGTGAAGCGCAGGCGGGCCCGGGCCGCGTCGGCCTGGGCCTGGGTGAGCTTTTCCTTCTCCACCCGGCCGGGCAGGTACTTGTCGGCGAAGGCCTCGGCCTTGGCCAGTATCTCCGGCTTCACGTCCGTGCAGGTGGTCTGGTAGCCCTGGATGGCGCATAAGAGGGCGATCTGGTGGCCCATGTTGCCCGCGCCGATCACCGCGATCTTCTTGACGTCGTCTATGGTCATTTCCTGAAACTCCTTATCCGGCTAGGGGCCCTGCGGCCCGCATTGTTTTTCGCCTGCCTTTAGCGGCCCTTCCACTGCGGCTTGCGCTTGGCGGCGAAGGCCTTGGGCCCTTCCACCGCGTCCTGGGACTGGAACAGGGTCTTCTGGGCCGGGAACACGGTGGTCAGGGCCTGGGACAGGGGCAGATCCAGGCTCTGGCTGGCCACCTCCTTGCTGGCCCGGATGGCCAGGGGCGCGCACTCCAGCACCATGGCCGCCCAGCGCCGGGCCGCGGCCATGAGCTGTTCCCCCGGCACCACCTCGGCCACCAGGCCCAGGGAGGCGGCCTCGGAGGCGGTTATGCGCCGGCCGGTGAGCAGGATGGACATGGCCGCGTAGTAGGGGATGCGCCGGGGCAGGCGCACCGCTCCGCCGGCGCCGGCCATGATGCCCACCTTGGGCTCGGGCAGGGCGAAGGTGGCGTGCTCGGCGGCCAAGATGATGTCGCAGGACAGGGCCATCTCAAAGCCGCCGCCGAAGGCCAGGCCGTTGACCGCCGCGATCATGGGCTTGTTGCAGTCCAGGCGCTGGGTGATGCCGCCCAGCCCTTTGAGGGGGGCCGTCATGCGGCGGTACTCCTCCACGCCGTGCTCGGAGAACCACTTCAGGTCCATGCCCGCAGAGAAGGCCTTTTCGCCGGCGCCGGTGAGGATGAGCAGCCAGGCCTCGGGGTCCTCCTGGAAGTCGTTGAGGGCCTGATCCATCTCCACGCTGGTGGGCGCGCTGATGCAGTTGAGCACCTCGGGCCGGTTGACCGTGAGGATGGTCAAGTGATCTTCCTTCTCCACCTTTATGAATTCGTAGCTCATGATTTTTTCCTCTCGCTCGTTTGCTGAAACCGACTCTAGTCCACCAGAGCCAGGCCATTGGTCAGGGAGGGGCCGCGGCCGGTGCTGGCCTGCACGATGATGCGCCCGCCCTCGCGCCAGCCTTCCACCAGCAGCTCGTCGCCCATCAACACCGGGGCCGAGAAGCGGGCCCCGAACTGCTTCAGGCGCTCCGGGTCGCCGCCCAGGGCCTTTTTCACCACCGCGCGCACGGCCATGCCGTAGGTGCACAGGCCGTGCAGGATGGGAAGCGCAAAGCCGCCGCGCTGGGCCGCAGCCGGGTCTATGTGCAGGGGGTTCAGGTCGCCGCTCAGGCGGTAGATGGCCGCCTGATTGGCGGCCACCCGCTGGCTCAGGCTGAAGTCCGCCGGCCGCTCCGGCGGCCGCACGCTCTCTACCTTGGGTCCGGGGTCGCCGCCGAAGCCGCCGGCTCCCACATAGAACACCACCCACTCTACGTCGTAGGCCGGCCGGTCCTGGCCGTCGCGGCCCTCTATCTCGATGTGGTACACCGCGCCCTTGCCCTTGTCGTAGATG
Source organism: Thermodesulfobacteriota bacterium (assembly GCA_040751985.1). Classification (GTDB taxonomy): domain Bacteria; phylum Desulfobacterota; class Desulfarculia; order Desulfarculales; family Desulfarculaceae; genus Desulfoferula. The sequence goes on along the minus strand of JBFMFU010000066.1, from coordinate 46,290 downwards.
GCCGCCACCCGGCCCCGCTGCACCAGGCGGCCCTCCGGGGCCAGGGGCCGGTGCAGGCGGATCTGGTGCTCGCCGTGCAAAAAGCGCGACCACTCCACCTTGCCCACGGCCGGGAAGGTCTTCATGGCCGGCACCACGCAGAAGCTGGGCAGCACCTTGAGCCCGCCCGGCGCGCCCTCGTAGACCAGGTTCAGGTCCTCGGGCCCGGCGCCCACGCCCAGGGCGTAGAGCACCACCTCCTTGAAGGTGTAGTCATAGGTCACCGGCGGGTTCCAGCGGCCCACTACGCTCAGGTCCACCTCAGGCATTGCTCTCCTCCCGCCGCGGCCCTCAGAGGCGCCGCCACCGCCCATCTTCCACCCGCACCCGGCCCAGGGCGGCCAGGCGCTCCAGGTGCTTCTCTACGTGCACCCGTTCGAAGAAGTCCTGCAGCCCGAACTCCTCGATGTAGGTGCGGTAGATCACCCCGCTGCGCCGGAAGTCCTCCAGGCGCCGGGGCGCGCGCAGAAAGTCCAGCACCCGCTGGTCCCGCTGATAGATGACCTGCTCGTAGGCCTCCAGGCGCCCGGCCACGTCGTCCATGAAGGGGCCGGCGTGGCCGGTGGCTGCGCTGGTGGCGCCCAGGGCCCTCAGGCGCTGGATGGAGGCGATGAACGCCCCCAGGTCCGCGAAGTAGTGGCCGTAGTAGGGGCCGAAGCTGGTCAGGTCCACGTCGGCGCCGAACAGGAAGCGGTGCTGGGGCAGAAAGAACGACAGGTGCCCGGGGGTGTGGCCCGGAGTGTGCAGCACCTCCAGACGCAGGCCCCCCAGGTCCAGCACCTCGCCGCCGGCCAGGGCGCGCTGGGCGCGATAGTCGAAGATGCCGGGCATGGCGTCCAAGATGCCGCTCAGGTCCACCCCGCTCTGGTCCAGGCCCGTGGCCTTGAGGTAGCGCTCGCGGCTGCCCATGTAGGGCAGCTCGGCCGCGTGGGCCCAGATGGGCGGCCCCTCCAGCTCGCGCTTGGTCAGGTGGTGGTCTATGTGGCTGTGGCTGAGCAGCAGCACGTCCACCCCCAGGGCCTTGACCGGCTCCACCTTGCCCGCGCCCATGCCCGCGTCGATGAGCAGGCGCATCTCCCGGCCCTTCAAGTACAGGCAGGCGCAGTAGGGAAAGCGCGAGGCGTTCTTGCCCGGCACATAGTACACGTTGGGAAACAGCTCGATCATGGCGCGGCCGGCGAGATGCTCAGTCCTTGGCCTCCTTCTCCTCGAGGTCCAGGGCGCAGGCCAGCGGTTTGCGCTCGCGTATGCGCAACAGGCAGCCGTTGCAGGAGATGCAGCGGGGGTGGTAGTCGGGGTTTAGCCGCCAGCGGTTGACCAGGTCCGGCTCCCGGATCAGGGGCCGCGACAGGGACACGAAGTCCGTCTCCCCCTGGGCCACCACCTCCTCCATCAGGCTCAGGCTGCGCAGCCCGCCCACCATCATCACCGGCACCTTAACCCGCTGTTTCACCTGGCGGGTCCAGTCCCGGAAGTAGGCCTCCTTCTCCCGGCTGTCGATGCCGGTGCGGAACTCGCTGTTCTTGAAGCCGATGGCGCGCAGGCCCTGGCTGATCTCCAGGCAGTCGTAGCCCGCCTGGGCCAGGCGCGCGGCGGCCTCCACCCCCTCGTCCAACTGCAGGGCGCCCGGCACCGAGTCCACCAGGCCCAGCTTGATCAGGATGGGGTAGTCCGGGCCGGTCTCTTTGCGGATGGCGCGCGCGATCTCCCGGTGCAGGCGCAGGCGGTTGTCCAGGGAGCCGCCCCAGCGGTCCCGGCGGCGGTTGGTGTGGGGCGAGAGGAACTGGCTGGGCAGGTAGCCGTGGGCCCCGTGGATCTGCACCGCGTCCACCCCCGCCTCCTGGCAGCGGCGGGCGGCCTGGCCGTAGGCCTCCACCGCCTCCGCTATGTCCTCCTCGCTCATCTCCCGGTGGGGGAAGTCGTAGACCTCGTCGCCGGGGATGACCGAGGCCGCCAGGGCCGGCCCCTCCTCAGTGGAGTAGCGGGTGCGCTCCCGGCCGGCGTGGAACAGCTGCATGGCCAGCTTGGCCCCGTGGGCATGGACGGCCTGGGCCAGGCGGCGCAGGCCGGGGATGGCGCTGTCCTGGGCCAGGCCCAGCTGCGGCTTCCACAGGCGGCCGGCCAGGTGCACGTAGGCGATGCCGCTGATGATCAGCCCCACCCCCCCGGCGGCCAGGTCGGTCATGATCTTCTCCAGGGCCGGGGTGACCTGGTCCTCGTGGTCGGCGGCCACCTCGTGGGTGGCCGAGCGCACGAAGCGGTTGGGCAGCTCAAGCTTGTTGATGGACACGGGCTGGAACAAAAGGCTCACGGGCGTGCTCCTGTCAAGGTTGTAGTGAGCGCCTGGCCGGGGCAGGGCGAAAAGGCACCTGCCATGCTACTGTGGGTCGCGGGGAGGGTCAAGAAAATCCCCCAGGGCGGCAAAGAGTTGCCCCGCCGGCCCCCTGAACGTAGAATGACCTCAGGCAACCCTAATCTCCCCGCGACCCACTCCGGCAAGGAGACTCGCCATGAGCCGTCCCCGCATCGCCTGCGTATTGGCCGCCCTGCTTATCCTGATCCTGACCGCTGGCCCGGCCCTGGCCGCCGGCAAGGCCGAGGCCGAGCTGGAGGTGCTGGCCGCGGGGGTGGTGCTGGACAAGATGATGCAGCAGGGCGACAAGTCCGTACCCCAGGACCTGCTCAAGCGCTGCCGGGCGGTGGCCCTCTTTCCGGGGGTGATCAAGGCCGGCTTCATCCTCGGCGGCCAGGGCGGCAGCGGGGTGGTGCTGGCCCGCCACGACGACGGCTCCTGGAGCCCGCCGGCCTTCTTCAACCTGGCCGGGGCCAGCCTGGGCCTGCAGATCGGGGCCCAGTCCACAGACTTGATGCTGGTGATCATGACCAAGAAGGGCTTGGAAGGCCTGCTCAAGAACAAGGTGCAGCTGGGCGCCGACGCCTCGGTGGCCCTGGGGCCCACGGGCCGGCGGGTCCTGGCCGGCACCACCGGCAGCGGCCTGGCCCCGGACGTGTACGCCTACTCCATGAGCAAGGGCCTGTTCATGGGCATCTCCCTGGACGGGGCCGGCCTGGAGTACGATGCGGAAACCACCAACGCCTACTACGGCTTCGCGGAGTCGGTGCGGAGCATTCTCCTGGAGGGCAAGGTCAAGCAGCAGGCCTCCTCGCGGCAGCTCATCAAGCAGCTACGGCGCTACGGCCGCTGAGCCCCGCCCCGCGGCCTTCCCTTGACAAGCCCCGCGCTCTCTGCCCAAATTGGGGCAGAACTCGCCCCGGCGCTGGGCCGGCGGCGCCCGAGCCTTCAACATCACAACGAGGTGAATTGACGTGGAGCGAACCCTGATTCTGATCAAACCCGACGCCCTGACCCGCGGCCTGGCCGGTGCGGTGCTCAGCCGCTTCGAGCAGAAGGGCCTCAAGATAGCCGGCATCAAGATGATCCAGCTGGACGACGCCCTGCTCAAGGCGCACTACTCCCACCTGGCCGCCAAGTCCTTCTTCCCCACCATCTGCGAGTTTATGAGCCGCACCCCGGTCATCGCCCTGTGCCTGGAGGGGCTGGAGGCGGTGGAGGTCTGCCGCCGGCTGTGCGGGGTCACCAACTCCCGCCAGGCCGCGCCGGGCACCATTCGCGGCGATCTGGGCATGTCCATGCAGGCCAACCTGGTGCATGCCAGCGATTCGGTGGAGACCGCCCAGGCCGAGGTGGCCCGCTTCTTCAAGCCCTCGGAGCTGTTCGACTACCAGCCGGCGCTCATCAACTATCAGTACGCCTCCGACGAAAGGTAGGCCTCCGCGCCCATGGCCCGCAAACCGCCGCCACCCGCCCCCTTTCTCAGCGAGGAGGAGGTGGTCCGGCTGATCCAGTCCTTGGCCGGCGCGGCCGAGGGCGAGCTGGTGGTGGGCATCGGCGACGACGCGGCGGTGGTGGCCAGCCAGGCCCGCAACCTGGTGGTCACCACCGATCTTCTGGTGGAGGGGGTGCACTTCGACCTGAAGTTCATCCGCCCCTATGACCTGGGCGGCCGGGCCATGGCCGCCAACCTCAGCGACCTGGCGGCCATGGGCGCCCTGCCCCGCTGGGGCTTCCTCTCCCTGGGCCTGCCGCCCCGGCCCCAGGCCAGCTTCGTGGAGGAGCTGGTGCGGGGGCTGGTGGAGTTTGGCCGGCGCTACGGCCTGAGTCTGGCCGGCGGCGACACGGTGCGCTCCCCCCAGGTGGTGCTCAACCTCTGCCTGATCGGCCAGGCGGACCCGGTCAAGCCGCTGCTGCGCTCCGGCGGCCGGGCCGGCGACGCGGTCTGCGTCAGCGGCCGCCTGGGCCGCTCGGCCGCGGGCCTGGCCTGGCTGCAGTCCGGCGGCGACCCGGCTGCCCCGGAGGCCGCCGCCGCCGTGGAGGTCCACCTGCGGCCCCTGCCCCGGGTGGCCGGGGGCCGGGCCCTGGCCGAGTCGGGCCGGGTGCACGCCATGATGGACCTCTCCGACGGCCTGGCCACGGACCTGTACCGCCTGTGCCGGGCCAGCGGCCTGGGCGCCCGGGTGCAGGCCCAGCGCCTGCCCCTGGACGGCGCCACCCGCCTGCTGGCCGCCAAGCTGGGGACCGATCCCTTGAACTGGGCCCTCAGGGGCGGCGAGGATTTCGAGCTGCTGTTCACCTGCGACCCCGGCGACCTGGAGCTGCTGACGCAGCTGCTGGCCGAGGCCGAGCCAGGCCTGGAGACCACCCGCGTGGGCAGCCTGGTGCGCGAGCCCGGAGTGCGCCTGGAGGACGGGGGACAGGTTCAGGAGATCGGACTGAGCGGCTACGACCATTTTCGGGAGGAACCTTGATGCGCACCCTGGGCCTGCTGGTCCTGGCCACCATCCTTTTGGTCAGCCTGGCCGCCCCCTGCCTGGCCGAAGGTCCCGCCGCAACCAAGGCGGCCCAGCCGCCCGCTGCCGCCCCGGCTCCGTCCGCGCCGGCCCCCCGACTGGTGCCGCGGCTGCCCCAGCAGCTCAGCCTCTGCGGGGTGCCGGTGCCTCTGCAGCGGACCATGGTGGCCGAGCAGTTGGACCGGGAGCTGGTGATCTCGGTGCACGACCCGGCCCGAGTCATCATGTGGCTCAAGCGGGCCGGCCGCTACTTCCCCTACATCACCGCCCACCTCAAGGAGGCCGGCCTGCCCCCGGACCTCAAGTACCTGGCCGTGGCCGAGAGCTCCCTGATCCACTACATCCGCTCCTCGGCCGGCGCAGTGGGCCCCTGGCAGTTCATGGCCGCCACCGGCCGGCGCTACGGCCTGCGCATCAACCACTGGTTCGACGACCGGCGCAGCCTGCCCCTGTCCACCAAGGCCGCCCTGGCCTACCTGAGCGACCTGCACAAGGAGTTCAAATCCTGGCCCCTGGCCATGGCCGCCTACAACTGCGGGGAAAAGCGGGTGCGCCAGGAGATCAAGGAGCAGGCGGTCAAGGACTATTTCGACCTGGCCCTGCCCATGGAAACCCAGCGCTACATCTACCGCATCCTGGCGGTCAAGATCATCCTCAGCGATCCCAAGCGCTACGGCTTTGACCTGCCGCCGGACAGCCTGTGGCAGCCCCTGCCCAGCGAGCCGGCCACCCTGGAGCTGAAGCGGCCCCTGCATCTGACCGTGCTGGCCCAGGCCGCGGGCACCACCTTCCGCGGCATCAAGGAGCTGAACCCCGAGCTGCGCGAGCGCCACCTGCCCCGAGGCAAGTACCAGATCCTGGTGCCGCCGGGCCAGGCCGCGGGCCTGGCCGCGCGCCTGCGCCAGGCCGGTTCCGGGCCGGTGCCCACCGGCGCGGTGTACGTGGTGCGGCGCGGCGACAGCCTGTCGGACATAGCTCACCGTCACGGCGTAAGCCTCAAGGACCTGCGCCAGGCCAACCGCCTGCGCGGCGACCGGCTGCTCCAGCCGGGCGAGCGCCTGATTATCCCGGAGAAGTAAGCCTGCCCGGCCCCGGGGGCAGGTCCGGGGCCGTTTCCAGCCGCAGGCAAGTCACACAATGCGGCGGCGGGGAAAGCCGCCGCCGCACCCCCCCCCGCCCCCATTAGGCCCGCGGCGCGGGGCGGGCCCGGGCATACGTCCAAAGCC
>JBFMFU010000066.1:0-40146 GCA_040751985.1 Thermodesulfobacteriota bacterium | reverse complement strand
TGGGGCGGGTCCCCCCCCCCCGCCCACCCCCCCCCCGGGGGGGGGGGGGCCCCCCCCCCCCCCCCCACCCCCCCCCTCCCCTATTAGGCCCGCGTCGCGTGGCGGACCCGGCAATACTTCCTAAGCAGACCCTAATTTGTACCCAAAAAACAACGGGATTGGCTGTGCAATCAAGGTAAGATTATCTGACCCGCATCATGCCAGAATGACTCATACTATATAACTGTCCCAAACTTGTCAAGTATTCAATAATGGGATCAACTGATCCAGGCGGGTGACGAAGCCTTGGACACCGGCGATGGCCGGGAAGCGGTCGTGGCCGCGAGGGGCCATGATCCAGGTGGGTATGCCCGCGCCCGTGGCCGAGACCGCCCCGTTGGGCGCGTCTTCCACGGCGATGGCCTGCTCCGGCTCCAGGCCCGAGAGCTGCAGGGCCTTGACAAAGGGCTCGGGGTCGGGCTTGCCCCGGGTGATGTCCTCGGCCGCCACCAGGCCCTTGATGAGGTTCTGCAGGCCCTGGTGGTCCAGAAAGCCCTCGGCCACCGAGCGGCGGGTGGAGGTGACCACCACCGTGAACACGCCCTTTTCTTGGGCCGCGGCCAGCAGCTCCCGGCCGCCGGGCATCAGGCCGGCCTGCTCCCGATACGTGTCCTCCACCAGGGCGTAGTAGCCCTCCACCAGGTCCTGCAAGGGCTCTTTCAGGCCGTGGCGCTCCTTGATCACCCGCATGATGTCGTAGGAGGTGCGGCCGGCGAACTCGCGGAAGTCGCCCTTGAGCTGGTCTATGCCGTGGTCGGCCATGAACTGGATGGTGGCTGCGCGCAGCACCCGCATGCTATCGGCCAGGGTGCCGTCCAGGTCCAGAAACAGTCCATTCGCCTTCATCACCTGTGAAAAACCTACCTTTGCATAAAATTAGGACCGCGGCTCTGGCAGGAAATACACGCTTGCAGTATAAACCATGCCAAGGCGTGCGGCCAGCTGGTTAAAGGGGCTAAATTCTCAAAAATTGTCCTAAATTTCACCTGGGCCGCCTTGACTTATCTGGCCACCAAAGCTATCATGCCCCAATATAATGGGATAGCGGGATCATGGCCAACTATATCTTGAGTTTGTTGACGGATTTCGGCCCACTGCCCGCCCATGCAGCCGCCCTGGGCGGCCGGGGCACCGACGTATGGGATATGGTGATCTCCGCTGGCGGGGTGGTGCAGTTCGTCCTGTTGATTCTGCTGGCGTTCTCGGTAGTTAGCTGGGCGCTCATTCTGGCCAAGCTCCAGGCCCTGCGTCGGGCCCGGCGCCAAAACGAGGAGTTTGATCACATCTTTTGGCACGCCGGCAGCCTCAGCCAGGCCTACACCCAAACCAAGCACCTGGACGCCAGCCCCTTGGCCACCGTGTTCCGCCACGGCTACAGCGAGATGGGCAAGGTGCTGCGCCTGTCCCAGGGTGAGCCTGCCCTGCCCGCGGGGGTGATGCAGAACCTGCGCCGCTCCCTGGAGCGGGCCCACGCCGCCGAGAACACCCGCCTGGGCCGGGCGGTGACCTTCCTGGCCACCACCGCCAACACCGCCCCCTTCATCGGCCTGTTCGGCACCGTGTGGGGCATCATGGACGCCTTCCGGAGCATCGGCGCCACCGGCGCGGCCAACCTGGCCACCGTGGCTCCGGGCATCGCCGAGGCCCTGGTGGCCACGGCCACCGGCCTGTTCGCGGCCATCCCGGCGGTGGTGTTCTACAACCACTTCAACCGCCGGCTGCAGGTCATGGAGGCCGAGACCGACTCCTTCAGTCAGGACTTCCTCAACTTGGTGGAGCGCGACCTCATGCGCCGCCACGGCCCGGCGGTGGAGGCGGTGCGCCCCGCGGAACAGACCGTCTGAGGCAGCCATGGCGGGAGTAGGCAACAAGGGCCGCTTCCTGGGCGAGATCAACGTGGTCCCCCTGGTGGACGTGGTCCTGGTGCTCTTGATCATCTTCATGGTCACCGCGCCCATGATGGTGCAGGGCCTGGACGTGAAGCTGCCCCAGACCACCACCAGCGCCCTGAAGACCTCCGATGAGTTACTGGTGCTCACGGTGACCAAGGAGGGCAAGCTCTTCCTGGATGAGTTCCCGGTGGGCGTGGAGGGGCTGGCCGAGAAGCTGGCGGGCATCAAGGCCCGCAAACCCGGCACCCGGGTGTATCTGCGGGCGGACAAGGACGTGCCTTACGGCGTGGTGGTGCAGGTGCTGGCCCAGGCCCAGAAGGCCGGGGTGAGCAACCTGGGCATGGTTACGGAACCCGAGCGGGTGGCGGCGCCACCGAAAAAAAAGAAGCGCTCTTGAGCGTAGCGGCTCTGAAAAATTTTCATCTGCCCGGCAGCGAACAGTTGGGCCTGGCCGTGGCTTTCAGCCTGGGTCTGCACCTAGTGCTGGTGGCGGTGCTGGCCTTCTGGCCCGGCTGGGGCCCCAGCCGCCGCCAGATCATCGCCCCGGCCTACAGCGTCTCCCTGGTCAGCCCCCAGGTGCTCATGCGGCCCCAGCCCGCGGCCCCGGCGGCCAAGCCCGCGGCCAGGCCGGCCCCGGTGGCCAGGCCCCGGCCGGCGGCCAAGCCCAAGCCGGCCCCCAAGGAGGCGGTGGGGCTCAAGAAAGATGTCAAGCCCCAGCGCATCAAGCCCAAGGCCCCGGAAAAGCAGGTCGACCCCAGCAAGGAGCTGAGCCGGCGCCTGGCCCGGCTGCAGAGCCAGGTGGCCCAGAACCGCACCCTGGACCAGGCCCTCAACCGGTTGCAGAGCCGGGTGGCCACACGAGCCGCGGCCTCGGGGGCCTTCGCCGCCGGCCCCTCCCAGGCCGACACCACCAGCCTGCGCTTCCAGGTGTACTACACCGAGGTCTGGGAGCGGGTGCGCCGCCACTGGGTGCTGCCCGAGGCCATGCTGGGCCGGCAGAAGGGGTTGGAGGCCATCGTGGTGGCGCGCATAAATCGCAACGGAACCCTGGACAAAGTCTGGCTGGAGAAGGCCTCGGGCAACCGCCGCCTGGACCAGTCGGCGCTCAGAGCCGTGGAGCGGGCGGCTCCGTTTCCGCCCCTGCCCAGCATCGTGCGGGGCCGCTCGCATGAGGTGGGTATCCGCTTCCGCCCCGAGGACATCGATAGCTAAGGCAAGAGCATGATCCCCCGCCGTATCCTGATCCCCCTGCTGGCCCTGCTGCTGGCCCTGTGTCTGGCCGCCCCGGCCGCGGCCCGGGTCTACATCGACATCACCAGCCCCTTCTCGCGCAAGCTGCCCCTGGCCATACCCGAGTTCCAGGTGCTGGCCGGCGGGTCCCAGGACCCCTTCGGAGCCCAGGCCAGCGGGCTGCTCAAGCGCTACCTGGGCTACACCGGCCTGTTCGACTTCATGGACCCCAAGACCTTCCTGGGCCCGCCCGAAGGGGAGAAAATCAACTACCGCCGCTGGTCGCGCGTCGGGGCCGAGCTTCTTATTACCGGCGAGTACAAGCGCCAGGACAACGCCTTCACCCTGCGCCTGCGCCTGTTCGACGTCACCGGCGCCAAGCAGCTGGTGGGCCGGGCCTACGACGGCACCATGGACAAGCTGGGCGCGGCCATCGCCCGCTTCTGCGACGAGGTGATGCTGGCCCTGACCGGCGAGCGCTCCATCTACTCCACCATGATCGCCTTCGTGGGCTCGCGGGAGGGCAAGAAAGAAATCTACCTGATGCGCTTCGACGGCACCGGCGTGCAGCAGCTCACCCGCCGCCAGGACATCTGCCTGTACCCGGCCTGGAGCAGCGACGGCGCCCTGTTGACCTACTCGGCCTACGTCAACCGGCGGCCGGCCATCGTGGTGCACGCCCTGGCCGGCGGCACCGGCAAGGTGATCCTCAACAAGCCCGGCGTGAACCTGACTCCGGCCTTCCGGCCCCAGCACCAGGGCCAGATGGCCGCCGCCCTGTCCTACACCGGCAAGAACAACATCTTCCTCATCGACCTGGCCGGCAAGGTGCTCAAGCAGCTCACCAATGGCTGGGGCATCGAGGTGGACCCCTCCTTCTCCCCGGACGGCCAGAAGATGGCCTTCGTCTCCGACCGGGGGGGCTCGCCTCAGATCTACGTGCTGGACATGAACAACGGCGGCCTGCGCCGCCTGACCTTCGAGCACAAGTACAGCGCCGCGCCGGCCTGGTCGCCCCGCGGCGACCGCATCGCCTACCAGGCCCAGGTCAACGGCGCCTTCCAGGTGGCCACTATCCGGCCCGACGGCCGCGACCTGCGCATTCTCACCAGCGGCTGGGCCGGAGGCGAGAACCCCACCTGGTCCCCGGACGGCCGGCTGATCGCCTACGCCAGCCGCAAGACCGGCCGCTACCAGATTTACGTGATGACCGCGGCCGGCGAACCCATAACCCAGCTGACCAACCTCCCCGGCGACCAGACCGACCCGGCTTGGTCTCCGCGGGGAATCATGGTTAAATGAAGAGAAGACCTTTCACAACGGGAGGCGAAGACGTGAACAAGCGCGTGATCTGGATTCTGGCGGCGGCCCTGGTGTTGGCCTTGTCCCTACCTATGGGCTGCGCCAAGGATAAGGTGGGTCCCACCGCTGGCCTGACCGAGGCCGAGAAGGCCCGCGCCGAGCAGGAGCGGAGGATGCGTGAGCAGCGTCTGCGCGAGGCCCAGCTCAAGGAGCAGCAGGCCCGCAGCGCCGAGGCCAAGCTGCGCGATGTGTTCGTCAACCAGGACATCCACTTCGAGTACGACCGCTACGATCTGACGCCCGAGGCCAAGCAGATACTCAACGACAAGGCTGCCTTCCTGCAGCAGCACCCCCAGATCAAGGTGATCATCGAGGGCCACTGCGACGAGCGCGGCAGCAACGCCTATAACATGGCCCTGGGCGAAAAGCGGGCCAAGGCCACTGCGGCCTACCTGGAGGCCATGGGCGTGTCCGGGTCGCGCATAGAGACCGTGAGCTACGGCGAGGAGCGGCCGCTGGTCATGGGCCACACCGAACAGGCTTGGGCCGCCAACCGCCGGGCGCACTTCGTCATCAAGTAGGCCAGCCGCCGCCGGCCTTGGCCCCCGGCGGCGCACAGACCCAGGGAGGAGCTAGATGAACAGGAGGCTTCTGGCCTGTCTAGCCGCAGCCGCCGCCCTGATCCTGGCGGCCGGCTGCGCCACGGTGGAGCCCAACGACTTCTTCACCCTGCAGAGTCAGGTAACCAACCAGCAGCGTCAGATCAACCAGCTAAGCCAGAAGGTGGAGGCCATGGCCCGGCAGGTGGAGGCCGGCCGGCGGCCCCGGGCCGAGCTGACCGCGGACCTGGCCGCGCTGCGCCAGGATGTGATGCGCCTTTCCGGACGCATTGATGAGGCCAACCACCGCCTGGGCCAGGCCCCCAACGCCAGCGCCATCCAGGCGGCCACCAAGGATCTGAGCACCAAGAACGAAAAGACCTGGAGCGAGGTGAACCAGCGCCTGGCCCGCCTGGAGGCCTACCTGGGCCTGCAGGGCAAGGCCAAGGGTACGCCGGCCGCCGGCGCCGCCGCGACCCCGGCTAAGGCCCAGGACAACTACGAGCTGGCTCAGCGCCTGCTCAAGCAAAAATCCTATGAGGCCGCCCGGGACCGCTTCAGCGACTTCCTGAGCCAGAACCCCAAGTCGCCGCGGGCGGCCAGCGCCCAGTACAACATCGGCGAGAGCTACTACGCCCAGAGCAAGTACGAGGAGGCCATCCTGGCCTACAACCAGGTGGTCAAGCGCTATCCCAAGAGCACCCTGGTGCCCAGCGCCCTGCTGAAGCAGGGCCTGGCCTTCCGGGCCTTGGGCGACAAGCGCACCGCCAAGATCGTGCTCAACAAGCTGGTCAAGAGCTACCCCAAGAGCAGCCAGGCCCAGACCGCCAAGAAGGTGCTGGCCAAACTGTGACGGGGGCGCGCCCGAGACGCATCGGCCTTTGATCGCCGCGGGGGCCCTTCGGGGCCCCTTTTCTTGTCGCCGGCCGCCGGCCGGGCGAGGGGGTGAGTCATGAAGCGCTTGCTCAGGTGGCTGGCCATCGTTTTGGGCGGCCTGGTCCTGCTGGCCCTGGGGCTGTGGCTGTATCTGCCCCATTTCAACTTCTACCAGACCAGCGGCGAGCTGATCCTGCCCGGACTCACGGCGCCGGTGAAGGTGCTGCGCGACGAAAAGGGCATGGCCTACATCCACGCCGCCAACCTGGCCGACGCCAACCGGGCCCACGGCTTCGTCACCGCCCAGGACCGCCTGTTCCAGATGGAGGTGATCCGCCGTCTGGCCACCGGCCGCATCTGCGAGCTGGCCGGCGAGCGGGCCCGGCCCCTGGCCATGTACTACCTTACCCTGGGCTTCTACCGCAACGGCCAGCGCCTGGCCGCCAAGCTGAACCCTCGGTCCCGGCGCTTCCTGCAGGAGTACCTGGACGGCGTCAACTACTTCATCACCCAGCGGACCAGCGAGCACCCCCTGGAGTTCAAGCTGGCCGGCATCAAGCCCACCCCCTGGACCCTGGCCGACAGCATGGCCATGCAGCTCTTCATGAGCTGGGGCTCCTCGGCCAACCTGAACACCGAGGTGGTGGCCCAGATGCTGGTGGACCGGCTGGGGCCGGCCAAGGCGCGCGAGCTGCTGCCCCTGAACATCAACCCGGACGAGGCCGCCCCGCCGGCCAAGCAGGGCGCGCTGCCCGCCGCCCGCCTGAACCTGGCCGCCGAACCGTCCCTGCCCCTGCTGTTGGCCATGAACCCCCTGGCCATCGGCAGCAACAACTGGGCCGCGGGGCCAAAGCTGTCGGCCGGCGGCAAGCCCATCGTGGCCGACGACCCCCACCTGGACGCCCGCATCCTGCCCGGCCCCTGGTACCCCTGCGCCCTGCTCACGCCCAAGCTGCGCGTGGTGGGGGTGGGCATCCCCGGCATCCCGGGCATCGTAGTGGGCCGCAACCAGCACGTGGCCTGGGGCGTGACCAACGCCTACGGCGACTGCCAGGACCTGTACGTGGAGACTCTGGACCCCCACGACCCAGCGCGCTATCTGGAGGGCGGCCGCTCCCTGCCCTTCGCGGTGGTGGAGGAGACCCTGAACATCAAGGACTCCGGTGCGCCGGGCAACATCCGCAAGGAGAAGGTGCGCGTGCGCCTGACCAGGCGGGGCCCGGTGGTCACCGGCGTGCTCAAGGGGCTCAAGACTGACAAGGTGCTCACCCTGCGCTGGGCGCCCCTGGAGGCCCTGGGCGACCGCCTGGGCCTGGACCAGGCCATGCAGGCCACCACGGCAGTGCAGTTCCGAGACGCCATCCAGCACATGCGCCACTTCGTGCTCAACTACGTCTTCGCCGACGTGGCCGGCGACATCGGCTGGGTTGTGATCGGCGGCTTGCCCATCCGCGGCCCGGACCAGGGCACCATCCCTTACGTGGTCAAGGATGGGGTGGACAACTGGCGGGGCTGGATACCGGACAACCAGATGCCCCAGGCCATGAACCCGCCCAAGGGCTGGCTGGGCACCTGCAACCACCTGACCGTGACCAAGGACTACCCCTACTACTACACCTCCCGCGCCGCGCCCTCCTGGCGCTACCGCCGGCTCAAGGAGCTCTTGTCCGCGCCGGGGGCCAAGACCGCCGCGGACCACTGGCGCTTCCAGCGCGACGAGCTGAACCTCATGGCCCAGCAGCTGGCCCCAATGCTGGCCCGCGCCCTGAGCGCCGACAAAGGCACCCGCCAGTTGGGACAGATCCTGGCCGTCTGGGACCACCGCGACCGGGCCGACGCCGCCGCGTCCCTGATCTTCCAGGCCGTGTATCACCGCTTTGCGTTGCTGGTGTTCCGCGACGAGCTGGGCGATGGCCTGGCCCGGCTGATGCTGGGTAACTACTACTTCTGGAAGGAGCGCCTGGCCAAGCAGGTGTTGGCCGGCCAGTGGTCCTGGTTCGACGACGTGACCACTCAGGCCCAGGAGACCCGCGACCAACTGATCGTGCGCGCCGGCCGCGACGTGCTGGCCGAGCTGGGCCACAAGCTAGGGAGCGACCCGGCCGCCTGGCGCTGGGGCCGGCTGCATACCTTGAACCTGGTCAGCCCGGTGGCCCGGCACGGCGCCCTGGCCCCCTGGCTGGGGGCCGGGGTCCTGCCCATGGGCGGCTCGGAGTCCACCCTGCTGCGGGGCATCTACGACTTCAACCAGCCCTACGAGACCACCATCTTCGCCTCGCTGCGCATGGTGGCCGACCTGGCCGACGAGGACAAGGTCATGGCCGTGCTGCCCGGCGGCGTGGCCGGCCGCCTGTTCCACCCTCACGCCAAAGACCAGGTGGCGGCCTACATGGACGGCAGGCCGCTGTATTGGTGGTTCAGCGACCGGGCCATCAAGGAGCACGCCAAGAACAGCCTGACCCTGAAGCCGGGGGGAAAGTAGGGCGGCCGGCGGCTTACGCCAAGGGCCACTCACCGCGCTCGGTGAGGACCTCCTTGAGCACCAGCAGGGCCTGGTTGACCACCGGCATGCCGGCGTAGACCCCCACCTGGAAGATGGCCTCGGCCACGTCCTGGGGGTCGCAGCCCACGTTGAGCGCGCCCCAGATGTGCAAGCGCAACTCGTCGCTGCGCTCCAGGGCCGTGAGCGCGGACACGGCCACCAACTGCCGGGTGGGGTGGGGCAGCTTTTCGCGGGCGTACATCTGGCCGGTGACGAACAGGCTCAGGTCCATGGCCAGGCCCTTGTCAAAGGAGCGCCAGAGGTCGTAGGGGCGGTCCCAGGGGTAGCCGTCGAAGTAGAGCTTGGCAATGGCGCCGGTCTTTTTCTTCAGGTCGTTGGTGTCCATGGAAGTTCCATCATCGTTATAAGTCTTATGAAATGTCGCCGGCAGGTACTACCGATTCCAGCGAAGTAATCAACCCGGGCAGGTCTCTTTTAACCGTCTCCCAGATTATGTCCAGATCAACACCGTCATATTCATGAATCAAAACGTTGCGCATACCGATTAGGGATTGCCAGGGCACTCCAGGAATGGAAAGGCGGACCTGCTCCGACACACGGCGAGCCGCCTCTCCAATAATCTCCAGACGCCTGATCACTGCATCCTGGCACTGTTTATCTTGGTAAAAATCTTGCTGTATCTTTCTCGCCAAATATTCCACTGCCCAGCGAGCTGAGATGAGCATATCTGCCAGATAAGCCTTATCACGCGACATGCACAACCTCGGCGCTGGAGAGGATGGCCTCTCTGCGCAGGCGGTTAGGGCTGGACTCGATGCCCCGACGAGTCAGGAGGTCCACAGGCCGGCCAAAGATTTCCGCCAACTCTCGCTGCATATCGGCCAGGTCCAGCAAGGTGGGGTGGGCGTCCTGGTGAAAATCCACCAGCAGGTCAACGTCGCTGTCCGCGCCCGCCTGGCCGCGTAAAAGGGAGCCGAAGATGGCCAACTCTTTTACCCGCCGGCTGGCGCAGAAAGCAGCCAGTTGTTTCCTGGTATGATCATCAAGTGCCTTCATGGCCTAAAACCTACCACAATTCCCGATCACTTTGCCTCCACCGCCGCCAGCGCGGCCTCCACCTGCTCCAACTCGGTCTCGTGATCCAGGTCCAGCAGGCGGCGCACCTGTTCGGCGTCGCAGGCCAGGCAGGCGGCCAGCTCACTATGGCCCAGGCCTTGCGCGCGCATGGCCTGGTACAGGCCCAGCTTCAGGCACAGGCGTGGGGGCAGATCCACCAGCCGCTGGCCCGGCCCGCAGGCCGAGGGCCGGGGCAGCTCCCGGCCGTCGTCCATCAGCCCCCACAGCGCCACCAGCAGGGCGTCCTCCATCCAGCGCAGAGCCGCGGCTTCGTCGCGGCCCAGGGTCAGGGCGCCGGGCACGTCCGGGGCCGTGGCGATCACGCCGCCCTGGCCGTCCGACCCCAGCTCCACGGGATAGGCCAGGCGCATGGCTATAGCACCTGCGCCAGCTCCAGCCCCAATTGCTTGACCACCAGCATCTTCAAGAAGTCGGGGCTGAGTTCATGATCGGAGTGGATGGGTATGGTGGTCTGGCGGCCGCGGTATTTGGCCAGCACGTGCCCGCCCTTGCCGCGGTCGCTGATGATGACGACTCCGGCCTTCTTGAGCAGGTGCACGAACTGACGTTCCTTCACTGGGCCTTCCCCCCGTGGAAGGACGGCCACGCCTGGCGCGGCGCGGCCGCCCCTAGAGCGAGCTCTGTATCTTGCACTCGTGGCAGCCGCAGTGCGGGCAGGACACGTCGTCCTGCATCTGGCGGCCGTGGCCGCTGTGCTCCTCGGGCAAGATGCGCTGCACGTAGGCCTTGAAGCCCCGGCCGCAGTCCGGACACAGGGCGTCCACCTCCACCTTTTCCTCGTCGTCGCGCTCGACCATCACCCCTCCTTGGCTTCGCCGTGGTCAGTGCCCGCCTGCCACGAAAAGCATACCACGGAAAAAGGCCGGGCCGCGAGGCGTGCGCCCCGCGGCCCGGTGCTCTGCAATGCTCTGCGCCTAGCCCTTGATGATGCGCGGGATCATCATGTGGTGGTGCGGGCACAGGGAGACGGGGTTCTGGTAGGCCGCCTCGGCAAAGGCCAGCAGGTAGCCCCGGATGTCGGTGAGCTTGACCACCTCGTCCACGAAGCCCCGGAAGGCGCAGTACCAGGGCCGGGACTTGTCGTAGTACTCCTGGGCCAGCTCGTTCATCTTGTCGATCACCGGGTCCAGGGACCGGCCGGCGTCCTTTTCCTTGACCAGCCGGCGGCTGAAGGAGGCGGCCGCCGCCGTCTCGCCGTGCATCACGTAGATCTCGCTGGTGGCAGTGCCCAGGGTGAATGCGTTGTGGTTGTTGGCCGTGGGGCCGCCCATGATGTAGTGCGCGGCCGCGGTGCCCTTTCTGAGCAGCACCAGCATCTGGGGCACGTCGGTCTGCTCGATGGAGTAGATCAGGCTCTGGCCCAGGCCCAACAGCTCGGCCTTCTCGGCGATGTCGCCCACGTCGATGCCCGAGGTGTCCTGGAACCAGATGATGGGCACCCGGTCGCGGCCGCAGAGGGTGACGAACTCATTCATCTTGATCAGGCCCTGGCGGTAGAGCTTGCCGCCGATACCCATGTACTCGCCGCCCGCGTACTCGGGGTAGCCGGGCGGCATGAAGCCCTGGCGGTTGCCGATGATGCCCACCACCAGGCCGCTTAGCTTGACCAGGCCGGTGTAGACCTCGGGGCCGTAGCCGGGCTTGAACTCCATGTTCTCGCTGCCGTCCACCAGGCGGGCCAGGCACTGGTCGAAGTCATAGGACAACTTCTGGTTGAAGGCCAGTAGGTAGTACAAGTCCTCGCCCGGGAACAGGGGCTCCTTGGGATCATCCACCCGGAAGAAGTCCAGGTCGTAGGCCGGCATCTGCAGCATGTGCTTTTTGATGGACTCCAGCACGCCTTCCTCGGTGTCGTGCACCTCCTTGAAGAAGCCGGTCTGGTCGTAGTGGATGGGCACCGACCCCGGCGGCACCTGCTTGAAGTGGCGGGTGGCCTCGATGAGCTGCTCGGCGCCCTCCAGGTCGAAGTGGCCCTTGGGGCTCATGCCGCCAACGATGCCGCCGCCGCCCACGGCGATATTGCAGTCCTTGTGGGCGATCAGGTAGGTGGGGCTGATGCCCTGGTAGCCGCCGCCGGCCGGGTTGGTGCCATAGATGCCGGCCAGGATGGGCACCCCCAGCTTCTCCAACTCGGCGTGGCGGAAGAAGGTGGTGCCGTTGCCCCGGCGGTCGGCGTACACCTCCTCCTGCTCGGTGAGCTTGACGCCGCTGCAGTTGACCAGCCAGACTAGGGGCACGTGCAGGCGCTTGGCCAGGTCGGTGATGCGGAGCTGGTTCTCGGCCTGCCCGGATATCCAGGCCCCGGCCATGACCTTGTTATCGAAGCCGGCCAGCACGCACCAGCGGCCGCTGATCTTGGCCAGGCCGTCCACCACGCCGGTGGTGCCCTCCTCGTTGTCGCGGGGGTTGTAGAGGATGTGCAGGGGCCGGAAGCTGCCCGGGTCCACCAGGTAGTCGATGCGGTCCCAGACTGTGAGCTGGCCGCGCTCGCGAATCTTGGCCGCCGGCAGGCCGGCGTTCTTGACCCGCTCCACCTCCTGGGCTACGCGGGCCTCCACCTCTTCTATCTGCCGGCGGTTGTCGGCCGCCTTTTCCTTCTTCTTGTCGCTGAGGGCCTTGCCGAAGCTCGGCATGTTCTTGAAGTAGGGATGCATGTTTCATTTCTCCTTAAGGAGTTGGTTGCCCAAGCTCCAGAGGTTGAAAAAGGAAAAGCCTATTGCCGTTGCGAGCGAAGCGAAGCAATCTCTGTTCAAGGGTTGGCGCCCCGCCTGTCTAGCCTCCGGCCTGCCTCAGCATAGGTCTTCGCTCAAATCTCGCCAGTAAGGGTTTATGCCTCTTATCAACTCGATCTTTTTCTGCCGCGAGCCGCCCTTGATCTGTTTCTCGCGGGCCAGAGCTTGGTTTATATCCTCGAAAGGCTCAGCGTGGACCAGCTTGGTCAGGTTGTACTTGGCCGTGAACCTGCTCAGCCCTTGTCTGTGCTCGGCCAGCCTTCTGGTCAAATCGCCGGTGAGGCCCGTGTAGAGGACCCTGTTTCCCTTGTTGGTCAGGATGTAGACCCAATATTGTTTATTCGCCGCCATCTTCTGCGGGCAGAGATTGCTTCGTCGCTACGCTCCTCGCAACGACACCTGCTTCTTTGCGGACCTGCCTTGCAATCCTTGCCAGGACCTTGTCCAGGTACTTCCCTTCCAAAACAGCCCCTTTTGTCGTTGCGAGCGCAGCGAAGCAATCTCTGCCATCGGTGTAGTGCCCCTCTCCGGCCAGGTTCTGCTTATCCGGCCAGCGAGCCGCCTTAGCGGTTCGCCTTCCTGAGACCCAGGGTGTCCAGGGCCACGATCCACTTGCAGATGTTGGCGCTGCCCTCCACCATGAAGTAAGTAGGCGCGTCGCGGTAGTAGCGGGCCACCGGGTACTCGGTG
This sequence comes from Thermodesulfobacteriota bacterium, assembly GCA_040751985.1. Lineage (GTDB taxonomy): Bacteria > Desulfobacterota > Desulfarculia > Desulfarculales > Desulfarculaceae > Desulfoferula. Next base: position 27,146 of record JBFMFU010000066.1, on the reverse strand, counting down.
CTGTAGCCGTAGGCGCCCAGGATGCGCATGGCCGTGGTGGCGCACATGGTGGCCACCTCGCCGGCCTTCCACTTGGCCATGGCCACCTCCAGGGTGTTGCCTAGCATCCCTTCGTCCTTCTGGATCGCCGCCTTGTACACCAGCAGCCGGGCGCACTCGATCTCGATGGCCATCTGGGCCACCTGGTCCTGGATCATCTGGAACTCGGCGATGGGCTTGCCGAACTGCTCGCGCTCCCTGGCGTACTTGACGGCCTCGTCCAGGCAGGCCTGGGCCAGGCCCACGCCGCCGGCCGCCGCTGACAGGCGGGTCTGGTTCAGGGAGCCGAAGACGATCTTGGCGCCGTCGCCGATCTCGCCCAGCAGGTTCTCCTTGGGCACCTTCACGTTGTCCAGGTAGATCTCGCCGGTGGGGCTGGAGCGCGAACCCATCTTGTCCAGGTCCGTCACGCTCACGCCCGCGGCCGGGGAGCCGTCCGCCTGGCGCAGCTCCACCACGAAGGCCGAGAGCTTGCGCTTGTCGCCCACGGGCACATAGGCGTAGATGATCACGCAGTTGGCCAGGGAGGCGTTGCTGATCCAGGTCTTGGAGCCGTTGATCAGGAAGTGGTCGCCCTTGTCCTCGGCCGTGGTCTTCAGACTCATCACGTCGCTGCCCGCGTTGGGCTCGGTGATGCCGAAGCCGCCCATGTACTCGGCGCTGACTAGCTTGGCGATGTACTTGTCCTTGGCCGCCTGGGTGCCGTAGCGGTAGATGGTGAAGGCGCAGCCCAGGGTGTTCATGTTCACCTGCACCCGCAGGCTGGAGGAGGCGCGGGCTATCTCCTCGGTGATGATCATGGCCGCCAGCCAGCCCATCTCGTTGCCGCCGTATTGCTCGGGCAGCACGGTGCCGAACAGGCCCAGCTCGCCCATGGGCTTGAGCACCTCCTCGTAAGGGAAGTAGTGCTTCTCGTCCCATTCGTCGGCGAAGGGGGCTATCTTCTCGGCCGCGAAGTCCCGGACCATGTCCCGGAGCATCGTCAGCTCTTCACTGAGATTGAAATCCATTGCCGTGTCCTCCATGTCTGGTGAGGGGAGACGCCCTCCCCGATTTTTTTGTTATCCAAGGCTCCCCGCCAGCGGGGCGGCTAATACTTCTCCTTCTCGGGGTTGGCCAGGTTGCGGGCGATGATCAGGCGCTGAATCTGGTTGGAGCCGTCGAAGATCTGGATGCCCTTGGCCACCCGGAACAACTGGGCCGCCGGGTGCTCGGCGCGGGCCATCTCGGTGCCCAGCACCGTGGTGGCCAGGTCGGCCACCCTCATGGCCGTGTCGCTGGCGAAGCACTTGGCCATGGATACCATGGACTCGATCTGGCGGGCCGAGGCCGCGTGCTCGTCCACCAGGCCGCAGACCCGGTAGATCAGGCTGCGGCAGGCCTCGGTCTGCATCTCCATTTCGGCCAGGGCGAAGGCCACCGCCTGCTGGTTGAAAAGCCGCCGGGCGGTGGCGTGCTTGACGCTGACCTGCAGCACCCCCTGGGCAGTGCCCAGGGCCATGGCGGCCGCGCCCCAGACCCGCATGGGGTTGGCCACGTCGGCCAACACCCGCCAGCCCTCGCCCTCGCCCCACAGGCGCATGTCCGCGGGCACGAAGACCTTGTCCAAAAACATCTGGCTGGTGATGGAGCCGTGCAGGCCCATCTTCTTTTCCATGTGGCCGAAGGAAAGCCCCGGCGCCTGGCGGTCCACCAAAAAGGCGCTGATGCCGCCGGCCTTGGGGCCGGGGCCGGTGCGGGCGAAGGTCATATAGTAGCGGGCGTGCGGGCCCAGGGTAATGAAGGACTTGCTGCCGCTGAGGACGTAGCCGCCCTCCACCGGCTCGGCCTTGGTCTGGATGCTGGCCGCGTCCGAGCCGTAGTCCGGCTCGGTCAGGCAAAAGGCCAGGGGCTTGTCCCCGCTCTTTAGCTCGGCGAACAGGCGCTTCTTCTGCTCCCGGCTGCCGGTGATGGCGATGGTCCTGAGCACCGCGTTGGAGGGAAACACCAAGAGCGCCGCGCTGGGACTGGCGGTGGCGATGGTCTCCACCATCAGGGCCAGGCTGGTGGCGTCGGCCCCGCGGCCGCCGTACTCCTTGGGCATGGCCAGGCAGAAGAGCTTCTGGCGGGCGAAGGCCTCGTAGGCCTCCTGGGGGAAGGCGCTGTGAGCCTCGATGTGCTGGGCGATGGGCGCGATCTCCCTGGCCACCAGGTCCCGCATGAACTGCCGGAACTCGCTCTGGCTCTGGTTCAAAAAAAGCATGTCCCCTCCTGGCCAAGGCTGGCTCGCACCAAGGGCGGAACGGTGGTCGAGTCCTTATAGCCCATTTGCCCAGGGTTTACAATAATCAGCCGTTACAATGTAGCTATAACCTAGTTAAGCCGCAAATAAATTTTTAGCCGTACCCGCCCAAGGCCTCGGTCAGAAAAGGGTTTCGCCGGGCCGGGGCAGAGCCTTAAACTCTTAACTATGTTCGCGCGCCCTTTAGCCCTGTGCCTGGCGGCCCTCTTGGCCGCCGCCTCCGTTGCCCCGGCCCAGACCCAGGCCCCGCCGCCCATTGCCGGGGAGCAGGAGATCAGCCAGGGAGTGCGCGCCGGCCGCCTGCGCCGGGATGAGCTGGTGCGCCAGGGCCGCCAGCTTTCTTACCTGCAGCGGCTTCGGCTATACTATTACGCCCAGGAGCTGGAGCCCTATTTCCAGGGCGTAGAGGAGGCCATCCGGGACCTGGCCCGCACGCCTCCGGCCGACGCCGCAGTCCTGGCCCAGGGGCGGCAAAGGCTTTACGCGGCCATGCAGCGGGCTCGGGCCCGCCTGGCCGCGGCCCGGCGGCCGGGGTTCGAAGTCGAGTGGCGGCGGGGGCTCACCGGCCTCATCTACCTGGACTTTGACTGGCGGGACCGGGTGGCCGAGCAGAAAAAGGACGAGATTAAAAACCCTTACGACCTGGTGACGCTGCTGGACTGCCTGGACGCCCACCTGCGGGGCCTGGAGCCGGGCGGACCGGAGGGCTGTCCGGTGAAGGCCGGCCAGGCGGCAGAGGACCACAAGCCGTGAGCCAGGACGACCCCATGCTGGAGGCGGCCCGCCTGGAGCGGGAGATCGCCGGCCTGGCCCAGGAGCAGGCCCTGTGCCAGAGCCGCATCCGCCAGCTCATGGAGCAGGAGGCCGCGGGCCAGAGCGGCCTGGCCGCGGCCATACACCAAGCCAAGCAGCGCAGGATGATGCTGGCCACCCAGGCCCAGCACCTCAAGGCGCGCCTGAATGCCCTCTTGATGGGCGGGACCTGAGGCCAGGGAGAGCGGACATGGAAAAGAAGCTTCTCATCGCGGTGGACGGCTCCCCGGCCTCGGACCGGGCCGTGGACTACGTGGGGCTCATGGAAGGGGCCATGATCCGGGAGCTGAGGGTCACCCTGTTCCACGTCATGAACCCGGTGCCGCCCTTCCTGCGCCGGGACAGCCAGAGCGACACCGCCGCCTTCAAGCGCCTGCAGGCGCTGGAGACCAAGAACCGCCAGGGGGCCCAGAAGGTGCTGGACCACTGCGCCGGGCGCCTGCAGCGCCATGGCCTGGAGGCGGAGCAGGTGGAGCTGAAGGCCAGCCCGCGCGCCAGCGACGCGGCCCGGGACATCCTCTTCGAGGCCGAGCACGGCATGTACGACGCGGTGGTGCTGGGCCGCCGGGGGCTTTCCAAGACCCAGGAGATGTTCGTGGGCAGCGTGACCAACAAGGTGGTGCAGCACGCCGAGCGCCTGCCGGTGTGGGTGGTGGGCGGCCAGGTGACCAGCCTCAAGGTGCTCTGCGCGGTGGACGGCTCCGAGGGCTCGCTCAAGGCCGTGGACCACATGGCCTTCATGCTGGGCGAGAACCCCGAGTGCCGCATCACCCTGTTCCACGTGGGCGCCACCCTGGGCGACTACTGCACCCTGGACTTCGACAACAAGGAGCTGGCCGAGGGCATCGAGCAGGACATCATGCACGCCCAGGCCCGCTGCATGGACGACTTCTACGCCCGGGCCCACAAGATTCTCATGGACAGCGGCCTGGCGCCCGAGCAGATCGAGACCAAGACCAAAGAGGGCGGCCTGGGGGTAGCCGGGGCCATCCTGGACGAGGTGCGCCAGGGCGACTACGGCACCGTGGTCCTGGGCCGGCGCGGCGAGAACAAATCCTTCTTCTTGGGGCACGTCAGCGACCGGGTGATGTCCCGCGGCGCCGACGTGGCGGTGTGGATCGTGGGCTGAGCCCGCTTTCCGACAAGCGATGGGCCGGCCTCGGGGCGCCGGCTCTTTTTTATGGCTATTCTTCGGCCAACCTGAAGCGCCAGCGGCAGTGCATGTCCGGCGGATGCGGGTCGGGCGGGGCGAAGAGGCACTCTACCCGGATGCGCGGGTCTATCTCCCGGGCAAAGGCCTCGAACTCGGCCCGGTGCATGCCCTGGCAGGGGTACTCGCCCAGGCCGCGCTTGAGCCGGCCCTCCTGGGAGGCACAGGAGGGCACCTGGATCAGCAGCTCGTTCTCTCCCGGAACATACTGATAGCCCACCATGATGGCCCAGGGAAACAGGCGCAGGGCCTGGGCAAAGCCCTCCAGGCCGCCACGCGTGATGCCGAAGCGCTGCTTCAGGTCCCGGGCGGCCAGGCGGCCCACCTGGCCCCAGACCTGCTCGTTGAAGCGGCAGGCCTCCTCCATCCCATACTTCTGCTCGATGTTGATGAACCAGAAGGCGTCCATCACCCGGTAGTTGTGCAGCAGGAACTCCAGGTAGCTGCGCAGCTGCTCCCGCGGCAGGTCCTCCAGCGCGCCCAGGTGCATGCTCAGGCCTCCTCGCCCCAGGTGCGGGCCGAGCGGGCGATCTTCTTCTGCACCGTGGCCCAGGTCTTGGTGGTCAGGAAGGACTGACGCCAGCGCGTCAGCATCTGCGAGAACATCTCCCAGGGCACGGTCAGGCTCAGCTCGTCGGTCTTGAAGAACTTGCGCGCCGAGGGGTCCCAGCCGCCCAGCACCGCCTTCTGCTCGCCCTGCACCAGGTAGCGGTAGGGCCAGGCGATGAGGTTGCTGCAGGCCGCGCCCATGGGCGAGCGCACCGCCTCCAGATCGCCGGTGACGAAGGTGGCCAGCTGGTGCAGCCCGGCCAGGGTCTCCGGCCGGCAGAAAAAGGCCACCAGGTCCGGCTCCTCGTCGGGCCCGAACTGCTCGATGGGCTTGACTATGCAGTAGCGGGCCGGGGCCGGCAGGGGGTCGATGGTCTCCATGAAGCAGCGGCAGGCCTCGGACGAGTCGAAGTAGCGCTCGCCCTCCAGGCGGCCGGGCACCCCGGTGGAGACGTAGTAGATGATGGTGTCGGTCTGGGGCCCCAGGAAGCCCAGGTAGAAGGCGCCGCCCGGACAGCCGAAGCGCTCGGCGTCGAAGTAGGCCGCGGTCTTTTTGCGCCGCGCCCGCCAGATGGTGCCCAGCACGCAGTTGAAGCCCTCGAACACCTGGGGCCAGTCCACCTGGCCCTTCTGCTCCTTTTCCCGCGTGGGCAGCAGGCCGGGCCGGGGCGCGGGCGAAAGGCCCTGGGCCGGCGGCTGGTCGCTGTAGAAGACGCCCAGGGGGCTTTCGGCGTAGCCCAGGGTCTTGAGAAACTCCGGCAGGTCCGCGATCTGGGAAGGCTGCATGGGCGACTCCTTACTGGCTGGGGTGGCTCCATTATATGCGGCGGCCGCCGCGGGCGCAAAAGAAGCCGGCCTCCCCCTGGGGGGAGGCCGGCCTTCGGGCTTGCAAGGGAGGGAGGAATTGCAGCCCTAGTGCTCGGTGAACTCCGCGTCCACCACGTCCTCGTCCTTGGGCTTCTTCTGGCCGCCGCCCGCGCCGGCTCCGGCGCCGGGCCCGGCCGCGCCGCCGCCGGGCGGGCCGGCGTGCTGCTGGTACAGGCTCTGGGCCATGCCGTGGGAGGCGTTCTGCAGCTTCTCGAAGGCCGCCTCCATCTGGGCCCGGTCGTTGCTCTCCAGGGCGGCCTTGGCCTCGCTGATGGCCGAGTCCATGCTGCCCTTGGTGCCCGCGTCCAGCTTGGCCTCGTTCTCCTTGACCAGCTTCTCGGTCTGGTAGATGAGGCTATCCAGGCGGTTCTTGGCCTCCACCCCTGCGCGGCGCTCGTGGTCCTCATGGGCGAAGCGCTTGGCGTCGGTGACCATCTTGTCGATCTCGTCCTCGTTCAGCCCCGAGCTGGCCTTGATCTCGATGGACTGCTCCTTGCCGGTGGCCAGGTCCTTGGCGCTGACGTGCACGATGCCGTTGGCGTCGATGTCGAAGGTCACCTCGATCTGGGGCATGCCGCGGGGCGCCGGGGGGATGCCGGTGAGCTGGAAGTTGCCCAGGGTGCGGTTGTCCTTGGCGAAGTCGCGCTCACCCTGCAGCACGTGGATGTCCACCGCCGGCTGGTTGTCCGCCGCCGTGGAGAAGACCTCGCTCTTCTTGGTGGGGATGGTGGTGTTGCGCTCGATGAGCTTGGTCATCACCCCGCCCAGGGTCTCGATGCCCAGCGACAGAGGGGTTACGTCCAGCAGCAGCACGTCGCTGACCGTGCCGGCCAGCACGCCGCCCTGGATGGCCGCGCCCACGGCCACCACCTCGTCGGGGTTCACGCCCTTGTGCGGCTCCTTGCCGAAGAACTGCTTGACCATCTCCTGGACTTTGGGGATGCGGGTGGAACCGCCCACTAGCACCACCTCGTCCACCTGCTTGGGGTCCAGGCCGGCGTCGGCCAGGGCCTGCTTGCAGGGGCCCAGGGTGCGCTCCAGCTCGTCGTCCACCAGGGATTCGAACTTGGCCCGCGACAGCTTGACGTTCAGGTGCTTGGGCCCTGACGCGTCGGCGGTGATGAAGGGCAGGTTGATGTCGGTCTCCACGGCGCTGGACAGCTCCATCTTGGCCTTCTCGGCCGCCTCCTTCAGGCGCTGCATGGCCATGGGGTCGCCGGAGAGGTTGATGCCCTGGTCCTTCTTGAACTCGGCCACCAGCCAGTCGATGATGCGCTGGTCCAGGTTGTCGCCGCCCAGGTGGGTGTCGCCGTTGGTGGACTTGACCTCCACCACGCCGTCGCCCACCTCCAGCACGGAGATGTCGAAGGTGCCGCCGCCGAAGTCGAACACGGCGATGGTCTCGTTGCTCTTCTTGTCCAGGCCGTAGGCCAGGGCCGCGGCCGTGGGTTCGTTGATGATGCGCTTGACGTCCAGGCCGGCGATCTTGCCGGCGTCCTTGGTGGCCTGGCGCTGGGAGTCGTTGAAGTAGGCCGGCACGGTGATCACCGCCGCGCTGACCTTCTCGCCCAGGTAGTCCTCGGCCGCCTTTTTGAGCTTGCCCAGGATCAGGGCGCTGATCTCCGGCGGGGAGTACTCCTTGCCCCGGGCCTCCACCTTCACCTGGTCCTGGCCGGTGTCCACCACCTTGTAGGGCACCTGCTTGATCTCCGCGCCCACCTCGGAGAAGCGCCGGCCCATGAAGCGCTTGATGCTGTAAACGGTGTTGGTGGGGTTGGTCACGGCCTGGCGTTTGGCGGCGGCGCCCACCAGGCGCTCACCCTTGTCCGTGAAGGCTACCACGCTGGGCGTGGTACGGCTGCCTTCCTCGTTGGTGATCACCTTGGCCTCGCCCCCCTCCATGACTGCCACCACGCTGTTGGTGGTGCCCAGGTCGATACCAATAATCTTTTCGCTACCAGCCATTAGCCTGTTCCTCCTGCGTTATATGCTTGGCCGCCCTGGCGGGCGGGTGCGATCTCATTGTTTTGCTTAGCTAAAAAACCCGGCCCGCGGCCGGGCTCAGCTTCATACCTAAGTTAAGTCCTCGCCCGGCCATGTCAAGCGGCCAAGTGCACTGTCTGCATGCTTTTTTATGGGTTACACCCGCGGCGGCCTTTGCGTATATTGAAAAGAGACTTAACTTAAATAGCACGGGGCGGCGGGCCCGAGGTCCCCAGCCCCGCAGTAGTGAGTTAATCTAGGAGCTTAGCAGTCATGGACCGGAATTTTCCCCTGGGTGGCGGCCTGCTGGGGGCCCGCATGCGCCAGATGTTGGACAGCCTGCAGCGGCCGGAGCCCTCGGAAGAAGCCGGGGCCTGGTCGCCGGCGGTGGATATAGTGGAGACGCCCCAAGCGGTGGTGATCGTGGCTGAGCTGGCCGGGGTGCGGCGCGAGGACATCAAGGTGCTGGTGGACGGCGACGTGGTGCGCATCTACGGCCGCCGCGAGCCCAGCCTGCACCAGCCCGGCGCCCGCTACCACCGCCTGGAGATCGAGTCCGGCGACTTCATCCGCTCCTTCCGCATCGGGGTGCCCTTTGACCAGGCCAAGGTGGAGGCCACCACCTCCATGGGCCTACTCAAGATCACGCTGCCCAAGCGCGCGGCCGCCCGACGCAAGATAGACGTTGAGGCCGTCTGAAGGCGGATGGAAAGAATATCATGAGTGAACGAGACTTACGGCCCGACGAGCCAGTGCCGGTGAGCCTGGCCGACCTGGACCCGGAAGCGGGGCCCAAGCCGGGGCGGCTGATGCGCCTGCCGACGGTGCTGCCCGTCCTGGCGGTCAAGGACCCCAGCCTGTTCCCGCGCATGGTGCTGCCCATGCTCATCTCCGACCCCCGTCACCAGCGCCTGGTGGACGAGGTGCTGGCCGGCGATAAGATCGTGGGCCTGGTGGCCCTCAAGGGCGAAACCACCGCCGAGCAGGTGAAAAGCCCCGCGGATATCTACGACATAGGCGTGGCGGCCCAGGTGCTGCAGATGGCCAAGAGCGAAAGCGACGGCGTGCGCCTGGTGGCCCAGGGCCTCACCCGCTTTCGGCTCAAGGAGCTGATCCGCACCGAGCCCTTCCTGCTGGCCCACGTGGAGGCGGTGGGCGACCTCATCCACGAGGACCTGGAGAGCAAGGCCCTGGTCAGCAACCTGCGCGGCCTGTTCCGGCGGGTGCTGGAGCTGGCCCCCCACCTGCCCAGCGAGCTCAACTCCCTGGTGGCCAGCGTGGACCACCCCGGCGCCCTGTGCGACATGGTGGCCAGCGCCCTGAACCTGAGCCCCGAGGAGCGCCAGAGCATCGTGGGGGCCCTGGATGTCACCGAGCGCCTGCGCCGGGTGGTGACCCTGCTCAACCGCGAGATTCAGGTGCTGGAGCTGGGCAGCAAGATCCAGAGCCAGGTCAAGGAAGGCCTGGACAAGACCCAGCGCGAGTATTATCTGCGCCAGCAGCTCAAGGCCATCCAGGCCGAGCTGGGCGAGCAGGAGGCCGGCGAGGGCGAGGCCGCCGAACTGGGTCGCAAGCTGGCGGAAAAGGCCCTGCCCAATGAGGTGCGCGCCGAGGCCGAGCGGGAGCTGAAGCGCCTGGAGGCCATGCACTCCTCCAGCGCCGAGTACCACGTCATCACCACCTACCTGGACTGGATACTGCACCTGCCCTGGCAGGAGCAAACCGAGGACCACCTGGACATCAAGGAGGCCCGGGCCATCCTGGAGGCGGACCACTACGACCTGGACAAGGTCAAGCGCCGCATCCTGGAGTACCTGGCGGTGCGTAAACTCAACCCGGACATGAAGGGCCCCATCCTGTGCCTGGTGGGCCCGCCGGGGGTGGGCAAGACCTCCCTGGGCCGCTCCATCGCCAGGGCCCTGGGGCGCAAGTTCGCCCGCATCAGCCTGGGCGGGGTGCGCGACGAGGCCGAGATCCGCGGCCACCGCCGCACCTACGTGGGCGCCCTGCCCGGCCGCATCATCCAGAGCCTGCGCCGGGCCGGCAGCAACAACCCGGTGTTCATGCTCGACGAGGTGGACAAGGTGGGCGCCGACTTCCGCGGCGACCCCAGCAGCGCCCTGTTGGAGGTGCTGGACCCGGAGCAGAACTTCTCTTTCAGCGACCACTACCTGGACCTGCCCTTCGACCTGAGCAAGGTGATGTTCATCACCACGGCCAACGTGCTGGACACCATCCCGCCGCCGCTCAAAGACCGCATGGAGGTGCTGGAGATACCCGGCTACACCGCCGAGGACAAGCTGGCCATCGCCAAACACTGCCTGGTGCCCCGCCAGCGCAAGGAGCACGGCCTGAGCGCCAAGCAGCTCACCATCGCCGACGCGGCCATCCGCCTCTTGATCAGCGGCTACACCCGCGAGGCGGGCCTCAGGAACCTGGAGCGGGAGATCGGCGCCCTATGCCGTTGGGCGGCCCGGGCCATCGCCGAGGGCGAGGCCAAGAAGGTGGCCGTCAATAAGGCCCAGGTGGCCGAGGTGCTGGGGCCCCAGCGCATCCTGCCCGACACCGCGCTCAGGACCGCCGTGCCCGGCGTGGCCACCGGCCTGGCCTGGACCCCCACCGGCGGCGACATCCTGTTCGTGGAGGCCTCGCGCATGCCCGGCAAGGGCAGCCTGTCCCTCACCGGCCAGTTGGGCGAGGTGATGAAGGAGTCGGCCCAGGCGGCGGTGAGCTATCTGCGGGCCAACGCCGCGGCCTTCGGCCTGGACCCCGACTTCAACGCCCAGAACGACATCCACGTGCACGTGCCGGCCGGGGCCATTCCCAAGGACGGCCCCAGCGCCGGGGTGACCATGTTCACGGCCCTCTTGTCGCTGCTCTCGGGCCGGCCGGTGCGCTCGGACCTGGCCATGACCGGCGAGATCACCCTGCGGGGCATGGTGCTGCCCGTGGGGGGCATCAAGGAAAAGGTGCTGGCCGCCCACCGCGCCGGCATCAAGGTCCTGATCCTGCCCGCGGCCAATGAGCGCGACCTGGTGGACGTGCCCGACAAGGTCAAGAAGCAGCTCAGCTTCCACTTCGCCGAGCGCATGGACCAGGTGGCGGAGTGGGCCCTGGAGGCCAAGCCGGCCCAGGCCAGGAAAACTAGGCCCGCCGGCAAAAAGGCCAAGCCCGCGGCCAAGAAGGCCCTGGCCCGGCCCAGGAAGTCCGCGGCCAAGGCAAAGCCCCGCCAGGCGGCCGAGAGAAAGGCGGCCAAGGGCAAGGGCTAGGAAAATGACAGGGGAGCTAAAGTAAGGAAGGCTGTCCCGCATACAATGAAGAGTAAAGGCGCTCCGCTGAGAGGCGGGGCGCTTTTTTAGGGCGGGTGGACTGTTGGCCAGGTCCCTTGCCGCGCCGACCCTGGCCAGGCAAAACCGGCCTTGGCTGACCTATCCAACCGTCGGCCGTTTTACCGGCGCTGCGGACACAAAGGGTCCTGCCCGGCCCTGATCGCCGAGACTCGCACGCCGGCCCTGGCCACCCCAATTTCTTCCTCCCTGCCTGCCAATTTTCTGCCTCACCCATCCTCATCCCTCCCCAAATAAAAACCGCCGCCCAACGGGCGGCGGTGGATTTGCCGAAGCTGAGGTCTAGGAGTCGTCCCGCTTGACCATCAGGCGGTCGCCGGGGGTGATGTCGTTGGAGGACAGGTTGTTCCAGCGCTTGAGCTGGGCCGGGGTCACGTTGAAGCGTCGGCCGATGTTCCACAGGTTGTCGCCCCGCTTGACCACGTACACCACTTGGCCGCTCTTGGTGGCGGGTCCGGCCGTCACCCGGCCCTCGGCCTTGGCGCTGGGCACGTAGAGCACCAGCTTCTGGCCGGCCTTTATCTTGCCGCTGCGCTGGTCGTTCCAGCGCACGATCTGCCGCCAGTCGATGTTGTAGGTGCGGGCGATGTGCCACAAGGTGTCGCCCGGCCGCACCGTGTGCGTGATCTTCTGCACCCCGCGGGGCTTGCCGGCCAGGCGGGTCTGGATCTGGGCCTGGACGCGCCGGGGCTGGTTGTAGGTGGGCTGGGCCTGGGCGTAGGCCCTGCTCTTCCCGCTGGGCGGGATCATCACCTTCTGGCCCGGCCGCAGGCGCCGCGGGTCCAGGCCCTGGTTGGCGGCTAGCAGGTCGTGCAGCTGCACGCCGTGGGCCCGGGCCAGGCGGCTCAGGGTGTCGCCCTTGTTCACCCGCACCGTCACCACGCCGATGCGCGCCGCGCGCTGAGGCACCGGCAGCTGGGCGTAGGCGGTCTCGAAGGCGGCCTTGCGGCCCTGGGGGATGCGCAGGGCGTACTTGCCGTCCGTGGGCGGGGCGGCCCAGCGGCGCAGCTCGGGGTTGAGCTCGCTCAGTTGGCTGGTGTTGATGCCCGCCAGCTTGGCGGCCACGCCCAGGGAGGTGCCGGGATGCACCTGCACGGTGTCAAAGGTCATGGGCGGCTGATAGACGATGCCCGTGAAGCCGTATTTTTCCGGCTCCTTGGCGATCAGAGCCGCGGCGATCATCTTGGGCACGTACTGCTTGGTCTCGCGCTTGATGTAGTTGCCCCGCGCCTTGCTGATGGACCAGAAGTCATCGGCGTTGTAGCGCTTGAGGGCCTTGCGGATCTTGGCCTCGCCGGCGTTGTAGGCCGCGGCGGCCAGATACCAGGAGCCGAACTCGTCGTGCAGGTCCTTCAGGTAGCGCGCAGCGGCGTGGGTGGATTTCACCGGGTCGCGGCGCTCATCCACCCAGTAATTGATCTTTAGTTTGTAGCGGCGGCCGGTGCCCTGGATGAACTGCCAGGGCCCCACCGCGTGGGCGCGGGAGTAGGCCTGGCAGGAGAAGCCGCTCTCGATCAGGGCCAGGTACACCAGGTCCTCGGGCAGGCCGTACTGCTTGAGGATGCCGCGCATCATGGGCAAATAGCGCCCCGAGCGCGCCAGCCAGATGGCGAAGCGCTTGGGTACCTGGGTCTGGAAGTAGTCGATGGACTCCTGCACCTCTTTGTTGATCACGATGGGGATGTCGTAGGTGACCTTGGAGGGCCGGTCGGCCGCCCCCGGTTCGGTCTTCTCGGTCACCACCTCCTTTTCGCCCAGGGACTTGAGCTCCTGAGCCACGCGCGCCGAAAGCTCCTCCTGGGTCGGCTTGGGCAGCTTGGCCGAAAGCAGGGGCCGCTCCGGAGCCTCAACCTTTTGCGAAGAAGAGAAGGTGGAGCAGCCCGCGGCCAGCAAGGCGCACATAACCAAAGGGAGCAGGAGGCGGTGCTTCATATTTCCTTCCATAACCAACCCAACTTGCCCACTGAACGCATTTAGATCAAAATAACAGAAGCCAACAGGCATGTAAAGGACAACCGGCCCATTTAATGTAGACGTTTGTATGGTGGTTTTGCCGAGGTCTGGGGGTCGCATTCGGGTTTTCATTTGACCGGCCCCAGGGCCTGCGGTAGATTCTAAGCCACTGTTTTATTTGACTCGCTGCAAACGGAATCTTAATTTTTATTATATGAGGTCCTTGCATCCAATCCGTCTGGTCTTCGGCGTGCTGCCCGCAGCGGCGTTGGGCCTGCTTTGGGCCGGGCCCACCCCTGCCTGGGCCGCCGGGGCCGACCCCTTCGGCGATCAGTCGGTGTGGTGGGTGCTGATGCTGGTCTTCGCCGGCGGGCTGGGCCTGAACCTGACCCCCTGCGTCTATCCCCTCATCCCCATCACCGTGGGCTACTTCGGGGGCCGGGCCGAGCGGCGGCGCAGCCTGGTGCTGTCGGCCGCCTCCTACTGGACCGGCATGGCCATCATGTACTCGGCCCTGGGCGGCTTCGTCTCGGTCAGCGGCGGCTTTTTGGGCGAGTTCCTGGCCCACCCGGCGGTGCTGCTGTTCCTGGTGGCGGTGATGCTGGCCCTGGCCGCCAGCATGTTCGGGCTGTGGGAGCTGCGCCTGCCGGCGGCCCTGAACCGGGCGGCGGCAGTGAACCGCAGCGGTGCCCTGGGCGCCTTCCTCATGGGCCTGACCGTGGGCCTCTTGGCCGCGCCCTGCGTGGGGCCCTTTGTGGTGGGCCTGATGACCCATGTAGCCCGGGTGGGCAACCTGGGCTACGGTCTCTTGGTCTTCTTCCTCCTGGCCGCCGGCCTGGGCCTGCCCCTGGCGGTGCTGGCCCTGTTCTCCGGCTCCATCACCCGCCTGCCCGGCTCGGGCGAGTGGATGCTTTGGGTGCGCAAGTTCTTCGGGCTGGTCCTGGTGATCATGGCCGCCAACCTGGCCGCGCCGCTCATCGGAACCAAGGCCTCCTACTGGCTCATGGCCCTGACCGCGGCGGCCGGCGGCCTGTACCTGGGCTTCCTGGAAAAGAGCGGAAAGGATCGTTTTGTGAGGTTCAAACGCGTGGCGGGGCTGGTGCTGGTGGCAGCTGCGGTGGCCTTTTGGTGGTTCTACAGCCACCCCCTGGGCGCGGACAAGATTCCCTGGCTGCCCTACTCCCCCCAGACCTTGGCCCAGTCCCAGCAGGAGGGCAGGCCCGCGGTTATCTACTTCACCGCCGACTGGTGCCCGCCCTGCAAGCAGCTCAAGGCCGAGACCTTCCCTGATTCCACGGTGCAGGGGCTGTTCAAGGGCTTCGCGCCCCTGACGGTGGATCTGAGCAAGGGCGCTGGCCCGGCCGAACAGCGCCTGATGCGCCTTTACGGGGTGCAGGGTGTGCCCACCATGATCTTCCTGGACCCCAAGGGCGCGGAGATCAAGGAGAGCCGGGCGGTGGGCTTCCTGCCCCCCGAGCGCCTGGTGCCCCGCCTGAAGATGGCCCTGGCCCGCAGCAAGTCCGGGAGTTAGCCCGGATATTTCATGAGGGCTGGGTGGCCTTAGACAACGAACTCGTGTTCATGGGGCCGTTATGAATAAGGCGTCGACATCGCCAGGGTACGGTATGTACCTGCTTCCGGCACAGCCAGCCGCCGGCAGACAAGGCGGCCCAAGGCTTGGGCTGCCAAGGTCCTTCGGCGGGAGCCTTGATGGCCAGCGAAGGCAGGCGGCCTCTCGACCCGCTTTGCCACCGGCGGCCCGCCGGCGGCAAGCAAGGGCCGCAGGCGTAGCCAAAGCTACGTCGAGGCCTGAGCGCAGCCGGCAACGCCGTCTGGCGGGGGCTGGCACAGCCGGACGCCCGGCCCTCATGAAATATCCGGGCTAGCCTTGGCCGGCCGGCCGCGACCCCTGCCGGCCTCCGGCCTGCGGGCCCTGGTGCGCGTGGCCCTGGGCCAGGCCCCGGCCGAGGCCCTGATCACCGACGCCCGGGTGGTCAACGTCTTCAATCAGCAGATAAGCGAACCCACCACCGTGGCCCTGGCCCAGGGCCGGGTGGCGGCCATCGGCCCCGAGGCCCCGGCCTGGCGCGGGCCCCAAACCCAGGTCTGGCCGGCCGGTGGCGCCTATCTGCTGCCCGGACTCATAGACGCCCACACCCATCTGGACTCCCTGTTCCAACTGGGCCCCTACAGCGAGCTGGCCATGGCCCGGGGCAACACCAGCGCCATGACCGAACTGGCCATGATGGCCGGGGCCTGGGGCATAGAGGGCCTGCGCCTGATGCTGGCCGAGGCCGCCGCCGCGCCCATGCGCATCTTCAGCCTGGCCCCGCCCCTGGTGCCGCCCTTCCCGGAGTGGGAGACCAGCGCCGGCCTGAGCTTTGCGCACTTTCAGGAAGTGCTGGCCCACCCCGACTGCCTGGGCGTGGGCGAGACCTACTGGCTGGCCATCATCGACGGCGAGGAGCGGGCCACGGCCAACTACGCCGCGGCCCAGGCCCTGGGCAAGACCCTGGAGGGCCACGGCGCCGGCGCCCGGGGCCCGCGCCTGACCGCCTACGCCGCCGCCGGCACCACCTCCTGCCACGAGTCGGTCAGCGCCGCCGACGCCGCCGAACGCCTGGCCCTGGGCCTGGCGGTCATGGTGCGCGAGGGCTTCGTGCGCCGGGAGATGGCCGCGGTGGTGCCGGCCCTGAGGGACTTGCCCGAGGCCGGCCTGGCCATGCTGGTCACGGACCTGGCCGACTTCGACGACCTCATCGCCGCCGGGGCCATGAACCCGCTCTTGGCCAAGGCCGTGGACCTGGGGGTGGCCCCGGCCCGGGCCGTGGCCTGGTGCAGCCTCAACCCGGCCCGCTACTACGGCCTGCGCTATTTGGGGGCCGTGGCTCCGGGCTACGTGGCCGATCTGGTGCTGGTGGAGGACCTCCAGGAGTTCCGCGCCCGCTGGGTCTGGCTGGAGGGCCGCCTGGTGGCCCAGGAGGGCCGGCTGCTGGCCCCGGCCCGTCCCTTTGCCTACCCGCCCGCGGCCCTGGCCACCACGGTCTGCCCGGCCCTGCCGCCCGAGGCCTTCCATCTGGCCGCGCCCGGCCCGCGGGCCCAGGTGCGGGTGGTGGAGGCGGCCGGCGACACCATCACCAAACAGGCCCAGGCCGAGCTGCCCGTAGAGCGTGGCAACGTGCTGGCCGACCCGAGCCAGGACGTGGTCAAGATGGCCCACGTGAACCGCCACAGCCCCGAGCGGAAGATGGCCCTGGGCTTTGCCAAGGGCTGGGGGCTCAGGCAGGGCGCCCTGGCCACCAACCTGATTTGGGACACCACCAACCTGTTCGTGGCCGGCTGCAGCGAGGCCGAGATGTCCCTGGCCGCCGAGACGGTGCGGGCCATGGGCGGCGGCCTGGCCGTGGTGGCCGGCCAGCGGGTCCTGGCCCGCCTGCCCCTGCCCATCGCCGGCATCATCTCGCCAGGGCCCGTGGCCGAGGCCCATCGCCTGGCCGAGGACTGCCGCCGGGCCCTGGGCCAACTGGGCTGCCCCCTGCCCCGGCCCTTTTTGATGGCTCAGACCTTCTGCTTCACCGGCCTGCCCTTCCTGCGCCTGACCGACAAGGGCCTGGTGGACGTGCGGGCGCGCAAATTCGTGGAGGTGCTGCTGTGAAAAAGCTGCGGAGCCTGCTCTGGGCCTGGCTGCTCTGTCTGCTGCTGGCTGTCCCGGCCACGGCCCTGACCGTGGCCGGCCGGACGCTGGGGCCCGACAGCCTCCCCCTGGCCGGGGTGCTGATCAGCGACGGCGTGGGCATCGTGGCCAGCGACCAGGAGGGCCGCTACAGCCTGCAGAGCGCCCCGGACCGGGTGGTGGCCGTCACCGCGCCGGCCGGCCTGCGGGTGACCGGGCCCTGGTGGCTGCCGGCCGCCACTGCCGCCGCCCAGAAGGACTTCCGCCTGGCCTTGGCCCGGCCGCCCGAGGGCCGCCTGCGCCTGGCCATCGTCTCCGACCCGCACCTGTTTGACGCCTCCAGCCCGCAGCAGGGCCGCTACGCCGGCCGGGTGGACCCCGGCCTGCCCCTGCGGGCCTGGGGGGCGGCCGCGGCCAGCGTCAAGGAGTTCGCGCCCCACCTGACCCTCCTGGCCGGGGACCTGTGCATGGACGGCGACCGGGGCTCCCTGGCCCACGCCCAGGCCCAGTTCATGGTGGCGGCCCGGGCCTGGGAGCAGATGCCCGAGCCCAAGCGGGCCCTGCCCGGCAACCACGACGCCCGCTACGAAGGCGGCCGGGTGGACCTGTCCCTGTGGCGCCAGCACCTGGGCCCGGCCCGGCACCTGTACATGCTGGGGCCCTTGGCCGTGGTGCTCTTGGACAACCCCGGCCTGGGCCAGCGCCCCGACGGTCGGCCCCGGCCCACCGGCCATCTCCCGGCCGAGGCCCTGGCCTGGCTTAAAGAGGCCCTGGCCTTGCTGCCGCCCCGCACGCCGCTCATCCTGGTCAGCCACTACCCCCTGGCCTCGCCCCTGGCCGGCATCAACCCCCTGTACCGGGGGGCGCTGGTCAAGGCGGCTGGGCCGGCCGGCCTGGCCCTGCGCGACGTGGACCAGTCCGCCCTGCAGATCATGGGCCTGGTGGCGGGCCGGCCCCTGGTGGGGCTGATCAGCGGGCACCAGCACGCCCTGTACCAGGCCCGGCTGGAGTCGCTGCCCCAGGCCGTGCACCTGCTGGGCGCGCCGGCCCTCTGCGGCCGCTGGTGGCAGGGCGAGGTGGTCTACGGCCCCCTGCGCTTCCCGCCCGGCTATCTGCAGGCCTGGCTCAGCCAGGACCAGGAGGGCTGGCACCTGGCCGCCCAACTGGTGCGCGGGGACTGGGCCCGGCCGGCCGCCGCCCAGCCGGGCAAGCCCTAGGCCGGGCGCATCGCGCCGGCCGGACGGCGCCCATTATTTGAGCCGCGGCAAATATCCGGGCTGGCCGACCCTCACCCCATCTTGCTAGACTGTGCGCCAAAGGAGGAGCCTTGAGCGGCACCAACGACTACGCAGTGCGGCGGCGGCTGATGGTGCAGCACCAGATAGCTGCCCGCGGCATCCGTGACCAGCGCCTGCTGGCGGCCATGACCGACATCCCGCGCCATTTGTTCATGGACCAGGCCCTGTGGCCGCGGGCCTACGAGGACCACCCGCTGCCCATCGGCGACGGCCAGACCATCAGCCAGCCCTACATGGTGGCCATCATGACCGACGCCCTGGGGCTGACCGGCCGCGAGCGGGTGCTGGAGATCGGCACCGGCAGCGGCTACCAGACCGCCATCCTGGCCCGGCTGGCGGACTGGGTCTATTCCATCGAGGTCATCATGGCCCTGTCCCGCCGGGCCCAGAAGGTGCTGGAGCAGCTCAAGATATTCAACGTCAACCTGAAGGTGGGCGACGGCTCCAAGGGCTGGCCCGAGCAGGCGCCCTTTGAGGCCATCATCGTCACCGCCGGGGCGCCCTCGGTGCCCAAGCCCTTGGCGGAGCAGCTGGCCGAAGGCGGGCGGCTGGTGGTGCCGGTGGGCGACCGCGGCGTGCAGACCCTGCTCAGGATAACCAGGCGCAACGGAAAGCTGATCCAGGAGGACCTGGGCGGCTGCCGCTTCGTGGACCTGGTGGGGGAATACGGATGGTAGAGACGGCCAGGTTTATAAGCGTGATCGGGGCCGGCATGGCCAGCGACGAGCAGCTGGAGCAGGCCCGCCAGGTGGGCCTGCTCCTGGCCCAGGCCGGCTACGGGGTGGTCACCGGCGGCCTGGGCGGGGTCATGGCCGCCGCCAGCCAGGGCGCCGCCGAGGCCGGCGGCTTGACCATGGGCATCCTGCCCGGCAACAGCCGGCGCGAGGCCAACCCCTGGTGCCAGGTGGTGGTGCCCAGCGGCCTGGGCCAGGCCCGCAACGTGCTGGTGGTGCAGACCGGTCTGGGGGTCATCGCCGTGGGCGGCGGGCCGGGCACTCTCAGCGAGATCGGCCACGCCCTGAAAATCGAGCGGCCGGTGGTGAGCCTGGGATCCTGGGAGGTGGCCGGCGTGGGCAAGGCCAAGAACCCCCAGCAGGCCGTGGAGATGCTCTTGCAGATGGTGGGGGACTGGCAGCCCAACGGCGCGCTGTTCTCGGACTAGGCGCCGGGCCGGCCACGGGCAGGGGCCTCAGTCCCGCCCCTGCGTCCTGCCGGCCAGCCAGAGCATCTGGCGGGCGATGCCCCTGAGGGCCCGTACCTCCCGGCTGCTCAGGCGGGCCCGCTCCAGGCCAGCCTTGATGGGCCGAAAGAAGTGCTCGGGGTTGTCCGCGGGCAGGGTGCCGATGGCCACCAGGGCCTTCAGCAGATGCTCCCTGAGCCCGGCCAGATCCTCCAGGCTGGCCGGCGGCGGTCCGGGCCGGCGCAGGGCCTGGTCGGTGAGGGCCGCCATCCTCAGCTCATAGGCCAGCACCACCACCGCCTGGGCCAGGTTCAGGCTGGAGGCCTCCGTGGTGGGGATGCTCACGCCCAGCTGGCAGCGGTCCAGCTCGGCGGTGGTCAGGCCGCGGTCCTCGGGCCCGAAGACCAGCGCCACCCGGCCCTGGCCGGCCCAGGTCAACAGTTCCGGGGCGGCCTGGCGGGGGGAGAGCAGGCGGCCGCGCTTGTAGCCGTCGCGGGCGGTGGTGGCCGCCGCGCCCACGGTGTCGGCCAGGGCCTCTTCCAGGCTGCCCACCACCTGCAGGGCCTCCAGCAAGGGCCGGCCCTGGCTGCCGGCCAGCCGCTGCATGGGCTCGGGCCACAGCCGCAGCGGCTCCACCACCCGCAGGCCGCCCAGGCCCAGGTTGGCCCCGGCCCTGGCCGCGGCGCCGATGTTCTTCGGAAAGCGCGGCCGCACCAGTACGATGACCAGGTTACTCAGATCGGGCTGCATGGCCCCCAGCATAGCAGAGGCCGGGGCCGGACCCAACCCGTCTGCCCTGGTGCCGGGCCGGCGCTGGTGGCACAATATAACTAAAGCAACCAACTCACCTGCCCGCTGAAACCGAGGAGGCGACCATGGCGCGTTTTGACGAGAAGTTTGTAGAGAATATCAATCGGCCGGGGCGGGTGGGGGTGCTGGCCACTGCCGACGCCCAGGGTCAGCCCAACGCGGCCTATTTCGGCAGCCCCCGCCTGAGCCTGGAGGGCGAGCTGGTCATGGGCCTGGGCGCCAACCGCAGCCTGGCCAACCTGGAGGCCAACCCCCAGGCGGTGTTCTTCGTGGTGCAGGAGGCGCCGGTGGGCTTCGGTACCCCAGGCTGGCGGCTGTATCTCAAGGCCAAGGAGATCGACCGTCAGGGGGCGCTACTGGAGCAGGTGCGCGCGGCCATCAGCGCCGCGGCCGGCGAGCAGGCCGGACGCATGATCAAGGCCGGGGTGCGCTTCGAGGTGACCCAGGTGCGGCCCCTGGTGGACATGGGCTAGCGCATGGGGCCGATGCCCGGCAGGGTGGGCTGATACTCGCGGTCGAAGCCGTCCTTATTAACCGCTCCCAGCACGAAGTTGACCTGCAGCCGCTGGCCGCGGTCCAGAGTGACGTTTTTCTTGGAGTTGCCGTGGCCGGTCAGGCTGGCGACCACCTGATAGCGGCCGGCGGGCAGGTCGGTGATCAGGTATACGCCTTTGTTGTCGCAGATGGACTCCACGCGCAGGCCGCCGTCCACCTGCCGGGCCTGCACCACCGCGCCGCGCATGGGATCGCCGTTCTGGTCCACCACGCCGCCGGTGAGGGCCGAGTCGCCGAACTGGGCCGCGGCCGGCCCGGCCAGCAAGAGGCAGCCCAGCAGCGCAAAGAGCAACAGCCGTTTCATGTCCGCGACTCCCTTTGTATAAAGCTGCAGCCAACTAAATAGCACAGCCCCGGCCGGGGCGCCAGCCTCCCTGGCGGGCGGGGCCGGATAAAAACCCTCCCCTGACCCCTTGCCTTTTGCCCCGCCCCACCGGATAATCCAGCCGAAGGTCGGCCGCGCCGCCCCCGGGCGCCGTGCGGGCGGCCGCGACCCTATGCCGGTGGGCCAGAGCAGACGGCCTGCGACCAAGGGCCGTCGGAGACTTGGTTGGCTTTGGGGCCCCATGGCCGCAAGGCCTTTTTTTAACTAGAGAGGAGACGCCTGTGTTTAAGCGGGTATTTCTGTTGGTTCTGGTTAACTTCCTGGTCCTGATGACCCTTCTGATCATCACCCGGATCCTGGGCGTGGACCGCTTCTTCGCCCAGACCGGCATGAACTACCAGGCCCTATTCATCTTCGCCCTGGTCATCGGCTTTGGCGGGGCCTTTATCTCCCTGGCCCTGAGCCGGCTCATGGCCCGCTGGACCATGGGGGTGCAGATCATCGACCCGGGCGCAGCCAGCGGCAACGAGGCCTGGCTGCTGAACACGGTGCACAACCTGGCCCGCTCGGCCGGGCTGGGCGCCATGCCCCAGGTGGGCGTCTACCCCTCGGAGGAGGTGAACGCCTTCGCCACCGGGCCCACCCGCAGCCGCTCCCTGGTGGCGGTCTCCTCGGGGCTGTTGGAGCGCCTGGACCGCGAGGCGGTCTCCGGGGTGCTGGCCCACGAGGTGAGCCACGTGAAGAACGGGGACATGGTGACCATGACCCTGCTGCAGGGGGTGATCAACACCTTCGTGGTGTTCCTGTCCCGGGCGGTGGCCTTCGCCGTGGCCCAGGCCTCGCGCAGTGACGAGGAGGACTCCGGCTTTTCCACCATGACCTACTTCATCGTCTCCATAGTGCTGGAGATCTGCCTGGCCATCCTGGGTTCCTTGGTGGTGATGGGTTACTCCCGCTGGCGGGAGTACGGGGCCGACGCCGGCGGCGCCTCCCTGGCCGGCCGCGGGGCCATGATCCACGCCCTGGAGTCGCTGCTCGGCACCAAGGAGCTGGTGGACACCGGCCAGAAGACCCTGAGCACCCTCAAGATCGCCGGCGGCGGCGCCTTAATGCGCCTGTTCGCCTCCCATCCGCCCCTGGAGGAGCGCATAGCCCGGCTGCGCCAGGTCGCCTGATAGCCCTCCGCCCCGTCCGCCCGCCGCGCCCCGCGGCGGGCGGCATGGCCTTTTGGCCTCCGCGGTAGCATAATAGGGGCTGCCTGGGAGGAAGCTAGTTTGAAACGGGGCGCGCTGGGAGACTGGATAGGCAAGCGACCGCCAGCCGCATGGCTGGGGTTTTGGCAGGGGTTGGCAGTGCTGCTGCTGTATGCGGCGGTGACCGTACCCTGGCTCAGCCCCTTCAGCCTGCACCTCAAGGACTACATCTGGGACCCTGGCGACAGCTTCCTCAACGCCTGGGCCCTGGCCTGGGACTGGCGGGCCCTGACCAGCCACCCCCTGAGCCTGTTCGAGGGCAACATCCTCTGGCCGGCCGCCCACAGCCTGGCCTTCAGCGAGCACCTGATCGTGCAGGCCATCCTGGCCGCGCCGGTGTTGGTGGCCACCGGCAACCCCCTCTTTGCCCACAACCTGCTGCTGGCGGTCAGCTTCCCCCTCACCGGCCTGGGCGTGTACCTGCTGGTCAAGCGCCTGACCGGCAGCTTCTGGGCCGGGCTCTTGGCCGGCTTCTTCTTCGCCTTCTGCCCCTATCGCATCCTGCAGGCCACCCGCCTGCAGATCAGCACCATTCAGTGGCTGCCCTTCACCTTCCTGTTCCTGCACCGCTGGTTGGACAGCCGCCGCTGGCGCGACCTCCTGGGCCTGACCCTGTTCTACGTGCTGCAGAGCCTGTCCTGCGGCTACTGGGCCCTGTACCTGACCATCTCCCTGGGCCTGGCCCTGTGCATCGTGCTGCCGGCCCACGGCCGCTGGCGGCAGCGGTTGACCTGGGAGCAGCTGGCCCTGTTCGGCGGGTTGAGCACCGTGGCCATGCTGCCCTTCTTCATGCCCTACCTGGACGTGCGCGCGGCCATGGGCTTCGTGCGGGACCTGGACGAGGTGCGCTTCTACTCCGCCTCTCCGGAGCACTACCTCTCGGCCCCGGCCAACAACTTCCTCTGGGGGCGGCTGCTCTATCCCCTGGGCCGGGCCGAGGCCCGCCTCTGGGTGGGCCTGACTCCGCTGCTGCTGGCCCTCCTGGGCCTGCTCTGGCCCGGCCCGGCCGACGCCCGGCCCCAGCCCCGCTGGCTGTACCTCAGCCTGGCCCTGGCCGCCTTCGTGCTGTCCCTGGGCCCGGAGGTCACCGTGGCCGGCCGTGTTCTGTTCACCGGCCCCTACCGCCTGCTCTACGAGCACTTCCCCGGCTTCAGCGGCCTGCGCACCGCCGCCCGCTGGGGGCTGTTCTGCTGGTTCTTCGCCGCGGTGCTCATCGGCCTGGGGGTGGCCGGGCTGCTGGCCCGCCTGGGCTCCGGCCGGTTGCGGGCCCTGGTAATCGCGGGCCTGGCCGCAGCCCTGGCCCTGGAGATGTGGCCCACCGCGCTAGCGGGACGCGGCCCCCAGCCGGTGCCCGGCACCCTGCCGCCCCTGGTGGCCTGGCTCAAGGACCGGCCGGGCAAGGGGGCGGTGCTGGAGCTGCCCCTGGACAACCCGCGCAAGAACTCCTTCTACGCCTACCTGTCGGCCTACCACTTCCGGCCCCTGGTCAACGGCTACAGCGGCTACTTCCCCCGCGGCCACCAGGCCCTGGCCAACCTGCTCTTGGAGCCGCCCAGCCGGGAGGTGATCGAGGACCTGGCCCGCATGGGCGTGCGCTGGGTGCTGGTGCACCGGCAGCAGTTGAGCGACCGCCGCCAGGGGCCCGAGATCATCGGGGCCCTGGAGGCCAATCGGGACCTGGTGCGCAAGCTCACCTCCTGGCGCTGGGGCATGACCGAGGCCTTTGAGCTGACCCCGCCGGACGCCCCGGCCTGGAAGCCGCCCCGCTCCGCGCCCCTGCCAACGGCCTCGCTGCAGGCCAGCCCCCTGCCCCAGGACGCGCCGCGGGCCCTGGACGGCGACCCCCGGAGCCGCTGGGGCATTGGCCAGCCCCAGAGCAAGGGCGGCTACTTTGCGGTGCAGTTCAAGCACCCGGTGCGCCTCAGCGGCCTGGAGATGGACCTGGGCCACCACCCGGAGTTCTACCCCCGGCGCCTGCGCCTGGAGCTGCA
This sequence comes from Thermodesulfobacteriota bacterium, assembly GCA_040751985.1. Classification (GTDB taxonomy): domain Bacteria; phylum Desulfobacterota; class Desulfarculia; order Desulfarculales; family Desulfarculaceae; genus Desulfoferula. The sequence goes on along the minus strand of JBFMFU010000066.1, from coordinate 3,019 downwards.
GGACGCCCAGGGCCGCTGGCGGCGGGTGCCCTACCGGACCCGGCTCTACCCCCTGGCCCAGATCATGGCCCGTCCGGCCCAGGTGCGCGCCTACTACTATCTGTTGCTGCTCCAGCCTCAGGAGGCCAGCGGCCTGCGCCTGACCCTGGAACCTCCCGCCCGCGAAAACCTGCCCTGGGCCATGCACGAGTTGCGGCTGCTGCCCGCGCCGCCTGCCGCGCCCGCGCCGTCAAGCCAACCCGCGGCCGCGCCCAGCGATCCGCCCAGCCCTCCCCTGAAAGGAGAACCATGAAAGCCCTGCTTATAGCCCTTTGCCTGCTCCTGGTTGCGGCGCCTCTGGCCTGGGCCAAGGCCCCGGCGGCCTGCGACATACTCACCCAAGCCGACGCCCAAGGGGTCCTGGGCCAGAACGTCAAGTCGGCCATGTCCCGCGGGCCCAACGCCATCGGCCAGAGCATCTGCTTCTATGAGGTGACCAAGGGCACGGCGGTGCGTTACGTGCAGCTCTCCCTGACCCTGCCCCCGCCGGCCATGCGCAAGAACATGAACGCGGCCCAGCTCTTCGCCCAGACCAAGGCCTCGGTGCAGGGCGCCCAGAGCGTGCCGGGCGTGGGCGACAAGGCCTTCTGGGGCGGCAGCGGCCTCAAGGCCGGGGCCGGCCTGCACGTGCTCAAGGGCGACTACTACCTGACCGTGGATGTGGCCAGCGGCGACCCGGCGCGCAACCTGGATCAGGCCAAAAAGCTGGCCGCGGAGCTTATCAAGCGGCTCAAGTAGGCCCGCGTCTCACTCGCGGACCAGGTTGACCACCTGCTTGACCTTGCGGGTCTGGGGGTCGCGGGCGATCTCCTGCGCGTGGCAGATCTGAATCTGCACTCCTCGCTTCACCCCCTGGCGGCGCAGGTAGCCGGCCAGCAGGCCGCCCAGCTCGGCGGCGGTGGAGCCGGGCTCGGCCCCCGGAGCCAAGACGAAACGCAGCTGCAGCTGGTCAGACGCCTCCTGCACCACCTGCAGTTGCACCGCGGCTGGGCAGTCCTCCAGGGCGGTGATCAGGGGTATGGGCGCCAGGCTCACCCAGCCGCCTTCGGCGCCGGGCAGCCGCAGGTCATCCTCGGCCCGGCCGCCCAGCTCCAGCCGGGGTAGGGGGGAGCCGCAGACGCAGCCGGCGGGCAGCAGCCGCACCTGATCATCCAGGCGGTAGCGCAGCAGGGGCTGCGCCTGGTTGAACAAATGGGTCAGATACAGGGCGCGGCCCATGCACCCCGGCTCCACCGGCCGCCCCGCCTCGTCCACCGGCTCCAGAATCAGCCAATCCGCGTTGTAGTGCAGTCCGCCGGCCGGGCACTGCCAGGCGATGGGCGTGGCTTCGCTGGCTGCGTACACGTCCACCAGCCGCGCCCGGGGCCAGGCCCGGGCCAGGATGCGGCGCGCTCGGGGCGTGAAGGGCTCGCTGCTGGCAGTGATGAGCATAGGGCTGATCTTCAGGGCGCCGTCCAGGGCGGCCTGGGCCAGGCGGGCCAGCAGGGTGGGATAGGAGTGCAGGGTCACCGGCCGCAGGTGGTTCAGCCCGGCGATGATGCGCCCCAGAGGGTCCAGGATGTCCATGATCTGCACCCGGGAGAGCAGCCCGAAGATGGGGGGCGTGTGCAGGGCCACCAGCAGGGAGGTGAAGTGCCGCCGGGCCGGGGCTATCAGGGCCAGACGCCAGGGCGGCCAGAGCCGGTCCAGGGGCAGGCCCTTGAGGGCCGCCAGCAGGTGCAGGGTGTTCAGGGCCTGGCCGATCTGCCAGCCCCAGAGGTCTTGCACGAAGTGGGCCCGGCTGCCGCTGCTGCCCGAGGTGTGGGTCACGATGTAGCGGTCGTTCAGCAGCCGCCCGATGTTCTCCGGCCGCTCGGTGAAGGCCCGCACCGCCTGACCGCTCAGCCCCGGTGCAGCCAGGCTGTCGTCCAGCTCCGCCTGCACCTGGGCCTTAGTCAGCGGCGGCAGGTCTGTGAGCTCCGCGGTCTCCAGGTCCAGGCCCTCCCAGAGGCGCTGGTACAGGGGCAGGCCGGCCGCATGTCGCATGAGGGCGCGCAGGCGCTCCTGGGCCAGCTCGGCCAGGCGAGCCGGTCCCTGCCGGCGCTGGCGCCGGATGGCCATGATGCGCTTGAGCAGGGGCAGGCCATCCACCGTGGACATGGCCGAAGGCCCTCCTGGTATGGGTGGCGGTCCCTCCAGCATGCCCCAAGCGAGTCGTCCCGGTCGAGTGCTGTTTTTGCCCCCTGCCAAGACAAGGATGGCCATGGTCAAGCGGCCCGGCTTGTGCTTGAATAGGGGCCGCGCCGGTCCCCCGGACCGGACGCCGCCCAACCCTCAACCCGGAGGCCCACCCATGTCCAGCCAAGCGCGGACCGTCCGCCTGGCCCTGATCACCCTGGCGGCCCTGACCATGCTGCTCAGCGCCGCGGCCGCGGCCCAGGCCGGCAGCCTGATCAAGGCGGCCTGCCCCTGCGGCTTTCACACCGAGGCGCTGTTCATCTTCGGCGGCCGGGCCAACTTCAAGACCTACTGCGGCTTCCCGGTCTATTGCCCGGACTGCGCCAGCCTGGCCGTGGCCAACCTGTACGCCAAGGAAGTGATCTGCCCCGGCTGCCCAGGTTCGGCCGCGGTGCCCTACGACCACCCCAGCCTCGTCGGCCGGCCGGGCGACAAGGTGGTGGCCAGTTGGAACACCATGGCCCGCCTGGGCCGCGCCCTCAAGCTCACCGACGGTGAGTACCTCTGCCCGGTCTGCAAGAAGTTCACCCTGCGCTTCACGCACGTGGGATTTTGGGATTGAGGAAGACCGGCTAGGCGCATAGCACGAAGAAGAACTTTAAACTATGGTTTCCGCTTCGCCCAAGACAAGTTTGGAGGTTCTTCGTCGTTAGCTGTGGAATTTAATTAGTTCTCCCAGCGGCGCGGCGATGAAATAGATCATGGTGATGAAGGTAAAGGAGTTGCGGTACCCACGGGCTCTTGCCCTGGCGGCCTGGAAGAT
>JBFMFU010000065.1:0-179923 GCA_040751985.1 Thermodesulfobacteriota bacterium | reverse complement strand
AGGCTGACATTACCTCGCTGACGAGGGAAGCAGTGCGCGATAGCCGAAAATTGTTCTTGGTTGATTTTCATGCGCACATTATTGCGCATTTTGATCCTAAATGCAACTTAGTGTTAACACGCCCTAGTCCTTAGCTCGTCTTCTATATCTCCAATAGCGGCTGCTATGATTGATTTGATATTATTTATAACTACCCGACCCGTAGTCGATGAAGGCCCCGCCAGCAGGTATCCTATCTGGTTCACAAAATTACTTTGGTGATTTTTATTGTGCCCAAGGAGCGGAACTACCTGCTCTGACCAATCTTCAATGCTTTCCCGTGTTTCAAAAGTTTCCCGAGTCGGACGTGCAGCCTTCAGTTTATCCAAAACTTCTTGGAGGCTCCTACGGTTCCGTTCTCTTGCTTCTGCTTGCTTAGCCCGCTCTTTTTCCCGCACAGCACGCTCTACTCTGTTTTTCCTCCAAACAGATATGCGGGAAGCCCATGCGTATGTCGCAATAAAAAAAGCGGCTATAAGACCAAGAGACAGCCAGAGGGAAAGGTCATCTAGGGTTTTAATAATCTTGCCCCAAACCGCTCCCTCTGTTGGCAATACATACGGCAGAATAAGTAAGGCTGCTAAGAAAACCGTAGCAAACACACTGTAATAGGGTCGCCCTTTTAAAATATCAAAGACTTCGACCCAAGCCATGAGAACAACCCCCAGCAAGGATTGCTCTCATATTACTATGGGCTATGCATTTTACTCAAACTGCCCCGGCCCTCCGTCCCTAAGCCATTGACACTAATCATTACTTTGTTATAAGTTCTTTCCCGTTCCGGTCCCCAAAACCCTCGCCACGGCTTCAGCCCTGGGCTTGCCAAGCGCCGGGGCTGCTTGCGTTTGGGGGGAGGGGGCCAGGCGGCCGGGGCAGGGGAGCCCCGGACGCCACGCACCGAGTCCCTGTGAGGAGAAAGAGTAGACATGCCCAAGAATCTTTTTGTCGGTAACCTTCCCTACACCACCACCTCCGAGGAGATGCGCGCGCTCTTCGAGGCCCACGGCACCGTGCACTCGGCCAAGGTGATCACCGACCGCGTTACCGGCCGGTCCCGCGGCTTCGGCTTCGTGGAGATGGACCCCGAGGGAGCGGAGGCGGCCATCGCCGCCCTCAACGGCAAGGACCTGGGGGGCCGGCCCCTGCGGGTGGACGAGGCCAACGAGCGCAAGCGCGACTTCTAGGCGCGCCGCAGCCGCCTTGCCCGCCCCGCTGACCAGGCGGGGCGGGTTTTTTGGGCCCGCCGCGCCCGGCCTGGGCCTGTGCTAGTATCAAGGGCGGGGCGGCCTTCGCCCCACTAGGAGCAGACGCCATGCCCGCCTTGGTGCTCACCCTGGACCCCATCCGCCCGGCCGAGGCCTTTCTCCGCCGGGCGGCCGCGGTGCTGGCTCAGGGCGGGCTGGTGGTGTTCCCCACCGAGACCCTCTACGGCATTGCCGCGGACCACGCCAACCCCGCGGCCCTGGAGCGCTTGGCGGCCCTGAAAGGCCGGCACCCGGACAAGCCCTTTCCCCTGATCCTGGCCCGGGCCGAGGAGGTGCAGAGCATCGCCGCCGGCCTGCCCCTGGCCGCCAGGGAGTTGATGGCCCGCCACTGGCCCGGCCCCCTGACCCTGGTGCTGCCGGCCCGGCCGGGGCTGCACCCCAGCCTGCTGCGGGCCGGAGGGGTGGCGGCGCGGCTGTCGCCCCATCCGGTGGCCGCGGGCCTGGCCCGGGCCTTGGGCCGGGCCATCACCGCCACCAGCGCCAACCCGGCCGGCGCCCCGGCCCCGGCCTCCTGCCTGGAGCTGGACCCGGCCATCGCCGATGGGGTGGAGCTGATCCTGGACGCCGGGCCCACCCCCGGCGGCTTGCCCAGCACCGTGGTGGACGTGCGCCAGGAGCCGCCCCGGCTGCTGCGGGCCGGGGCAGTTCAGCTTTAGCCGAAAACACCTCCAAGCATTTTTCTGCTGGCATTCGGCAAAAACGGCTTTAAAATTTTAATTATACGGAGCCTGGACCACCCGTAAGTGTCCGCGCGTTTCCGCGGGGGCTCAGGCCTGTTTGGGCGGAGAGACACGACATGCACAAGCTGGTGCCGTGGCTGCTGTTCATAGTGGGGCTCTTGATCGCCGGCCTGGCCCTGGCCGACAATATCGCCCCCTTGGACCTGGCCTTTCAGCGCATAGCGGGCGACAGCAGCGCTGACCAGGTGAGCCTGAGCCTGCGCATCACCCAGGTCGGGGACAAGAGCGTGCTGCTGGAGTTCAAGAATCTCAGCCCCTTGGAGTCCGTAGTCTCGGAGATATACCTGCAGGACCTCGACCGCCTGATCCGGGGCCTGACTATCCAGAACCAGGAGAGTGTGGGCCAGGTGCTCTTCTACGGCGGGGCCCACCCGCCCGAGCTGCCCGGCGGCCAGTCCTACAACTTCGAGACCACCATGGCCATGGAGGCCAAGAACCCCTCGCCCCGCTGGGGCATCAAGCCCAACGAGACCCTCAAGGTGCTGGTGGAGCTGAACTCCAGCGCGGCCCTGAACTCCCTGATCACCGGCCTGCAGCAGCAGAAGTTCCGGGTGGGCCTGCACGTGCAGTCCATCGGCGGCAAGGACAGCGCCTCGTTCGTCAACCTGGTGCCCCCGCCCCAGGACGCGGTGCCCGAGCCGGCCACCCTGGCCCTGGCGGGCTCGGCCCTGCTGGGCAGCTGGGTGCTGCGCCGGCGCCTGGAGAAGCGGGGCCGCAAGTCTAAGCAGCCGCAAGTCTAAGTAGTTCGCACTCCCACGACGCAAGACAGGCGGGCCGGCTGGCCCGCCTGTCTTTTGCCGGCGCCCCCGGCGGCTAAGGGCTCGGCTTCTTCTCCACCAGCCCCGGATACAGCTCTTGGGCGCAGACCGGGCAGATGCCGTGGGTCAGGCTGGCGTCGGAGTGCAGGTGCAGGTACTCCTCCAGGGGCACCCAGCGGCCGTCGTCGTCGCGGATGCTCTTGCAGGAGGCGCACACGGGCAAGAGCCCCTCCAGCACCTTCATCAGCCGCCGCTCGGTGTCCACGATGCGCCGGCTCAGGACCTGCAGCAGCTCCACGGCCAAAAAGGGGTGCCTCTCCAGCTCCTGGCGCAGGTCAAAGCCCTTTAGGCGCAGCAGGCGCACCGGCCCCAGGGCCCGCACGCTGGCCGTGTGCACCAGGTCGTTGATCAGGGCCATCTCGCCGAAGTAGGAGTAGGCGTCCAGGCGGCGCAGGCGCTTGGCGTGCTCGCCGTCCAGGTCGCGCACCACCTCCACCTCGCCGTCCACCACCACGAACAGGCTGTCGTCGCGCTCGCTCTCGCGGAAGACGTACTGGCCTGGGGCGTAGCTCTCCTCCTGGGCCAGTTCGGCGAGGCGCTTGAGGTCCCTCCGGCCCAGCAGGGCGAACAGGGGCACCTTGGACAGGAACTCGGTCCGGTCCACGGGGCTAGTTCTCCACCAGGAAGTACTCCACGGTGCTGACCACGCGCACGATCTTCTTGTCCGGGGTGTTCACGTCCCGGTTGCGGATGGTAAACAGGCCCTGGCTGGCGGTGCGGATGCCGCCCACCTTGGCCCCGGAGTCGCGGGCGAACTGCTCGGCGGCGGCGCGGGCGTTCTTGGTGGCCGCGGCGATCATGGGCGGCTTGATCTGGTTCAGGCCGGTGTAGAGGAACTCCACCGCCCGGCCGTAGTCCTGGGCCAGCACCACGCCCTGGCGCACCAGCTCGCCCGAGGCCTCCATGGCCTTCTTGGCCGCCTGCACCTTGGTGGTGGTCAGGGTCAGGCTGGCCTCGGCCTTGTAGCGGTTGGGCGGCAGGTTGCTGCCGGTGTAGCCCTGGGCGTAGTAGTCGGTGATGCGCGGCGGGGCCTCGCTGATCTCGCTGGCCGTGAAGCCCTGGCGGACCAGGAAGGCCCGGATCAGCCGGCGGTCGGAGTCCAGGCGGCCCTGCAGCTTGCTCAGGTCGTTGCCGGTGACGTTGATGTTCAGCGGCCAGATGGCCAGGTCCGCGGCCACCTCGCGCTCGTCCAGGCCCTTGACGGTCACGTAGCGTTGGGTGGCCTTGATCTGGTACAGGGCCTGGCCCACGAACCAGCCGGCCAGGGCCACGCCCAGGCCGATGGCCAGGCCCAGGATCAGGTTGGCGCTCCAGGATTGGTTGTTCATCTTCCTCTCCAGCGTGGGGGCTGAGGCCATTGTAGCAAAACGCCGGCTGCGGCGGTGGGTTTATAGGGCGCTGCGCCGCCGGAACCAGGGCGAGCCGGCCAAGAGCGACAGGGCCAGGCCGGCCCAGACCAGGGAGAAGGTGATCAGGTGGGTGCGGGTGAAGGGCTCGTGGTACAGGGCCACGGCCAAGAGGAACTGCAGGCTGGGCGAGACGTACTGGCACAGGCCCAGGCCGTAGAAGGGTATGCGCCGGGCCCCGGCCGTGAACCAGATCAGGGGCAGGGAGCTGATCCAGCCGGCGCTGAGCAGGAGCAGGTCGAGCCACAGGCCCTGGTGGCCGAAGGCCAGGCTGCCCTGGCGCTCGGCCCAGAAGAACCAGGCCAGGGCCAGGGGGGTGAGCAGGCTGGTCTCCACCAAGAGGCCGCCCACCGCCTCCACGCCCTGCACGGTCTTGCGCAGCAGGCCGTAGCAGGCCAGGCTCAGGGCCAGGCTCAGGGAGATCCAGGGCAGGTTGCCCAGGGAGACGACCAGGTTCAGGGTGCCCAGGCCGGCCAGGACCATGGCCACCAGCTGCCAGCGGCCGGGCCGCTCGCCCAGGAAGATCATGCCCATGGCCAGATTGACCAGGGGGGTGATGAAGTAGCCCAGGCTGGCGGCCAGCAGCCGGTCGGTCAAGACCGCGTAGATGAAGATGAGCCAGTTGGTTCCGATGATGGCCGCGGTGAGCCCCAGGGTGCCCAGCACCTTGGGCCGGGCCATGGCGCGGGCCAGGCCGGACCAGCCCCCCAGCACGGTGAGGATCAGGGCGCAGACCGGCACTGACCACACCACCCGGTGGGCCAGCACCTCCACCGGGCTGGCCGCGGCCACGGCCTTGAAGTAGAAGGGGAACAGGCCCCACCAGGTGAAGGCGGCCAAGGCCAGGAGGTAACCGGATGTGAGGCGGCGCTCTGGATTCATCGTCACGGGCCCGGTTGGGGGTATATCTGGCCAGCCGGGCAGGGACGGCGGGCAACAGGGCCAAGCATAAGGCGGCCGGCCCGGCTGCGCCAGCGGAAAAACAGCGCCGGCCGCCGCGGGTTGGCTTTGACAACCGGGCGGCGCCTGCGTAGGCTGAGCTGGTAGAGGCAGCCGCAGCAACCCTCAACCGGCAGGCAGGTTATGTGGCCCATCGGACCCTTGATGCACGAGCACCGGCTCATCGAACGCATGATCGCCCTGATGGCGGCCGAGGCCCAGCGCCTGCGGGGGGGCGGGGAGCTGGACCGGGGCTTTCTGGGCGCGGCGGTGGAGTTCATCCGCAGCTACGCCGACCGCTGCCACCACGGCAAGGAGGAGGACATCCTGTTCAAGGACCTGGCCGGCCGGGACCTGGCGCCGGAGCTGGGGGCCCTGATGCAGGAGCTAATCGAGGACCACAAGTACGGCCGCTCCCTGGTGGGGCGGCTGGTCTCCGCCCGGGAGGCGGGCGACCGGGGCCAGTGCATCGCCATCCTGGAGGAACTGGCCGAGTTTTACCCCCGGCACATCGAAAAAGAGGACAAGCACTTCTTCTTCCCCTGCATGGAGCTTTTCGGCCGGCAGGAAAAAGACGCCATGCTGGCCGCCTTCTATGAGTTCGACCGCCACCTGATCCACGAGCACTTCCGGGCCGTGGTGGAGGGACTGGAAAAACAGCCGCGCCGCTAACCCCAAGGTATCCCACACAGACGGAATATAAGAGAGCCTGTAGATTGACCGCCGACCCGGCGGCCGACGCGAGGAGTGCACGCCATGCCCGAGTTCGAGTTGCCCAAGCACGAGGAGCTGGAGGAGCATAAGGAGAAGGCCTTCACCAGGCGGGTGGCCCTGCTCATCTCCCTCTTCGGCATGATGCTGGCCCTGACCTCCCTGGGCGGGGCCACGGCCGGCAAGGAGATGCTGCTCAACCAGCAGAAGGCCTCCAACCACTGGGCCTACTACCAGGCCAAGGCCATGCGCCAGCACCTGTACCAGCAGGAGCAGGCCCGCCTGCAACTGGAGCTGGCCTCCCGCGGCGAGGGCCTGACGCCGGGCCTGCGCCAGCAGTACGAGCAGCGCATCAAGCAGGCCGGGGCCCAGGCCGCCCGCTACCGCGCCGACCGCGACAAGCTGGAGACCGAGGCCAGGGCCCTGCAGGACAAGAGCAGCCGCTACCGGGAAAAGGACCACAACTTCGAGTTCGCCCTGGCCCTGCTGCAACTGGCCATCATGCTGGCCTCGGTGGCCATCCTGGCCAACTCCCGGCCGGTGGTGATCCTGGCCATGGTGCTGGCCGGCCTGGGCGGGCTGGGCAGCCTCAACGGCTTCCTGAACCTCTTCACGGTGCCGTTCTTCCACTAGGGGCAGGCCGTCCGCCGGGCCGGGCCGGCCGCTGAACCGTCATTCATTACAGGGGCTTGCGGCGGGGCCCGGCGGCTTTGCATCAGTAAAACCAAATACTTGACCTGGCTGGTCAGCCGGGCTATTCTCTACTTTCTGTTTGCACGACAATCATCGCCGTTTAGGAGGTGCCAAGTGAAAGATAAGCGCGACGCAGTCATCGTGGCCATGGGCCGCAGCCCAGTCACCGACTTCGGCGGAGCCCTGGCCAGCCTGCGGGCTCACGCCCTGGCGGCCCAGGTCATCACCGCCGTCTTGGACCAGGTCAAGATCGACCCGGCCATCATCGAGGACGTGGTGCTGGGCGACTGCATCCAGGCCGCCGACGAGTCCAACACCGCCCGCACGGCCATGCTCAAGGCCGGCATCCCGGTGGAGGTGCCTGCGGTGACCGTGCAGCGCCAGTGCTCCAGCGCCATGCAGACCCTGGCCCAGAGCGCGGCCTACATCAAGCTGGGCGACGCGGACGTGATGCTGGCCGGCGGCGTGGAGTCCATGTCCAACGCCATGTACTGCCTGCCCCAGGCCCGCTGGGGCGCCCGCCTGCGCCACGGCCAGATGATGGACATCATGTGGGAGATGCTGCACTCGGGCTCCACCCTCTTGGCCCCTCCGGGCTACATCATGGGCCAGACCGCCGAGAACCTGGCCCGCAAGTACAACATCTCCCGCCAGGCCCAGGACGAGGTGGCGCTCAGGAGCCACAACAACGCCGAGGCGGCCATCAAGGCCGGCAAGTTCGCCGCCGAGATCGTGCCCATCAAGGTGCCCCAGCGCAAAGGCGATCCCAAGATCGTGGACACCGACGAGCACGTGCGCCTGGGCCTGACCATGGCCGACCTGAGCAAGCTGCCGCCGGCGTTCGCCAAGGACGGCACCGTCACCGCCGGCAACTCCTCGGGCCTCAACGATGGCGCGGCCATCTGCCTGCTCATGAGCCGGGCCAAGGCCGCGGAGCTGGGCCTCAAGCCCCTGGGCAAGATCAAGGGCTGGGCCGCGGCCGGCTGCCCGCCGGAGATCATGGGCTGGGGCCCGGTGCCCGCCACCCAGAAGCTGCTCAAAAAGACCGGCGTGAGCCTCAAGGACATCGAGCTGATCGAGGTCAACGAGGCCTTCGCCGCCCAGTACCTGGCCTGCGAGCAGGGCCTGGGCCTGAACCGCGAGATCACCAACGTCAACGGCTCGGGCATCGGCCTGGGCCACCCGGTGGGCTGCACCGGCGCGCGCATCGTCATCACGCTACTCAACGAGATGAAGCGCCGGGGCAACACCCTGGGCCTGGCCACCCTGTGCGTGGGCGGCGGCATGGGCATGGCCATGCTGGTGGAGAACGAATAGGCGGCCGGCGCCGGGAGGGGGAACATGGCGGTCACGCCAAAGGGTTTCGCGGTCTTCGAGGCCGAGGTGGTTTCGGCCCAGGAGCCCTGCAACGCCGGCCACCAGGTCGGCGAGCGGCTGGAGCTGAGCGCCTGGCAGAACGGCGGCCTGTGCGGCTTCTTCTTTCACGACATCTTCCCGGCGCTGACCATGATGCAGTTCGGGGGCAAATACCCCTGGGACTCGGGCGAGGAGATGACTGTGGTCTGCCCGGACCCCAGCGTGCGGCTGACCATGGTGATCAGGCCTAAGAAATAGTGGGGGACGGTAAAGCACCCGGATAAAAAATAAGGCCATATTTATCGGCAGGATTGGCCGGACACAGAGAACCGTCTGAAAACCAAAAGAGGTTTTGAAGGAGTTGTTTCGCCTGGGGGGTGGTTATGGCGGATTGTAGTCAGCTCAATGCCGCGCAAACGGTTTTTTGCGTTTTTTATGCCGTGCTATACGGTGCGATGCTGAACAGCATTAACACATTCAAACCTAATCAATGGGGGTTTATCAAAGAAAAAAGCAGAAGAAGGGTTTGCCAGTTACTTAGAAGGCTAGTTTGCAGTCTTATATTATTTACAATTGCACCATTAATAATTTTTAGTGTTGAATTTTATTTCTGGGGGACAGTTAAATTTAATTTATTAGATTTTGATGTTTCTTTGATATATTTGCCTGCCATCGCAGCATCGGCGCTATCAATTTATGCTCCATACCGTTTTTATCATATTATTTTTATTTTTGGAGCAAGAACAGTAGGAAGAAATTATATATTAAATAGTAAAAAATGCTATTTGCTTTATGATTATAAAGAATATTGTGAGATTGAACAAGACAGGGGACTAAGGCTTACAGTTAGCGGGCAACTGCTAGCAATTGGATTTTATGCTAGCGCAGGTTTTTTGGCGTGGGGATTTTATCTTTTCCTAGCAGTGTTTCTTTTATGGCTTGTTTTTTTTGTCATGTATTGCCTTTCTGCGTTAAAAGTAAAATGGGCTTGGAACATTCCGGCAGTTGCTGTCTTGGTTGTTTTTTTCATTTGTTTTTCTCCTTTGGCAAAAAAATGGGACAGCAAATATCGTTGGGTCGTTGATTGTCCGGTTCCCATTATCGAACCTGTTATTGATTCTAGATAGGGTTATCATCTTGTCATAGGATCATATTGTCAGCTGAAAGGTAACAGCGCATGCAGTACGGACTCACCGAAGAACAGATAATGCTGCGGGACATGGTGCGCCGCCTGGCCCAGGAGCAGATCGCCCCCGGCGCGGCCCAGCGGGACCAGGAGGCCAAGTTCCCCTGGGACGTGGTGCAGGTGTTCCGCGACAACGGCCTGTTCGGGGCCGACTTCCCGGAGGAGTACGGCGGCTCGGCCATGGGGCTGTTGGCCCTGTGCCTGGCCTGCGAGGAGGTGGCCAAGGTCTGCGGCGCCAGCACGGTGCTCTTGATGGTGCACGAGCTGGGCTCCATGCCCATCATGCTGGCCGCCTCGGAGGAACAAAAAGAGCGCTGGATGCCCGGCCTGGCCAGCGGCGAAAAGCTGGCCGCCTTCGGCCTCACCGAGCCCGGCGCGGGCAGCGACGTGGCCGGCCTGCGCACTCGGGCGGTGAAAAAGGGCGACAAGTACGTCATCAACGGCACCAAGCAGTTCATCAGCCACGCCGACGTGGCCGACGTGGTCTGCGTGGCCGCGGTGACCCAGCCGGACAAGGCCCCGCACAAGGGCGGCCAGAGCATCATCGTGGTGGAAAAGGGCACGCCGGGCATGTCCATCGGCAAGAAGGAAGACAAGATGGGCATCCGGGCCTCCAGCACCTGCGAGGTGATCTTCGAGGACTGCGAGGTGCCGGCGGCCAACCTGCTGGCCCAGGAGGGCACCGGCTTCGCCATCCTGATGAAGACCCTGGACTTCACCCGGGTGCCCGTGGCAGCCCAGGCCCTGGGCCTGGCCCAGGGCGCCCTGGACGCGGCCGTGGCCTATGCCAAGGAGCGGCAGCAGTTCGGCAAGGCCCTGATCACCTTCCAGGGCCTGAACTGGATGCTGGCGGACATGGACACCCAGGTGGAGGCGGCCCGGCAGCTGGTCTACAAGGCCGCCGCCGCCTTCCAGGGCGTGCCCAAGGACCTGAGCAGGGTGCCGGTGGAGGCGGTGCGCCTGTCGGCCATGTGCAAGCTGTTCGCGGCCGAGACGGCCATGAAGGTCACCACCGACGCGGTGCAGATCCTGGGCGGCTACGGCTACGTCAAGGAGTACCCGGTGGAGCGCATGATGCGCGACGCCAAGATCACCCAGATCTACGAGGGCACTAGTCAGGTGCAGAAAATGATCATCGCCTCGCTACTATAGGGGGAGGGTCACAGTAGAGCCCGCGCCGAGCGGGGAAGGGGCGGCTGAGAGGGGCCGCCCCGGTTTTTATGCGCGGGCTGCTCTCAGGCCGGGGGCACGAAGCGGATGCTGGCCTCGCGGGGCAGGTTGAGGCCCAGCTCCACCTCGGCGCACTTGAGCACCCCGCTGAGCACCGGGCAGGCCGCGTGCTTAAGGCAGCGGCCGGCCACGGCCGCGGCCGGGCCCTGGGCAAAGCGGGCGCGCAGCAGGTCGTCCCAGCCCAGCGCGCCCAGCTCCTCGGCCAGCTTGGCCACCGCCTCGCAGTCCGAGGTTATGGCCAGGGACACGCTCTGGCCGTCTTTCTGGTCGGCCCGCACCCTGGTGACGAACCCGCAGGCCCCGGCCTGAATCTCCACCTCAGTCATGAGCAGAACCTCCTGGGTGAAAATATAGCCCCCGGATGGCCAGGCGGCCATCCGGGGGCCGGGGCAGGCGTCCGGCTTCGCCAGCCAGCGTGCCGCTGGGGGCAAAGCGGGTCGAGATGCCATCTACCAAGGTCGAAACTCTAATGCTCCCGTTGAAAACATCTGGGAGCCCAAGCCTTGGGCCCGGGATACTGCGTTGCTGGCTTCGCTCGCGCCTCGATGTAGGTTTGCCTACACCTGCGGCGCTCGCTCGCCACCGGCGGGCCGCCGGGGGCAGAGCGGTTCGTGGGGCTATCTGCCCTTGCCGGCTATCAATGCTCCCGCCGAAGGGCCTTGGCAGCCCAAACCTTGGGCCGCCTTGTCTGCCGGCGGCTGGCTGTGCCGGACCAGGGTGCTGGCTGTGCCTGGCACACTGCTATGGCTTTTTAACCACTCCGCGAGTAGTGCCTAAATAACAATACCGCCCAGCCCTCATGGGGCAGGCGGGCTACTTCTGGTGCAGAATCTCCGGCCGCACCAGGCCCTCCAGGTGGGGGAACTGATCGGTCATGTGCGGCAGCTGCATGGACTCCATGAACTGCTGCTCGAAGTCCTTCTCCACGGTCAGCTCGATGTACTCCACGTTGCGCGATATCCAGTTGGCCTCGTCGCGCTTGGCCTTATTAAGAAGCACCACCCGGGCTCCGTCGCCGGCGGCGTTGCCCACGCTCATCACCTTTTCCAGGTCGCAGTCCGGGAACAGCCCCATGGTCAGGGCCTTGGCCTTGTCCACGTGGGTGCCGAAGGCCCCGGCGATCTTGACCGTGTCCAGGCTCTCGACGCCCATGCGCCGCATCATCAGCTTGCAGCCGGTGTACAGGGCGCCCTTGGCCAACTGGATCTGGCGGATGTCCTTCTGGGTGATGACCACGTCCTTGCCGATGGATGTCTCCTCGGCCCAGGCGATGACGAACTCCTTCTGGCGGGGGTTGTCGGCCATGGAGCGGAAGCGCTTTGACTTCTGCTCCTTGGCAAAACGCCCGCTCTTGCTGACCACGCCGCTGCTGTAGAGCTCGGCCAGCACGTCCAGGATGCCCGAGCCGCAGATGCCCTTGGTCTGCATCTCCTTGGGCTGGCTGAAGCTCTTCCAGGCCTCCCGGCCGATGACCTTGTAGTCCACCTCGTGGGTGTCGGGGTCGATCTTGATGCGCTCGATGGCCCCCGGCGCGGCGCGCATGCCGCAGGAGAGCTGGGCCCCCTCCAGGGCCGGGCCGGTGGCGCAGGAGGAGGAGATGAGCTTGCGCTTGTTGCCCAGCACCAGCTCGCCGTTGGTGCCGATGTCGATGATCAGGGCCATCTCCTCGCTCTTCTGGGGCTCCTCGGCCACCAGCACGCAGACGTTGTCCGCGCCCACGAAGCCGGCCTCGTTGGGCATCACGAAGGCGTAGGAGCCGGCGTTGATGTCCAGGCCCAGGTCCCGGGCCTTGATGTCCAGGCTGTGGTGGATCACCGGCGGGAAGGGGGCCAGCCCGACGGGCTCCGGGTCCAGCTTCAGGAAGATGTGGTGCATGGCCGTGTTGCAGCCGAAGGTGATGTCCACCAGGTCCTTAGGGTTCAGGCGCAGGTACTCCACGCCCTCCTGGGGCGCCTCCACCATGACCGGCTGGCCGTCGGCGTCCTTGACGGTCTTGCCGTTCTCGTCCTTCTGCTTGACCAGGGGCGGGTGGGTGTTGGCGCAGGCCTGGGCGATGAGGGAGTTGAGGCCCTCGATGAGGTCGTTGCTCATGCGCTCCAGGCCGCCGGGGTTCATCTGGTGGTAGGTGATGCGGGCCATGACATCCTCGCCGTACTTGCACTGCGGGTTCATCATGGACACGGTGTCGATCACCTGCATGGTGCGCATGTTGCACAGATAGGCGGCCACGGTGGTGGTGCCGATATCCACGGCCAGGCCGTAGTAGTCGCTCACCGCGCCGGGCCAGAGCTTGATGATCTCCCGGTCGTGCCACACCGCCACGGTGATGGTCCACTTGCCTTTCCTAATCGCAGAGGGCAGCGCGCGCAGGGCGTGCCAGTCTATGGTCAGGCCCTCCAGGTCAAACTCCTTGGTCAGCTCGCGGCACATGCGCTCGAAGTCGGCCGTGGGCTCCTCGAAGGTGGGGGGCAGGCAGGTGACGGTGTAGAGCTTGACCGCCGGGTTGCGCTCGATGGGGATGTCGCGGGCGGCCTTGGAGACCACCTGCTTGCCGGCCCGGGACTCCTCGGGCACGAAGACCAGGAGGTCGCCCAGCACCTTGGCCGCGCAGCCCAAGCGGAAGCCCTGCTCGCGCTCGCTGGGGGAGACAAACTTGGCCTCCTCCTCCTGCCAGGGGCTGGTGTGCTCCAGGGAGGAGGTGATGCCGAATTTCTGGAAGGCCCCCTGCTCCACGCGCACCTTGCACTTGCCACAGACCTTCTTCTCGCCGCACAGGGCCTCGATGTCCACCCCCAGGCGGCGGGAGGCCTCGATGATGCTGATGCCCCGCTCCACCTGGCCGCGGCGTCCCGAGGGCTGGAAAATGACCATGGCCTTTTCGGCGCTCGTCATGGGTTCTCTCCTGGTTCAGACCGCTCCCCGGCGCCGGAGGCCGGCGCCCGGCGGCAAAGGGCAAGGGGCCGGGCAGGCCGCGCCCGCCCGGCTGGATAGCGCTACTGGTTCTGCAGCTTGCGCAGCTGGGCCACCATGCGCACCGCCTCCTGCACGGCGTTGCCCGCGCTCTCGGCGTAGCCGTCGGCCCCGAAGAGGTTGGCGATGTCGCCGGTCACCGGGGCGCCGCCCAGCATGATCTTCACGTTGGGGTTCTTTTCCTTGATCATCTCCACCACCTTCTTCATGCCCATCATGGTGGTGGTCATCATGGCGCTCATGGCCACGATCTCGCTGTCGGTCTTGAGCTGCTCCTCGACGAACTTCTCCAGGGGCACGTCGCGGCCCAGGTCGTGCACCGTGAAGCCGGCCACCTCGAACATCATCTTGATGATGTTCTTGCCGATGTCGTGCACGTCGCCCTGCACGCTGCCGATGACCACCTGGCCCTTGGCGCCGGTGGTGCCCACGTCGGCCGGGTCTATGTGGGGCTTGAGGATGTCCAGGCCGGCGTAGAGGGCGTCGGCGCACATCAGAAGCTCGGGCACGAAGTACTCCTGCTGGTCATACAGCTCGCCCACCTCCTCCATGCCCGAGGCCAGGCCGTTCATCACCGCGTTGTAGACGTTGTGGCCCTCGTCCAGCACGGCCTTGGAGGCGGCCACCACCCGCTCCTCGTCGTACTCCACCACGCCTTCATGGAGCTCCTTGAGTAGCTCCTTGACTCTCTCCTCGCTCATCTCGCTCCTCCACCTGCCCGAAGAATTTTTATTCTCGCGCCAGCCCGGGGGGCCATGGCCGGCGCGGCGTTGATTACAGGCGGCCCACTGCCGGAGTAGGGGCGCCGCCGTACTTGTGCACCGCGTCCACGTAGGCCTGCATGTTGGCGGCCTTGACGTCCGGCCATAGGTCGCAGCCGGGCCAGACCGCGTCCACGCCGTTGTCGATGCAGGCCTTGATCACCGGCTCCACCTGGTCGGCCTCCATCTGCACCAAGGTCTTGTAGGGGTCGAAGTTGCCCAGCAGGATGGCGTCCTGGCCCAGCTTCTGCCGGGTCTGGGCCATGTTGTTCTTCTGGTCCACGCTCACCGCCGTGGCCCCGCAGTCGGCCATCATCTCCACGATCAGGTCGGTGCTGCCGCAGATGTGGTTCACCGAGGGCACGCTGAGGGCGGCAAAGACCTTCTCCAGGTTGGGCTTGATCAGGTTCTTCCACATGCGCGGGGAGAGAAGGTCGGTGCCGGAGCCCATCTCGCGGATGGTGATGTAGTCCACGCCCAGGGACTGGTAGTGCTGGGCCATGGCGATGACCAGGTCGGTCATGCGGCCCAGGAAGGCCCCCACGCGCTCCTTGTCCTTGGCCACGCCCTTGAGTAGCACGTCCAGCTCGATCACCTGGCCGGCCAGGGTGAAGGGCCCCAGCACCCAGCCGCCCACCGCGTACTTGCCGCCCTCGTAGCCCAGGCAGTACTTGAGGGCGCCGTCCACCACCGGCATGCGGGCCTGGCCGAAGATGCCGCTGAAGTCCGCGGGCAGGCTCACCTCGTCCATGGTGGCCCACTTGGTGGGCACCGTGGGGTAGAGGATGCCCTCCACGTCGGTGTACAGGGTGACGCCGCGGCCCAGGGCCTCGGCCGGGGTGCACATGTCGTAGGGCACCACCACGCCGTCGAAGTCCCACAGCTTGGCGCTCTCCATGGCCGAGCGGCCCATGAGCTCGGCGTCGGTGTGCACCTGGGCGAAGCGCACCTGCATCTTCTCGATGGCCTGGATGGTCACGGTGCCCATGCCGCTGAACAGGGGCATCTGGTCGATGGGCTCGCGCCGGAAAAATTTCTGCACCCTCTCCTTGGGGGTCATCTCTCGCCCTCCCTGGGGCCCAAGGCCCTCGCTATGTCCGCCGGACATAAGCCGGCAAAGGTGTTACATGCCCTTGAGCTGCTCCACGAAGTCGCCGAAGCACCGGTACAGGGGATGGCTGGGCTCGGCGGGCAGCGCTTTGGTTTCGGCAAAGGCCATGGTGGCCTGATAGGCGTTGGCCATGGCCACGGCCGGGATCACCCGGTCGCTCCCGGCCATGGGCCCGCTGAAGATGATGTCGTGGTACAGGCAGGAGGCCAGGCCCTCCAGGGCCGCGTCGGCCCCGGCCCAGCCCTTGAAGCCCCACTTCTCCCGGGCCGCCTTCCACATGTAGGAGCCGTTAGAGGGCGCGCTGCCGGTGACGAAGCCCCACTTCTCCTTGATGAGGCGGTTGGCCAGGGAGCAGAGGCCGGTGGCCGGGCCGTTCATCACCGAGGTGTCCACCATGATGCTCTGGAACTTGGCCCCAGCCGCCGCGATGGCGTCCAGGAGCTTCTGGGTGCCGCTGACCCGGCCGCTGGGCATCTGGTCGGCCATGTCGTAGGCCACCAGGAGCACGTGCTTGACGCCCAGGGCCGCAATCTCCTTGATCTCGGTGGCGATGTCCTGCTCCCACACCGTGAGGCTGTTGTAGAACATGCGGTCCAAGAGGCCCTTCTCGGCGCAGTAGGCCGCGCCCTCCAGCTTGGGCTTCATCACCCAGGCGTCGATGCAGAAGGGCATGTCGGTGGCGCTGACGAAGAAGTCGATGAAGGTCTTGAACTCCTCGGCGGTGTTGGCCACGATGTCGGCCATCACCGGCACCCCGGACTCGGCCGAGAGCTTCTCGGCGGCGCGGATTATCTGGGTGGCGCGCTCTTGGTTGAAGCCCTCCTTGCGCTTGGCCCCCTCGAAGACCCGGTCGCCCTTCTGGAAGATGGAGGGGCAGACCACGGTGGGGTACTGGCCCGGCTGGCCGCCCAGCTTCACCCCGCCGATCTGGCAAACCTGCTGCTCGGTCTGGAAACGGAACATGTCCTCACTCCCTTAAGCTTAGATTTGACCGCGGCGGCCCGGGGCAGGCGGGACGGGTCAGGGTTGTCTGGGGCGCCGCAGCGTAAAGTCATAGTGATCTTGTCTGGCTACGGCAGTCAAGTCTATATAAAGTCTAATGAAGTCTACGCGGGGCGGGGCTGAACTAGATAACGTCCAGCTTATTCAGATAGTTGGCCAGGTTGCGGTCCCTGCGGGTCAGGCCCAGTTTTTTGCGGATGGATATGCGCTGCAGGCGGATGGTGTCCAGGCTCTTGCCCAGCAAGAGCGCGATCTGCTCGCTGGACTTGCCGGCCCGGATCAGGCGGGCCACCTCCAGCTCCTTCTCGCTCAGGGCCAGGGTGGGGTCGGTGGGGTCCAGGGCGCCCTCGGGCCGCCGGCCCAGGTCACTGAGCAGCAGCCCGGCCAGGTCCCGCACCATGTCCGGGGTTTCCACGTGGTCCAGGATCTGCTGCAGGCGCTGGGTGATGCGCTGGGCCAGGTCCGCGGCCACCTGCTGGCAGGCCCGCAGGCGCTCTTCCTCGGCGTGGCGGAGTAGGGTGTTGAGGGCGATGTTCTTCTCCTGCAACTCGCGGCTTTGCAGGGACAGGTTTTCCTGCAGGCGGCGCTCGGCGGTGACGTCGCGGCTGAGGCCCACGGTGCCGTAGGCCCGGCCCTCGTCGTCCTTAAGCACCGCCAGCACCGTGGAGGCGATGCCCCGGGAGCCGTCCTGGCGCACGAACTCGTACTCGCCCTTCCAGACATTGCCCTCCTTGAGCACCCGGGCCCCGTACTGGCCCAGCTCGCGGCTGCGGCTGGGCGGCACCAAGAGGCGGGTGTCCTGGCCCAGCACCTGGTCCTTGGCGTAGCCGAACATGCGCTCACTGGCCGGGTTCCAGTCGATGATCAGGCCGGCCAGGTCCGTGACGATGATGGCCTCCTGCATGTGGCCGAAGACGTGGCGGTAGAGCTTCTGGCGCTGCTCCTGCTCCCGCTGCAGGCCCACGTCCTCCATGAGCACGGCCACGCCGTCGCCCACCTTGCCCAGCCACAGGGAGATGAGCCGGCTGCCCGAGCGGGCGCCCTGGGGCCGCAGGCCCATCTCCAGGCGGGCCTGGCCGCCCTCCTCGGTCAGGCGCAGGGCCTCGGCGAAGAGCCGGCCCTGGGCGGCCGGGTCGGGCAGCAGCTCGGCCAGGCGCATCTGGGGGCGGAAGAAATCCAGCCGGCCCAGTAGCCGCCAGGCGGCCGGGTTCACGCCGGCCACGATGAAGTCCTCCACCTCGCGGCCCTCGCCGCGCACGGCCTCCAAGAGGATCAGGGGCGTGGGCAGGGAGGCCAGGGCCAGGCCGGCCAGGCCGCCGGGCATAGCCGCGGCCGCCTCGGCCAGCTCCGGCCGGCGCCCGAGCAGGGCCACCACGCCCGGCCCCTCCACCTCGCGCTCCACCGGGGCCAGGGCCGCGTGGCGCAGGATGCGCTGTCCTGGCAGGCCCAGGGGCGGCGGCGAGCCAGCCGCCTGGCCGGCCACGGCCAGGCCCAGAAGCTCCTGCCAGCGCCGGGCGGCCTCGGGGGGCAGGGGCAGCTCCTCGGGCCGCCGGCCCAGGACCTGGGCCGGGGTCAGCGCCAGGTCAAAGGCCTGGTTGATCAGCTCCAGGGCGGCTGGCGTCAGGCGGGCAAAGCCGCGCTCGGGGTAGTACACGTAGGCGGCCAGGGTGGGGGCGGCCAGCAGGCGCTCGTACTCCAGGGCCGCGGCGCGGTCGCTGGGGTCGCTGAAGACCAGCACCAACTGCCGGGGGTCGCCCTGGTCACCCACCAAGAGCATGAGGCTCAAGGACAGGGTGCGGCCGGCGCCGTCGGGATGGGCCAGGGTCAGGGACAGCTCGCGGCGGCCGCCGCCGGACCAGGCCTGGTCCAGGGCGGCCAGCACCTCGGCGGCCTGGGCCGGGTCCGCGGCCAGGTTTTTTAGCCAGTCCCCCACCCGGCTCAGCTCGGCCGGGGCCGAGCCGGTGAGGCGGCGCACCTCGCTGTCGTAGAAGGCCACGAAGCCGTCGCGGCGCACGGTGACGATGCCCACGCCCATGGTGCGATAGAGGAGCCCCAGGGCCGCCTCCACGTTGCGCCGGGCCACGGCCAGGCGGCCGGCCAGCGCCTGGCCCTGCTTGGCCTGGTCGCGGCGCAGCTCGGCCAGCTCGCGGAGCTTGGCCACCCCGGCCACCAGGTCCTGGGGGCTTACATCCGCCGGCAGGCACAGGGGCCAGAGGCGGCGGGGCAGGCCGGACCACCCACCCACCCGGCCCAAGAGCACCACCTCCAGGTCCGGGCAGAGGCGCTTGACCTCCGTGAGCCAGTCCGCCGGCTGGGGCGCAGCCCCGGCCGCCACGGCCAGCACCCCGAAGCGTCCGGGCTGGGCGGCCAGCAGCTCCAGCACCGCCTGCGGCTCGGCCAGGGACCGCACCGCCTGGGGCCCGAAGGCCTGGCGCAGGGTGGCCAGGGGGCCGGCCGGGTCCGGGCCCAGCCAGATCAGCTCATGGCCGGGCATAATAGGCCCCCCGCACATATGGGCGCACCAGTCATGAACCTATCTTAGCATCCCGCGCTCAGGGGCGGGGCGGCTGGCCGAAGGCGATGATCTCGATGAGGTTGGCCGCGATGCGGTAGGTGCGGTCGGCCCCGGCCCGGCGGGTGTTGAACTCGCAGACATCCAGGCCGGCCAGGGCCGCGCCCATGCCCAGCACCCCGCGCACCAGGGCGGCCAGGGCGTAGAGCTGGCGCTCGCCCAGGCCAATGCGGTCCTGGAAGCGCACCCCGTCCAGGGCCGCGCCGGCCCCCAGGTCCAGGTCCAGGGACACGTAGAGATACGGCGTCTGGATGCGCCGCAGCAGGGCCTTGAGCTTCTGGCTGCCCGCGGCCAGGTCGGCCTTGGTCACCAGCCCCACCCCGGCCTGCTTCAGGCGGCTGTAGGCCTGGGTGTAGGCGGCCAGGCGGGGGTCCTTGCTGCGGAAGGCCTGCTTGGGCGGCCAGTCGCCCAGGCCCAGCAGATACAGGTTCTGGGGCAGGATCAGGCCCTGGTCCAAGAGGTGGCGCAGGAAGCTGCTGGCGTTGTAGGATTCGGGCCGGTCCCGCAGATAGGGGTCGTCCGGGTCGTAGACCGAGGCCGGGTTGGTGGCCTGGTCGTAGGCGATGGCCCCGGCCAGGGCGGCCATGGGTATGGCGTCGGTGTGGCTGTCGGCCACCAGCACCGACAGGTTCTCCGGCCCCAGGCGCGCGCCCAGGGCGGCCATGACCCCGCCGGCCAGGCTGTGGTCCACGGCGATCAGGCAGGGCGCGGCCGGCCAGGCCCCGTCGGCCAGGCGGCCCACCTCCGTGGCCGCGTCCCAACAGCCGCCCTGGTCGATGAAGCGCACCATGGACTCGACGCTGAGCTGGTCGGCGGCCTCGGGCGGCGGGCCGGGCAAGAGCCAGGCCGGCACCTCCAGGCGGCCGGCCTCGGTCCAGCGGGCCGGGTCCACCTCGGCCCGGATCAGCTCCATGACCCGGGGGTAGGGGTCGCCGCCCAGGCCCAGGCTGTCCAGCTTCTCGTCCAGGGCCTCCTGGCGCTCGTCGCAGTCCAGGGCCGCGCCCAGGAAGGCTATCTTGGTCGGTTGCTCCATGGCCTGCACTATAGCCCGATGGCCGGGCCCAAACAACGCCCCCGCCGGAGGGCCGGCGGGGGCGGGGTGAATCAACGGCGCTTAGGGCTAAGCGAAGTAGTCGTCCCGGGCCTTCTTTAGCTGCCGCAGGTTCTCCACCGGGGAGGGCGGGGCCACCCCGCAGCCGGGGCAGAGGAAGTCGGTGCCGTTCTCCAGGGCCTGCCTGGACTCGGCGTAGCAGGCCTCGGGGGTGCCGTTGAACAGGGTGGTGGCCGTGGCCACGTTGCCGAAGACCTTGACCCCCTTGGCGTGGGCGATCTCGGCGGCGGCCTTCATATTGGCCTTCTCTTCGATGCTGATACCCACGGCGCCGGTGTCGCACATCATGTCGATGATGCTGTCGGTGTTGGCGCAGATGTGCAGCACCACCGGTCCCTTGACCCGCTTGATGATCTCCTGCTCCAGGGGCAGCACGATCTTCTTGTACATGCGCGGCGATAGCAGCGCCGGGCCGCTGGTGGGCTCGGCGAAGACGTAGTAGTCCGCGCCCTGGTCAAAGGCGAAGTTGGCCGCGGCCACCGCCGCCTCCTTGGTGACCTGTAGCACCTGGTCCACCTTGTCCGGGGCCTTGAAGCACCACTTCATGAAGCTCTCGGTGCCCACCAGGTTGGCCGCGGCGGTGAAGGCGCCCTCGGTCTCGCCGAAGACCACCATGTCCTCGCCCACCCGGTCCTTGAGGATCTTGAACTGCTCCTTGAACACCGGGAAGCGGCCGCGGCTCAGGAAGTCGGCAGGGAAGTCCAGGCCGTCCAGGCTCTCGGCAAAGGGGTGTCCCTTGACGTAGTACTGCGTCTCGGGAGTGGGGGCGCCCAGCTCCACGCCCAGGGCCTCAGAGATGCCGATGATGTCCCAGCCCATGGCCTTGACCCACTCCCAGCCCGCCTCCTTGGGGCCGGTCAGGGCCCACTCGGCCATGGCCACGGGGTCGGTGTCGGCCTGGGGCCGCTGATAGCCGCAGGCCTGGCCAAAGGCCACCACGGCGTAGGTGGTGGTGCAGCCCACCGGGGTCTTGTCCACCTCCTTGCCCTGGAGGCGGTTTAAGAAACGCTCTTTGAGGTTCACGGCTTCCTCCTCGCCTGCGACGCCGGCAAAAGGCCGGCGGCTAAACGGCCAGGGTGCGCTTGATCAGCTCCTGGTCCTTGATGATCTCCGCCGAGCTTACCTCGCCCTGGATCTTGCTCTTGGTGCCCATCAGGTAGTGGCGGTCGGCCATGGCCAGGGCGATGCGGAAGTTCTGCTCCACCAGCAGCAGGGTGATGCCGTGCTCTTTGCAGAGCTCGGATACGATCTGGGCCACCTTGGCCACCAGGATGGGGGACAGGCCCTGGGAGGGCTCGTCCAGGAGCATGATGCTGGGGTTGCCCATCAGGGCCCGGCCGATGGCCAGCATCTGCTGCTCGCCGCCGCTGAGCCGGGTGCCGCCGGAGCGGCGCCGGTCGCCCAGCACCGGGAAGTACTCGTAGACCCGCTCCAGGTTCCAGGCCCCGGCCTGGTCGGAGCGAGCCTCGGCCAGCTTGAGGTTCTCCTCCACGGTCAGGTCCGGGAAGATGTGGCGCTCGGCGGGCACGTAGGCCACGCCCAGGCCGGCGATCTTGTGGGGCGGCCAGCCGCGCACCGCCTGGTCGTTGATGAACACCTTGCCGGCCTTGGGCGGGGTGAGGCCCATGATGGAGCGCAGGGTGGTGGTCTTGCCCACCCCGTTGCGGCCCAGGATGCTTACCGCGGCCCCGGCCTCCACGTTGAGGGACAGGCCCTGGATCACGTGGCTGGTGCCGTAGTAGGTGTCTATGTTCTCCAGCCGGATCATACAGGCTCCCTATACGCTGGTCAGGGGCGCCCACTGGTCGCCGCCCAGGTAGGCGTCGCGCACCTGCTTGTCGCTGGCGATCTCCCGGGGCGTGCCCCGGGCGATGACGCCGCCCTGGTGCAGCACGGTGATGTGTTCGCTGATCTTCATCACCACTTCCATGTCGTGCTCCACCAGCACCACGGCCATCTCCTTGCCCAGGGCGGAGATGAGCTCGCTTATCTGGTCGGTCTCGGCCGGGCTCATGCCCGCGGCCGGCTCATCCAAGAGCAGCACCTTGGGGTCGCCGGCCAGGGCGATGGCCACCTCCAGCACCCGCTGGTCGCCGTGGGCCAGGGAGTTGGCCGGCTGACGGAGCACGTCGGTGAGCCCCACCCGCTCCAGGATGGCCTGGGTCTTGGCGTTGACCTCGCTCAGGCCGCTGCGGGCCTTGAAGATGCTCCAGGAGCCGCCCAGGTGGCTCTGCACGGCGATGCGCACGTTCTCCTGCACGCTCAGGCCCATGAAGATGCTGGTGATCTGGAAGGTGCGGCTGATGCCCAGGCGCACCCGCTCGTGCACCGGCCGGTGGGTGATGTCCCGGCCCTGGTAGAGCACCTGGCCGTCGCTGGCGCCCAGGCGGCCGGTGATGACGTTGATCAGGGTGGTCTTGCCGGCGCCGTTGGGCCCGATGATGGAGTGCACCTGGCGGTTGTAGACGCTCAGGCTCACCAGGTTCACGGCCAGCACGCCGCCGAAGTGCCGCGACAGGTCCTTGGTGGTCAGGATCGGCTCCACGGTCCGCTCACTCCGCCTTGGCCCGCCGCAGGAGGTCGGGCAGCCCGGCCACCCCGCGGGGTAAAAACAGCACCAGCAGGATCACGATGACGCCTACGAAGATCTCCCAGTCCTGGGTCAGGGAGCTGAGGAAGTCCTTCATGAAGATGAAGATGGCCGCGCCCACCAGCGGCCCCCACAGGGAGCCCATGCCGCCCAGGAGCACCATCATCAGCACCCCGGCCCCCTCGAAGGCGCCCATCACGCCCGGACCGGCGTAGCCGCGGTAGAGGATGTAGAGGCTGCCGGCCACCCCGGCCAGGCCGCAGGCCAGCATCCAGCCCACCAGCTTGTAGCGGCGCACGTTGATGCCCACGAAGGAGGCCCGCTCCTCGTTCTCGCGGATGGCCTCCAGCACCGCGCCCAGGGGGGAGTGGATCACCCGCCAGGTGAACAGGAAACAGACCAGCACCACCCCCAGGGTGAAAAGGTACATGGCCGTGGAGTTGCCGCTGCTGGCCAGGTTGATGCCCAGCAGGCTCAGGGTGGGCTGGGGCAGGCCCATCAGGCCGTCGTCGCCGCCGGTGACCGGGTACCACTTCCAGGCCACGGTGTAGAACATCATGCCGAAGGCCAGGGTGAGAAGGGCGAAGGCCAGGCCGCCGGTGCGCACCTGCACCCAGCCCACGGGCAGGGCCACGGCCAGGGTGAACAGCACCCCCGCCAGCATGGCCAGCCACACCGACCCGGACCAGGCGTGCATCAAAAACAGGCCCGTGGAGTAGGCCCCGATGCCCAGGTAGGCGTTGTGCATGAACGACAAGAGGCCCGTATAGCCCAGCAGCACGTCCAGGCTCATGGCCAGCAGGGCGTAGATCATGATCTCGTTGACCAGCCGCACGTAGAAGCGGTTGGGCAGCACGAAGGGCAGGATGACCAAGCAGACCAGGACCCCCAGCAGGATCAGCTTGCCGGCTGGGTTGTCCTTTAGGGCCCTCATAATCAGCCCGCCCGGCGCCGCGGTTGCCGTGCTATTCAAACTTACCCTCTCCCAGGATGCCCAGCGGTTTGAACACCAGCACCAGGGCCATGAGCATGTAGACCATGACCATGGCCATGTCGGTGACGAAGAACTCGGCCAGCGTCTGCACGAAGCCCACCAGCAGGGCGGCCACCACCGCCCCGCGCAGGCTGCCCAGCCCGCCGATCACCACCACCACGAAAGAGCTGATGAGGATGTCGTGGCCCATGAGGGCGAAGACGGTGAACAGAGGCCCGGCCAGCATGCCGGCGGTGCCGGCCAGGATGCAGCCCAGCACGAAGGCCGATATCTGCACCCGCCGCACGTTGATGCCGCAGGCGGAGACCATCTCCGGGATGGAGCTGGCCGCGCGCATGTTGATGCCCAGTCTGGTGCGCCCCAGCAGGAGCATCAGGGCGGCCACCACCGCCGCGATGCCGATGAGGATCACTAGTCTGAACACCGGATAAGAGGCCGGCCCCACCGAGACCGTCTGCTGCATGAACTCGGGCAGCTGGATGAAGCGGGTCTCCTGGCCCCAGAAGAACTTGATCAGGCCGTCGATGACGAACATCAGGCCGTAGGTGAGGATCAGGGTGTAGATCATGTGGCGCTTGCGCATGGGGCTGATCAAAAGGCGCTCGATGATCAGCCCGGCCACGCCCACCACCACCGGGGCCAACAAGAGGGCCAGGAAGTAGTTGAGCCCCAGGGCCACCATGGTGAAGCCGAAGTAGGCCCCCAGGGCGTAGAGGGCGCCGTGGGCCAGGTTCATCACCCGGTTGAGGCCGTAGATGATGTTCAGCCCCACGCCCATGATCAGGAAGATGCCGCCCAGCACGAGGCTGTTGAGGATTATGTCCACCGTGGTTGCGATCCAACCCATGACCTGCACCTACCCGCTGGCTGTGGCATCTGGCGGGGCAGGGACCGGCGCGCGGGGAGCGCCCCGGCCCCTGCCTCGGCGTTGCTTACCTGGCTAAAAGCCCTACTTGCAGGGCGGGCCCAGCTCCGCGGCCTTGAACACCTTGAGCACCTTCATGTAGATCTTGGCGCCGTAGGCGTTCTTGGGGGCCACCTTGGTCTCGGTGAGAACCGCGTCGTTGCGCATGCAGTTGTCGCTGGGGCAGATCCAGACCTTGCCGTAGGGCCCATCGTAGCTCATGCCCTTGAGAGCAGCAGCGATCTTCTGGGGATCGGTGCTCTTGGCCTTCTCGATGGCCAGGAACAGGTTCATGGCGCCCACATAGCTGTGCGCGGCCGCGTCGCAGGGAATGGCCTTGTACATCTTGTAGTAGCGCATGTTCCAGTCTTTGGCCTTGGCCTGGTAGCCGGGGAAGTTCTCCAGGTCCCAGGAGTAGTCGCTGGCGCCGAAGATGCCCACGCCGGCCGGGCCGGAGTTCTCCAGGTCCATGGCGCCGGGGGCCGCGCCGGAGACCAGGCGGCAGGTCTTCATCAGGCCGAACTCGGTGGCCTGCTTCATGAACCGCGGGATGACGTCGGTGATCAGGGCGATGTAGATGCCGTCGGCGCCCGAGGCCTTGATCTTGCTGATGTAGGTGGACCAGTTCTTGGTGGCGATGGGGGCCTTGTCAAAGTCCGGGTTCACCACCTTGATGCCGTTCTCTTTGGCCAGGGCGATGAAGCGCTTGCCCGCGTCGTGGCCCCAGGCGTAGTCATGCACCAGCACGTAGTACTTGCGCTTCTTCAGGTCCGGGGTGGCCAGGATGCCCTTGACGTTGCCCACCGCGGTCTGGTCGTTAGCCAGCTGGCCGCTGCGGAACACCAGGGGGTTGAGGCCGTAGAAGGCGGTGGTCATCACGTGGGTGGTCAAGAAAGGCACGTTGAGCTTGGCGATGTTCTTGGCCAGGGCCAAGCCCACGCCGGAGCTGAACACGCCGATCAGGGCCACCGACTTCTCCTGGAAGACCAGCTTTTCGGCCTTGGATACGGCCACCGCCGGCTTCACCTGGGTGTCCTCCACGATGAGCTGGATGGGACGGCCCAGCAGGGTCTTCTTGTCCTTGGCGGCCATGTCGATGCCGTTTTTCATCTCCATGCCGCCGTTGGCCACGATGCCCGTGAGAGGCACCAGCACGCCGATCTTCACCGGAGCGGCGGCCAGCGCCGGCACGGCCCAGGCCAGGGCCAACGCCACGCTAAGCGATAGGACCAAAATACGTTTCATGTGCTCCCCTCCTCTATAAGGAACCCCTGCGCGGAGCCGCCGGGCCGGGGCCGACCATGGCCCCCGGGCGGCTTCCGCAAAGATTGACGCCTGTCGTCGCGGCCGCGGCGGCCCTCTCCCTAATGCGCCGCCGCCGGCCCTTTTTTCGCAGGCCTTGTCCTGCGCCTCCTTTCCTGGTCTGGCCTCCGCGGCTCCGGCCCCGCGTCCCCTGGTTACTTGGCCGGAATCACCTGGTCCAACAGCTCCACCAGGTCGTAGACCTTCATGTCGCCGTCCACGCGCTGAGCGCCCTGGCTGAGGTTGTAGTGGCAGAAGGGGCAGGTGGAGGCCATGACCGTGGCCCCGGTCTCCAGGCCCTCTTCGATGCGCAGGCCGGCGTTCTTGGCCGCCCACTCGCCGAAGCCGGTCATCACCCCGCCGCCGCCGCCGCAGCAGAAGCTGTTGGCCCGGTTGCGCTCCATCTCCACGAACTCCAGGCCGGGGATGGCCTTGAGTAGCTCGCGCGGCTGCTCGTAGAGGCACTCGGCCTCGGACACGCCCACGTAGGCCCCCGGCCAGAGCTTGCTGCCGTCCTCGTCCACCTCGAACTTGTTCAGGTGGCGGCCGATGTGGCAGGGGTCGTGGTAAGTGACCTTCATATTGAGCGAGCCCTCGATGGGCAGCTTGCCTTCCTGGTGCAGGTCGTAGAGGTACTGGGCGGTGTGCACCACGCGCACCCCGTCCATCAGCTCGTCGTAGGCGCTGGAGAGGATGTAGTCTTTCTTGATGGCCCGGTAGCAGCCGGCGCAGGAGGTGACGATGGTGTCCACGCCCTGCTCTTTGTGCAGCTTGTTGAACAGCTCCAGGTTCTGGGTGGCCAGGCGCTTGAACTCCTCGGCGTCGCCCAGGCGCATGGCCGTGGAGCCGCAGCAGAGCTCGTTTTCGCCCAGGATGCCGAAGTCCAGGCCCAGCTTGTGGAACAGGCTGGCGGTGGCTACGGGGATGGCCCGGGCCTGCTGGTTGAAGGCGCCGGTGCAGCCCACGTAGAACAGCACCGGGGCCGGCTCTTTCATGATGTCCTTGATGGGACGCCCGGCCTTTTTGAAAGGCCGCGTCCAGTCGGTGCGCAGGCGGCGGGGGCCCTGGTAGGGGTTGTTATAGCTCTTCAGCGACCGGGTCAGGTTCTTGTGCAGGGGCAGCGGCCCCACCCCGGCCTCCACCGCCTTGCGGCGCATGGCCTCCATGATCTCGGGGATGAAGGGCTTGTGGTCCAGTTGGCACTGGCTCTGGCAGCCGCCGCAGATGGTGCAGCGATAAATATCGTTGAGCAGGTCCTCGTCGAAGGTGAGGCTGCCGTCCAGGATGCCGCGGGCAAAGGCGATCTTGCCCTTAGAGGACATGTTGCCCTCGAAGCCGAACTCGGTGCCGGCCGGGCAGATGGGCTTGCAGGTGGCCGGCGGGCCGAAGTCATAGGCCACCCGGCAGGTGCCGCAGGCGGTGCAGCGCCAAATATAGTGCTCCAGGTCTTCCAGGCGAGAAATATCCCATTCCATGCTCTGCCTCCTGACCGGGCTAGCCCGGACATTTCATGAGGGCCGGGCGTCCGGCTTCGCCAGCCACCGTCATACGGCGTTGCTGGCTTTGCTCGCGCCTCGATGTAGCCTCAGCTACACCTGCGGCGCTCGCTCGCCAGACGCCTTGTCTGCCGGCGGCTGGCTGTGCCGGGCCAGGGTGCAAACCGTACCCTGGTGATGTCGGCGCCTTTTTCATAACGGCCCCATGAATGCTGATTCGCTGTTTAATGCCGCCCAACCCCCATGAAATGTCCGGGCTAGATGCCCAGTTTGCCCGGATTCATGATGTCGTTGGGGTCCAGCATATTTTTGACCCGCTTGAGTAGCATCAAGTAGCCCGGGTCGGCGCGTAGGTTTATCTCCTTGGCGAAGTCCACCGGCGGCTTGTAGGGGATGCCGCCCTCGTCCAGGTCCACCCGCAGGCACTCCACGATGGCCTGGCGGGCGTTCTCGGTCTCGGCCGGGTTCTGCTTGTTGAAGGGGATCATGGCCCGGAGCATGCCGTAGTGTACGCCGCGGTACATGCTCATGCGCACGCTGGGCGAAAGCTTGTGCCCGATGAGGATCTCCTTCCAGCGGGTGTAGACCGGGGCCCACTTCTTGGCCGGGGTGAAGGTGCCGGGCCAGGAGATGCCCGCGCCGCCCATCTTGCAGTAGTTCTTGGTGGAGCCCACCACCTGGCTGGGCAGTTGGGTGCGGCCGCGCAGGGCCTCCTCGGGGTAGTGGGTCACCTGCAGGCTGGTGCCCTTCTTTTGCTCCTCGGCCACCACCTTTTCCCAAATCTCCATCCGGGCGTCGCGCTCCTTGTCGGTCCAGGAGAAGGTGGTGGCGTAGGAGTTCCACTCCGCCGCGTCGTCGGGCTTGGGGGTGTAGGGGTAGGGGATGGGCACCTGGGAGAGCCACCAGGAGACCGCGGTGATGTCGTCGCAGATCTCGTAGTTGCTCAGGTTGAACATGTAGGAGTACATGTCCTCCACTGTGTTGCAGGACACGGTGAAGATCTTGAGGATGGGCGGCGCCGGGTGCACGTTGATGCCCAGCTTGGTCACCACGCCGGTGGAGCCCAGCCAGCCCTTGAACAGGCCGTCCAGCTTGGGCAGCGGCAGGGTGGAGTGCCAGGCGTCCTTCTGGATGGCGCAGGAGCCCACCCGCACCAGCTCGCCGGTGGGCAGCACCACCTCCATGGAGGTGATCTCCTGGCTCTGCAGGCCGTAGCGGGCGTTCATGCCGCCGATGCCGTGGCTGATGGCGCAGGAGCTGACCGAGGCCGAGGGCGGCCCCACCGGCCAGCCGAACCTGAGGCCCAGGGGGCCCAGGGCCGCGGCCAGTTGGGCGTGGCTGACGCCGGGCTCGATCACCGCCACGCCGTCGGCCACGTCGATGTCCAGTATCTTGTTCATGCGCTTGAGGTCCAGCAGGATGCCGCCCCGCTCGGGGATGCACAGGCCGCCGATGTTGGTGCCGGCGGTGTAGGGCACCACCGGAATCTTCTCCCGGTTGGCCAGGCGCATGATCTCCTGGACCTCTTGCACGGTCTCGGCCATGACCACGTAGTCGGGCAGCTTGGGCTGCACGAAGGACAGGTCATAGCTGTAGGCGTAGCGGATGTGCTTGGCGTCGGTGGCGTGGCTGTCGCCCACGATGCCCATCAGCTCGGACAGGATAGGGTCTATTTTTTTGGCAGTGGCCGTTCCCATGAACTATCCTCCTTGCGCCGGACCGCGGCGGGGCCGGGCCGCCCCGCCCGGCGGCGGGCCGATCCTAGCTCCCCTTGGGGAGGGAGGTTATGGTGCCGTCCCAGGTGTCCACCTTGCAGGCCGCCATCTCGCCGCCCTCCTCCGAGAACCAGGTCTGGGTGACGCACTTGCTCTCGGTGAAGAAGGCGAAGCCGTCGCGGCCCATCACGTGCAGGTCGCCGAAGAACGACTGCTTGTGGCCGGTGAAGCCGAAGATGCCCAGGGGCACCGGGATGCCCACGTTCACCCCCACCATGCCCGCGTGGGTGCGGTAGGCGAACTGGCGGGCGTAGTAGCCGTTCTGGGTGTAGATCACCGAGCCGTTGCCGAAACGGCTGTTGTTCATCAGGGTGATGCCCTCTTCGAAGTTCTCCACCCTCTTGACGCACAGCACCGGGCCGAAGATTTCCTCGCGGCCGCAGGACATGTCCTCGGTCACGTGGTCGATGATGGTGGGGCCGATGAAGAAGCCCTTCTCGCAGCCGGGGGCCACCGTGGGGTTGCGGCCGTCCAGGGCGATGGTGGCCCCTTCCTTCTCGGCAGTGGCGATCCAGTTCTCCACGAACTGCTTGTGGCCCTGGTTGACCACCGGCCCCATGCCGGTCTCGGGCAGCCAGGCCTTGCCCAGCTTGACCTCCGCGGCCAGCTTGGTGAGCAGGGCCACCAGCTCGTCGGCGATGGCGTTTTCCACCACGATCACCGGCAGGGCCATGCAGCGCTGACCGGCGCAGCCGGTGAAGGCGTTCATGATGCCCGCGGCCGTGCGCTCCAGCTTGCAGTCCCGGAGCACCAAGGCGTGGTTCTTGGCCTCGCACAGGGCCTGCACCCGCTTGCCGTGGGCGGTGGCGGTGGAGTAGATGTGCAGCCCCACCTTGGTCGAGCCCACGAAGGTGATGCCCTTGATGGTGGGGTGCCTGAGGAGAAGCTCGGCCTGGTCGCGGCCGGCGGTGACCACGTTGATCACGCCGTCGGGGATGCCCGCTTCCTGCCACAGCTCCATGACCCGCATGGCCGACTGGGGCACGAAGCTGGCCGCCTTCAAGACCATGCAGTTGCCCGTGGCCACGCAGATGGGGGTCATCCAGCCGTGGGGGATCATGGCCGGGAAGTTCCAGGGCGGAATGCCGGCGAAGACCCCGATGGGCTCGCGGTACAGGGCGGTGTCGTAGCCCGTGGAGACCTGCATGAGGGCTTCGCCCTTCATCAGGTGCGGCGCCCCGCAGGCGAACTCCACCACCTCGGTGACCTTGAGGATGTCCCCCATGGCCTCCTGGTACTTCTTGCTCATCTCCTTGGCCAAAAGCACCGTCAGCTCTTCCAGATGCTCGTCCAGCAGGTGCTTCATGTTGTAGAGCACCTGCACCCGCTTGCTCACCGGCGTGGTGGACCAGGCCGGGAAGGCTGCCGCCGCGGCCGCCACCGCCTCCTCCACCTCCTCGGCCAGGCACTGGGGGGCCATGGCGATGACCGCGCCGGTGGAGGGGTTGTAGCAGGGCATGTATACGTCGGTCCGGGAGGCCTTCCACTGACCCCCGGCGTGGTACTTCAGCTTGATGGGCTTCTGGCCGCTGATGGGATCGGTGGGCAGTGCGGCGTCCTCGAAGAAATAGCGCCCACCCTTCTGGCTATCGCTCATTACTTAAAGCTCCCTGATCTCGTTGCACCTTGTGTTTCGCGCTCTCGAAACCAACTCCGGAGTCCATCGCGTCCCGGCCTTGGTGTTCCGTCGCCTGTTGGCGGCCGGCCGGGCGACTCTGCGCCCCTGGTCCGGCCCTGTACTCAGGTTCCCGGCGGTGGGCCTGCCTCTCCCTCGGCCCGCCCCGCCGAATCCGGTGAATCAGTCCTTATCGGCGGCCTCGGGCACCACCAGGTACAGCCCGCCGGTGCCCACCCGCTTGAGTAGCATGCCCCGCTTGATCTCCTCGGGCTCCAGGGCCCGGCCGAACAGGCCCTCCAGGGCCTCCGGGGCCAGGCTGGCCAGAGAGCCGTCCCAGACGCGGTGGCCGTCGCCGCCCGCGCCCACGCCCCCCACATACTGGCCGTCCAGGTCCAGGCCCAGGTGGGCCGGGTCAAAGGGCGGCGTGCCGGCCTGGGCGGCCATGTAGCGGTCCACGGTGAGCAGGTCGCTGGCCAGCTCCCGCCGGGTCCCGGCCGCGTCCCGCCGCTCCAGGCAGGCCAGGATGCGGCGGTGGGCCTCGCGCACCTCCTGGTAGAACTCCGGGTTCAGGTTCAGCTTGTACTTGGCGTCGCGCAGCAGGTTGTCCACGAAGTCCATGATCAGGATCAAAAGCGGGTTCTGGCTCATGCGGGCCAGGTAGCGGTGGAAGCTGATCTCCTTGGACGGCTCGTCCACCTCGTCGGCCTCGGTGATCTCGGCCAGCTCGCGCAGCCGCTCCAGGTCCTTGTCCGTGGCGTTGATGGCCGCCAGGTGGGCCACCGAGGGCTCGATGGCGAAGCGCAGCATGGTGATGTCGCGGATGGAGACCGAGCGGAAGTGCAGGAAGTTCATTATGGAGTGGATGGTGGTCTTCATGTCCACTTCGGCGATGAAGACCCCGCCCTGGGTGCCCTTTTTTATCTCCACCAGGCCCATGGCCTCCAACACGCGCAGGGCCTCGCGCATGGTGGCCTTGCTCACCCCGAACTGGGCGATGAGCTCTTTCTCGGAGGCCAGGCGGTCGCCGGGCTTGATCTGCCCGGAGAGCACCGCGTCGCGGATCTGCTCTATGATCCGGTCGGATACCTTCTCGGGTTTGGCCGCGGCCTCGAACATAAAGGGCTTTCTGCGCGCTGGCCGGCCGCGCCCCGCCTTTGGCTTTCCCCGGCTGCCCGGGCAACCGGCGGGGCCCGCTCCGGCTCTGGTCTTGGGCCTGGGAGGGTGGTCTCTAAATTTGTAGAAAATCGGCCGCTGGCTTGTCAAGTAAAATATTATAACCTTTATGAGAGAAAGCCGGCCTGGGGCCGCCCTGGGCCCGGCCCGCTCCCAATCTGGACCGGCCGCCCCAGCCGGCGCCTAAAGCCATGCTATTCTTAGGCCTTAACTGAATTTGACAACTTAATGATAATGAAAACGATTGGTTATCTGGCAGGGCCACCCCCGGCCCCTGGCCGGGCAGAGGGCTGGCAAGGGGTCGGCAAGGCGATTTGTGGAAGTATTATATTCATTATGTTTTTTTCGTTGACTTGGCCCGCCTTTTTGCTGCTATGATGGCTTTCGTCAAAATTGTGACCGCAAGCCCCCAAACTCAGGCTGCGGCGGCCATACTCTGCCAGGCACCGCCGCCCGCGCCTGAAAAGCCTTAGCGAGGATTTCCGCCATGGGAGTGAAGATCGACCCCCTGAAGTGCACGGCCTGCATGGCCTGCGAGCTGGCCTGCGGCTATCACCGCGACGACGCCTTCGCCCTGCTGTCCTCTTGCATCGTGGTCTACCGCACCCGGGACAAGAAGGACTACTTCGGGGTGATCCTCAAGCAGGAGGAGGACCTGGTGATCGCCCGGCCCGAGGGCCTGGAGGTCAAGCGCATCGGCGCGGTGGAGGAGGGCGGCGGCGGCGACGCCTCGGCCAAGCCCATGCTGCTCAGGGAGGCCTGCGACCTGTGCTCCGACCGCGAGGCGGGGCCCCTGTGCCGGCAGATCTGCCCGGTAGAGGCCATCTACCTGGACTAGAAAGGAGCGCCGCACATGGAATATCTGGCTTCCGACCGTATCGCGATCATCGACCTGGCCAGCGGCGAGGTGAACGAGGAGCCTTATCCTGACGGGCTTTGCCAGGAGAAGATAGGCGGGGCGGGGGTGAACCTGGCCCTGTACCAACAGCACCAGGACGGCGAGCCCATCGTGCTGGGCGCCGGCCTGTTCACCGGGTCCATGGTGCCCGGCTCGGACCTGGGCGTGGTCACGGCCAAGAGCCCCCTGACCGGCACGGTCTGCCACGCGCCCCTGACCCAGTACGCGGGCATGGAGCTGAAGTACTCGGGCTTCGACTACATCGTCATCAAGGGCGCGGCCGCCTCGCCCAAGTACCTGTGGGTGCACGACGGCATCGCGGACCTGGAGGACGCGGCCGACCTGTGGGGCCAGGACGTGTGGGCCGCCTGCGAGGCGGTGCGGGCCAACATGGGCGACGAGCTGATCCAGGTGCTGGGCGCCGGCCCGGCCGCCGAGCAGGGCAGCGACCTGGCCGCCTTGATGATCAACTACTGGCCCTCGGGCGACCGCTTCGGCCTGGGCCGGGCCCTGGCGGCCAAGAACCTCAAGCTCATCGCCCTGCGCGGCCTGGGACTCTTGGAGATCGCCGAGCCCGAGGACTTCGCGGCCCAGTGCCTGGAGCTGCTGGGCGCGGTCAAGGGCGGGGCCTGGGCGGGCAAGAAGGGCCTGGCCGACCTGGCCGCTGGCCTGGGCCAGCAGGCCCTGGCCGACTGGCTGGCCCCCCTGGTGCACCGCCACCGGGCCAGCTTCAACACGCCGTTCGCGGCCAACACCTTCCTGTTCCTGGAAGCCGACCCCAGCCAGCTCAGCGAGCCGCCGGCGCCTGAGCCCGGCGTGCTGGTGGGCGACCTGGCGGCCCTGGCCGGGCTGCAGGGCCTGGGCCTGAGCGCGGCCGAGGCGGGCCAGGTGCTGGGCCAATGCGCCCACCTGGGCCTGGACCCGGCGGGCGTGGCCGCGGCCGCGGCCGCAGCCGGCGTCAAGGACGCGGCGGGGCTGATGGCCGGCCTGGCCACCATCAAGGGCCCGGTGCCCGGCCTGAGCGGCCCCCTGGCCCCGGCGGCGCCAGCCGGCGCCCTGTTCGGCCTGGCCCAGAGCGCGGACCCGGCCTGGCGGGCCCGGCGCCAGGCCCTGGCCTATCTGTTCGGCCTGGACCCCCTGTTCATGCTCATGGCCCCGGAGCTGAGCGAGGAGAAGCTCCTGGAGCTGGTGGGCCTGGGCATCGGCCTGGAGATCGGCCCCGAGGCCCTGGACGCGGCCGTGGCCGGGATCGGTTAGGCGCGGGGGCGCGGTGCAGGCCCGGCAGGCATACGGCGAGCAGGCGCAAGAGCAGGCCGCGCCCCGGCCCGCGGCGCGCGGGCCGCGCCTGGGCGTGTACTGCGGGGCGGGCAGCTCCCACTCCTGGCTGTGGCTGGCCGACACCTGCGAGGCCCTGGGCCTGGGGGATCTGCGCTTCCTGGAGGCCGGGGAGGTGGCCAGCGGCGGCCTCAGCGGCCTGGACGCCCTGGCCGTGAGCGGCGGGGACACCTTTGCCATGGCCGGCGCCCTGGGCCCGGCCGGGGCCGCGGCCCTGCGGCGCTTCATAGCCGGCGGCGGCCTGTATCTGGGCTTCTGCGCCGGGGCCTATTTGCTGCTGCGCTCGTCCAAGGAGCCGCTCAACCTGTTCAACTTGGTAGAGGCCACCATCGCCAACCTGAGCCGCCGGCTGCCCCAGCCCCTAATCATGCCCGAGAAGTTCGCCACGCCCTATGGCTGCGACTACGTGTTCCACCCGGTGCGCGAGGCCCTGATTCTGCGCGGCCAGGGCGGGCCCCTGGGCGAGGGCGAGTTCAGTGCGCCCCTGTACGGCGGCCCGGCCATGCAGCCGGCCGGTCCGGGCGTGGAGGTGCTGGCCACCTACCAGGATTTCAGCCAGGCCACCCGCTTCCTGGCCCCGCGAGAGCTGGCCGCCCAGACCCTGCTGGGCCGGGCGGCGGTGCTGCGCGGCCGCCTGGGCGCGGGGGTCATGTACCTCTTCGGCCCCCACTGCGAGCACCCGCGCTTTGCCCAGGCCAACCGCCGGCTGGCCGCCATCCTGGCGGAGCATACGCCGTCCCAAGCCCTGGCCCCGGACGGCCGCGGCCTGGCGGAGCTGGGCCCGGCCCAGGCCCGGCGCCTGCTCAGTGAGGTGCGGCGGCAGGTGAGCAACAGCCGCATCGTGGCCCTGGCCCTGGAGGACCACCCGGCCCGCTGGCGCATGGGCGGCAAGGTCTACGAGCCGGCCAAGCTGCGGGTGTTTTTGGAGGCGCTCTGGTCGCGCACCGGCGCCCTGGAGCGGGCCCGGCGGCTGCTGGTCCCGGCCGGGGCCGCGGAGCTGCCGGCGCTCCTGGCCGGGGTCACCGAAAGCATCCGGGCCCTGCGCCGGGAGCTGGAGGAGGGGCAGGAGACCACCGAGCGCGCCGCGGGGCTCTTCAAAGACCTGCGCCGGGCCGCGGCATTGTATCTTAATATGTACTTCGCCACTGCGGCGGCCGGGGCCCTGCGGCCAGGCCGGGCGCGGCGGCTGCACTGAGGGGGAAGATGACGCGGGAGAGGGGGAGAGCAGGCATGCAGCACAGCCGGGGGCATAGATGGGCCCGCCTGCTGCTGGCCCTGCTGGCGGCCCTGGGTGCGTGGCTGGTCTCGCCGGCCGCGGCCCAGACCCCGGCCGCGCAGCAGTCCTCCTGGTTCGTGGACCTGGCCCGCTTCCAGGCCGGGGCCCACGGCAAGCTGGCCTGCGCCGAGTGCCACCCGGCCCAGGAAAAGGCCCTTTCGCCCGGCCAGACCCAGCTCAAGCACCCGGACCCGGCGGACCCCAAGTACCTGACCAACCCGGCGCTCAGGGCCTATGACTACGGCCAGTGCCAGCGCTGCCACCGCCTGGCCTGGCAGCGCTACAACCAGGGCGCCCACGCCAAGGCCCTCAAGGACAAGGTCCTGACCAAGCAGAGCAGGCTGCCGGCCCCGGTCTGCGCGGACTGCCACGACGTGCATTACGCGCGTGCCCGCCGCGGCCGGGTGGCCCTGGGCCGGGCCCAGACCAACACCTGCGGGGCCTGCCATCCGGCCCAGGCCGCCACGTACCTGAAGGACTACCACGGCCAGGCCGGCGACAAGCTGGGCTGGGACAAGGCCGCCTTCTGCAGCGACTGCCACCAGGCCCACGACTGCCAGTCGCTCAAGAAGCCGGAGGCGGCCCAGGCCGCCTGCCAGCGCTGCCACCCCCAGGCCACGCCCCGCTTCGCCCAGTACATCGTGCACCCCGCCAGCGTGGACCTGGGGCCCGCGGACGCGGCCAAGGCCCAGCGGGTGTACCTGCTCTGGGCCCTGACGGCCGTCCTGGCGGTGGTGGCGGTGTGCGTGGTGGGCTTCTTCTACGGCCACACGCTGCTTTGGATGCTCAGGGAGATCCAGCACAAGCTGAGGAAGCATTAGGTATGGACGGGCCGAGCCACATCCAGCGCTTCAGCGTGCTCAACCGCCTGCTGCACATCGTGGTGATGGTGGGCTTCGTGGGCCTGGGGCTCACCGGCTTCTCGCTGTACTTCGCCGGCGCCTGGTGGGCCCAGGCCGTGGCCTGGGTGCTGGGCGGGGCGGCCGGGCTGGCCTGGCTGCACCGGGCCTGCGCGGTGATGACCTACGCCGCGGTGATGATCCATCTCATCTGGCTGCTCTACTACAAGGCGGTGCTGAAGGGCCGCCTCACCGGGCCCCAGGGCATGTTCCCTTGCTGGCAGGATGTGCGCGACCTGTTCCGGCACCTGGGCTGGATGCTGGGCCGGGGCCAGGCCCCGCGCTTCGGCCGCTTCGCCTACTGGGAAAAGGTGGACTACTGGGCGGTGTTGATCGGCATGAACACCATGGGCCTCACCGGCCTGGTGCTGTGGTTCCCGGAGTGGTTCAGCAACTTCCTGCCCGGCTACTTCATCAACCTGGCTCTCTTGCTGCACCTGTTCGAGGCCATCATCGCCGTGGCCCTGAAGTTCGTGGTGCACGTGATCGTGGGCCACCTGCGGCCGGATGTCTTCCCCATGGACCAGAGCATCTTCCACGGCCGCATGAGCCTGGAGCGGGTGCGGGCCGAGCACCCGGCCCAGTACGAGGCCCTGCAGGCCCCGGCTGAGCCGGCCGGAGACAAGCATGCCTAGGCTGGCGGCCATAGCCGCGCTGCTGGCGGCGCTGTTCATGGCCACGGCGGCCCTGGCCGCGCCGGTGGCCATGCCGCCGGCCCCGGCCGGCAGCGGGCCCCGGCTGTGCCTGGACTGCCACCATCTGCCCAACCTGGCCAGCAACGAGGGCGCGGCGGCCAGCCAGGCCCTGTGCCTGGAGTGCCACGGCCAGGACCCGTGCATCCGCACCGTGGACGGCCGGGCGGTGCCGCTCAAGGTGGAGCTGAAGAGCTTTGGCACTAGCCGCCACCGCTGGACGGCCTGCCTGTCCTGCCACACGGACGTGGCCCGCTCGCCGCACAAGAGCGTGAGCGGCGCCCAGTGCCTGGCCTGCCACCCCGGCCACGGCGAGAGCGCGCTCCACGACCCGCACAGCTCGGTGCAGTGCTCGGCCTGCCATAACAAGTCAGCCTTCGTGGCCCTGGACAAGAAGACCGGCCTGGTCAAGCTGGCCCGGGTGGACGCCGCGGGCCGCGCAATTGGCCTCACGGACCACGGGCCCAACGACCTGCGTGAGGACAAGCTCTGCGCCCGCTGCCACGCGGCCGGCAACAAGGTGGGCGCGCCCAACGCGGTCCTGCCGGCCAAGGGCGCCATCTGCTTCCTGTGCCACAGCGCCAGCTTCAGCATCGGCTCCTGGTGGTTCGGCCTGGCCCTGCTTATCTTCTTAATAGGCCTGGTCACCGGGGCGCTGTTCTATATGAAGGGCAGCGTGGCCGGCCAGGAGAAATCCCTGCACGCCAAGATCGCGGCCGGCTCGGAGACGCTCTGGAGCGCCTTGTTCAGCCGCACCATCTGGGAGACCCTCAAGGTGCTGTGGCTGGACGTGCTCTGGCAGCGGCGCCTGCTCAAGGAGAGCGTGCGGCGCTGGTTCCTGCACAGCCTGATCTATCTGTCCATCCTGGCCAAGATGGGCCTGGGCCTGTTCACCTGGCTGGTGTACAAGCTCTGGCCGGCCAGCGACCTGGCCCTGGCGCTACTCAACAAGAACCACGGCTTCGTGGCCGTGACCAATGATCTCTTAGGGCTGTTGATGCTGCTGGGCGTGCTCCTGGCCGCGTTGCAGCGCTGGGTGGTGCGGCCGGACTACGTGGTGGCGGAGTGGAAGGACAACATCGCCCTGATCATCCTGGGGGTGATGATCCTGCTGGGCTTTACCACCGAGGCGGCGCGCATCCTCATCAGCCAGGCGCCGGCCCCGGCCGCGGCCTGGTCCTTCGCGGCCTACCCCCTGTCCCGGCTGCTGGCCCGCCTGCCCGTGGACTGGCCAACGGCCTATGCCTGGCTGTGGTACGGCCACGGCCTGGTGGCGGCCCTGTTCGTGGCCTATCTGCCCTTCGGCAAGATGCGCCACATGTTCACCGCGCCGCTCAGCCTGATCATCAACCGCCGCTTGCAGTGAGGCACTGACCGTGGCCGAGCAGGACAAACCAACCACCCCCGAGGCCAGCCCGGAGCAGACGGCTGCTCCGGAAGCCCCGGCCGCGCAGGCGGCTCCGCCCGCTGCGCCGGCTACACCGCCTCCTCCGGCCGCGCCCGCCGAGTCCTCCGCGCCCGCTGCGCCGGCCAAACCCGAGGCGGCCCAGACCATCCCCATAGAGGCCCTGGCGGCCAAGCGCCTGCTGCAACTGGAGGCCTGCACCCGCTGCGGCGAGTGCCTGAACTGGTGCCCGGTCTACGACCAGGACCAGCGCCAGGACATCCTGCCCCGGGCCAAGGCGGCCGAGTTCCTGCGCATCCTCAAGGGCCAGCACGGCCTCTTGGCCCAGCTGGCCCACGGCGGCGGCGACCCGGCCCCAGTGCGCAAGCTGCTGGCCCGGCTGCTGGGCCACCGGGAGATCACCCGCCAGGAGGTGGACCGCTTCGCGGCCAGCCTCTACGAGTGCTCCACCTGCGGCCAGTGCCAGATCGTCTGCCCGGCGGGCATCGACACGGTCAACCTCTGGGAGGAGATCCGCAAGGCCATCGTCATGGCCGGCTACGGGCCCCTGCCCAGCCAGAAGGCCCTGGTCAAGAGCGTAAAGTCCTACGACAACCCCTGGCAGCAGCCGCGCACCGCCCGGGCCAAGTGGGCCCGCCGGGCCAAGAAAGAGGGGCTCATCGCCGAGGAGCCCAAGGACATCAGCAAGCAGCCGGCCGAGGTGCTCCTGTACCTGGGCTGCACGGCCAGCTTCGACACCAACGTGCGCCAGGTGGCCATCAGCACCGTGAACATCTTCAACCACCTGGGCATCGACTTCGGCATCCTGGGCAACAAGGAGCGCTGCTGCGGCTCGGTGATGCTAAGGATGGGCGACCCGGAGTTCCAGCGCATCGCCAGCCAGAACATCGAGCAGTTCAACAGCCTGGGGGCCGCCATCCTGGTCACCTCCTGCGCCGGCTGCTTCAAGACCATCAGCG
The DNA here is from genome assembly GCA_040751985.1 of Thermodesulfobacteriota bacterium. Lineage (GTDB taxonomy): Bacteria > Desulfobacterota > Desulfarculia > Desulfarculales > Desulfarculaceae > Desulfoferula. The sequence continues at coordinate 140,697 of JBFMFU010000065.1, read as the reverse complement.
AGGACTACCCGCGGGTGGGGCAGGTGCGGCTGGAGGTGATGCACACCGCCCAGTTCCTGCGCCGCCTGATCGAGGAGGGCCGCCTGAAGTTCAGCAAGCCCCTGGAGCGGGTGGTGACCTACCACGACCCCTGCCACCTGGGCCGGGCCAGCCGCGTCTACGACGACCCCCGCTTCATCATGCAGGCCATACCGGGCCTGGTGCTGAGCGAGATGCCGCGCAACCGGGAGTACTCCCGCTGCTGCGGGGCCGGCGGCGGGCTCAAGTCCGGCTATCCGGACATCCAGGGCAAGATGGCCCAGGCCAGGGTGCAGGAGGCCGAGGGCACCGGGGCCAGCGAGCTGGTCTCCTGCTGCCCCTTCTGCTACCAGGGCCTGCAGGTGGGCATCAACGCGCTGGGCTCCAACCTGGTGGCCAGGGACCTCACGGCCCTGGTGGAGGCGGCCCTGGGCCTGGGCGCGCCGCCGGCCGCACCGGCTGCCCCGGCCGCGCCGCCCAAGGCCCCGCCGGAGGCCTCGCCCGCTTAGCCGGGCTAGGTCGCGAATCCTTTGCCCCCGTTGCCGGCAGCCGGTATGATGAAGTGACCGCGCCGCCGCGGCGCGGGCTTATACCAAGCACTATCTGGATAGAGTCATGAAAAAGCATCTGCTGCTTTTGGCGTTGTCGGCCCTGATGGCCCTGGGCGGCGCGACCGCGGCCTGGGCCGAGCGGCCGCCCATCCGCATCGGCTATCTGCAGGCCGACATCCACCAACTGGCCTGCTGGGTGGCCCTGGACAAGGGCTTCTACCGGGCCGAGGGCCTCAAGGTGCAGGTGGCGGGCATCTTCCGGGCCGGGCCCGAGGAGATGAGCGCCTTTGCCGCCGGCGACCTGGACATGGGCTACGTGGGCGAGGCCCCGGCCACCACGGCCGTGGCCAACGGCGCGGCCCGGGTGCAGGTGGTGGCCCAGGTCAACACCGAGGGCTCGGCCATCGTGGTGGCCAAGAAGAGCGCCATCACCAGCCTGGCCGATCTCAAGGGCAAGCGGGTGGCCATTCCCGGCCACTCCACGGTGCAGGACTTCCTGCTCAAGAAGGCCCTGAGCCAGGCCGGGCTGCCCCTCACTGCGGTGCAGGCCCTGGTGGTCAAGCCGCCGGAGATGATCAGCGCCCTGCGCGAGGGGCAGATCGCGGCCTTCATCGCCTGGCAGCCCTACCCGGCCAAGGCCCAGACCATGGGCGTGGGCCGGGTGCTCATGGACTCGGGCCAGATCTGGCCGGACCACCCCTGCTGCGTGCTGGTGGTCGCCGAGCGCTTCCTGGCCAGCCGGCCGGCCGACGCGCGGGCCATGCTGCGGGCCCATCTGCGCGCCACCCGCTTCATACACGAGCACCCGCAAGAGGCCCTAGCCATCGGCGTGCGCTACACGGGCATGGACCAGGCCACGGTGCGCCTGGCCATGGCCGGGGTCAAGTACACCTACCAGATCAGCGTGGCCGGCGAGCGGGAGTACGTGGCCTTTCTCAAGAAGCTGGGCTACATCAAGCTGGGCGACGTGAACGGCTTCGTGGACCGCTTCCTTAACCGCCGGCTGCTGGAGGAAGTGCGCAAGAGATGAGGCTCGGGCGCTGGTGGCTGCCCCTGGCCCTGCTGGCGCTGTGGCAGGGGCTCTGCTCCCTGGGCGTGTTCCCGCCCTACAAGCTGCCCTCGCCCCTGGCCATCATCGCCGGCTTCGTGGACCTGGCCGGCCAGGGCATGCCGCCGGGCCAGCGCCTGCACTGGCACCTGCTCTACAGCCTCTTGCGGGTGGGGGTGGGCTTTGCCGCCGCCGGGCTCATCGGCGTGCCCCTGGGCCTGTTCATGGGGGCCTCGCCCCGGGCGGGCCGCCTGATCAGCCCCCTGGTGGAGATGCTGCGGCCGGTGCCGCCCCTGGCCTGGATTCCCATCTCCATCCTCTGGTTCGGCATCGGCCTGCCCTCGGCGGGCTTCATCATCTTCCTGGGCGCCTTCTTCCCCATCGTGCTCAACACCATCGCCGGGGTCACCTCGGTGAGCCCGCTGTTGGTGGAGGCGGTGCGCACCCTGGGGGCGGGCCGCCGGGAGATCGTGCGCAAGGTGCTGCTGCCGGGGGCGCTGCCCAACATCTTCGTGGGCCTGCGCATCGGCCTGGGCATCGGCTGGATGACCCTGGTGGCGGCCGAGTTCACCGGCGTCAAGTCCGGCTACGGCCTGGGCTACATGATCATGACCGCCCGTGACATCCAGCGGCCGGACGAGATCATGGCCGGCATGGCCGTGATCGGGCTCACCGGCCTGTGCATCGACGGCCTGGTGCGGCTGCTGCAGCGCCGCCTGGTCCCCTGGCAGTGAGGCCCGCCGTGTCGCTCACCCTCACCGGCATACACAAGAGTTTCCCGGCCGAAAACGGGGCCCCTCCCCTGCCGGTGCTGGCCGGCCTGGACTGCCAGGTGCCGGCCGGCCGCCTGGTGTCGGTGGTGGGTCCCTCGGGCTGCGGCAAGACCACGTTGCTCCGGATCATCGCCGGCCTGGAGCCGGCCGACCAGGGGCGGGTGCTCTGGCGGGGCGCGGAGCTGGCCGGCCCCAGCCGCCGGGTGGGACTGGTGTTCCAGCAGTACGCCCTCTTGCCCTGGCGCACCACCCTGGGCAACATCGAGCTGGGCCTGGAGATGGCCGGCCTGCCCCGTGAGGAGCGCCGGAGCCAGGCCGCGGAGTACGTGCAAGCCTTCGGCCTGGCCGGCTTCGAGCACAGCTTCCCGCACCAGCTCTCCGGCGGCATGCAGCAGCGGGTGGCCATCGCCCGCACCCTGATCCTCAAGCCGGAGCTGGTGCTGATGGACGAGCCCTTCGGCTCCCTGGACAGCCAGACCCGCGACGCCATGCAGGAGTTTCTGCTCTCGCTGTGGCAGCAGAAGCGCGACACCATCGTCTTCGTCACCCACAACGTGGACGAGGCAGTATTCCTGAGCGATGAGATACTGGTGCTCTCGCGGCGGCCGGCGCGGGTGCTGGCCCGCCTGGAGGTGACCCAGGCCCGGCCCCGGGACCGCACCAGCCCGGCCAGCAACGACCTGCGGCGCCAGATACTGGCCCTGCTCAAGCAGGAGCAGGTGGGGCTGGTTTAAGGGCTGGTATAGAGGAGACAAGGCATGCGCAGCGACATAAAGATAGTGGGCGTGGCGGCCAGCCCCCGGCCGGGGCAGGCCAGCTTCACCATACTAGAGGAGGCCCTGCGCGGCGCGGCCCAGGCCGTGGAGGGCGTGACCACGGACCTCATCGAGCTGGCCGGCAAGCAGATCAACGGCTGCCTGGCCTGCGGGGCCTGCACCAAGAAGCTCTGCTGCAGCCAGGAGGACGACTTCCCGCCCCTGATCCAGACCCTGGCCGACCCGGCCCTGGGCGGCCTGATCCTGGCCAGCCCGGTGTACATGGGCGGGCTCACCTCCCAGGCCAAGGCCTTCCTGGACCGTCTGGTGATGTTCCGGCGCCAGGGCTTCATGCTGCGCAACAAGGTGGGCGGGGCCCTGGCCGTGGGCGGCTTCCGCAGCGGCGGCCAGGAGCTGACCATCCAGTGCATCCAGGCGGCCATGCTGGTGCAGGACATGGTGGTGGTCAGCGAGGGCATGCCCAGCTCCCACTTCGGCGGCACCGCCTGGAGCGGCGGGCCGGGCGGAGTGGCGGCCGACGAGTTCGGCCTGGCCACGGCCCGGTCCCTGGGCGCGCGGGTGGCCGAACTGGCCGCCCGCCTGCACGCCGGCTAGGAGAATCCTTGCGCGCCGCGGAGATCATCACTGAGTTGCAATCCCTGGGCCTGCGGGTGGAGGCCGGCCTGAGCGGCCGCCGGGGCGGGGCCGGCCCGGCCGAGGGCGGCACGCTGGTGGTGCAGGACCGGGTGTGCAACGCGCCCACGGCCAGCCCCTTCGTGGCCGACTCGCCCTGGTCCCTGGACCAGAGCGGCCCCAGGCCCATGCTTATGCGCCAGGGCCGGCCGGTCTGCCCGGTGGAACTGGTGGCCTTGCCGCGCTTCTACGCTGAGACCACGCCCGAGGGCGTGGCGCTGAAGCAGATCGCCCTGCTGCACGGCCGCGACTGCCTGGCCAGCACCGTGCAACAGGGCTGCGCCTTCTGGGAGGGGCCCCTGCGCTGCTCCTTCTGCGGCATCGGCCTGTCCCTGGCCTCCGGCCAGACCCTGGCCAGCAAGACCCCGGAGCAGCTAGCCCTGGCCGCCAAGCGCGCCCAGGAGCTGGACGGCGTGACCCAGGTGGTGCTCACCACCGGGGGCGGGGTGCCGGCCGGCAGCGAGATCAAGCACCTGGCCGCCTGCGCCGCGGCCATCAAGGCCGCCACTGGCCTGCCCATCCACGCCCAGTACCTGCCGCCGCCCTTCGAGCGCGATCAGGAGCGCCTCCAGGCCGCGGGCGTGGACACGGTGGGCATCCACATCGAGAGCCTGGACCCCCGGGCCCTGGCCCAACACGCGCCGGTCAAGGCCGGCCTGGGCCTGGACCGCTTCCTGGCCGCCTGGCGCCAGGCCGTGGAGCTGTTCGGGCCGGGCCAGGTGTCCAGCTTCCTCATCGCCGGCCTGGGCGAGGAGCCGGAGTCCCTGCTGGCCGGCTGCCAGCTCCTGGCCGAGATGGGTGTCTACCCCTTTCTGCTGCCCCTGCGGCCTATACCCGGCTCGCTCCTGGCCCAGGCCCGGCCGCCGGCGCCGGAGTACATGGCCGGGCTATACCAGGAGGCGGCCAAGATACTGCAGGCCACGGGCCTGTCGGCCCGTGAGAGCAAGGCCGGCTGCGTGCGCTGCGGGGCCTGCTCGGCCATCGCGGCCTGGGAGCTGGCGCCGGCCGAGTTGGTCTGCCACCCGGCGCGCACGGCGGCCGAGCTGCAGGCGGCCCTGGACATACGTAGGCAGGTGTTCGTGGCCGAGCAGGGCATCGTGCAGGACACGGACCAGGACCAGGCCGACCAGACGGCCATACACCTGGTGGCCCGGCGGGGCGGGCGGGTCGTGGGCACGGTGCGGGTCTTCCCCCAGGCCGAGCGGCCCGGCCAGTGGGTGGGCGGGCGCCTGGCCGTGGCCGCGGGTGAGCGCCGGGGCGGGGTGGGCGCGGCCCTGGTCCGGGAGGCCGTGCGCACCGTGGCCCGGCGGGGCTGCACCCGCTTCACGGCCACGGTGCAGCAGGCCAACGTGCCCTTCTTCCAGCGCCTGGGCTGGACGGCCGAGGGCGAGACGATCGACATCCACGGCTGGCCCCACCAGCTCATGGTGGCGGACCTGGATCAGGATTAGCCCTCGTATTTGCCCGCGGCCGCGCCTGGTGTATGCTGCCTGGAGCCCGCCACTCCAGCAGAGAAAGGCAGCCCCATGGAGCTTGACCTGGCCGCATTGGCCCAGAGCATACGCGAATATCCGGGCCTGACCCGCAAGCGGCCCATCGCCGAGGTGTACAAGGCCCTGGTGGCCAGCGGCCCGGCCGGGCCCCAGCTCCCCTCCTGGGGCGACGACGCCGCGGCCATACCCTTCCCGGACGGCTACCTGCTCCTGGCCTGCGACGGCATCATGACCCGGCTACTGGTCAACGAGCCCTACGCCGCGGGCAAGGCCGCGGTGATGGTGGTGGTGGGCGACATCTACTCCATGGGCGGACGGCCCCTGGCCATGGTCAACGTGCTGGCCAGCGGCCCGGCCGAGCAGCGGGCCCAGGTGGTGGCCGGCATCCAGAAGGGCTGCCAGAAGCTGCGCGTGCCCATGGTGGGCGGCCACCTGCACCCCGACGCCCCGGCCGAGCAGCCGGCCCTGTCGGTGGCCATCCTGGGCTGGGCCCAGAAGCTGCTGCGCAGCCACCTGGCCAAGCCCGGCGACGACCTGATCGTGGCCTGCGACCTGAGCGGCCGCGCCGGCTGCCAGAGCGTGGTGAGTTGGGACGCCAACAGCGGCAAGACCACCGAGGAGCTCCTGGCCCGGCTGGAGGTGCTGCCCCAGATAGCCGAGCAGGGCCTGGCCCAGGCCTGCAAGGACATCAGCAACGCCGGGCTCATCGGCACCGCGGCCATCATGATGGAGAACTCGGGCTACGGGGCCGAGATAGACCTGGCGGCCATACCGCGGCCGCCCCAGATCGAGCTCTCGGCCTGGCTGACCGCCTTCATGAGCTTCGGCTTCGTGCTGGCCGCCCACCCCGGCCACAGCGCCCAGGTGCTGGCCCGGTTCCGCGAGCGGGAGCTGGCCGCCGAGGTGATCGGCCGGGTGGAGGAAGGGCGCCAGGTGCACCTGTTGCACCAGGGACAGCGCGAGCTGCTCCTGGACCTGGCCCGGCAGCCCATCACCGGCATCAGCCACCGGCACGAGTAGCCGCGCTGACTTAGGGGAATCGCAGGGGGCGGCTGGGGGCGCGGGTGTTCGCCTCCCTGAGCCGGGGCAAGCTGCCGGGAGGGGGGGAGTAAGGCGGGGCTAACTAAGGGACTGGCTCACCACCTGGCGGGTGCGGTTGGCCACGGAATAGATCATGGTGTGGGCGATGGCCTTCAGCCGGGAGCGCCAGCGGCCGACCGCCTGGTCCACGGCCTCGCGCAACTGGGCCAGGCCTGTTCCCGAAGGCTCCGCTTCCTGCGCCGCATCAAATACAGCAGAGAGGAACTTGGCCAGGCTGGCGGCCACGGCCCGATCCAGGGCCGCGCCGGCGGCCAGGCGCCGGGGCCAGTAAGTAGGGTCGGGGTGGGCGTGCTCCAGGCGCGGCGGCGCGGCCAACAAACCGTTTATGGTGAGGAGGTCGGCCTGCTCCCGGGACTCCTGGCGAACCATCTCCGCCAGCAGCTCCTTGGCCGTGTGCGCGCGGTCGTCGGCGATGGCCGTTATCTCCCGCACCAGGCGCAACCGCAGCGAGGCCAGGTTGCGCCTGGGCCAGGGGGTTCGTTGATACTGGATTATGGCCGAGAGCAGGGCCTTGCCGCTGGCCTTGGCCGCGCTGGTCAGTACCGCCGTGATCTGCGGCTCCCATTCCAGCTTGATGCGCTGCCACTGGGCATCCAGACCCAGGGAGGTCAACTCGCGGAGGTGGTCCTCAAATTCATGGATGGCGTTGTCCATGCGGAGTCTCCTAAAGGCTCTGGTTAATTCCCAGCCTGATGCTGCGGCCTACTCCACTTAAACCATGCGCATGGTTCCCTTGGTCACCCAGAGGAAGCCCCAGTCAAACATCAGGTCGGAAAACACGAAGGGGAAGGACAGCCACACCCACCAGAAAAACCACAGGGATCGCTTTGTCTGTTTGGCCAAAAAACAGACAAAGATTACCCACAAGGCCGGGAACAATATTTCGTTACATAGCATCAGGGCCCCAAAATATTGTTTTTGAAGAATAGGCCAATAAGGCAAAAAGTGATGCGCCACCGTGACGGCCAGGGCAGCCAACCCCCACAGGATATCAGCTCGGTCTTTCATATTTGCCCCCGCGGTCCCCAAAACAAACCCCAGAAATACATCAGTTCAGGGAATATAAAGAGGGCCGACAGCCACACCCACCAATAGCGCCGCCAGGGTCGTTTGCCGAAGATCAACATCAAAATGACCAGGCAAACCCACAGAGCGGGAAAGAATAATATCAGGAAGAAAAATGGGTTTAGGTGTAGACCACGGGCAAATACATGCGGAAATAAGTAAACGTAAATCTTGGCCAACGCGACGGCCCAGGCGGTAAAGCCGAAGATGAGGTAGGCGTGTCTATGCATGAAAGTTTCCTGCGGAGTCCTAACCTTATTACACCATTCGTATGGCTCCCGTGGTCACCCAAAACATAACCCAGTCAAACATAAGATCGGAAAATACGAATGGGGAAGACAGCCACACCCACCAGAAAAACCACAGGGAACGCTTTCTTTTTTTGACCATGAAGTAGATGCAGATTACCCACATGGCCGGAAGCAACCAGGAGTCACATAGCATCAGGGCCCTCGGATATTGATCTCGCAGAAGAGTCCAATAAGGCAAAAAGTGATGCCCTACGGTCACGGCCAGGGCAGCCAGCCCCCACAGGATATCGACCCGGCCCTTCATTTTTATCGACCCCTCATTCCCCAAAACAAACCCCAATAAAACATCAGCTCCAGAAACATAAAGGGAAACGACAGCCAAACCCACCAATAGCGCCGCAAGGGCCGCTGGCCCAAGACCAACATCAAGCTGACCAGGCAAATCCACAATACCGGTAAGGTTACTACTAGGGTTAAGGCCTCATTTAAGTGTAAGCGGTGGAGAAATGAGAGCGGGTAAAAGTAATTAGAAAACTTGACCAAGGCAATTGCCCAGGCGGCAAGGCCAAAGATGAGGCTGCAGTATCTCTTCATGAAGATTCCCTAGGGAGCCAATGGGGAAAATTCTTCGGGGCGCTTCATTTCGGCTTTTACTCTTTTTCTCGCCAACGCTACTGTGAAAGCCAATATCGCAACATTTCTATAAATCGCAGCGTCTCTAGCCTCTGCCACGGTCTTGGGAGGTTTGCTCCATTTCATGGGGTCCGGATTCAGTTCTTGTAAATTCTTAATAATTAATGCGTCACAATATATCTCTGGAAAATTATCATAGCATATATCATGGGCTCTACAGATTGCATCCATAGAGTCTTCTGGCGTTGGATCGGTCACAGGTTTTGATCCTGGGTCATAAAGATTGCGGCCATCCGCCCAGCCGGGCCCACAATGCTTGCCCCAGATGGGAATCCTCGATAAAATGAGATGATCTTCCGAAGGCTTTCTGAGAAGAACCCCCCAATTCGGATGTCTTATCACGTCCTTCATATATGGCTTTATGCTCGGGTGTTGCGATTGGTCTTGATTTTCCGAGTCTGGACTTGACGAGGAAAGCTGAGCTACCTCAGTAGCTAGTTGATACTCAAAAAGGTCTTCTTTCGTACACCTGCAATGGGGATGCAGCGGGGGCTCGGGGGCCTCGGCCGCATCTTTTTGTCCGGGCTGGGGGTGGTAGTAGAACTCCTGGCCGTGCAGGGAGGCGCATGCCTGGCAGGCCTCCTGGGGGTTGCTACAGACCCAGGTAAAGCCGGTCACCTTGATCAGGGAATCTTGCAGCATGGGCTTGTCCTCCACGGCCGCGGTTGGCGGCGCTCTTGGTCAGACATAACCCCAGGCCCAACCCCCCGGCCAGGGAGGCAGCTCGCAAATCGGCCGCCGCCATGGGTTGCGCGCCGCGCCGGCCGCCGGCGGTAATGCTTGCCATGCTCGCCGCGTAAGGCTAAAAAGAGAAAGCCCGCCCCGGTTGTCGCCCCTTGCCGATCACAGGAGACCGCCCATGGACGCCGCGACCATCAAAAAGCTGGCCCGCAAGATCTTCCAAGCCGAGATGCAGCGCAAGCCGATCCCGCCCTTCACCGACTCCGCCTATCCCAACCTGACCACTGAGGAGGCCTACAAGATTCAACTGGCTGCGGTGGAGCTGAAGCGCAAGGCCGGGCAGCGCATCGTGGGCAAGAAGATCGGGCTGACCAACCTCGCCGTGCAAAAGGCGCGCGGCATCTCCGAGCCGGACTACGGCCACATCATGGACGTGCTCATGGCCAACCAGGACCGGCCCCTGAAGCTGTCGGAGCTGCTGCCGGGCCCGGCGGTGGAGGCCGAGGTGGCCTTTGTGCTGAAAAAGGACCTGCAGGGTCCGGGCGTGACCGCGGGCAAGGTGATCCAGTGCACGGCCGGGGTCATGCCCGCCTTGGAGATCGTGGAGCGGCGCTTCTATCCCCTGTGCAAGTCGGTGAAGGACAGCATCTGCGACAACGCGGCCTGCGGCAAGATCATCCTGGGGGCCAAGCTGACGCCGGTGCGCGGCCTGGATTTCCGCACCATCGGCCTGGTGATCGAGAAGAACGGCCAGCCCATTGACATGTCCTGCAGCGCGGCGGTGCTGGGCAGCCCGGCCGAGTCCGTGGCCTGGCTGGCCAACAAGCTGGCCGAGTACGGCGTGGGCCTGGGGGCGGGCGAGATCATCATGTCCGGCTCCATCGGCCTGATGCACGCGGCCGCGGCCGGCGACTGCTTCTACGCCCACTTCGGCAGCGGCCTGGGCTCGGTCAAGGTCTCGTTCGTGGAGTAAGAGCGGCGGGAATGCGGCGGGGCGGGCCGGTGCGGTGCGCCCCGCTGCTTTTCGCGCCGCTCCTAGGCCGCCCCCCCCCACCGCAGCCCCTCAACACTTTATGGCGGGACCATCAGCGGCCGGCCGCAACCCGCCAGGCGCCCACAATTGGCAAAAACCGGAGTAGGATTTAGTTTTCTAAAACAAGGAACTAGCTACTTTTGCTATAATTTCGGTAGGATTCACCCCACGTTGCGGAGGTGGCTTATGACCGGTAGGCGATATGAATTTTCCTGGGACCTGATCGGAGACATAGAAGTGGGTAGGCCAAACCTGGGTCCCAATACCCGATTGGAGGTCTACCGGCTGATGCAATTCACCCTGCGGGACGCGCTGGAGCAACAATACGGGACGGAAAAAGCGGATGAGATTTTCTACCAGGCGGGCTATCTGGCGGGGAATGAATTTTACAAGCACGTATTGGGCGAGCAATGCGACTTTAACGAATTCATACGCAATTTGCAAAGCATCCTTAAGAAGATGGGCATAGGGGTGCTCAAAGTGGAAAAGGCCGACCTGGAGCAAGGCTCTTTTGTCCTTACGGTATCTGAGGACCTGGATTGCTCGGGGCTGCCGGATTTGGAATATGAAATCTGCATTTATGACGAAGGCTTTATCTCCGGGTTGTTGGAGAGCTTCACCGGCAAGCATTATAGGGTGAAGGAGGTAGACTGCTGGTGCACCGGCGACCGCACCTGCCGCTTCACGGCCGAATTGATGGATTGAGGCAATGAAACCAAGCAAAGGCCCTGAGGAAACCGCCGAACTCCTGGACAAGATGGTCGGCTTTCTAGGCGCGGTAGTTGATGACCGTCGGGCGCCGGGGGATCCGCCCCCGAGTCTTGCCGGGCACCAGGAATTTTTGGAGTTGGGCCAGAAGCTCTTGGAACTGCGCAATTTCGTCCTGGCCATTGCCAATGGCAATCTGGACTTCAGGGTCACCAGCCGGGGGTATTTGAGCGGCGCGCTCAAAACGCTGCAAGCTCATCTGCGGCACCTCACCTGGCAGGCCCAGAGGGTCGCCTCGGGCGACTACAGCCAGCGGGTGGACTTCATGGGGGAGTTCTCGGAGGCCTTCAACGCCATGGTGGAGAAGCTGGATGCCACGGTCCGGGCCCTGCGCGAAAGCGAGGCCCGCTACAGGGAGATGGCGATCACCGACCCCTTGACGGGGTTGCACAACCGACGGCACTTTTTCAGCCTGGCCCAAAAAGAGATGGCTCGCGCCCTTCGCTACGGCTTGCAGATTGCATGCATCATGTTGGACCTGGACCACTTCAAGGCTGTAAACGACACCCATGGCCACGACGCGGGCGACAGAGTGCTGGCGATGACCGCCCACTTATTGAAAAACAGCTTGCGCTCCGTGGACATAGCTGCCCGGTATGGCGGCGAGGAGTTCGTGGTCCTGTTGCCGGAGAGCGGCCGCGCAGGTGCCATGATTCTAGCTGAAAGAATACGCCGGGATCTGGCCGCTAGCCAGGTGACCATCAATGGTAAAAATATATCGGTCACCGCCAGCCTGGGTGTGAGCCACCAGGCGCCGGATGGGGAGAAGACCGCGAACATGCAGCACAAGGTGGAGGATTTGGTCAAAGCCGCCGACGAGGCGCTTTATAAGGCCAAGAAAGCAGGCCGCAACCAGGTGCAAAATTCCTGAAGCGCCGCAGCGTGCCGGCGCAGCGTAACCCGCCGTCTGTTTCTCCCTGCCCGGCGTCAATTTCGGCACCCCGACCGGGGGCATTCCCCGCCACCCCGAGTTGGCTAGTTGACAAACCGGGCCTTACCTGTACACTTCCACAGTAACTAGACCATACAGCCCAAGTCTCCGCTAAACATGTTGGCCGATTCGCGCCGCCCATATTAGCAGAAAAATTTAGGCTCTTTGGTTTCGTGCAGCCCTCCCGCAGGGCGGGATGCTCAACTATATCTTTCTAAAGGAGCTTTGAAGATGGGAACCAGTATTTATGTTGGCAATCTGTCCTATGATTCCAACGAGCAGTCCATACGCACGCTTTTCGAGCGGTATGGCACGGTGCATTCGGTCAAGATGATCCAGGACAGGGACACCGGCCGGTCGCGTGGCTTCGGCTTCGTGGAGATGGACGCCGGAGAGGCCAGCGCCGCCATCCAGGCCCTGAACGGCACCGATCTGGACGGCCGGGCCCTGAAGGTCAACGAGGCCAAGCCTCGGGAGGATCGTCCGCCCAAGCGCTGGTAAGCGCATTCCACAACCTGAAAGCACACACATAAAAGCAGATATTCGACGACCCCGCTGCGGCCTGGCCGGGGCGGAGCCTTGCTTTGATAACCAGGGGCGGGAGCCTTGGGCTCCCCCCCCACGCCTCATGGAAAAAACATAAGATGTCTTCTAGTTCGTTTGATCAACTGGCGCTGAGCGCCCCCTTGCAGCACGCCTTGCGCGGCCTGGGCTACCAGACGCCAACGCCCGTGCAGGCCGCCAGCATTCCCTCTATCCTGGAAGGACGCGACCTGCTGGGCTGCGCCCAGACCGGCACCGGCAAGACGGCCGCCTTTGCCCTGCCTATTCTGCACCGGCTGTCCGCCGCCAAGCGGCGGCCGGCCGCGCACACCACCCGCGCCCTGGTGCTCACCCCCACTCGGGAGCTGGCCATGCAGATCGCCAGCAGCTTCCAAGACTATGGGCGCCATCTGAACCTGAAGCTGACGATGGTCTTCGGCGGGGTGAGTCAGGGCCCGCAGATCCGGGCCTGCGCCCAGGGCCTGGACGTCCTGGTGGCCACCCCCGGCCGGCTGTTGGACCTCATCGGCCGGAGCTATCTGCGCCTGAGCAGCTTGGAGGTGTTCGTCCTGGACGAGGCCGACCGCATGCTGGATATGGGCTTCCTGCCTGATATCAAGCGGTTGTTGGCCTTGATCCCCCAGCGGCGCCAGAGCCTGTTCTTCTCGGCCACCATGCCGCCGGCCATCGCCAGGCTGGCCGACAGCATCCTGGTCAACCCGGTGAGGGTCCAGGTCACCCCCGGCGCCACCCCAGTGGAGCGCATTGACCAGCGGGTGCTTTTCGTGGCCCAGGGGGACAAGCGGGCCCTGCTGGGCGAGGTGCTCAAGGACTCCCAGACCGAGCGCGTCCTGGTCTTCACCCGCACCAAGCACGCCGCCGACCGGGTGGTCCGGCAGCTGGTGCGCAGCCAGGTGAAGGCCGAGGCCATCCACGGCGACAAGCCGCAGAATGCCAGACAAGCCGCCCTGGCCAACTTCCGCAGCGGCCGCACCAGGGTGTTGGTGGCCACGGACATCGCCTCCCGCGGCATAGACGTGGAGGGCATCACCCACGTGATCAACTACGATCTGCCCAATGAGCCCGAGAGCTATGTTCACCGCATAGGCCGCACCGGCCGGGCCGGGGCCGACGGGGTGGCCATCTCCTTCTGCGACGCCCAGGAAAAAACCTACCTGCGCAACATCGAACGCCTGATCCGGCGGGCGGTGCCGGTGCAGGACTCCCGCGCCTATGGCGACTTGGCGAGCCTCCCGCCCCGCGAGCTGGCCGCCCCGCGGCCCCCGCGCCACGGCCTGCGCTCCAGGATCGCCGCCTAGCCTTTTTCCCCACAGCGCACGGCCCTCGCGTGCGCAGCGCCGTAGAGCCGTAGGGCGGGTTAGCTCGACCTAGGGCCGCGGGGGGTTGCCTTATTGCCTGTTTCGTCTTCAATGTGTTTGAGCCATTGTTATGGCAACCATGAACAACCAAGGCTCAATGACGACGTCAATGGCCGCATGGCCGATAATGACAGGCATCAAGCTCCGCCGACTGACCAAATACACAATCGAAGAAAATACCCCGAATATGGCAGTACCGATTACGGCACCTCCGATCATCTGCATAGTGAATAATCCCGAAGTGAAGCCCCAGGCGGAATGAACCAGTCCATACAAAATTGCCGAAATGGTTACCTGCGCTACCTTTCCAAAGCCAGCCCAATTCAGTTGGGTCATGAAGAAGCCACGAAAAAGAATTTCCTCCACAAAACCGGCGATCACACCTGCCGTGAGCGCGTTGTAGATATGGAAGAGACTCACCTCCCCAAGGTTTTGCTCGTTCCTCAGGGGAAGCGCCAGATTGAACCACAGGAAGAGGCCCGCTACTATGGCGGCCGCAATCCAGCCGCGCGCCGGAGAGGAAGCCCACAGTCCGATCTGTCGAAGCCCCATGCCACGGCGTTTGAGATAAAATACAAGCAAAATAAGGACGACGATTTCGCTGAGCATCGCACCAGTCAACTCAATCGTTACCCTTGCTCTTATCCCAGAGGCCACAATTGTTCCGAACAGCACCTTGCTGATCATGTTGATTACAATCACGACCAGTACGAAAACAAGGGAGGCAGTGAGTATCGTAATGATGCTGTTTGTCCGGGAAATGTGGGGTTCAGTCTTGTCTGGGATCATTATGTTTTCCTGTGTTCCGCGTGATGGCAATCAAAGCCCGGTTCGATAGCTTGGCTCATATACAAGCCTAGCGCTCAGCTTCAGCCGCGTTGCGCAGCGCGCCCCGCCTTTTGATCTTCACCGTTTTCCACGAATCCCCCCGGATCGGCTCCCCCCAATAAATTTCGGCGCTTCTAATATTTTTCAGCGGCCGGCCGGCGCCGCGCTCACTCCCGCGGCGCGGGCGGGCTCTGGCCGATGCTCTTCAGGCAGGGCTTGCAGCGCTTGGGGTCCATGCCGCCCTGGCAGTATTGGTTGAAGGCCGCCAGCCAGTCCTCGCCCACCCGCGGGCACTCGCGCAGAAACTCCAGAAAACGCACCAGGCGCTCCAGGGCCTGGGAGTCCATGCCGTGCTCCATGCGGCAGGCGTTGTCGTCGGCGGCCTGGGGCTCCATCTGCAGGAAGTGCTGGAAAAAGTCGCGCAGGATGCAGTGGCGGCGGTCAATCTCCTTGGCGATCTCCTGGCCCTGCTTGGTCAGGGTCACGTAGGAGTAGGGCTCGTAGTTGATCAGGCCCTTGTCGGCCAGGGCCTTGAGCGCGCCGGAGACCGAGGCCCGCGACACCGCCAGGCGGGCGGCGATGTCCTTGGCCCGGGCCACCCGGCTGAGCTTCTCCAGCAGGTAGATGGTCTCCAGGTAGTCCTCGAGGTTGGAGGAGAGGTCTTCGGCGGGTTTGCTGCTCATGGTCCCGGCCCCTTTGCAAAATTCTATAACAATATAGGACGAGCATAACAAGATGTCAACGCACGCAAAAAAATTATTGACTCCTTGTAATGTTTGGTGTACCTAATTTGCCACCACGCTTCTGGCCTGCATCTCTCAACTGCCCCTGGCCCGGGCCGTAGACATCCTCCGGCGGCCTGGGTCAGGGGCAAATAAGGATTGACTGTGACCGCGCAATGGGTTAATTGCAGGGCAGGCGCCGCTAGCGCCCCCGGGCCGGGGGCCGGCGCCGTCAGGGCGGGTGGAACCCGCCAGCAGGGCCTGCAGGCCCCGCGGCCGCACGGCAACCAGAACATAGCCCCCTGCCCCTGGGCAGGCGGCGCGCAGTGTCGGGAATGAAACCCGCCTTCTTCGGAAGGGCGGGTTTATTTTTTGCGGAGGCGGGGCCGCCCGCCAGCCGCAACGGGGCCTTGCTAGATAAAGTAATACTATGTAATACTGAATCGGCCCGCCCCGGCCGTTGGGCAATAGCGGCCCTCGCCGCGGGACCAACTCGCATCAGACAGGAGTAAGGATCGTGAAAAGGATGTTGATCGTTGCGCTGGCCGCGGCCAGCCTGGCCCTGGCCCTGCCCGCCGCGGCCGGTGCCGCCGACCCAATGGTGGCCGAGCTGCTCAAGGAGGTCAAGGCGCTCAAGGACCGGGTGGCGGGCCTGGAGAAGCAGCTGGCCAGCCACCAGTCGCTCACCGAAGAGGCCTGCCGGTTGGCGGAGAAGGCCCAGCAGGAGGCCGAGCAGGCCAAACGGGAGGCCGCCCAGGTGCGCCAGCTCATGGCCGAGACCCAGCCCGGCTCGGTCAAGGCCTCGCGAGAGGCCGAGACCAGGGCCAAGCCCGCCGAGGGTATGGTCAGCGAGGCGGGCAAGAAGCTGACCGTGCACGGCGCGGTGAAGCTGGAGGGCGTCTACTCCCGCACCCGGCCCAGCTCCGGCCCCAGCCAGAGCGACAGCCGCTTCCAGGTGCGCACCGCCGAGATATTCTTCACCGGCCAGATCAACCCCTACGTCAAGGGCGTGCTGCACTTCCTGTACGAGGAGGGCGACAGCGGGGTGCAGATGGACGAGGCCTTCGTGGAGATCGGCCGCACCGGCGACATGCCCTTCTACGCCCTGGCCGGCCGCATCTACCCGGCGGTGGGCCTGTTCGAGACCTACCTGGTCACTGACCCCATCACCAAGCTGGTCTTCGAGACCCGCCAGACCGCCCTGGAGCTGGGCTATGTTGGCCGCTGGTTCCTGGCCAGCCTGGGCGGCTACAACGCCAGCGTGCACGAGGCCAGCGACGGTGGCGACAGCAGCCTCAACAGCTACTACCTGCGCGCGGGCCTGGTCACCCCCGAGGGCGCCCTGGGCGGCCTGAAGCTGCGGGTGGGCGCGGCCTACACCAGCAACATCGCCGACAGCAAGTTCCTAACCGATCAGGTGCCGGGCCAGCGGCTGTCCAGCCTGGTCTCGGCCCTGTCCTTCAACGTCAGCGCCAGCTACGGCAAGTGGGCCTTCACCGGCGAGTACATCACCGCCGGCGAGTTCGGCGACGGCGAGCTGAGCTTCGCCCCGGCCGGCACCAAGCCGCAGCCCCATGCCTTCAACCTGGAGCTGGCCTTCATGCCCTGGGACAAGTGGACCTTCGCGGTTCGCTATGAGGGCAGCGGCGACATGTACGCCGAGCAGCCCGAGCGGGCCTGGGGCGGGGCGGTGACCTGGCAGTTCCTGCCCGACACCACCCTGGCCGTGGAGTACATGCGCGGCGAGTTCATGGACGGCGGCACCCGCGACCTGGTCACCACCCAGATCGGCGTGGCCTTCTAAGCAGAAGCCTCACACTCGCCCCGCGGCCCGTCTGCTATTATTTGTAGGCGGGCCGCGGGGCCTCCCAGGCCAGGGGAGCCGCCGCCGGCCTCGGGAGGACGAGTTGGGCCCCATCCTGGTCATCGCCCACCGCGGGGCGCACGCCACGGCCCCGGAGAACAGCCTGGCCGCCTTTCAGGCCGCCATGGACCTGGGCGCGGACATGATCGAGCTGGACCTGCGCCGCACCCAGGACGGCCGCCTGGTGGTGCACCACGACGCCGACCTCAACGGCGCACCGCTGGCCGGCCTCAGCTTCGCCCAGGCCCAGGCCCTGGGCGGGGGGGTGCTAGCCCCGGCCCTGGAGGAGGTGCTGGAGCTGACCAGGGGCCGCATCCGCCTGGACATCGAGATCAAGGAGCCGGGCTACGAGGAGGCGGCGGCCCGGCGCATCCTGGAGTTCCTGGCCCCGGAGCAGTTCATGCTCAGCTCCTTCCTGGAGCCCTCGCTGATCAAGATCAAGCGCGGGCTACCCAACCTGTGCACCGGCCTGCTGCTGCCCCCGCCCGGACCGGGCGGCTGGCCCTCGCCCCTGGAGCGCTGCCGGCGGGCGCGGGCCGACGTGCTCTTGCCCCACTACAAGCTGCTGCGGGCCGGCCCCTGGCCCCGGGCCAAAAAGCTGGGCCGGCCTATTTACGTCTGGACCGTCAACAGCCAGCGGCTGCTGGCCCAGTTCATGGCCGGCGGCCAGGTGCAGGGGGTGATCACCGACCGGCCGGCGGACGCCCTGCGCCTGCGGGAGGGCGCACCGGCCTAAGGGGGCGCTTTTGGCCTCGCGGGCCGGGGCCGGGGCGGATAATATGGCCGCGGGAGGCCTGCTGCATGGCCGCGGGTAATCAAAAACCAGAGACCGGGAGCGCGGAAGAGCTGGCCCGCGTCCGGGCGGCCCTGGCCGAGAGCGAGGAGCGCTTCCGGGCCACCTTCGAGCTGGCGCCGGTGGGCATCGTCTTCGGCGACCTGCGCGGGGCCCTGCGCCTGACCAACCGCCGGGTGCGCCAGCTGTTCGGCTACGAGCAGGAGGCGGAGTTCATCAACCTGCGCCTGTGGCAGTGCACCCACCCCGACGATCTGTGGACCGTGGAGCGCTTCAAGAAGCTCCTGGCCGGGGAGATCGACGACTACGAGGTGGAGAAGCGCTATCTGCGCCGGGACGGCAGCGTGTGGTGGGCCAGCGTGAACTGCTGCCTGGTGCGCGACGAGGCCGGCCGGCCGCACTACTTCGTGGTGCTGGTGGAGGACATCAGCGAGCGCAAGCAGGCCGAGGAGGCCCTCAAGGCGGCCCAGGAGGAGTTGGAGGCCAAGGTGGCCGAGCGCACCGCCGAGCTGCAGGCGGCCAACACCGCCCTGCAGGTGCTGCTGGACCACCGCGCGGACGAGAGGCGCGAGCTGGAGGAGAAGGTGGTGGCCAGCGCCAACCGGCTGCTGCGGCCGCTCCTGGAGCGCCTGGCGGCCAGCGGGCTCACCGCCGACCAGCGGGCTCTGGTCAAGATGGTCAGTTCCGGGGTGCAGGAGATCACCAGCCCCTTCACCCGCCGCCTGTCCTCGCAGCTGGTGGGCCTGACGCCTAAGGAGCTGGAGGTGGCCCATCTGGTGAAGGAAGGCAAAACATCCAGCGAGATCGCTGACTTGCTGGTCATCTCCGAAAACGCGGTGGCCTTCCACCGCCAGAACATCCGGGGCAAGCTGGGGATCAAGACCAAAAAGATCAATCTCAGCAGCTACCTGCGCCAGATGGCCGAGGCCTAGGCCCTTCCGGACTACCAATACGGCGTCTAAAAAATAATAGTTTTTTGCTACCATTATACTGCTATTAATTTATCTTTTCCTGCGCCCCGGCCAGGGTTTAGCCTGAACCTCAACCAGCAACCGGCCGCACCCGGCAGGGCAGCGGCGCGCGGTTTTTTGCTCCCCCAGCCAATAGGAGAAACCCATGCCAAGAGGCGCCATCATCGGCCTGTGCCTGGCCCTGACCCTGGGCCTGGGCACCCTGTCCGCCCCCGCCGCCGAGACCCGCAAGACCGTGCGCGTGGAGGCCCGCACCACCACCTTCGGCGGCTCCAGCTACATCCTGGGCTTCGGCATGTGCGACCTTCTCAATAAGTACTCCCCCTGGCTGCGCGGCTCGGTGCTGGAGTCCACCGGCACCCCGGAGAACATAAAGATGGTGGGCCTGAGCCCGGCCAAGCGCACC
Organism: Thermodesulfobacteriota bacterium; assembly: GCA_040751985.1. Lineage (GTDB taxonomy): Bacteria > Desulfobacterota > Desulfarculia > Desulfarculales > Desulfarculaceae > Desulfoferula. The sequence continues at coordinate 121,337 of JBFMFU010000065.1, read as the reverse complement.
CGCACCTTCTTCACCTGCGCGGCGGAGATGTTCGCGGCGGCCAAGGCGGGGCGGCCGCCCTTTGACCAGCAGGCCGACAAGTTCAAGGACCTGATGATCATGGCCAACCAGCAGGAGATGGCCGGGGTGATGATCACCCTGGACCCCGCCCTGCGCACCCTGGCCGACCTCAAGGGCAAGCGGGTGGCCACCTGGCCCCGGGGCACCACCAAGTTCGACATGACCTACAAACTCATCGGCGGGGCGGGCAAGGCGGTGCTGGATAGCATCAAGTGGCAGTTCACCGGCTACGCCGGCTACAACGACATGCTCCTGGGCAAGACCGACGCGGCCTACGCCTTCCTGCCCGAGCAGGCGCTGGGGCGCTACACCACGGTGCCCAAGCTCAAGGAGCTGATGTCCAAGCACCGGGTCTACTTCGTCACCGCCACCCCGGCCATGCGCCGGCTCTCGGGCCAGCTCTACGGCCCGGTCTACGGGGCCACGGCGGTGATAAAGAAGGGCAGCCTGGGCCAGGACCAGCCCCGCCAGGACGTGGCCGGCTTCAACATCGTGCTGGCCTGGGCCGTGTATCCCCAGATGCCCGCCGAGGTGGTCTACGAGATCCTCAAGGTCACCACCACCCACGGCGAGCAGATGAAGACCTACCACAGCGCCGGCCGCGGCTGGGTGCGCGACAAGTGGGGCGCCTACCCGGCCCCCAAAAAAGACTGGCACCCCGGCGCGCGCAAGTTCTTCGAGGACCAGGGCATCCCCTACGGCCAGCAGCACTACGACAAGCTCTACCCCGTGAACTAGAGGCCTGACGCCGGAGGCATAAGCCGTGCCCAACCCAGCGCACAGCGGCCAGGGCCTGGCCCGGGCCATCGCCGTGGTGGCCGTGGTCATGAGCCTGTACCACCTGTTGGACTGCTACTACTCCCTGGCCGGCACCATCGAGCACCGCATGATCCACCTGCTCTTTGCCCTGGGCCTGATTTTCCTCAGCGCGGCCCAGGAGCGGCGGCGCACCTGGTTCTGGCTGCTGCTGTTGGCCCTGGCCCTGGCCAGCATGGTCTATTTGCGCTGGAACCTGGAGCGGCTGCTGTCGGACATGGGCTTCCCCCTGCCCCTGGACGTGGTGGTGGGCTTCGTAGTGCTGGCGGTGGTGTTCGCGGCCTGCTGGCAGAGCTTCGGGCTGATCCTGCCGCTGATGGCCTGCCTGCTGTTGGCCTACGGCTTCCTGGGACGCTACCTGGGCGGGCCCATTCTCTCGGTGGAGGAGATCATCACCACCGTGGACCTGACCTTCGGCTCCTACGACCTCTGGGGGGCCATCCTGGTCATCTCGGCCAACGTGATCTTCCTGTTCGTGCTCTTCGGTGGGCTCTTGGCCGCCCTGGGGGCCAACGACTTCTTCCTGGAGCTGGGCAAGGTGGTGGGCCGCTACTCCCGCTCCGGCCCGGCCATGACCGCGGTCATCTCCTCCTGCCTGATGGGCATGACCACCGGCCAGGCCACGCCCAACATCGCCGTCACCGGCGCCTTCACCATCCCCCTGATGAAGCGGGTGGGCTACCGGCCAGCGGTGGCCGCCTCCATCGAGGCCGCCGCCTCGGGCGGGGGCCAGATCATGCCGCCCATCATGGGCGCCGGCGCCTTCGTCATGGCCGATCTCTTGGGCGTGTCCTACGCCGAGATCGTCACCTATGCCTTCATCCCGGCCCTATTGTACTTCGCCTCGGTGGCCGTGTTCGTGCACCTGCAGGCCATCAAGAACGGGGTGCAGCCCCAGCACGAGAAGGTGGACCTGGCCAAGCTCTTTTCGGCGGCGCCGCTGTTCATCCTGCCAGTGGCGGCCATCCTGGTCATTTTGTACCTGGGCTACCCGCCCATGCTGGCCGCCTTCTGGGGCGTGGCCGGGGTGGTGGGCCTGAGCCTGATCAACCCGCGCACCCGCCCCAGCGGGCGCCAGGTGTTGGACGGCTGCGTGCGTGGCGCGGTGGTGGGGGCCAAGGTAGCGGTGGCCTGCGCCACCCTGGGGCCCATCATCGCCCTGGTGACCAAGACCGGCCTGGGCTTGAGCCTGGGCTACTCGGTGCAGGCCTGGGCCGGGGGCAGCCTCTTTCTGGCCCTGCTCATCGCCATGGGCTGCGTGATCGTCCTGGGTCTGGAGGTGCCCACGGTGGCCGCCTATCTCATCGCGGCCATGGTGGCCGCCCCGGCCCTGGTGCGCCTGGGCCTGCAGCCGGCGCAGGCCCACATGTTCGCCTTCTACTTCGGGGCCTTCTCGGCCCTGACCCCGCCGGTGGGCATGGCCGCCATCGTGGCCAGCCGCATCGCCGGCGCGCCCTACGTCAAGACCGCCTGGCACTCCATGGCCGCCGCCGCCGCCGGCTTCCTGGTGCCCTTCGTCTTCGCCTACAACGGCCAGCTCCTGCTGCTGCCCGGCGGCAGTGCCGGCTCCCTGGCCCTGTGCATCGCGGCCACCCTGGCCGGCCTGGCCGTGTTCCAGGTGGGCTTCGTGGGCCTGGCCTTCACCCGCATGGGCCTGGGCGAGCGGGGCCTGGCCCTGGCCGCCAGCCTGGCGCTGTTCATCTTCGCCGGCCAAGGCCCGCTGTGGACCCTGCCCGCGGCCCTGGGCCTGCTGGCGGCGTCCCTGCTGTGGAACCTGCGTCGCCGCCGGGCCGGCCAACCGGCCGGGGGCCGGGCCGCCGAGCCGCGGCTCTTGTTGGAGAAGAGCTCATGATAATGGGTATGGCCCTGACCAAGTGCGCCCAGCGCCACCCGCACAAGACGGCGCTGATCTGCGGGGAGCGCTCCTGGACCTACGCCCAGTTCAACGCCCGGGTGAACCGCCTGGCCGGGGCGCTGGCGGCCTGGGGCCTGGCCAAGGGCGACCGCCTGGCGATACTGGCCGACAACGGCCACGAGTACCTGGAGATCTACCACGCGGCCGCCAAGCTGGGCGTGTGGATGGTGCCCATCAACCTCCGGCTCAAGGTCCCGGAAGTGGCCTACCGCCTGGAGCACTCCCGCTCTTCGGCCCTGATCCTGGGGCCGGGCTATCTAGAGACCCTGGAGCAGATGCCGCCGGCGGCGCGCAAGGCCATCGGCCGGCGGGTGCTGGTGCTGGAGCCTGGGCCCTTCCCGGCCGGTACCGCCTCCTACGAGCAGGCCCTGGAGGCCAGCAGCGAGGACGAGCCCTCGGCGGACATACACCACGAGGACATCCTGTTCATCGGCTACACCGGCGGCACCACCGGCCAGGCCAAGGGGGCCCTGATCTCCAACCGGGCCATCATGGTGGGGCACCTGCACAAGGTCATCGAGTACGGCCTGGACCAGGACTTGGTGACCCTCAACCCCGGCCCCTTCTGGCACACCGCCCCGCGCAACTTCAGCCACCTGGCGCTGTATTTGGGCGGCACCGCGGTGGTGATGCCGCACTTCGACCCGGCCCAGTACCTGGCCCTCCTGGCCCGGCACCGGGTGACTCTCAGCTTCCTGGTGCCCACCATGTTCGCGGCCATCCTGGAGACGCCCGACCACCAGGACTACGACACCTCCAGCCTGCGGGTCTTGCTCTCGGGCGGCTCGCCCCTGCCCACGCCGCTCAAGGAGGCGGCGCTCAGGCGCTTCGGGCCCATCCTGCACGAGTTCTACGCGGCCACCGAGACCCTGATCCTGACCAGCATCAACGCCGGGGAGATGGGCCTGAAGAACCGCTCGGTGGGCCGGCCGGTGCGCGACGTGTATTTGCGCCTGCTGGACGAGGACGGCCGGGAGGTGCCCACGGGCCAGGTGGGCGAGGTCTATATCAAGTGCCCCTCGCTGTTCAGCGGCTACTACCTGGACGAGGAGCGCACCCGACAGAGCTTCCGGGGAAGCTGGTTCACCCTGGGCGACATGGGCCGCCTGGACCAGGAGGGCTACCTGTACCTGGTGGACCGCAAGACGGACATGGTGATCAGCGGTGGGGAGAACATCTACCCCAGCGAGGTGGAGGAGGTGCTGCTGCGCCACCCGGCCGTGGCCGAGGCGGCGGTGATCGGGGTGCCGGACACCAAGTGGGGCGAGTCGCTCAAGGCCCTGCTGGTGCTGAGGAGCGGCCGGCGGGCCGAGCCCCAGGAGATCATCGACTTCTGCCGGGACAAGCTGGCCGACTACCTCAAGCCCCGCTCAGTGGAGTTCGTGGAGTCCCTGCCGCGCAGCCCGGTGGGCAAGGTGCTCAAGCGCGAGCTGCGCCAGCGCTACTGGGGCCAAAGAGAGTTCATGATCTAGGGCACGGCCGGGCCGGCCTGCACCGCGAACACCTGCACCGGCTCCACCCGGCCCTTGACCGCGTGGGAGCCCAGGTCGCTCAGGGCGAAGTCCTGGGAGAGGCCGTCGCGGGTGGCCTGGCTGATGATCAGCGGCGCGCCCAGCTCCTTGGTCAGGCCCTCCACCCGGGCGGCCAGGTTGACCGTGTCGCCCACCACCCGGTACTCCATGCGGTCCTGGCTGCCGATGATGCCGGCCACCACCGGACCGCTGTGCACGCCGATGCCCATCTTCACCGGCGGGCCGCCGCGGGCGGCGTTGAAGCGCTCTAGGGCCCCCAGCATCTCCAGGCCGGCCCGCACAGCCAGGGTGGCGTGGTCCGGGGTGGCCAGGGGCGCGTTGAACACGGCCATGATGGCGTCGCCCACGAACTGGTAGACCAGGCCCTGGTGCTTCTCGATGGCGGGGACCATGTGGCTGAAGTAGGCGTTGAGGAAGGCGATGACCTCGGCCGGGCTCATGCGCTCGCTGAGCCGGGTGTAGGAGCGGATGTCGCTGAAGAGCACCGTGACCTCGGTGCTGGCGCCGCCGGGGCGGGGCGGGTTGGCCAGGATGGCCTTGGCGATGGCCGGGGTGACGAAGCGGCCGAAGGCCTCCTTGATGCGCTCGCGCTCGGCCAGGCCGGCGGTCATCTGGTTGAAGCTGTCGCTGAGCACCCCCAGCTCGTCGTTGTCGCTCACCGGCACCCGCACGCTGAGGTCGCCGGCCTCCACCCGGGCGATGGCCTTCTCCAGCTCTCGGGCCGGCTCGCTGATGCTCTGGCCCACCAGCCGGGACAGCAGCAGGGCGGCGGCCATGGAGGCGGCCAGCAGATAGAAGATGACGTGCAGCAGGTTGTCCACGCCCACGCTGGGGTCGCGCACCATGGTGCCCATGGCGATGCGGGTGACCATCACCGTCATCACGATCATGGGCCCCACGCCCACCATGAAGAAGGTGAACATCAGGCGCCGCTTGAGGGGCAGGCGGAACACCCCGCTGACCCGCACCAGGCCCCCGTCGGGGAAGAGCAGGGGGCGCAGGCGGCGGAAGTAGCGGTCCACGGCGAAGAACACTATGGAGGCCGTGGCCAGGCCCGAGACCAGGGTGCCCAGGAAGATGCGCGCCCCCAGGCCCAGCTCGTACTTGAGGGCCACCCCGGCCGGCAGGACGGCCACGCTGTAGAAGGTCATGATCAAGGCGGCGACGGTCCACAGGGTCATGCTCAGCAGGCTGTAGAACAGGGGGCCGTTGAGGGCGTCGCGCTGGGCCTGGGCCAGCTCCGCCGGCTCCGGCCGGCCGCCGACCAGCAAAATGCCCGCCGCCGCGAACATGTGGCGCCGCCAGCGCTGGGTGAACCAGAAGCCGCATCCCATCATGGCCAGGCTCATCAGGGCCACCACCAGGGTGAGCTGGTCCAGGTTGACGATGATGGTGTCGGGCTCCACGAAGGTGAAGTAGACGAAGCACAGGACCGCGCCGGTCAGGTTGGCCCCGATCTGGATCAGGGGCAGGCGGGCGCGGGAGAGGCGGCGGCCTGGGCCAGGGCGCTCTGGGCTGGGGGGCGGCGCGGGCAAGGTCATTCTCCGGTGGCGGGGTCAGCCCGATGATAACACAGCCGCGGCCACAAAGGGCTTGACGGCTCCCGGCCCCGAGGAGAAGTATGAAACCGCTGAGGGAGGGGTGACACGCACATGGCTCGAGATTTGGAGCCGCGCCGCATACTGCTGGTGAACCCGCCTCTGGCCGGGCCGGGAGCCCCGCCGCCGGCCCTGGCCCAGGCGGCCGGGGCCCTGCGCGGCCTGGGGCTCTCGCCCCAGGTCTGGGACGCCAGCCTGGAGTACTGGCTGCGGGAGCTGCTGGGGCCTTGGCCCGAGGCGGCCAGCCCCCTGGCCGTGCTGCGCGGCCAGTCCTTCTGGGAGCCGGAGCACTATCTCTCGGCTCTGCAGGAGGTTGAGCGCCTGCTGGCCGCCGCCGCCCGGCCCTGGGCGCCGGCCCGCTTCACCTGGCAGGGCCTGGAGCACCCAGGCCTGACCAGCCTGGCCCAGGCCGCGGCCTGGGCCGGCGACGCCGCGCGCTGCCCCCTGTACGACTTTCTGGCCCAGGGGCTGGAGGCCCGCCTGGAGGCCGATCCGGCCCTCATAGTGCTGTGCCTGGCCTCGCCGGGGCAGTGGCTGGGGGCCCTGAGCCTGGCCGCAGCCGCCCGCCGCCTGCGGCCCCAGGCCCAGGCGGCGCTGCTGGGGCCGGCGCTGCCGCCGGCCGGCGGGCCCTTCTCGCACCGGCTGTCCGGGATACCGGAGCTGCTGGGCCTGGCGGCCGATACCGGCGGCCGCGGCGCGGCGCCGGGGCCCCCGGCCGGGCCGGACTTCAGCGACCTGCCCCTGGCCCAGTACCTGTCGCCCGAGGCGGTGCGCGAGCTGGGGCCGGTGCTCTGGGCCCACCTGCAGGGCGAGGGCAACGGCCTGGCGGCCCTGGCCGAATCCGGCCAGCGCCTGGTGCGCTGGCGCCTGCCCGAGGACGACGCAATGCCGCCGGCCCAGCGCCTGCCCGCCCTGCGCCGGCTGCTGCGCAGCGCGGCCCGGGCCGGGCTGTGGAGCCACCTGGAGCTGCCCCGCCGGGCCCCGGCCGCCCTGACCCAGGGCCTCTTACGCCTGGTGGGCGTCAACCCTCACCTGGTGCACTCCTGGTCGCCGCCCCTGGCCTGGCCCTGGCTGGGCGCCCCGGCCGAGCCCCTCTTGCCCGCGGTGGGCGGCTACCGCGACCTGCCGCCCTTGCCCGGCCGGCCCCTGTGGCAGGCCCTGGCCGAGCCGGCCCACCTGTGGCTGTACCTGGGCCGCCACGGCTGCGCCCAGGTGAATAACTGGCGGGTAAAGGACGACGGCCGCAGCGTCTACACCCTGGGCAAGGCCGTGACCTACCACTTCCACCCGCCGGCCGAGGTGTCCAAGGAGCGCCTGGAGGAGATCGCCCAGTTGGTGCTGGCCGGCGGGCGGGTGAAGCCCAAGTGGCTGCGCTACAACCTGGCCCGGGCCTACATGGTGGGCTGGGCCGAGGAGGAGGGGGTGCTGGTGGGCACCGACACCCTCAAGCGGCCGCGGCCGGAGTACCTGGCGGTGATCAAGTCCTACAGCGGCATGGACCTGACCGGCTACACCGAGCGCGGCTACATCTCGGTGCGGCCCGAGTACCGGGGCCTGGGCGTGGGCGGGCAACTTATCAAACGGTTAGTGGCCCGGGCCGGCGGCCTGAAGATGTTCGTCATCGTGGGCCGGGACAACCCCAGCGGCGAGCAGGTGCTGGCCAAAAACAACACCCGCCTGGTCACCACCTACTTCAGCCGCCTGCTGGGCAAGGAGATGGGCATCTGGATGCCCGTGGACCAGGAGCCGCCGCCAATGGAGGAGGCCCTGAGGGAGAGCCGGTGAAGCTGGCGGTGATCAGCGTGCGGGGGCCGGAGTTCCACCCCCACCGCCGCCTGGCCCAGGCCGCCCAGGTCCGGGGCCACGAGCTGGTCCTGCTGCACCCCTTCCGGGCCTGGCCGGCCCTGGGCGGGCCGGGCCCGGCCCTGCTGGGCGAGGCTCACGCGGCCGGCCTGGAGGCGGCCCTGCCCCGCCTGGGGGCCACGGTCAGCGACTACTCCCTGGCCCTGATCAGCCACCTGGAGACCATGGGCCTGACCGTGATCAACCGGGCGGCGGCCATCCGCCTGGCCAGCCACAAGTACCTGACCCTGCAGGCCCTGGCCGCGGCCGGCCTGCCTGTGCCCGAGACGGTGCTGGTGAACCGGCCGGAAGGCTGGGCCCTGGCCCTGGAGCGCCTGGGCGGCTACCCCCTGGTGCTCAAGCTGGCCCGTGGCCGCCAGGGCCAGGGTGTGTGCCTGCTAGAGGACGCCGGCCAGGCCCGCCGGGCCCAGGAGCTCCTGCTGCACCAGCGCCAGGGCCTACTCTTGCAGCGCTACTGCCCGCCCGCAGGCCGGCGGGACCTGCGAGTGCTGGTGGTGGGCGGCCGGGCCGCGGCGGCGGTCAGCCTGATCCCGGCCCCAGGCGAGTTCCGCAGCAACGTGCACCTGGGCGGGGCGGCCCAGGCCATGGAGCCCTCCGGCGAGCCGGCCCGCCTGGCCCTGGCCGCCTGCCGGGCCCTGGGCCTGGAGATCGCCGGGGTGGACCTGATGGACACGCCCCAGGGCCTGCTGCTCTTGGAGGCCAACTACTCTCCCGGCTTCCAAGGCCTGGAGCAGGCCACCGGCCTGGACGTGGCCGGCCTGATCCTAGACCACGCGGCGGCCCGTGTCCGGGGCAGCAAGCTCGTCTAGTAATTGTTCCTGTATTAACTCTGGCCAGCCCGGACAACGTTTTCGTATAATAAACGATAGTCCTTTCCTCAGGCTTTCTTGGTGCATCTGAGAGGGGTGAGAGGTTGTCACATGGCAGCAAGCGTGGCTGAGAAGGTCCGCCGGGCCCTGCTCGGCGCCACCGCAGCTTTGTTGTGCCTGGGCCTGTCCGCGGGGCCAGGCCTGGCCCTGAGCGATGACATCATCCGGGTGGGGGTGTTGGAGGAGCCCAAGAGCCTCAACCTCTGGCTGGCCAACGACACCTGGTCGCAGCGGGTGGTGGACCTGATCTACGAGCCCCTGTACGTGCACAGCCCCAAGGGGCCGGAGCTGGTGCCCTGGCTGGCCGCCGGCCAGCCCCAGTTGGACGCGGCCAATCTCACCTACACGGTCAAGCTGCGGCCGGCCAAGTGGTCCGACGGCAGCGAGCTGACCGCGGCGGACGTGGTGTTCACCGGCCAACTGATCCAGAACTTCCAGATACCCCTGCAGAGCTCCAAGTGGAAGTTCATCAAGAAGGTGGAGGCCCTGGACAAGCACACCGTGCGCTACTGGCTCACGCGGCCCAAGGCCATCTTCCTCACCCGCACCCTGCTGACGCCCATCGTGCAGAAGAAGCAGTGGGAGCCGGTGGCCAAGGCGGCCCAGGGCAAGCAGAAGCCCCTGCAGGTGCTGCTGCGCTTCAAGGTGGACAAGCCGGTGGGCACCGGACCCTTCATGCTGGCCAGTTGGAAAAAGGGGGTCTTCGTGTACCTGCAGGCCAACCCCCACTTCTTCGGCCGTCAGCAGACCATCGCCGGCTACACCCTGGGGCCCTACATCAAGGGCATGATCCTCAAGGTCTTCGGCACCGCCGACGCCGCGGTGCTGGCCCTGCGCAAGGGCGAGATCGACTACTACTGGAACAGCATCCAGCCGGGCTACATCCAGCAGATCAAGGGCGACCCGAATATCAAGCTGTTCGTGAACAAGAAGAGCGCCTTGTACTTCCTGGGCTTCAACCTGCGCAAGGCGCCCTTCAACGACGTGAACTTCCGCCGGGCGGTGGCCACCCTGGTGAGCAAGGAGTTCATCATCAAGCGCATCCTGCAGGGCGAGGCCGAGGTGATGCACTCCCTCATCCCGCCGGGCAACGAGTTCTACTACAACGACCAAGTGCCCCGCTACGGCAACGGCCTGAGCTGGAACGACCGGGTCAAGGCGGCCTATGCGATTCTCAAGAAGGCCGGCTACACCTGGCAGGTGCCGCCGGTGAGCGCCAGCGGCGAGGTGGTCAAGGGCCAGGGCATCCGCCTGCCCGGCGGCCAGCCCATGGCTGAGTTCACCATCCTCACCCCGCCGGCGGACTACGACCCCCACCGGGCCATGAGCGGCCAGATGATCCAGGAGTGGCTGCGGGCCATGGGCATCCCGGCCCTGAGCCGGCCCATGGCCTTCGGGGCCATGGTGCAGCGCATCAAGGACCAGCGCAACTTCGACTGCTTCGTGCTGGGCTACGCCAAGCTGTCGTTGGATCCGGGCTATCTGCGGGCCTTCTTCCACTCGGCCATGGACCGGCCCCGGGGCTACAACATGAGCGGCTACCGCAACCCGGACTTCGACCGCGTGGCCGACGAGTCGGAAAACGCCATGGATCCGGCGGTGCGCCAAAAGCTGATCCACAAGATGCAGGCGATGATCATGCAGGAGGTGCCCTACGTGCCCCTGTACAACCCGCTGGTGGTGGAGGGGGTGCGCAAGGACCGCTTCACGGGCTGGGTGTCGGAGCTGGGCGGCGTGGGCAACGAGTGGTCCTTCTGCCTGATCAAGCGGGCTAAGTGAGCGGCGTCCGCCAGGCAAGCGGGGGCACCGCCCTGGGCCGGAGCCTTTGATGCGCAAGTTCATCCTCAAGCGCCTGGTGCAGGTGGTGGTGATCCTTTTTTTGATCCTCACCATCCTGTTCGTGCTCTTCCGCCTGGCGCCCGGCGACCCGGTCTCGCGGCTGGTGGACCCCAACCTGACCCCCGAGGAGGCCGACCACCTCATCGAGCAGATGGGGCTCAAGGAGCCCATCTGGACCCAATACCTGATGTACCTGAAGAACATCGGCTCGGGCGAGTTCGGCTACTCCTTCCACTACGGGGAGCCGGTGGCCAAGATCATCTGGCAGCGGCTGCCCAACACCTTGATGCTCTTCACCACCGCGGTGATCCTGGCCGCGCTGGTGGGCATCTCCTGGGGCAAGCTGGCCGCCTGGAAAAAGGGCAAGCTCACCGACAACCTGTTGACCATCGCCTCCCTGGTGACCCACACCTTGTTCCTGCCCTGGCTGGCCCTGCTCTTGGTCTGGGTCTTCGCCTACCACCTGGGGTGGTGCCCCATCACGGGTATGATCACCGACGAGGTCTGGCTGGACCCGGCCTGCGGGTTTTTCACCAAGTTCATTGACGTGGTCCACCACATGGTGCTGCCCCTGGCCACCTTGTTCCTGATCCACTTCGGCAGCTATTTGCTGGTGATGCGCTCGTCCATGCTGGAGACGCTCAAGGAGGACTACATCCTGCTGGCCCGGGCCAAGGGCCTGAGCGAGCGGGCCATCCGCAACCAGCACGCGGCGCCCAACGCCTGGCTGCCGGTGGTGACCAGCGTGGGCCTGTCCCTGGCCTTTTCCATCAACGGCGGGGCGCTCACCGAGACGGTGTTCTCCTGGCCGGGCATCGGCCGGGAGCTGGTCATGGCGGTGAGCCAGAACGACTACCCCCTGGCCCAGGCCTCGTTCCTCTTGGTGGCGGCGGTGGTGCTGCTGTCCAATCTGGTGGTGGACGTGCTCTATGCCTATCTGGACCCGCGGATTCGCTATTAGGAGAGGCGGCGCGTGAGCAAGATGCTGAAAGCCTCGCCGCAACTGGCCCGGCGCCACCCCTGGCAGGAGCGCCTGGCCGAGGACTGGCGCGTCTTCCGGGGCAACCTGCTGGGCAGGATCGGCATGGGGCTGTTGATCCTCTTCGGGCTCATGGCCGTCTGCAGCTACATACCGCCCATGGTCAACGCCATGTACCACCCCATGACCGGCGTGGACCCCCTGGTGCTCAAGGCCACCCCGCCCAGCCTGCGCCACTGGCTGGGCACCGACTTCATGGGCCGGGACATCTTCAGCCAGCTCTTGGCCGGGGCCCGGGTGGCCTTCATGGTGGGCGTGTCGGCGGCCTTCATGGCCGTGGTGCTGGGCACCGCCTTCGGCATGACCGCCGGCTACATGGGCGGCTTCACCGAGACCGTGCTCATGCGCCTGGCGGACATGATCATGGTCATGCCCACCTTGCTGATAATCCTGATGCTGGCCGCCTTGTTCGGCAAACTCAACATCTGGACCATCGTGCTGATGATCGCCCTGTTCCGCTGGCCCAGCGTCAGCCGGGTGATCCGCGCCCAGACCCTGAGCCTGAAGCAGCGGCCCTTCATCGACGCGGCCCGGGTGGCCGGGGCCTCGCACACGCGCATCATCTTCCGCCACATCATGCCCAACGTGCTGCCCCTGGCCTTTTTGTACATGACCTTCCGGGTCACGGCGGCCATCGTCATCGAGGCCGGCCTGGCCTTCCTGGGCTTCGGGGATCCGGGCACCGTGAGCTGGGGCATGATGCTCCAGTGGGTGTGGAAGACGGGCCACATGTTCACCGCGCCCTACTGGCTGCTGCCGCCCGGCATCTGCATCAGCCTGATCACCCTCAGCTTCTACATGCTGGGCCGGGCCATGGACGAGGTGCTGGACCCGCGCCTGCGCGAAGAGGGCCAGCGGGAGTAGCCATGCCGCTTCTCTGCGTGGAAAACCTGTGCATCGGCTACCACACCAAGAAGGGCCTCCTGAAGGCGGTGGAAGGGGTGAGCTTCAGCCTGGAGGCGGGCAGCTCCCTGGGCCTGGTGGGCGAGAGCGGCTGCGGCAAGACCACCATCGGCATGGCCCTGATGGGGCTCTTGCCGCCCAACGGCGCCATCAGCGAGGGCCGCATCCTGCTGGACGGGGTGGACCTGGCCCAACTCAGCGAGGAGGAACTGCGGCAGGTGCGCTGGCGGGACGTGGCCATGATCTTCCAGGCGGCCATGAACGCCCTAAACCCGGTGCAGCGGGTGAGCTGGCAGATGACGGAGGCCATCAGCACCCACCGCCCGGAGCTGAGCAAGGATGAGCTGCTCAGGCAGGTGGAGGGCCTGTTCCAGTTGGTGGGGCTGCCCCTGGCCCGGCTGCACGACTTTCCCCACCAGTACTCCGGGGGCATGAAGCAGCGGGCCATCATCGCCATGGCCCTGGCCCTGAACCCCAAGCTGATCATCGCCGACGAGCCCACCACGGCCCTGGACGTGGTGGTGCAGGATCAGATACTCAAGGAGACCAAGGCCCTGCAGGAGCAGTTCAACATGGGGATCATCTTCATCTCCCATGACATCTCCATCGTGGCCGAGGTCTGCCATCACATCGGGGTGATGTACGCCGGCCAACTGGTGGAGAGCGGCAGCACCGACCAGGTCTTCTACGCCCCGCGCCACCCCTACACCCAGGCCCTGGTCAACTCCTTCCCCACCCTGACCGGGGAGAAGAAAAAGCTGACGCCCATCCCCGGCGAGCCGCCCAACCTCATCGGCACCATCCCCGGCTGCCGCTTCTGCGACCGCTGCCCGCGCTCGGAGGCCTTCTGCAAGCTGGAGCCTCCCCAGTGGCAGGAGGTGGAGGCGGGGCACCGGGTGCTCTGCGACCATTGTTGAGGAAGGCCCCATGAGCCCTCAGCCCCCGCCCATAAACGTGACTGACCCCATCCTGGCCCTGGAGCGGGTCAGCCGCATCTACTTCACCAAGGGCAACATCTTCGGCCGGGGTGGCCAGCGGGTGGTGGCCCTGAATCAGCTTTCGCTGACCATCGGCCGGGGCGAGGTGTTCGGCCTGGTGGGCGAGAGCGGCAGCGGCAAGACCACCGCCGGCCGGCTCATCGTGCGCCTGGAGGAGCCGGACGAGGGGACGATCCGCCTGGAGGGCAAGGACATCACCCACCTCAAGGGCCGCCAGATGCGCGACTACCGCCGGCGGGTGCAGATGGTATTCCAGGACCCCTACCAGTCCCTGAACCCCCAGGTCTCCATCGCCGACAGCGTGGCCGAGCCCCTGATCACCAACCGCATCGGCGATCCGCGCGACTACCTGCAGCGGGTGCTGGAGGTGCTGAACACGGTGGGTCTGTCGCCGGCCGAGGACTTCGTCTACCGCTTCCCGCACCAGCTCAGCGGCGGCCAGCGCCAGCGGGTGGCCATTGCCCGGGCCATCGTGGTGCAGCCCGGCCTGCTGGTGGCCGACGAGCCCACCTCCATGCTGGACGCCTCCTACTCGGCCCAGATCTTCGACATCCTGCTGGGGGTGCGCGGCCAGATGGGTGCCACCATCATCTTCATCACCCACAGCCTGGCCGCGGCCCGCTACCTCTGCGACCGCATCGCGGTGATTTACCACGGCCACCTGATGGAGATAGGCCCGGCGGCCTCGGTCATCGCCAACCCCAAGCACCCCTACACCCAGGCCCTGATCGACGCCACGCCCAAGTTCGGCCGCTGCGAGGCGGTGCCGGTGTACGGCACCCTCTTGAGCGCCCCGCGCGAGGCCGCGGACCTGGCCGGCTGCCCCTTCTTCCCCCGCTGCCGGCGGGCCGAGCGCCTGCTGTGCAGCCGCAGCTACCCGGACTGGCACCCGGCGGGCCCGGAGCAGGTGGCCCTGTGCCACTTCGCCCAGCCCGACCACGGCGCCGGGGCCCCGGCCCCGGGCGAGGCCTGCCGCCTGGGAGGGGCCTAGGGGGTGCGCCTCTTCTTGCCTGGGCCCGCGCCCGATATTATGATGAAGCGGAATCTCGGCCACCCCGGACGGGCGGAGCTGCATGGCGGGCTTTAAGTCACTGCTCAACCGCTGGCTCAAGGTGCAGCCGGAGGAGATCGCCCTGTTCCTGTGGTCGGCGGCCCTGTTGTACCTGATCCGCACCTCCAACATCCTGTTCGACAACTTCGCCGAGACCGCCTTCCTCAAGCGCTACGGCGTGCAGTACCTGCCCATCGTCTACGTGATCAACTCCCTGGTCACCTTCGTGATCATGGGGGCCATGACCGGCATGCTGCGCCGGCTGCCCAGCGGCCGCATGCTGGCCTACCTGATGGCCTTCTGCGGGGTGACGGTGGCCCTGCTGCGGCCGGTGGTGGGCCTGGGCCTGGAGCTGGTCTACCCGGTGATGTTCGTGCTCAAGGCCCAGTACGAGGGCCTGATGACCCTGGTGTTCTGGAACCTGACCAACGACCTGTTCAACGTGCGCCAGTCCAAGCGCATCTTCCCCCTGATCACCGCCGGCGGGGTGATCGGGGCCATCGTGGGCAGCTTCCTCACCCCGGCCCTGGCCCGGACCATCCACTTCGACAACCTGATGCTGGCCTACCTGGCGGCCTGCCTGGCCGGGGCGGCGCTGGTCTGGCAGATGTCGCGGCAATACCCGGTGCTCAACATCCCCGAGCGCCAGGTGAAGAAGAAGGGCAAGAAGACCAGCTTCATTGACGAGATCAAGCAGGTGGTGCCCATGCTCAAGGAATCCACCCTGCTCAAGATCCTGGTGCTACTGACCCTCTTGCCCAACATCGTGCTGCCCATCATGAACTACCAGTTCAACTTCGCGGTGAACGAGACCTTCGCCACCGAGGGCGGCCTGATCGCCTTCTTCGGCTACTTCCGGGGCCTGCTCAACGTCATCAGCCTGGTGATCCTGTTGTTCGTGGGCAAGCTCTACACCCGCTGGGGCCTGCCGGTGGCCCTGATGTTCCACCCCATCAACTACGTGCTGGCCTTTTTGGGCCTGCTGTTCCGCTTCGACGTGTACGCGGCCATGTACGCCCGCATCTCCACCCGGGTGCTCCTGAACACCATCAACAACCCGGCCCGCAACATCCTGGTGGGCCTGTTTCCGGACGAGTTCCGCTCCTTTCTGCGGCCCTTCCTGCGCGGCACCGTGGTGCGGGTGGGCATCCTGTTGGGCTCGGGCGTCATCTTCCTGTCCGAGCACCTGTTCCACCCCCGCTGGCTGGCCATCATCGGCGGGGTGGTGAGCCTGGGCTGGGTGGCCTCCTCCATCTGGCTCAAGCGCACCTACTCCGACATCCTTTTAGATTTGATCGGGCGCAACGTGATCGACATGCGTTCGCTGGCCGAACAGGACCTGAGCCTGATTTTCAAGGACATGCGGGCCCAGGAGCAGCTGCTGGAGGCCTGCCGCGCCTCCCAGGGCCAGACCTGCCTGTGGTACGCCCAGCTCCTGAAGGCCCAGCAGATGCCCGACGTGGACCGGCACCTGCTGGAGCTGATCCGCGGCAAAGACGAGCCCACGGCCATGGCCCTCTTACCCCTGATCCCGCCCGAGGCCGGCGACGAGGCCCTGACCGCCTACCTGGAGCTGGCCGACCCGGCCCGGCCGCGGCTCAGCGCGGCCGTGGCCAGGGCCGCCGGCAACCTGCCCGGAGCCATGGCGGTGCCCTTCCTGGACAAGCTCTTGAGCGAGCACAGCGACCTGCAGGTGCAGGCCCAGGCGGTGAGCGGGCTCTACCCCCACGACCCCCAGCGCTACCGGCCCAAGATAGAGGCCTGGCTGGAGAGCCCGGAGCCGGCCCAGCGCCTGGCCGGGGCCGTGGCCGCCGGCGGCAGCGGCGACCGGGTCTTCACCCCGCGCCTGCACCAGATGCTGGTCCAGGAACAGGACCCGGAGCTGCACAGCCAGGTCCTGGTGGCCCTGGCCCGGCTGCAGGACCCGGACCTGCACGAGCTGGTGCTCCGGGACCTGCAGAAGGACCAGGCCGCGGTGCCCCTGGAGGTGCTGGAGAACTTCCGCCTGGCGGGCGAGGCCGAGGTGAAGGCCTTCCTGCGCCTGCTGGGCAGCGAGGACCAGGCCCGGCGCGAGCTGGCCCTGGAGCGGCTGCCGGAGTCCGAGGAGCTGACCAGCGAGGTGCTCATCGAGGCCCTGACCCTGCCCAACCGCCGGGTGCGCGAGGGGGTCTATACCCTCATGGCCCAGCTGAAGATCGGCGACCGGGAGATCATGGCCTTTGCCCGCGGCAACCTGGAGCTGGCCTACTGGAGCCTGGCCGAGGCCCGGGCCATCGGCAAGCTGCCGGCCAGCCCGGAGCGCGACCTCTTGATCCAGCACCTGGGCGAGCGCAAGAAGGCGCGGGTGCAGACCATCCTGCGGGTGCTGGCCACCCAGGACCAGTCAGACCAGATGCGCCTGGTGATCCGGGGGCTGTCGGCGGCCGACGACAAGCTCTACAGCAACGCGGTGGAGGCCCTGGAGTCCATGGTGGGCCACGCCCTGTCCGAGGCCATGCTGCCGCTTTTGGAGGAGGGGCCCCAGGAGCAGACCCTGGCCGCCGGCCGGAGGCTGTTCAAGCTGCCCCTGGCCTTCGAGGACCAGGAGGAGCTGTTCGCGCACATGCTGGCCAAGAAGCACTGGGTGACGCTGTACCTGAGCCTGGTGGTGCTGGGCCAGCAGGAAGCCCCCCTGGAGGCCTACCTGGACCAGCTGCACCGGCTGGCCCGGCACCGCAACCCATACCTGCGCGAGGAGGCGGCCCGGCTGCTGGCCGCGGCCTGAGCCAAGGGGGGAGGAGGCCAAGATGCCCCAGAAAACCAGCCTGTCGGAGAAGATTCTCCTGCTGCGCCGCATGGAGATTTTCGAGGCCCTGGCCGTGGCCGAGCTGGCCGCGGTGGCCTCGGTGTGCCAGGACTATGAGGCCCAGCCCGGCGAGGTGTTCATCAAGAAGGACGACCCCGGCGACAGCATGTTCCTGATCGTGCGCGGCGAGGTGAGCGTGACCCAGATGGGCGAGGACGGCTGCGCCCTGGAGCTGGCCCGCCTGGGCGAGGGCGACTACGTGGGCGAAATGTCTCTGTTCGACGACGCCCCCCGCTCGGCCACGGTCACCGCCCTGGGCGAGGCGCATTTGCTGGTGCTGCACAAGCGGGAGTTCGAGGAGACGGTGCGCGAATACCCTCAGGTGGCGCTGCAGATCTGCAAGGAGCTGTCCCGGCGGGTGCGGGCCCTGCACCACCGCATCCACGCCATGCCCGTGTGCGAGCTGCCCCAGCGGGCGCTCACAGACCAGCCGCCAGCTCCTGCAGGGCCTCCGCCACCAACCGCCTGAGTTCCGCCGCCCGCTCCGGCCGCACCCTGGTGTAGCCGGCCTCGGCCAACAAGTCCTTGTTGATCTCGATCTGCAGGGCGAAGGCCCCTTGGGCCTGCAGCCGGGGGCCGTAGTGCTGGGCGATGTAGCCCCCGGAGTAGGGCTGGTTGTAGGCCACGGACAGGCCGCGCCGCTCCAGGGCCCGGCCCAGGGCCTGCAGCACCGGCGGCGGGCAGGCCAGGCGGCCCTCCTTGGCCGGGTGGGGCTCCCCTTCCGGGCCGCCGTTGTTGCCCAGGGTCAGGTCGGCGCGCCGCTGGCCGGGGTCCGGGGCCTCGGCCGGGCCGGTGCCGTCCAGGGAGTGGCAGTCGATGAGCCCCTTGCAGCCGGGGGTGTTTAACAGCTTATCCAGCCGCCCGTGCCAGGGCAGCCAGTAGCGCTCCACCCGCAGGCGCACCGTGTCCGCGTCCGGCTCCCGGCCGGGGCGGAAGATGGCCCGGCCGGTGTAGTCCGTGGCCGCGATCACCCCCTTGGCCCCGTGGTTGAGGGCGTTGCGGTTCAGGTCCACCACCAGGCGGGAGTAGTCGGCCGGCAGCACGGCCAGGCCGGGCTGGTCGGCGAAGACCTCGGAGGCGCCCAGGTCCACGTTGGCGAAGATCTGCTCCTGGCCCAGGGCCAGGTCCGGGCGCACCTCCGCCGGCACCTCCTGGGAACTGTGGGGCAGGGTGAAGACGAAGGGCAGGCTCACGAACCCATCCTCATCGCCGCCGCCGGCGACGCCTTGACCCTGGCGGCGTGCTCCTCCACGAAGTCGATGACCCGCTTTTCGATCTGGTCGTTGTTCAGGCGGTTGATGCGCGGGATGCCGCCGGGGCTGACCACGTTGATCTCCACCAGCTTGTCGCCGATGATGTCGATGCCCACGAACAGCAGCCCGTCGGCTAAGAGGCGCGGCTGGATGGTGCGGCAGATGCGCCGGTCGGTCTCGGTGATCTCGTGCTTGGCCGGCCTGGCCCCGGCGTGGATGTTGGTGCGGAAGTCGCCCTCGGCCGGGATGCGGCGCATGGCCCCCACGATCTCCCCGCCCAAGAGCATGATGCGCACGTCGCCCTGCTCTTTGACCTCGTGCAGATACTCCTGCACCATGATCACCTCGCGCTGGGGGTAGGGCAGGTAGGAGTGCACGTAGTAGTGGATCAGGGAGTTGAGGTTATCCCGGTCCGCGGAGCTGACCTTTATCACTCCCTCGCCCCGGGAGCGAGACAGGGGCTTGACCACCATGTCGCCGCCGAACTCGTCGATGATCTTGCGCAGGCGGGCGGGGTCGCGGGAGATGTGGGTCTCGGGGATAATCTCGGGGAAGTTGAGCAGGTACAGCTTGCTGTTGGCCGCCATCTGGCCGGTGGTGGAGTTGATGATGAACATCTGGTCCTGCACCGGGGTCAGGAACTCCATGGTCTGGTGGATCAGGGGCGGGTCCTTGCGCAGGAACAGGGCGTCGATCTCGATGATCTCCTCGAAGATCAGCTCCTCCTTGCGCAGGCAGCCGATGGCCCGGGCCCAGTACTGGTCCATGGGCAGGTCCGGGGCCACGCTGACATCGCGCATGCGGGCCACCAGGCGGGAGCCGCGGGCGTAGATGTCGTGGGGCTCCAGGAAAAAGACCTGGTGCCCCCGCTGGTTGCACTCGTACATCAGCCAGCTGGTGGTCTCCATGTCCGGCTGGATGGACTCCAAGGGGTCCATTAGAAAGGCGATGCGCATCTCATCCTTCCCCCAGGCCGATTGTCCGCAGTTGCACTATCTTACACCCCCGCCCCCCCGGCTGGGGAGTATCCTCGAGCACGCCTTGCCGCCCCCTAAAGCTCCAGCACCTGGCCTTCGGCGGCCGCTTCCACGGCCAGGTCGCCGGCCTGGGCCTGGGCCTCGCTCGCCAGGCGCTCCAGGGCCTGGTCGTCGCGGCTGGGGTCGTGGTGGGTCAGTAGCAGCCGGCCCACCCCGGCGGCCTGGGCCAGGCGCAGGGCGCTGGCCCAATCCGAGTGGCCCCAGCCCCGGCGCAGGGCCATCTCCGGGGGCAGGAACTGGGCGTCGTGGATAAGGATGTCGGCCCCGCGGCAGAACTCCACCAGCTTGGGCGGGGCCGGGGCAAGGGGGTCCAGCTCATTGTCGGTGATGAACACCAGCGCCCCGCCGGGGCCCTCCAGGCGGTAGCCGATGGCGCCCTGAGGGTGGTTGAGGGGGATGGTAGTTATCTGGTGGCGGCCGATGGCAAAGCGGGGCGGGTCCAGGGAGGGATCGCGCTGGATTTCTGCGTGCAGGTCTTTGAAGTCAATGGGGAAATATCCCTGGGCGTGCACCGAGTGGAACATCTGCTCCAGGCCGGGCAGGCCCCGGGGCCAGCCCCCCACCCGGATTACGGCCTGGGGGGAGTAGGCCGGGGCGAAGAAGGGGAAGCCCATGACGTGGTCCCAGTGCAGGTGGGTGAGCAGGAGGATCAGCTCGCCCGGCTCCGGCCCCAGGGTGTGGCCCAGAGGGCGGATGCCCGAGCCGGCGTCGATGATCACCCGCTGCCCGTCCAGGTCCAGCTCGCAGCAGGTGCTGTTGCCGCCGTAGCGCAGGGTGCTGGGTCCGGGCACTGGAATGGAGCCTCGGGTTCCCCAGAAAGTAAACCTCACCGCTTGGCCTCCGCGGAATGCTGGTCCGACGCACAGGACCCGACAATTAGGCAGCCTAACATAACATTAAGGCCGCAGCCAACCCGCCGGGGGCCCCCTCTAGCGCCCCTTCAGGGCCAGGCGGGCGAAGGTGTAGAGCACCACCAGGGCCATGGGTTCGCGCACCTGGGTCTCGAAGAAGGCCTTTAGCTGCGGCTGCACCCGCTCCAGGCCCTGGGCGGCCTGGGCGAACAGGGGGCTTTCCCGGAAGGGCCGGCCCTGGCCAAAGGGCAGCTCTATCTGGCTGTGGCGTAGGTAGTGGTAGCGGGCCTTGAGGGGGCCCTTGGGGTTCAGCAGCAGGCGCAGGGGCCGGCGGTAGTAGGCGGCCACATAGAACACCAGGGGCTCGGTGTAGGGGAAGAATACCTGCTTTCCCCAGTAGCGGGCGGCGTTCTTGAACAGGGCCGTGTTGCCGGTGGTCATGTTGTGGATGCGCTTGAAGTAAAAGATGGGCCAGTAGCCGTGGGGGCCGGTGAGCCGGGCCATCTGGTCGCCCAGGCCCAGGAGCATGCGCCGCTCCAGCATGCCGCCCAGAGGCGGCCGGCCAAAGGAGCGGGCCGCGGACCAGCGGTAGTAGAGCCGGCCTGCCGGGCTCTGGCGCGAGGCCGGGCTCTTAAACAAGAGCTCCTTGGGCCCCATGCGCGAGGTGAGGGCGAAGAACTGCATGGTGTCCGCGTTCTGGCCGGTGACCACCTGCTGGCTCTGGGCCGCGGCGAACAGGCGGTACATGGAGCAGGAGTGGTGGGCGGCGAAGGGGTCGGTCAGCACCGCGTGCTCGGTGAAGGGCACCTGGCTGGGGTCGGTCAGGTCCACGGCCACCGGGGTGTAGGGCTTGCCCGCGGCCAGGCAGTTGACCAGGGCCGCGGAGGCCTCCCGGCTGCGCTCCTGGTCCTGGAAGGGCGCGCTGTAGTAGATGGTGCACACATCCCGCACCCGCGGGGCCAGGGAGCTGAGCAGGTGGTGGGAGTCGATGCCGGTGCTGTAGCAGAGGCTGAAGGGGCCGGGCCCCAGACGCCGGCCCACCACCGCGTACAGCTCATCGTTGCCCAGCCTCTGGCCCGGCACCGGCAGGGGGTACACCGCCGCCTGCTCCACCAGGCCGTCGCCCTCCAGCCGATAGATGGTGGCCGGCCGCAGGCGGTACAGGCCCTCCAGCCAGGTCTGGCCCGGAATGCAGGTCTTGCGGGCGCTGAACCAGCGCAGGTTGGGGAGGCTGTAGGCGGCCGGGTTCTTGAGGTCGCGGCCCAGGGCGAAGTCCCGCCAGTGGTCGGTGATGACCACCTGGCCCTGGCGCCGATGCCAGTAGACCAAGTTGGGCAGCTCGTCGGAGGTGATCACCTGCTCCAGGCGGCCGCCGCGGGCGATGAGCAGCAGGAAGGCCCCGGAGAGCCGGGCCAGGAGGTGGCGGCCCTGGGCCGGGTCGGCCAAATAGGCGCTCAGCAGCTCGGGCAGGGCGGCCAGGGCCGCCTCGGCGCCCTCATAGGCCAGCTCGCGGTAGTTCACCAGCCAGCCCGGCCGGCCGAAGAGATGGGCCTGGGCGCCAGGCAGGTCCAGGGTCTGGCTGGGCGCCAGCTCCGGCAGGCGGTTCAGCTCCAGCCGGGCGCTGGCGAACTCCATGAGCAGGGGCGCCCTCATGACTGGCTCAGCCCAGCGCAAACCATTTTTTAAGCTGCTCCACCACCAGGGGCGCGGTCTTGACGCTGAAGTTGATGGCGTCGCGCTTGCGGAACTGGCCGGCCACCTTCTGGTAGCGGCGCAGGCCGGCCTTGGCCGGGCCGAACTGGCCGGTGGTTCGGTCGCGCTCGCGGTAGAGGAACAGCACCGTGGTCCACTGGCCCTTGTTGAGCACCAGCTTGTCCAACTGCTCCACCAGGACCTCGCCGTCCTCTTCGTACTGCACGGTTAGCTGATCATAGTCGCTGGCCAAGAGCTTAATCCTTCCTTTTGTTCTAACTATCGATGCGTGCGCGCCCCGCCCAGGGCCGCCTGGGAAGGGCGCGGGTGTCTGGTTCGGGCGCACTCAAGTCGTCTTAAACCGCTGCTTGTCCTCCTCCAGGGCGTCCACGATGCTGCTGCTCAGCTCGGGCAGCTTCCAGAGGATGCGCTCCCAGGAGGGCAGGTGCCGCACGTTCAGCGACTCCTCCTTGAGCCGCTCCTCCAGGCTCAGGATGGTCTGCTGCAGGCCCTGGTCCACGTAGGGCTTGAACTCCGGGTGGCTGGCCGTGAAGCGCAGCATCATGTCGGCCAGGTGGCCGGGCGAGGTCAGGTTGTCGCCGGTTTGCACGATGGCCCGCGAGAGCACCTGGTAGACCATCTCCTCCTCCACGTCCCGGTCGTATTTGAGGTTGTTGAACTCGGCGTTGTCCGAGTACTTCTTGATGATCTCCTCGGCGATGGACTCGTAGGTCAGGGCCAGGTCCCGGAAGAACTCCTCTCCCACCTCCAGGCCCTCCTCCACGATCAGGGCGTGCAGCAGGGTGGCGATGATGTCCAGGGACATCTTATGCAGGCCGGTCTTGGGGTCGTCCACGCTCACCCGCTGGTGCTTGTGGTCAAAGCCCTCGCGGGTGAACTCCACCTGGGCCACGTGGGAGGCCTTGCGGAAGACCTCGATGAGGGTGAAGATCTCCACGCCCCAGTCCAGGGAGTAGCGCATCTTCCTGAGCAGCCACATGTCCATGGCCACCTCGCCCGAGAGCTGGTAGTCGAAGGACAAGAGAAAGTCCACCAGCCGGAGCACCTTCTCCTCGCTGCCCTCGCTGAACTTGCGCTTCAGGGCCAGTAGCAGCGGGTCCAGGAGCAGGCGCTTGACCCGGCCGAACAGGCGTTGGCCGTCCCAGCGCGCGTAAAAGGCCTTGCAGAACGGGTAGTTGTGCACCAGGATGGGAAAGAAGAGGCGGTCCAGGTGCCGCCGCTGGAAGGTCTTGATGTCCGCGTCCAGCATGCCCACGCAGGTGGCGCCCAGGGCGATGGCCACTCCGAAGCTCATGAACACGTTGCGGCCCTTGCCCCGGCGGGAGAGGTCGAAGCCGGCCTCGGCCAGCAGGTTGTAGATGCCGGTGATGGCCGGGCCGTCGTTCCACTGGATGATGTAGTTCATCATCTCGTGCCGCTGGCAGATCTCTATCAGCAGGCGCACGTCGTCTTCGCTGGCTTGGTCCAGGCCGAAGACCACCTGGGCCAGATACTTGGCCCCGGCCAGCTCGGCCACGATGTTCTCGAACACCGGACGGGCCTCGGGGTTGGTGAACTCGCTGGCCAGGGCCGGCACGATCAGCACTGGCTTTTTCCAGCGGGCGGCGTGGACCAACTGCTGCAGGATGTCCTGCTTGTCCTGTAGCACGTAGTAGGTGGTGACCCGGTTGTGGGTCTGGGCGAAGCTGGGCATGGATGGGCTCCTCGGCTGGGTGCGACGCCTCCAGGGAGGCGGCCTGGTCTATTTGGGCTTGCCCCTATTATGCCCGCTGGGGCCTTTGCGGTCCAGGGCCGGCCGCCGGGCAGGCAGGGAGCCGGCCCGGCTGAGGGCCCCCTCGCCGAAGCGGGCCACGATGGCGTCCTCGGCCCGGCTCAGGGCCTGGCGGCGCAGGCGGCCCTGGCCGTCGAACAGGGGCTGGGGGCCCTGGCCCGCGGCCAGCAGGCCGCTGACCCCCACCCCGATGAGCCGGAAGGGGCCCGGCGGCCGGTAGCCCCTGAGCAGCTCCCGGGCGGCGGCGAAGATCTCGGCCGCCTGGTCCGTGTAGTCGGCCAGGGAGCGGCTGCGGGTGATCAGGCGGTGGTCGGCGTGCTTGAGCTTCAGGGTCACGGTGCGGCCCATGAGGTCGTGGCGGCGCAGGCGGCGGGCCACCTTCTGGCACAGGGCCAGCAGGTGGGCGGCCAAGAGCTCGCGGTTGCCGCTGTCGGCCTCCAGGGTCAGCTCGTTGCTCACGCTCTTGACCGGCCGGCCGGGGCTGATCCCCGTGTCGTCAATGCCCCAGGCCAGCTCGTGCAGGCGCTGGCCGAAGCGGCCCATGATGCGCTCCAGCCGCTCCAGGCCCAGGGTCCGCAGCTCCACCAGGCGCTTGAGGCCCATCTGGGCCAGGCGCTCCCTGGCCCGGGCCCCCACCCCCGGCACCTCGGCCAGGGTCACGGTCTCTAAAAAGGCCTCCAGGTCGCTGACCACGGTCAGGCCGTCGGGCTTGTCGCGGTCGCTGGCGATCTTGGCCAGGAAGCGCACCGGGGCCAGGCCCACCGAGCAGGTGAGGCCGGTGGCCTCCTGCACCGCGGCCTTGATGGCCCGGCCGGCCTCGGCGGCCGAGCCCCACAGGCGCCGGGTGCCGCTGAGGTCCAGGTAGGCCTCGTCCACGCTCACCGGCTCCAGTAGGGGCGAAAAGCGCCCCAGCACCGTCATCACCACCCGGTTCACCTGACTGTAACGGCTCATGCGGCCGGGCAGGAACACCCCCTGGGGGCAGAGGGCGCGGGCCTTGAACATGGGCATGGCCGAGCGCACGCCGAAACGCCGCGCCTCGTAGGAGGCGGCCGAGACCACCCCCCGGGAGCCGCCGCCCACGATGATGGGCCGGCCGGCCAGCTCGGGCTGGTCCAGGGCCTCCACGGCCGCGAAAAAGGCGTCCATGTCCACGTGAGCGATTATCTTTTCCTTGACCGCGGCCATGCTTGCGTCACGACTGAAAACGTGTTAGCGTCCCCCCGTATTGCGAACCGGACAGCAACCGGTCGGGGAGGACGGTTTGTACCTGCCAGACGACGCCAACCCTCGCAATCATCCCGGAGCGCGCAACTTCGAATGCCCGCACTACGTCTTCTGCCTGGACATCGCGGCGGCCAACATGTGGCCCAACTTCACCTGCGAGCTGTGCATCTACCAGAAGAGCCGCAAGGACACCAAGATTGAGGAGCTGGACCTCTGCGCGCCGGGATGGGAAGACATCTGGGGCGGCAGCTAGCAGCCCACCCCCGGCCGGGCCGGCGGGGCCTCTGCTGGCAAACACCGCAAAATCTGACCACCTAACTCCGGGAGCCGGCCGGAAAGCGCCGGGCGCAGGCCCTCTGCAGCCAGGGGTGCAGCCCCGGCGCGGCGGCCACCACGTCCCCGCCCCACAGGGCGCCGTCGCCGCCGGCGAAGTCGCTGACCACGCCCCCGGCCTCCTCCACCAAGAGGATGCCCGCGGCCACGTCCCAGGGCGACAGGCCCAGCTCCCAGAAGCCCTGGCCCCGGCCGGCGGCCACGTAGGCCAGGTCCAGGGCCGCCGACCCTGCCCGGCGCACACCGGCGGTCTGCTCGAAAATGTCTCTGAAAAGAGCCAGATAGGGGTCCAGCAGGTCTTTGCGCCGGAACGGGAAGCCGGTCATCAACAGGGCCCGCTCCAGGCCCTGGCTCTCGGCCACGTGCAGAGGCCGACCGGCCAGCCAGGCCCCCTGGCCCCGGACGGCGCTGAACTCCTCCTCGTGCATCACGTCCAGCACCACCCCGGCCTGGGGCCGGCCCTGTTGCACCAGGGCCACGCTCACGGCCACGTGGGGGACGCCGTGGATGTAGTTGGTGGTGCCGTCCAGGGGGTCCACCACCCACAGCGGCCCCTGCTCAGAGGCCAGGCGGGCCTGGTCGGCCGGGGTCTCCTCGGCCAGCACTTCATGCCCCGGATGGCGGGCCCGGATCACGGCCAGCACCGCCTCCTGGCTGGCCAGGTCCGCGTCGGTGACGAAGTCGAAGCGCTGCTTGGGCTCCACCTGCAGGCGGCCGCCCCAGCGGGCCCGCAGCACCTGGGCCCCGGCCTGGGCCGCCAGACGGGCGGTTTGCAGGTAATTGTCCATGGCGGCCGGGGTCAAATTTCTATCGGTCATCGCCAATACAGGCCCTTTTTTTTAGCGGGTGGTTTGCTATATGATAATAGCCCAATATGCTGCCGGAAGCACCCGTGAGCCAAGCCGAGACTACACCAGCTCTAATAGACGACAGCCCTCAGGCCTGCATCATCCCCAGGGCCGAGCACAACATCAGCCGCGACCAAGTGGACCCCGAGGCCCTGAAGGTCCTCTACCGCCTGCACAACCACGGCTACCTGGCCTACCTGGTGGGCGGCGGGGTGCGCGACCTACTCTTGGGGCGGCGGCCCAAGGACTTCGACGTGGGCACCGACGCCCCGCCCGGCCAGATACGCCGGCTGTTCGGCAACAGTCGCGTCATCGGCCGGCGCTTCCGCCTGGTGCAGGTGTTCTTCCGGGGCGGCAAGATCATCGAGGTGAGCACCTTCCGCCGGACGGCCGAGGAGACCGACGGCGATGAGGTGCTGGGGGCCAACAACACCTACGGCACCCCGGCCCAGGACGCCCTGCGCCGCGACCTAACCATCAATGCCCTGTTCTACAACATCGCCGACTTTTCGGTGGTGGACTACGTGGGCGGGCTGGAGGACCTGCGCGCCGGCCTGATCCGGGCGGTGGGCGACCCCCAGGTGCGCTTCCACCGCGACCCGGTGCGGGTGCTCCGGGCGGTGCGCCACGCCGCCCGCACCGGCTTCACCCTCACTCCCGAGACCCGCCTGGCCGTGGAGGCTCACGCCCAGGATCTGGCCCTGTGCCCGCCCAGCCGGGTGCGCGACGAGCTGATGCGCGACCTCAGGGGCGGGGCCGCGGCCTCCTGGCTGGAGCTGGCCCACGACACCCGGGTACTCTACAGCCTGCTGCCCTCCCTGGAGCCCGTCTACGGCCCGCCGGCTAGCCCCGAGCGGGCCGCGGCCGCTGATCTATTGGCCAAGCTGGACCGGGCCCTGGCCGCGGGCCAGGACCCCAGCGAGCCGGTGATCCTGGCCGCCCTGCTCTGGCCGGCCCTGGAGAACCGGGCCCAGCAGGAAGAGTTCCCGCCGGGCCGGGCCGGGCGGGTGTATTGGTCCCTGTTCGTGCGCCGGGCCCTGCCCGAGCTGGCCCAGCCGGTGGCCTTTCCCAAGCGGGTGGTGGAGCGGGCCTGCCAGATCGGCGGCCTGATGGGATTCGTGCGCGAGCCGCTGCCCGACCAGCGCCTGCCCAAGAAGGTGCGCGACAAGGGCTACTTCGCCGAGGCCTGCGCCCTGGCGGAGCTGTTGGGCCACGACCTGAACCGCCTGGACGGCGCCGGCCCCCGGCCCGGCAAGAAGCGCCGCCGCCGGCGCCGCCGGCCGCGCCGCCGCCGCCCGGCGACGCAGGCCTAAGCGCGGGGACGGCCCGCAGGCCGTCCCCAGGCAAGGCGCTAAGTTTTCCCGAAAAACTAGGGCAGGACCTTCTGCAGCTCGGTGGCCCAGACGCCGTAGGCCGCGTCGTTGATGTGCAGGTGGTCCGCGGTCAGGTATTCATCCTTGGTCTCGGCCCCGTTGCCCAGGAAGCGGTTCATGTCCAGGTAGCGCACGTTGCTCTCCCGGCCGGCCAGGGCGCTGAGCATGGGGTTGAGCTGGTCGCGGATGGCGGGGTTTAGGGTGCCGGCGTTGGGATAGAGGTTGCCGGTCATCAGGGTCCCCTGGAGGATCACAAACACCCCCGCGGCCTTGGCCCGCAGCACTATCTGCTCCAGGTTGCTGTAGACCGAGTTTACAGAGGCGTGGGCGATGAGGTCGTTGATGCCGCCCATGACGCAGATGACCTTGGGGTTGCGGGCCAGGGCCGAGGACAGGCGCGAGAGCATGCCGCTGGTGCGGTCGCCGCCCACGCCCATGTTGAGCACTGTGTTGTTGGGCAGCAGGGCGCCCCAGTTGCCGCGCGCGGTGATGGAGTTGCCCAACATGATGATCAGGTCTTCCTTCTTGAGGGTGCTGCCCGAGCTGCCGCCGCCGCCGCCGCTGCAGGAACCGAGGAAAGAGAGGGCCAGGACCAGGAATACCAGCAACGCCAGAGTACGCTTCACGCCACGCACCTCGCTCGACAAGATGACCTATTTGAGTTGGTTGGACCCAACTAGGATACCACCACAAACAGTAGTGCACAATATACTAGGGCGGCCTTGCCAGGGCCGGCGGTCAGAGCTAGACTGAAGCCGCTCCGCCGCGCGCGGCGGAGGAGGAGGCCTATGCCCGTCCCGCGCAAAACTCCTTCTTTGGCCGCAGCCTGCGGCCTGATCCTGGCCGCGGCGCTGGCCCTGGGCCTGGCCTTCAACCTGGTCATGCCCCAGGGCGTCGGCTGGCTGCCGCCCTGGGTCAGCCGGCCCCTGTGGCAGCCGGCGGGGCTGCCGCAGGCCGCGGCCCTGCACCGCCAGGGGGCCCTATTCGTGGATGCCCGCGACCCCAGCCAGTACAAGACGGCCCGGGTGCGCGGGGCGCTGAGCCTCTACCCCAGCGAGCTGAAGCTCATCTACCCCCTGCTCAAGGACACCCTGGCCAAGGCCCCGCTGGTGGTGGTCTACGGCCGCAGCCGCAGCCGCTTTCCGGCCGCGCAGATCGGCCAGTTTTTGCGCGGGCAGGGCCTGAGCCGGGTGTACGTGCTGCAAGAGGACTTCGCAGCCTGGCAGGCGGCCGGGCTGCCCGTCTCCACCCCGCGCCGCCGGAGCGGCTCATGAGGCCCTGGAGCGAGGCGCTGTCGCTGGCCTGCCGGCTGTTCCTGGCCGCCCTGTACCTGTGGGCCGCCCACGACAAGGTCTGGCAGCCGGCCGAGTTCGCCGGCGCCATGGCCGTCTACGACATCCTGCCCCTGTGGTCGGTGAACGCGGCCAGCGTGGCCCTGGCCTGGCTGGAGCTCATGATCGGCCTGCTACTGGTCAGCGGGGTGTGGGTGCGGGCGGCGGCGGCCTGGGCCGGGGGCCTGCTGGCCCTGTTCACCCTGCTGATGCTCTGGGCCGGCTTCACCGGCGCGGGCTTCGACTGCGGCTGCCTTCCCGGCGGCGGCTCCCACCCGGCCGGCTTCGAGGCCGCCCTGCGCGACTTCTTGATGCTCCTGCCCGCCCTGTGGCTGCTCTGGCGGCCGGGCCGCTGGCTGGCCCTGCGGCCGCTGTAGGGCCTGCAAAAATCCCCTCAGGCGCATCGCGCGCCTCATCCCCCACCGAATTTCTTCTGGAGACTGTGCCTAAAGGCGGGCTAGCTGCCGCCGTTCAGGTAGCTGGCCAGCTCGGCCCGGCGGAAGGCCACCCGCCCGGCGTAGGCCGAGGAGCCGTTGTAGCGGCGCATCACCCGGTCCATGTCCACCGCCGCCTGGCGCCGGGTGGTGGGGCCCAGGTAGGACTCCTGCATCAGCTCGCGCAAATGGAAGGCGGCCATGTAGGTGGCCATGGTCAGGTGGTGCTGCAGGCGTATGCGCCGCGGCGGGGCCGCGAAGCCGGCGCCCTGCATGGAGCGCACGATCAGGGGCAGGGTGGGGTCGAAGATCTGGAAGGGGCTGGCCGAGCGGTTCTGGTCGCCCAGCACGTTGGCATAGAAGGTCTCCTGGTGGGCGATGGCCAGCAGGAAGGAGACCGGCACCTTGAACTTCCGGGCCGCGCAGTACATGTCGAAGGCCAGGTCGCGGGCGTACTGCGGCAGGTTGGCCGGCACCCGGCGGCCCAGATAGCGCAGGAAGCTCTCGCAGCGGTCGGCCACGAAGGGGCTGATGCGCTCCAGGAACTGGGCCAGGTTCATCTGCTCCACCGCCGGCAGGGGCTGGACCCGGCCGCGGTAGTGCTGGGGCAGGCGCCAGGCCTCGCGCATGGCCGAGGAGGCCAGCTCGTTGCTGACCACCGCCTTGAGGGCGCCCCGGGCGGAGTAGCCCAGGCGGCGGTACTCGCGGTAGAGCCGGTCCAGGAACAGGCTCTGGCCCGGCTCGGCCGGGGTGCCCAGGGCCAAGAGGGTGATCAGCTCGCCGGGCTGGCCGTTTTCCACCAGGTCCTTGAGGATCAGAGGATGGCGCAGAGCCAGGCTGCTGGTCAGGCTGGACAGCTCCCGGGCCCCGGAGGGGGGCAGGCTGCCGTGCAGGCTGTAGCGCTGTCCCGGGGCCAGGGTCAGCTTCTCGGGCTCCAGGCCGGCCCGCTGGGCCAGGCGCCGCCAGGCCGGGTCCAGCAGCAGGGTGCTGGGGCTGGGCAGCAGTTGGGCCAGAGGGTCCAGGATCAGGGGGGCCGGCGGCTGGGCGGGCAGGGGGGCCCGCTGGCCCACGGTGAAGTTCTGCACCCGCAGGTCCCGGGGGGTGGCCTCGGGGGGATGGCTGGGGGGCAGGAACACCAGGCCGGTGGTCAGGCCGATGATCAGGGCCCACTGGGTCAGGCGGCTGCGGCCCAGCTTTTGAATCTGGCGGCCGGCCGCGGCCAGGCGGCTGATGGCCTGCTCCACCTGCTCCTGGCCGGCGTTGATCAGGCGCAGGGCCGCCGGGCGCGACTGCTCCGGGGCCTTGTCGGTGAGGCTGACCAGGGAGCTGAGGCCGTGCAGCTGCTTTTGCAGGTGGGCCACCTGGTCCTGCAGCCCGTCCATCTGCTTGCGCAGGCCCTGGTTGTCCTTGCCGGCGGCGCGGCCGGCCAGGGCCAGGGACATGGACAGGGAGCGGGCCAGGCCCTGCCAGCGCTCCACCTCGCGGCGGGCGGCGGCCAGCTCGGCGTGCAGCTGTTCGCCCATGGCCTGCTGGTGGTCGTGCTGCACCATGGCCTGGCTGAGGCGCTGCTGGCTGTCCTGATTCTGCTGGCGCAGCTCGCGCTGGCGCTCCAGGCTGCGCTCCAGCACCTCGTTGAGCCGCTTGTTCTCCTGCTCCCTCTGGGCCAGGTGGGCCTTTAGCTCCTGCTCCTGGCGGGTGCGCTTGGCGGCCAGCATGGTGTCCAGGGTGCGGTGCAGCACCTGCTGCACCGTGTCCTGGGAGCGCTGCAGGCGGTCCAGGCGCAGCCACTCCCCGGCCAGCAGGCGCTGGTCCTGGGGGTTGGGCTGGGGCGGCGGCGGCGGCGGGGCGGCTTGGGCGGCCTCCAGGCGCTCGCCCAGGGAGGTCAGCTCCATCTCGTAGCGCAGGCAGGGCAGCTCCAGCTCCCAGGCCTGCAGGGCCACCGCGGCCACCTCCGGGTCCAGTTCGGCCGAGCCCAGGCCGTGCAAGGCCTGGCTGATGGCGGCGGCCGCGGTCTGCAGGCGCTTGGCCTGGCCGCGGGCGGTCTGCATGGACTGGCGGGCGCGCTCCAGCTGGCGGCCGGCCCGGCTCAGCTCCTCCTGCTGGCGCGAGGCCGCCTTTTCCCAGGAGCGCTGGCAGCGGCGGGCCTGGTCCAGGCCCTGGGACAGGGCCGCAGCCAACTGGTTGAGCCGCTCGAACAGCGCGCGGGCCCGGGGGGCCAGCTCGTCCAGGGCCGCGGCCAGGCAGGCCTGGCGGGTGGGCGATGGCTGGCCCTGGCAGGCCTGCTCCAGGCTGAGAATCTCTTGGTTCACCTGCTCGGCCTGGGCCAGCAGGGCCGCCCCTTCCCGGCGGTTGAGGGTCAGCCGGCCCTGTATCTGCTCCCAGAGGGCGGTGAGGCGGCGCAGTCCCTGGCCCACGCGCTCGCCCTGGTCCAGGCCTTGGCCGGCCTCCTGCAGGGCGGGCTCCACCAGGGGCGGCTCCGGGGCCGGGCCGGCCCCGGCCAGGGCCGCGCGGGCCAGGGTGAGCAGGCGGCCGTAGACCACCGCCACCTGCTCCACGGCGGCCAGCTCCTGTTCGCAGCGGGCCAGGGCGTCCTGCTGGGCGCGCAGCTGGAAGGCGGCGGCGCGCAGGGCCCGGCGCAGGCGGTCGCGTTGATCCGGGGGGGTGTGGCCGCCGGTGGTGGTCAGGCGGTGGCGGCCCGAACGCAGGGCGTCCTGGTAGCGGTCCACCTGGGCGGCCAGCTTCTGGCGCTCGGCGCGCAGACGACGGGCCTGGGCCTGCACGGCCTCGGCGCTGATCTGCGCCCGGCCGGGCTCGCCGGAGGCCGTCCGGTCCAGCCAGGGGCCGGCCAAAGCCAGCACCTGCCGGGCCAAGCGAGCCAGTTCGTCCATGGTGGCTGCTGCGGACCCAGGGCTAGTCACCAGAACCCCGCATGTCATCCTTAATTATAGAACGCGGGCGCGCCAACCCCGCGCACCTCGCCAGTCAGAGTATATATAACTGAAACTGCGGTGTAAACCAAATATTGGCTCCAGCCGCGGTCTTACAAATCAAAGCTGGTGAGCACCTGCTCCAGGGGCAGGCGCTCGGAGCGGAAACGGTAGGCCGGGGCCTCGGTGTCCGCATATCCCAGGGCCACGCCCACCAGGATGGCCTCCGAGGTGGGGATGGGCACCACCTTGCGCACCTCCTCGGGGAAACGGGCCAGGGCGGCCAGGGCGCAGGTGGCCAGGCCCAGGGAGGTGGCGGCCAGGCACAGGCCGGTGACGTAGGCCCCGGCGTCTAGCACCACGTAGTTGGTCTGGCCCTTGGGCACGGTGACATAGAGCAGGCAGGGCGCGCCGAAGCCGTCGAAGTTGTTGGCGTAGTGCGCCGCCCGCTTGTTGTGGTCGTCCCGGCCGATGCCCAGCACCTTGAACATGGCCCGGCCCAGGTCGCGGTAGCGGTCCATCAGCTCGCCCTCGAAGGAGGTGGGCATGGCCATGTCCGGGGACTGGGGCCCGCCGGCCTGCAAGGCGGTGACCAGGTTCTCGCGTATGGCGCGGGCCTTGTCCCCGGCCACGGCGTAGAGCTTCCAGGGCTGGGTGTTGCCCCAGGAGGGCACCCGCTGGGCCAGGCTGGCGATGGCCCGCACCTGCTCCAGGCTGACCGGCCGGTCCAGGAAGCGGCGGCAGGAGAAGCGCTCCTGCAGGGTCTTTTCCAATTCCACGGCTTATCCCTCCTTCTTGTCCGCGCCGCGGCTCAGAAAGCGGCGCAGACGCTTGGCGAACTCCTCATGATCGGCGGCGGCCATCACTGCCCGGCGCTCGGCCTCCAGCTGGGTGGCCAGGCCCTGCCGGGCGGCCCGGCCCAGCAGGCGCTTGGTCGCGGCCAGGGCCGGCCGGGAGCCGGCGGCCAGCTCCTGGGCCAGCGCCTGGGCCTGAGCCAGGGCCTGTCCCGGAGGCGTGACCCGGTGCACCAGGCCCAGTGCCTGGGCTCGGGCCAGGTCTATGGGCCGGCCCAGCATCAGCATCTCGCTGGCCCGGGCCAGGCCCACCAGGCGCGGCAGGTGCAGGGTCACCCCGGCGGCCGGCACCAGGCCCACGCCCAGGAAGCCGGGCAGGATGCGGGCGTCGTCAGCGCAGAGCACCAGGTCGCTGGCCAGCATCCAGGCCAGGCCCGCGCCCGAGGCCGCGCCCTCCACCGCGCAGACCACCGGCTGGGGCATGCCGGTGAGGGCCTGCACCACCCGCAGCACGTACTGCAGATAGGCCGCGAACACCGGCCCCGCGCCCTGACCGGGGTGCTGCTCTAGGTGCTCGCCGGCCTTTTTGAGGTTGCCGCCGCCGGTGAAGTTGCCACCGGCGCCGGTGAGCACCACCGCCGCCACCGCGGGGTCCAACGCCAGACCCTCCAGGGCCCCAGCCAACTGCGGACCCAGCTCGGTGTCCATGGCGTTCATGGTCCGGGGGTTGTCCATGGTCACCGTGGCCACCGGGCCGCGGCGCTCACAGCGCACCAGGGTGCGGTTCATGGCTGCGCGTCTCTTCGCTTCCTTGAGTTGGTTTACGGGGCAACCCCACCTTGCCACAGCCGGGGCCGGCCTGGCAAGGCGGTAAAAAAATAAGATGATTGAAATAACAAATAACAGAGCATGATATCTGCTGGAGTAAGTGGGCAGTAAGAATGACTGGCGGAAGGCTAAAAATCAAATGGAGATATTTGTTTTGTTCTTAGGTTTCCGTGGGGCACTTTGTAGAGCCTTATTTGGTAGCCATGAACTTCATTGCCCGTCTTTTTAAAATCAAAAATTTTATCTGCCTTTCCGAATATGGTGTCCGGTCCAAATAAGTATCTAACGCCATACCAAGTCTTCCCTGCCGCATACTTTATTTCGTAAGAACCTAACGGAATAAGATGCTTTTGCCGTTGGGCGCCCTGAATAAACATACATACCACATCTTCCTTATTGTTAATATTTGAGACTTTGATTAGATGGTTTATGTCGGGATCATTAGTAACGATAACCAACGGGGCAATGCCTTCTTTGAAGTTCTTAAATATTAAATCACTCGATGGGAAGGGCAGTGCAGGAGGTTTGTCGTGTTCAAACTTATATACACTTATTAAGTAGATAATTTTTTTAGGATTTTTAGATTGTAAAACTCGCTGATAAACTAATTTCTTTGAACCTTTTTTGGAGGAAACCCAAGCGCCTAAGGTTCGATTCTTTGCTAGGTGTTTCCATTCTGGATATTGTTTATATATCTGTAAATTCACCATTAAAGAGGACAACAACATCGCTATATCTAGTGATCTGTGGTCTCCAATGTAATTGGCAAAATCTTGCAAATAATCCAACAATGCGGTCCGTGTTTTGGTGCCAAATTTGCCGTCTATAGAGCCAATGTTGTAATGCATCTGGGAAAGAGATTGCTGAACTATCTTTATTTTGAGTTTGTCTATTTGCTTATTGTTTATTATTTTTTCAGTTACGGTGGAGTTTAGTGCGTCCCTGCTTACTATTAATGGTTTTTCGGGTGGCTTTGCAGAATCAATTGTTGTTTTGTTAGTTGTGTCTTTATCTATGAAAGCCATGCCTTGGCTTTTCGGTTTTGGTAATGCGGTTTTGTGGTTATTCTCTTTCGCTTTGTCATTTTGAATAAGGAAAATTAATAAAGACAAAACTAGCACTGCGGCGATAATTATAAAATTACGTTTTTTAAAAACCCAATTACCCGACTTGGTGTGCCCCGAATTATCATTCTCATTCTCTGTTTGATTACATTGGCCTTCACTTGCTTTTCTCTTACCTTCTTCTAAAGTTCTTCCACAGAGCGTACATCTACCATCTACTCCTATAATTCCTATACAATTGCCATTTCCGCAGGCTACTCTTCTTTGAAAATTGCTATCGTAAGTGTTATAAAAAACACCTAGAGAAGCTTTGCAGCTCCCACAAATTGCGGAGAATATTTTATCAGGAGGTACTCTGTTTAATGTGCCGCATGAAGAACACCTGATAAATAAACATTCATCGCGATGGTTTTGATTTTCTTTGGCTATATTGTTTTTATACTTATTGTTATATTTTGATTTTTTTAAAATACCATAAGCTTCATTGATTGCCTTGGTTTTTTCTAGCGCTTTATTATGCAACCTTTTATTATGATAATATTTGTCGGGGTGCCAAATAGATATTAAATCGCGGTATGCTTGCCTAGCTTCTTCTTCAGAAGCATTTTCATCAAGTTCGAATAATTTTAAGGCTTCTTTTAGGTCCATACAAATTACTTTACGAAAGAAGAATGCCTTGGGGAGGGCGATATATATTAACATATCGCTTGCTGTGGTTGGCAAGTCTTGGTAACGGCCTTGACCCCCGGCGCGAGTCGCAGCTAGAATCAGCCCCGGTTTCCACCCCTTGCGAAAGGTATGGACATGGCCGCCCAGGGCCCGGCGCCGGCCGCCGGGGTCTATCGGCGGGTGCTGGCCCTCCTGGAGAGCCCGGCCCCGCCCAGCCGCAACCGGCACTTCGCCCGCTTCGCCGGCGAGCAGGGCCGGCTGGTGCTGCGCCTGCTGCGCCTCTACCGCGCCCTGGCCGCCGAGGCCATGCGGGCCCTGGCCCGCCCCGGCGCCAGCGCCCGCCTGCTCAAAGAGGGCGGCCAGACCTGGCTGGAGGTGCGGGATCCCGGCCTGAGCTACCAGCGCCGCAGCCTGCTGCCGCCCCAACTGCAGGACCACTTCCGCCGCCAATTGGGCCTGGGCTGATGCCGGCCCAGGACCCGGAGGAGCTGCTGCCGGTGGTGGATGAGGCCGACCATCAGGTGGGCCTGGCCAGCCGGGCGCAGATCCACGCCCAGGGGCTAAAGCACCGGGCGGTGCACGTGCTGGTGTTCGCGCCCGACGGCCGCCTCTGGCTGCAGCGCCGCAGCCAGGCCAAGGACCGCTACCCAGGCCTGTGGACCTCCTCGGCCAGCGGCCACGTGGACCCCGGCGAAAGCTACGACCAGGCCGCGGCGCGGGAGCTGAAGGAGGAGCTGGGTCTGGAGCTGGCGCTGACCTATCTGGGCAAGGTGGCGGCCGGCCCGGCCACCGAGGGCGAGTTCACGGCGGTGTATATGGCCGTGAGCGCCAAGGAGCCCCAACCTGACGCGGCCGAGATCGCCGAGATGGGGCTGTTCAACCTGCGTGAGGCCCGGTCCCTGGCCGCGGATTTAAAGAAGGCCGCCCCCTCCCTGGGCGCGGCCATGGCCATGCTTACCAGCTAGCGGCCGGCCATGAACTCGGCGATGGCCTGGTTGACCAGGCGGGGCTGCTCCAGATAGAGCATGTGCCCGGCGCCGGGGATGACCTGCATCCGGGCGCCGGGAATGGCCTGGGCCAGGTGCTGGCCGTACTTCACCGGCGTCATCTGGTCCTGGTCCCCCACCAACACCAGCGTGGGCAGACGGATGTCGCCCAGGCGCTGCATGAGGTCGAAGCGGTCGCAGGCCGTGAAGTCGCCCAGCAGCACCGCGGGCGCGGTGGCGGCCATCTGCTCTATGCCTTGGGCCGCCAGGCGCGGATCAGCGCCGGGGCCGTAGGAGAAGGGCACGATCATCTTCACCGTGGCCGCGAAGTCCTTGGCCAGGCCCTCCAGCACCGCCGGCATCACCCGCAGGCGGGCGCCGGTGCCCAGGAGGATCAGGCCGCGCAGCAGCTCCGGCCGCCGCAGGCCCACGGTCAGGGCAATGGCCCCGCCCATGGAGTGGCCCAACAGCACCGGCCGCACCGGCCCGGCGCCCAGGAACCCCTGCAGCCAATCGGCGTAGCCGGCGATGGTGTCCTGCCCCGGGCCGGGAGTGCCGCCGTGGCCGGGCAGGTCCAGGCTGGCCAGGTTCATCTGCCCGGCCAGGCCCGAGAGCTGGGGCAGGTACACCTGGCCCGTGCCGCCGGCGCCGTGGATCATCAGGAGCGAGGGCAGGGCCGGGTCGAAGTCGCCGCGGCCGGTGTAGAGGCCGATCTTCTCGCCGGCCAGATGCTGCTGCCACATGGCAATTCCTTTCCTGGGGGCCCGGCCTCAGTCCTTGCTCGAGGCCAGCCCCATCTTCTTCATCTTCTCCATGAGGGTGGTGCGGCCCAGGCCCAGCAGGGCCGCGGCGCGGCTCTTCACCCCGCCGGAGCGCTCTAAGGCCTGGCGGATCAGGCTGCGCTCCATCTGCTCCAGGACGGCCTTGAGGTCCAGGCCCTGGGCCGGCAGCTCCAGCTCGGCCGCGCCGGCCAGGACGCCGGGCAGGGCCTCGGCCGCGGCGGGGTCCAGCAGCTTGGCCGGCAGGTACTCGGGGCCGATCTGATCGCCCTCGGCCAGCACCACCATGCGCTCCAGGAGGTTTTCCAGCTCGCGCACGTTGCCCGGCCAGGAGTAGCGCAGCAGCGTCTCCATCACCTCCGGTCTGAGCCTCTTGCGCGCCAAGCCCTTCTGCCCGGCCAGGCGCTCCAGGAAGTGCTCGCACAACAGCGGTATGTCGCTGCGGCGCTCGCGCAGGGGCGGCACCCGGATAGGCACCACGTTCAGGCGAAAGAACAGGTCCTCGCGGAAGGCCCCCTGGGCCACCAAGGCGGCCAGGTCCTGGTTGGTGGCGGCCAGGATGCGGATGTCCACGTCGATGGTGCGGGTGCCGCCCACCCGCTCGAAGGCGTGCTCCTGCAGCACGCGCAGGATCTTGACCTGCAGCATGGGCGGCATGTCGCCGATCTCGTCTAAGAAAATGGTGCCGCCCTGGGCCAGCTCGAAGCGCCCCACCCGGGTGCGCACCGCGCCGGTGAAGGCGCCCTTCTCGTGGCCGAACAGCTCGCTTTCGAGTAGCTCGCTGGGGATGGCCCCGCAGTTCACCGGCACCAGGGGAAAGTCGCGCCGGGGCGAGTGGTGGTGGATGGCCCGGGCCACCAGCTCCTTGCCGGTGCCGCTCTCGCCCAGGATCAAAACCGTGGAGTCGGTGGGGGCCACCTTGTGGATCAGGCGGAACACCTCCTGCATGGGCTGGCTCTGGCCGGCCAGGTTCTCCACGTCGTAGGGGCCGCTGGCCCGGCGCTGGCGCCCAGCCCGCTCGCGGCGCTGGCCGCGGAAGGCCAGGGCCTCCTGCACCGCGGCCAACAGGGCCGGGCGGTCAACGGGCGCGGGCAGGTAGTTGAAGGCTCCCCGGCGCAGGGCGGCCACCGCCCCCTCTACGCTGGGCTCGGCGGCCAGCACCGTGGCCACCGTCTCCGGGAACAGCTCCAGCAGCCGCGCCAGGAAGGGGCCGGTGTCCCGGCTGCCCAGGCGCTGGGCCATGAGCACCAGGTCGAAGTAGGTGGAGTCGGCCAGGGCCAGGGCCTCCTCGGCGTCGTGGGCGGCGCTGACCGCGAAGCCCTCGGGCTCCAGCCACTGCTGGTACTGCCGGTTCTGGGCCTTGTTGCGGGCCATGAGCAGGATGGATATGCGGCCCTGGTTCTCCATGGACTACCTTTCGTGGCCTGGGCGGCCCGGCCCGGGCCGGGCGGATTGGACTCATTGTCAGTTATGGCCCAGGGTTTTACAAGGCCCTTGGCGGCCGCGGCCTCCGGGGCTTGACAGCCGGCCCCGCAGACCCCAACTTTATCGAAAAGCTCAATGCATCTGGGAGAGTGGTATGCCCATCTACGAATACAAGTGCAAGAAGTGCGGCCAGGAGTACGAGGCCCTGGTCATGGGCAGCGAGGACGCGGTGGAGTGCTCTCGGTGCGGCTCCAAGAAAAAGGAGCGCCTGATGAGCAGCTGCAGCCAGCGGGGCGGTTCCCTGGGCGCGGCCCTGGGCCAGGCCGCCAGCGCCGGCGGCGGGGGCGGCGGGGGCTGCGGGGGAGGCGGCGGCTTCTCCTGAGCCCACTAAGCGCGGCGGCGCGGTCTGCGCCGCGAGAGGCACGGCCCCCCTCGGTCCGAGGGGGGTTCGCTTTTATGTCCAGATTGGCCGGGGCCTAGCCCCGCAGGGCCAGCCAGGTGCTCAGCACCCACAGGGCCAGGAACAGGGCCATGGGCACGGCCGCGGCCCTGAGCGCCGCCTTGCGCGCCAGGCCCAGGCCCAGAACCAGGGCCTGGCTGAGCAGCACCACGCACCAGACCAGGTGGATCATCAGACCCACCATGGGCACCAGCACCGCCAGGTAGCTGGTCTGGCTGTAGCACACAGCGCGCAGCACCGCCGGCCAGGGCGCTGCGGCCGCGCCCGCGCCCTGCAGGCGCAGGGCCAGCAGCACCGCCCCGTTGTACAGGGCCAGGAACACGGCGGCCATGGACAGATAGGCCAGTAGCCCGCCCAGCACGGCGTTCAGGTTGAAAAGGGGCCGGGGGGAAAAGAGGGCGAAGAGCAGATAGCGCAGGACAAAAACCAGCAGCCAGACCAGCGCCGTGTACAGCAGCGCCCGCGGCCAGCCGGCCTGGGCCGGGGCGGCCAGGGCCTGGCGGGGCCGGGCTATGATGGCGATCAGGGTCCGCAGGAAGGCCTGGGGCGTGGGCGAGCCCGCCTCCCAGGGCAGGGCCGTGGGCGGCGGCGGAGGCCCAGGAGTAACGGTGCTCTGGTCCACGCCCGCCCCCTGGCTCAGCCGCCAAAGCGGGGCTTGCGCTTGGCGAAGAAGGCGTTCAGCCCCTCGGCCGCGTCGGGCAGGTCGCTCATGGCGCAGATGCTCTGCCGCTCGTCCTCCATGATGGTCTCCAGGTCGCCATAGAGGGCCCGGTTGATCAGGGCCTTGGTGGCGGCCAGGGCCTGGGCCGGCCCCTGGGCCAGCTCTGAGGCCCACTCCAGGGCCTGGGGCAGCACCTGCTCGGCGGGCAGCACCAGGTTCACCAGGCCGCGGGCCAGGGCGGCCTGGGCGTCCAGAGCCCGGCCCAGCAGGAAGAACTCGCTGGCCCGCTGCAGGCCCAGGGCCCGGCTGAGCAGGCCGCTGCTGCCGCCGTCCGGGCTCAGGGCGATGCGCACGTAGCCTGGGTCCAGGCGGGCGCTGTCGGCGGCCACCACCAGGTCGCAGGCCAGGGCCCAGCCCAGGCCGCCGCCGGAGGCCACGCCGTTGAGGGCGCAGATGATGGGCTTGGGCATGCGGCGCATGGTGGAGATACTGCGGTGCAGCACCGCGGCCAGGTCGGCCAGGAAGGGGCTGAGTTTCTGGCCCGCGGCCAAGACCTGGTGCATCTTACGCACGTTGCCGCCGCCGCTGAAGGCCTTGCCAGCACCGGTGAGCACCAGCACCCGCACGCCGGCCGCGCGCTCGGCCTGGTCCAGGGCCGCCACCAACTCCGGGCCGCTGACCTCGTCCACCGGGTTGAAGATGGCCGGCTGATTCAGGGTCAGCAGCCGCACCGGGCCCTGATCCTCCACCAACAACGTCTTGTATGCGCTCATGGGCTCTCCTTGGCTGGGCGGGACGTGGGGCCAGCATAGGCCGGGGGCGGGGGTCTGGTCAAGGCCGGCCGCCCACCCGCCCACTTGACCGTTTGCTCAGCCTTTGTTAGCTTTTGTACAAACCCGGACAAGGCGTTACATGATTAACCGGTTCAACAGATTTCATGTGCCCAAGCTCAAGTTGAACCTGCCCAACGAC
This sequence comes from Thermodesulfobacteriota bacterium, assembly GCA_040751985.1. Classification (GTDB taxonomy): domain Bacteria; phylum Desulfobacterota; class Desulfarculia; order Desulfarculales; family Desulfarculaceae; genus Desulfoferula. The sequence goes on along the minus strand of JBFMFU010000065.1, from coordinate 80,273 downwards.
GGGCGGCGCTCCTTCCGTCTGGCGCCCCTGGAGCTGATGCTGGGCGGCTTGATCCTGGTGGGCCTGTTGTATCTGGCCACCATCTGGCTGGGCGGCCTGCTGGCCCCGGAGCCGGAGATGGCCAGTCGGGCCCAGGCCAGCGCGCCCAGCGCCCAGGTCGAGAAGGCCGTAGCGGCCAGCACCAAGGCCACGGTGCGCCGGGTCAAGGACCTGGAAAAGCGCCTGGTCGATCTGGACAAGCGCCTGAGCCAGTTGGCTGCGGTCAAGGAAAAGGCCGCCGCCCACACCCCGGCCGGCCTGGAGCGCCGCCTGAGCGGTCTGGAGAAGCAGGTGGCGGCCCTGGGCAAGGGCCAACCGGCCGGGGCGGCCGCGGACTCCAAGCTGGCGGCCCGCCTGGATGCCCTGGACAAGTCCGTGGCCGCCCTGAGCAAGACCCAACAACAGGCCCGTCCGCCGGCGCCCGACCCCAAGCTGGCGGCGCGGGTGGAGGCCCTGGACAAGGCCCAGCGCCAGCGGGAGACGGCCGCGGCCATCCTGGCCTCCCGGGTGGACGCCCTGGACAAGTCCATGGCCGCCCTGAATAAGAGCCCCCAGCAGAACCGCGGCGCGCCGGACATCAACGCGGCCCGCCTGGCCGCCCTGGAGCAGCAGGTCAAGGCCCTGACCAGCGCGGCCAAGGCCAGGCCCTCGCCCGAAGAGGCCAAGCTGGCTGGGCGCCTGGCGGCCCTGGAGCGCCAGGTCAGGGACCTGGGCGCGGCCAAGGCCAAGCCCGGCGCCGGCGAGACCCTGTTGGCGGCCCGCCTGACCACCATGGAGAACCAGTTGGCCGTGCTGCGCCGGGGCCAGGCCCCCAGCCAGGCCGACATCAGCGCCGCCGCCCGCCTGTCCAACCTGGAGCAGCAGATAGCGGCCCTGCAGAAGGCCTCGGCCAAGGCCCCGGCCACCGACGCCCAGTTGGCCCGGCGCATCGCCTCCTTGGAGCGCAACCTGACGCAGCTGCGCAGCCGCCAGCGGGTGGTGCGGGCGCCGGTGGTGGACCAGGAGTCCCAGGCCCGCCAGGACCGTCTGGACCAGCAGCTGCGCAGCCTGGAAAAGCGGCAGCAGGCCCTGGATGCGTCCCTCCGGCGCCTGGCCAGCGCCACGCCCTCCCGCGCGGCCACCCGGCCGGCTCCCGCCCGCACGACCGCGGCCCCGGCCCGCCAGGCGGCGGCCCCGGCGCGCGTATCCGCCGCGCCGCCGCGCACCGCCGCCGCAGACTCCGGCGCCACCGAAATGGTGATCCACATAGTCAGCCGCGGCCAGACCCTCTACGGCTTGGCCCGGCGCTACGGCGTGCGCTACAGCCAGATCCGGGACTGGAACCCCAAGCTGGGGGACCGGGACAAGCTCTACATCGGAGAGAAGATCGTCATCTACGCCAGGAAGGTTCGTTGAGCCCGGCCCCGCCCTGGTCCCTGCTCCGTCAATCACCGGTGCTGACAACTCTGGCCGGCCTGGCCCGGCGGCAAGGCACGCGCCTGTGGCTCTGCGGCGGCAGCCTGCGCGACCTGCTCCTGGGCCTGACCCCGCCGGATTTGGACCTGGCCTGCGAGGGCGACGCCCTGGTCCTGGGCCGCGAGTTGGCCCAGAGCCTGGGCGGGCGCATGGTGCCCCTGGGGCGGGAGTTCGCCACCTGCCGGGTGGTGCTGAGCACCGGCTACCTGGACCTGGCCGGCCTGCGCGCCCCGGACATCCGGTCCGACCTGGCCGCCCGGGACTTCACGGTCAACGCCCTGGCCCTGCCCCTGGAGGACCTGCTGCAGGCCGACGATCCGGCCGCGGCCATCCTCGACCCCACCGGCGGCCGGGAGGACCTGGCCGCCCGCCTGCTGCGGCCGGCCGGCCCCGGCGTGCTGGCCGCCGACCCCCTGCGGGTGCTGCGCGCCTTCCGCTTCGTCTCCACCCACGGTCTGGAGCTGGCTCCGGGCGTGGCCGAGGATCTGGCTGGGGCGGGGCCCGGCCTGTTCCGGGTGGCGCCGGAGCGCCTGGGGGCCGAGTGGCTGGCCCTCATGTCGGGCGCCCGGCCGGCCCCGGCCGCCGCGGCCATGGAGCGCTGCCAGGTGCTCACCCGCCTGGTGCCGGAGCTGGCCGCCGGCCGCGGCCTGGAGCAGAACCCTTACCACCACCTGGACGTGCTGGAGCACAGCCTGGCCTGCCTGGCCGCGGCCCAGGAGCTGGCCGCCGGCGGCCTGGAGGCCGGGGCCCTGGCAGGAGAGGCCGGGGCCTACCTGTGCCAGGGCCGGCGCCGGGGCCTGGTGATGTGCGCGGCGCTGCTGCACGACCTGGGCAAGCCGCGCACCCGCCAGCCCAAGGAGCCCGGTTGGGCCAGCTTCTACCGCCACGAGACCGTGGGCGCGGGCCTGGCTCGCCGCCGGCTGCGCGCCCTGGGCCTGTCCAAGGCCGACGCGGAGTTCGCGGGCCGCCTGGTGGGCGAGCACATGCGGCCCTTTCACCTGCTGGGCGCCCAGAGCCGGGGCGAGCTGAGCGACCGCGCCCTGCGCCGGCTGCTGGCCGCGGCCGGGCCGGAGCTGCCGGTCCTGTTCCTGCTGGCCCTGGCCGACACCATGGCTGGCCAGGGGCCCCAGCGCCCGCCCGAGGCCGAGGCCCGGCTGCTGGCCCTGTACGAGCTGGTGGCCGCCCGCCGCGACCAGGAGCTGGCCGCGGCCTTGGCCGCCCCGCCGCTCTTAGGCGGCCGAGAGCTGATGGCGGCCCTAGGCCTGGCGCAGGGGCCGGAGGTGGGGCGGCTGTTGGGGCTGCTGCGCGAGGCGCAGCTGGAGGGGCGCATCCAGGACAAGGAGCAGGCCATCGCCCTGGCCCGCCGCGCCCTGGCCGGCCCGGTTGACTCCCCCCAGGACGGATGCTAGATTTCCCACCACACGGAAGCGGATAGCTCACTGGTGGGGCTCCCGGACTTCAAATCCGGTGGACCGTCTGAGTAAGGCGGTTGGTGGGTTCGATTCCCATGCGCTTCCGCCAATAAAGGACGCCCTGGGCCGGCTTTTGTGGCCGGCCTTTTTCATTTAGAGTAGAAAAGGAACTGGCCCGGGCCCACGTAGCAGGGCTCGCGGGCCCGGGCCGGACAACCGTGGGCGAGGAGCCGAGGTTTTTTCACTGCCAGCAGGCGGCGCGGCGGGCGAGGAGGTCCATGAACCTGGAGCTGGGCGGCATCTCCATGGAGGTGGTGCGCAAGAACATCAAGAACATCTATATTACGGTCTACCCGCCCGCCGGCCTGGTGCGCGTCTCGGCCCCCCAGCGCATGAGCCAGGAGGCCGTCCGGCTTTTCGCCCTGTCCAAGCTGGCCTGGGTCAAGCGGCAGCAGAAGAAGATGGGGGAACAGGGGCGGGAGTCTCCGTGCAGGTACCTGGACCGCGAGGGCCACTACGTCTGGGGCCAGCGCTTCTGGCTGAAGGTGGTGGAGCAAAACGCCGCCCCCGGCGTGCAGGTGCAGCAGGACACCCTGCTGCTGCGGGTGCGCCCCGGCGCGGACCTGAAGGCCAGAGAGGCGGTGATTTCGGGCTGGTACCGCAAGCTGCTCAAGGCGGCGGTGCCGCCGCTGATCGCCGCCTGGGAGCCCCGGCTGTCGGTGACGGTGAAGGGCTTTTTCGTGCAGCAGATGAAGACCTTGTGGGGCAGCTGCAACCTGCGCGCCCGGACCATCCGCCTGAACACCGAGCTGGCCAAAAGGCCGCGAGGGTGCCTGGAGTACATCGTTCTGCACGAGATGACCCACCTGCTGGAGCCCCGGCACAACGCCCGCTTCAAGGCCCTCTTGGACCGCTGTATGCCCCAGTGGCGGCAGTACCGGGACCTGCTCAACCGCCTGCCCCTGCCACACGAGCATTGGGAATATTGATCGGCGCGGCCGGAGGCGATTCGGGCCGCGCCGATTCAGGCAGGGGCGCTCAGCAGGGCGCGCCTTTCCCCACCAGGGCCACGGCGCGCACCGGGCTGCCGGTGCAGCCGGTCAGGGCCAGGGGTAGGCCCATGAAGTAGAAGCGCTGACCCGCGGGCAGGGCCTCTAAGTTGGCCAGGTTCTCGTAGATGGGCACCTGCGCCCCCAGCAGGAACACGTGCACCTTGCGGGTCATGTCGGCGTTGTCCTCGATGTTGCCCAGGTCGATGCCGATGGCCTTGGCCCCACGTTCCACCAGCCAGCGGGCGCCGCTGATCTCCAGGCCCGCGGACTCGTGGAAGTCCGCGTGGTCCCAGCTGTCGGCCCAGGCCCGGATCAGCACGATGGCCCCGGCCTGCACCGTCAGGCCGCTTTTCTCTAGCGCTTCCTGCAACAGCTCCCGGTCCACCGGCCGGCGCAGCTCCTTATACGACACGTCCACCAGCAGGGCTGGGCCCAGGTACTTGTCCAGCGACTCCTGCTCGATGGACAGGCCTTCGGGCACGAAATGGCTGGGGGCGTCCACGTGGGTGCCGGCGTGGTCGGAGATGAGCAGCTGCTTGGTGGCGAAGCCCCGGCAGGGCGCCTGGTAGCGCGGGGCGCTGAAGGCGTGGGTGACGAAGTCGTTGATGATCACCCGGGGGTGGCTGGCGTGGGTCTTGAGGCCGTCGTAAAGCTTGCGGCTGAGGTCGATGATCTGCATGCTGACGCCTCTCCTTTAGAACAGGTCCCAGAGGTCATCGCGGGCCAGCATCTCTTGTTTGCTGGCCGCCAGGATGATCTGTCCGGTCTTCATCACAAAGACCCGCTCGGCCAGGTTGATGGCCATGCCCACGTTCTGCTCCACCAGCAGGATGGAGGTGCCCATTTCCTTGATCTCCCTGAGCACCCGCCCCAGCTCGTGCACCAGGTTGGGCGACAGGCCCAGGGTGGGCTCGTCCAACAGGAGCACCTTGGGGCGCACCAGGATGGCCATGCCGATGGCCACCTGCTTTTGCTGGCCGCCGCTGAGGGTCTTGGCCAGTTGGTGGCCGCGTTCTTTTAGGATGGGGAACAGGGAGTAGACCGTGGCCAGGCGCTGCTCCAGCTCGGCCTGCAGGTCCAGGGCGTAGGCCGCGATCTTCAGGTTCTCCAACACGGTCAGGTTGGGGAACAGGGACTTCTCCTGGTGCACGAAGACGATGCCGTCGCGCACGTTTTCCTCGGTGGAGCGCCGGGCAATGCTGCGGCCGTTGTACAGGATGTCGCCGCCCAGCAGGGGTAGGAAGCCGCAGATGGTCTTGAGCAGGGTGGTCTTGCCGGCGCCGTTGTGCCCAATGAGGCTGACGAACTCGCCCTCCTGCACCTCCAGGGACGCCTTGAAGACGACCTGCTTGGCCTGGTAAGCAACGTCTACGTTTTTTGTTTCCAGCAGTGCCGCGGCCATGGCGCCTCCGATGCGAGCCTTACACGCCGAAATAGATTTCCTTCAACTGCGGATCGGCCATCAACTCCTGGGCGGTCCCCTGGCGCAGGGCCTTGCCGTCGGCCATGAAGTACACCAGGTCCGAGATCTCTTTGACCACCTCCAGGTTGTGCTCCACGATGCAGATGGTCTTGCCCCGGCGGGCCAGCCGGCGGATGAGCCCCATCAGGCTCTGCACCCAGTTGGGGTCCACGCCGGAGGAGGGCTCGTCGAACAAGAGCACGTTGGCCTCGGTGGCCAGCAGGCGGGCCACGGCCAGCAGCTTTTGCTCGGCGTAGGACAGGTTCTTGGCGATCTCCCCGGCCTTGTCCAGCAGGCCCACCACCTCCAGGTACTGGTAGGCGGCCTGGTGGTGCATCCGGCGCTGGCGGCCCACGGTCCAGGGGGCCAGGAACAGCCGGAAGAGCTTTTCGCCGGCCCGGCTCTGACGGGCCAGGAGCACGTTGTCCAGCACGGTCATGTGCTGGAATATGCGCACATCCTGCCAGGAGCGGGCGATGCCCACCTGGGCGCGGCGGTGGGCGGTGAGCCCGGTTATCTCGCGGCCGCGCAGCAAGACGCTGCCCTGGTCGGGCCGCAGGAAGCCGGTGATCAGGTTGAAGGCGGTGGTCTTGCCGCAGCCGTTGGGGCCCACCAGGGCGGTGATCTGCCCCTGGCGCAGCTCCAGGGAAAAGTTGTCCACGGCCTTGAGTCCGCCGAAGGACTTGTCCAGGCCCCTGGCCTCCAGCACCACCTCGTTGGCCACCGGCGCGGCGGCCAGCTCCGCTGTCTCGCCCTTCTTGGCCGCCGCCTCCAGCTCCGGGTCCAGGCGGTACTTCTTGCGGGCCAGGCCCAGGTACTCCGGCACCAGGCCCTCGGGCCTAAAGCGCATGAACAGGATGAGCAAGAGGCCGTAGATGAAGCTGCGCAGGGGCACGATCAGGTTGCTGGCCCCGGGGATGAAGGTTAAGAGCTCCGGGATGATGATCAGCAGGAAGGCGCCCACCGCCGAGCCCCACAGGTTGGCGCTGCCGCCCAGTACCACCATGGCGATGAGGAGCACCGAGCCGTCCAGGTGGCCGATGGTGGGGTTGATGAACTGGGAGTAGTGGGCGAACAGCGAGCCCGCCGCGGCGGCCAGGCCGCAGCCCACCATGAAGGTCAGGACCTTGAACTTGAGCACGCTCTTGCCCAGGGAGGTCACCGCCGAGGCGTCCTCGCGGATGCCCTTGAGCACCCGGCCGAAGGGCGACCTGGTCACCTTGTAGCACACGTAGTAGACGATGAAGATGAACAAGAAGGATATGGGCAAAAAGGCGGTGGGCGAGGTGGGCGTGAAGCCGAAGATGTTCACCGGCGGGACTCCGAAGATGCCGGAGTCGCCGCCGGTGATGTTGTACAGCGAGAGCATCAGGTGGAAGGAGATCATCTGGAAGGCCAGGGTGAACAAGATGACGTACTCGTCCTTGATCTTGATGAACGGCCCGGCCAGCACACCGCCGAAAATGCCGGTGAGGACCGTGGCCGCCGCCAGGCCCACTGCGAAGTTAAGGCCCCAGTGCATGGTGACCAGCACAGAGACGTAGCCGCCGATGCAGAAGAAAGCCGCGTGGGACATGGAGGCTATGCCGGCGAACCCCAGGATCAGGTTCAGCGACACCGTGAGGGCCACGTAGATAATGGCCAGGTTCAGGGTATGGCTCAGGTACTCCACGGCTGCTTTCCCCTCTTAGCTGGTCTTTTCGCCCAAGATGCCTTGGGGCCGCACGATTATGACCAGGAACAGCACGGCGAAGGTGACCACCAGCTTGAACTGGGCCGGCAAGACCAACAGCACCATGCTCTCCAACAGGCCCAGGGCCAGTCCGCCCAACACGGCCCCCACCAGGCTGCCCACGCCACCCAGGAAGACCGTGATGAAGGACATCAGGAGGGCCTGGATGCCCACGTAGGGCGTGGCCGGCATCTCCAGGGTGGAGACGAAGGCGGCCAGGCCCATCAGGAAGGAGCCCAGGGCAAAGGCCAGCAGGAAGATGCGGTGGGTGTTGATGCCGATGAAGGTGGCCTTCTCCGGGTTGCTGGCCACGGCCCGGATCATGGTCCCGGCCTTGGAGCGGGTGAGGAACAGGGCCAGCAGGATCATGGCCGCCCAGCTGGTGAACACCGCCACCAGGTCAATGCTGGTGAAGGTCATGCTGCCCAGGGTCAGCACCTTTTCATGCATCAGCTTCAGGGGGCGGGAGTCGGGTCCGTAGAAGAGATGGATGAGGCTCTGGCCGGCCACCATGATGCCCATGGCGGTGAGGAAGATGGAAAGCTGCGAGGCGTTCTTGCGGCGCATGGGCCGGTAGGCCCACTGCTCCATGAGAACGCCCATCAGCACCGATCCGGCCAGAGCGGCGAGGAGCGAAAGGAACAAGCCAGCGCCCAGGGCCGCCATGGACACGGCCAGGTAGGCCGCCATGCCGTACACCAGGCCGTGGGCGAAGTGGAAGGTGCGCGTGGTGTTGTAGATGATGCCCCAACTCACGCCGAGCATGGCGTACACGCTGCCGGTGATAAGCCCACGGGCCAGAAGCTGCGCCACCAGGTCTAACTGCATTGTCCCTTCGCTCCTCCCCTAGTTGAGCAGCCTAGCTCTGCTTCTTCAGGATGACCGGCTTGCCGTTCTTGATGGTGAAGAGCACCACCGGCTTGCTGCAGGTCCCGTTCTTGCGGAACTCGATGTAGCCGCCGTAGATGCTCTTGAAGCGGGGGTTGTCCCAGATGGCCGCTTCCAGGGCGGCGCCGCTGAGGGGGTTGCCGCCCTTCTTGGCCACCCGCTCCACCAGGTCCTTGAGGATGTAGACCAGCTCGTAGTAGTTGGCCGCGTAAAAGTCCGGCGCCACGTTGTGGCGCTTCTTGAACTCGGCCACGAAGCTCTTGGTCCAGGGGTCGCTGGAGTTGATGTCGAAGAACTCGCTGGCGAACAGGTAGCCCTCGGAGGCCGGACCAGTGACCTTCTCCATGTCGCCGGAGTGCTCGGTGCCGCAGATGGGGGCCTTGATGCCCAGCTTGCGTACGGCCTTGATCACGTAGCCCACGTCCAGGCCGGTGGACCAGCAGCCGATGATGTCGGGCTTCTTGGCCTGGATCACCGAGGCCTCGGAGGCGAAGTCGGTGGCGCCGGTCTCGTGCATCTGCTGGCTGACCACCTTGCCGCCCAGCTTCTGCCAGTACTTCACGGCCGTCTCGTTGATGGAGATGGGCGCGGTCTGGTTGGCGTAGATGGTGGCCATGGTGCGGTAGCCCTTGTCCCACAGGTACTGCAGGGTGGCGGGCACGATCTCGTTGCCCAGCATGCGGGTGTTGTGCAGGAAGGGGATGTTGATCAGCTTGGGGCTGGAGGCGCCGCCGTTGAACACCAGCACCTTCTGCTGCCGGGCGGCGGGCATGATGGACAAGGTGGGCGCGCTGAAGGAGGAGAGGATGGCCGGCGTCTTGTAGATGGAGGTCATCTTGCGGAAGGCGTTCTGGGCCGGGGTGGTGAGGCCGGACTTGTGGTCCTCCACGTACATCTTGAACTTCCAGCCCGCCACGCCCTTCTTGTTGATCTCGTCGATGGCGATCTTGCAGCCTTTCTCCATGGTCAAGCCGTACCAGGAGCCCGACCCGGTCATGGCCAGGATGGCGCCGAAGGGGAACTCCTTGTCCTTGGCCCAGGCGGGCCCGGCCAGCAGGGCCAGGGTCATGAGCCCGGCCAACAAAACCGACAACCGTTTCATGCTTTCCTCCTGTGGGATGCCTTGCGGCGTTTACTTGCCCCTCGCCCTTCCTTTGACCAGCCCCGGCGCAGCCGGCCGGGCGGCAGGGACGGGCGAGGCCTATTTTGTGCGGCACCTCCCAAGGGGAGATGCGCGTGCGCTGCCTGTTAGGCGGTTTCCCTGGCTATGCGGCCGAAAAACCGCTCCAATATCTTCTGGGCCCGCATGATGTGATCGGCCATGGCCCGCGAGGCCTTGCGCGCGTTGCCCTGGCGCACCGCCGCGATGATCACCTCGTGGTCGCGCAGATAATCGTCGAACACCGGCACCATCACCGAGGTGTAGAGCCAGCGGGTGATGCGGGCCCGCACCTCGGACACCAGCCACTCCATGTGCCGGTTGCCGCAGTTGTGGCGGAAGACCTGGTGGAACTGGGCGTTGAGGTTCACCCATTTTTCGATGGCGCTCGGGCTGTCCGGGGAGATCTTCTTCATGGCCGTGTTGATGCGCACCAGTTGCTCGACGTGCTTGGGGGTCAAGAGGGGGGTGGCCCACAGCACCGCCTGGGCCTCCAGCACCCGCAGCAGCCCATAGTAGTCCGAGACCTCCTCCGGGGAAATCTTGGTGATGATGGCCCCCTGGTTGGGGCTTATCTCCACGAAGCCCTGTCTCTCCAGCAGAGACAGGGCCTCGCGCACTGGGCTGCGGCTGCAGGCGAAGCGTTTGGCCAGGCCGCTCTCGGTGAGCTTTTCCCCGGGCATGAGGACGCCCTGCACGATGTCTTGGCGCACGTGTTGGAAGATCTTGACCTTCAGCGACATCGAGGGCGATCCAGCGTGAGGGCAGGATCAAGCGCCTGGTTTCACCTCTGGGTGAGCTGGCGGGGGTGGGCCCGCGGAGGGGGAGAGTTGCCAGGCGCGGCGCTATGATGCGTACAAGATTGTCGACAACGCAGGCCCAATATTGCACACCGCTCTGTTCAGGGTCAAGCCCCAACTTGGCGGCACGCGGCGGAATGCCGGCCTGCGGGCCGGAACTAGGTTCCGGCCGCGGGCGGTTAGAAGATGAGGGTGGCGCCCACGATCACCAGCATGATCAGGATGGCCTTGCGGAACTGCTCCTCGCTGATACGGCCGTGCATCCACTCGCCGGCCATGATGCCCAGGGGCAGAGCCGGCACCAGCCAGGCCGTGAACTTCAGGGCGGGCAGGTCCAGGCGGCCGTTGTAGATGAAGGCGGCGATCAGTACGCCGTTGAGCGAGCCCCAGACCGTGCAGAGGGTGGCGCGGAAGGTGGCCTTGGCCAGGGGCTGCCGGCTCAGGGAGTAGACCAGGAAGGGGCCGCCGGTGGCGTAGATGGCCTGGCAGACGCCGGCCAGGAACTGCCAGAGCCCGGCCGTGGCCCGCGAAAAGGGCCGGCGGGGGTTGAGCCCCGGCCGCAGCAGCAGGACCAGCTGGCTGCCAGCGAAGATCACGATCAGGCCGCCCAGCATCTTTTTCAGAGGCAGACCGGCCAGGTGGGGATAGAGCCAGAGGCCCACCAGCAGCCCGGCGCACATGAAGGGCAGCACCTGCTTGAACAACAGGCCCCAGTCCGCGTGGCCGGCGTGGCGCAGCACGATGTAGGCGTTCATCAGGAAGTTCAGCACCACCCACACCGGCACCAGACGCTCGATGGGGTAGAAGTGGGCTCCCAGGGTGATGGCGGTCATGGCGCCGGCGAAGCCGGAGAAGGTCTCGGCCGCGCAGGCCAGAATCACCACCGCGTTGAGGATTAAGATCAGCTCCATGCCACCCTTGCCTGCGCCGACACGGCCGAGGCGCTTGCTACGCGCTTGAAAGTGCGAACCTTATACCAGGAGGCGGGTTTCCTCAAGCGGTCCGGCCCCACAGCGGGGCAGCCGGCGTCCATCCTATTTGCATATACACGCTAATTTTTTATTGACAGTAAAAAGCGCCCGGCAGGATACTGGGCCCACCTTGCAGGGCGCGAACCTCCCCTGAACCAGGCAGAAACGGGTTCGCCTTGCCGTGTCGATTGCCAGACCCAGCGGTGCGGCCTGGCCGGTCCGTCCTGCGGCAGCGCCGGAGCTGAACTGCAACGCTAGATTATTCGCATGAGGCGAAGGGAAGCAGACGATGAAGGCATTAGTGAAGGCCCAGGAGGGACCGGGCAACCTGGAGATCAGAGAGGTGGCGATTCCGGCCGTGGCCGACGACGAGGTCTTGATCAAGACCAGGTCCGCCGGCTTCTGCGGCACGGACATGGAGATATACCACTGGGATTTCAAGACCGTCATCCCGGTGGTCATGGGGCACGAGGGCGCCGGCGAGGTGACGGCGGTGGGCCGCGCGGTGAGCGGGGTCAAGGTCGGCGACCGCGTGGCGCTGGAAACCTCCAAGATCATCTGCGGCGCCTGCTTCTACTGCCGGACCGGCCGCTATAATCTCTGCGCCACCCGCAAGGGCATGGGCTACGGCGCCGACGGCACCTTTGCCGAGTACGTAAAGACCAAGGGCGACAAGGTGCACCTCATCCCGGACTCCATCTCCTATGACGAGGCCGGCATCCTGGAGCCGCTCTCCGTGGCCACCCGCGCCGCGGTGCAGATCGCCAACATCAAGGGCGGGGACACGGTCATCGTCAGTGGCCCAGGCCCCATCGGCCTGCTGACCGCCCAGGTGGCGCGCGCCTCGGGGGCCAGCCGGGTGGTGATGGTGGGCCGCAAGAGCCAGAACCGCCTGCAACTGGCCCGGGAGCTGGGCGCCTCGCATACCTTCTCGGCTCAGGACGACCCGGCCGCGGCCGTGCGTGAGCTGACCAAGGGCAAGGGCGCGGACCTGCTTTTCGAATGCTCCGGCAACGTGCAGGCCTTCTTGAACCTGATGCCGGCGGTGAAGAAGGGCGGCCAGATCATCCTGGTGGGGCTGTATCCCCAGGACGTTCGGTTCGGCCTGAACTACATCGTCACCACCGAGCTGGAGATCAAGGGCACCTGGACCTCGGGCGTGTTCACGGACTGGGACCGGGCCATAGCCATGGTGGAGTCCGGCCAGGTCAAGCTGAAGCCGATGATCTCCCACCGCTTCCCGCTGGAGGACTACCAGCAGGTGATCGAGCTCATGGAGCAGGGCGCCTGCATCAAGAGCGTGTTCACCTTCGGGGCCTAGGGATGAATCTTCGGCAAGGGTCGCTGGGCTAGATGGACCAGATTCTGCAAAACCTGGCCAAGAAGCTCCGCGAGCTTCGGCGGGAGAGGAAGCTGACTCTCCAGCAGATGGCCAAGGAGATCGGCATGTCCCCCAGCCTGGTCAGTCAGGTGGAGCGGGGAATGCTCCGGCCCTCTCTGGAGACGCTGCTGCGCATCGCCAAGCTCTTCGATGTTTCCCCCGGCCACCTGCTGGATGAAGACTTCTTCAACAACTCCGCCCTGCACAACGTGTCCCTGGTGCGGGCCAAGGAGCGCAAATCCGTGCTCACCCAGGGCAACATCAAGTTCTCCCTGCTCTCGCACCGGCTCAACCTGGGCAGCGAGTTCATCATCATCGAATACCCGCCCAACTCCTCCACCGGCAAGAGCGGCTACGCCCACGAGGGCGTGGAGTGCGGCCTGCTTTTGGAAGGCGAGCTGGAGGTGGAGATCGAGGACCGGATTTATCGCCTCAAGCCGGGGGACTCCATCACCTATCGCTCCACCAGCCCGCACCGGACCTGCAACCGATCCTCCAAAAAGGCCAAGGCGGTTTGGGTTAACTCCGAGCCGTTCATTTTTTCAACGAAGTAGGACTTTTCACCTGCCCCCTCAGCCGGGCCGGGGGAGCAACCATGGACCGCAACAGGGCCCCGCAGGCAGGCAGACGCCGCGGGGCGCGACGCGCGAAAAACTCGAGGCCAGCCAGGCTGGGGGTGACTGGAGCCGGGCAGAGGGAGGTGGGACGATGAGTAGCAGAGAGTGGCCGATTTCCTACTGGCATTACACCCCGGCGGCCTCCAGCCCCATCCAGATGATGCGCGGGGCCATGAAGTGCATGCAGTGCGGCGGCGTCAAGGCCGGCGAAACGGTGTTGATCTCCACCGACACCAACAAGCTTCGGATCGCCGAGGCCCTGGCCGGCGCGGCTTATGCCGTGGGGGCCACGCCCATCATCATGGCCATCCCGCCGGTGGGCGTGCACGGGGCCCAGCTCCCCGAGCCGGTGGTGGCCGCCTTCAAGGAGGCGGACGTGTTTCTGCAGCCCAGCACCTGGTCCCAGACCCACACCAAGGCCCGGGTGGAGGCCATCAAGGCAGGCAAGCGGGGCAGCACCATGTGCGAAGTGACCGAGGACGCCCTGTGCGTGGGCGCCATCGAGGCGGACTACGAGGCCTGCGACCGCATGGGCCGCCTCCTGGGCGCGGCCCTGGCCGCCTCCAGCGAGATTCGCGTGGTCACCCCCCTGGGCACCGACATCCGGGGCTACGTGAAGGGTCGGCCCGTGCAGTACGAGACCGGCCTGTTCAAGGAGCCGGGCCAGTTCGCCGCCTTCCCCGACAGCGAGATCAACATCTCGCCCGTAGAGGGCAGCGCCGAGGGCAAGGTGGTGAGCGACGTGAGCATCATGAGCGTGGGCGTCACCCTCTATGATCCTGTGGAGTTCACGGTCAAGGACGGCAAGATAGTGGACATCCAGGGGGGCATGGCCGCCCAGAAGCTCAGCCAGATCCTGGCCGACCTGCACGACGAGCGGGCCTACAACTTCGCCGAGTTCGGCATCGGCCTCAACCCCAAGGCCCGCCTGGCGGCCACCAATCTGGAGGACCTGGGCCGGCTGGGCAACTGCCACATGGGCATCGGCAGCAACTTCGCCATCGGCGGCAAGATCCTGGCCCCCAACCACATCGACGCCATGTACAAGGAGGCCACGGTCTACTTCGACGGCAAGGTGGTGCTGGACAACGGGGTGCTGAAAATCTAGCCGCCGCGCCGGCCGCCCAAAATAGGCTTTACTCCGCTCCCGGCCGCCCGAATAATGCCGGCAGGGACCAGATACGCCGCGGCCGCCGTCCGGGGCGGCCGGGCAGGGGGAGGTTGGGCATGGCCATAAAAAGAGTGGCCGTGGTGGGCATGGGCACCATGGGTAGCCAGATAGCCGTCGTCTGCGCTAGAGGCGGCTTCAGCACCAGCCTGCACGACCAGACCCAGGAGCGGGTGGAGCAGGGCCTGCGCGGCATAGAGGCCTTCTGGGCCGGCCAGATCAAAAAGGGCAAGGCCGACCAGGAGACCCGGCAGGCGGCGCTGGGGCGCATCAGCGCGGGCACGGACCTGGCCATGGCCGTGGCCCAGGCCGACCTGGTCATCGAGGCGGTGTTCGAGGACATCGCGGTCAAGCGGGCGCTGTTCAAGGAACTGGACCGCCTCTGCCGGCCCGAGGCCATCCTGGCCAGCAACACCTCCACCCTCTGGATCAGCGAGATCGCCGCGGCCACCCAGCGGCCGGACCGCTGCATCGGCTCCCACTTCCTCATCCCGGCCGCCCTGACCCCCCTGGTGGAGGTGGTGCGCGGCGCGGACACCTCGAAGGCCACCCACCAGGCCGTGCTGGCCTTCCTGGCGCAATGCGGCAAGGAGACGGTCACCGTGGCCGACTCGCCGGGCTTCGTGATCAACCGGCTGTACCTGCCCATGGTCAACGAGGCCTTCTGCGCCCTGGAGACGGGCCTGGCCACGGCTGAGGAGATAGACCGCTCCTGCACCAGGGGCCTGGGCCTGCCCCTGGGGCCCCTGGCCGCGGCCGATGCCTTCGGCCTGGACATCCTGCTGGCCTGCATGAACACCTTTCACCGCGAGCTGGGCGACAAGTATCGGCCGGCGCCTCTCTTGGTCAAGTTGGTCAAGGCCGGGCACCTGGGCCGCAAGACCGGCCGGGGGGTGTACGACTACAGCCGCTAGGGATTGGCGGGGGGCGCCTACTTTTCCTTGATCCAGCGGGTGACCGGGTCCAGCCAGGCCGGCGCGGGCCGGTAGAACAGGCCGTGGCCCGAGCCCACGTGCAGCACGACTTCCTGGCTGCGCCGGCTGACTCCGGCCCGGGTCAGGCCCTCCTGACAGGAGGCGGCGATCTGGTCCGCGGCGTCGTACACGGACAGGAAGCGGCCCCGCATCCTGGCCGCGGCCCGCTCCAGCAGGAGGTTGTAGCCGGCGCGGAAGTCGCTCTCGCGGGAGGGGCAGCCGGCCAGGATCACGAACTTCATCTCCGGTTGGGCCAGCTCGGCGGCAAGGTACTGGGCGATGACCCCGCCCTTGGAAAAGCCCACTACCGCTATGTGATCCGCGGGCACCCCGGCCGAGAGCAGGGCCCGCACCTCGGGGGCCATCGTGCGGGCGTAGGCCGGCGGGTCCACCTGGGCCGGGCGCACGTGGGTGATCACCGTGAAGCCCCGTTTTTCAAAGGCCTTGACCACGGCCGTCAGGTCGTATTGGCCGTAGGCCGGGTGCCGGGTCCGGAGGCCGCGGCCCTCCAGGATGTAGCCGTGCAGATAGAATAGATACCAGGCCGTGGGCGCCGGCCGGCTGGGGGGCGGCTGGGTGAAGGGCTGCGTGGCGCAGCCGGCCGGCAGGCATAAGACCGCGGCCCAAAGCACCCAGCCCCAGAGCTTGCTCCCGCCCGCCGGCATAGGCCACCTCCCGCTTGCCTGGCCCCATTGTTGCGCTGGCGCCGGGGTCTTGTCCAGGGGGCCAGGGGGCCTAAGAGGCTATTGCGCCGCGGCCTAGACTCGGCCTAGGTTTTTTCCGTCTTTTCCTTGGCGCGCATCAGATACAGCACCCGGCCGGACTCGGCCAGGGGCCGGCTCTGCTGCACCTGGAAAAAGCGGCCGAAGGCGGCCTCGAAGGCCTCCAGGCTCAGGTCGTGCAGGCCGGCGGCCTGGCGGTTGGCCAAGAGGCGCTGCACCTGGGAGTCGTCGGGCGGGATGTACTCCACCACCAGCCAGCGGCACAGGCGGGCCAGCAGGGCGGCGATGCGGGCAAAGGGCAGGTTGTTGCCGATGACCAGGTGGTGCACCAGGGCTAGGGCCAGGGCCGCCTCGGCCGGGCCCCGGACGGCCAGGGAGTCGCGCTCGCACCAATCCCAGCCCAGGTCCGGGCTGGGGTTGTTCAGGTCCATGACCAGGGGCAGGATGCGGCGCTCGCCGTCCTGCTGGCAGCGGCGGAAGTTCTGCTCCACTGCGGCCATGTCCAGGTCAAAGGAGACCACCAGCCCTGCCGTCTCGGCCGCCACTCGGCTGTAGAGTCCGGTGTTGGCCCCCAGGTCCCAGACCGTGCGCGGGCCGGCCGCGGCCAGCATCTGGCGCACCAACTCGGCCTTGTTGCGGGCGGCGGCCTGGCTGTAGTTGGTGTCGTCGTAGTAGGCGGCCCACGGGGTGCCCTGCGGCCGCCAGGACAGCCTCTGCACCGCCCCTTGCAGGCTCTCCACCAGGCCCAGCATGGCCCGGCGGGAGAAGGCCTTGTCCTTGACCTCCACCTTGCGGTCCCCGAAGCGGGCCTGGCTCTTGGCGTGCAGCCCGATGTGCATTAAGAGGCCAGGGGATAAGAGGGCCCGCCGGGGCAGCAGGGCCTGGGCCAGGTCCAGGGGCAGGCCGTCCAGGTCAATGCGCAGCAGGCGGCCCAGGCGCCAGTCCTTGAGGGCCATCAGGGCCAGGGGGGCCAGGAAGTGGGAGCAGAACTGGCGGTAAGCCACCCAGGGCCGGCCCTCCTGGTAGCGCTCCAGGGACAGGGTGTCGATGAGCATTGGCCGCACGCCCCAGAACTGCACGTTGTAGGCGCTGGCGTCCTTGAGGCACAGGCCGCGCACCAGGGCCCGGCGCTGCACCTCCAGGGTAGTCAGGGCCGCCTCCTTGAGCTGGCCGAAGCACCACTCGTAGGGGTAGGAGACGAAGGGCGCCGCCTGGGGCCGCAGGACCTTGTGGGTCCCCGGCTCCGGGGCCAGCTCCAGGGGGGCCTCCTCATGGGCCACCAGCAGGCCGGCCTGGACCAACTCCTGGTACAGGCCCGAGGACATCAACAGGTCGTAGTCCGCGGCCCCGGCCAGGTTCACCTGGCGGTAGAGTGTGCCGTCCTGGGCGAAGACGAAGCCGGCCGGGTCCCGGAAGGAAGCCCCCAGGCGGCGGGGACCGCCGGTCTCAGCCGGCATGGCCGTCCGGGCCGTCCTGGTGTCGCTTGCGCTGGAAAAAGGACTTGAGGCGGCGCCACTGGCTGCGCAGGAAGAAGGCCCCTCCCAGCAGGGAGGCGATGATGATCTGCAGGGCGTAGCTGCCCGCGCCCGGGTCCAGGTAGGCCCAGGCCGGCCGGGCCCAGAGCAGGCCCAGGACCAGGATCAGCAGGCTCAATATGCATTTGCGACCGGCAGACATGCCCCCGCCCCGCGCCCTTGGCGAAATATCTTGATTATGGCTCATAAAAAAACGCCCGGCCCCGGAGGGCTGGCCCAATTAAACCCCATGGTCAGCGGGCCGGCAAGCGCAAATGCCCCAGGGCGTAGCGCTGGTCGCCCTGGCTGGGGATAATGCGCAGGCGCGTGAACCCAGCGGCGGCCGGCGGAATGCGCAGCCGGTGCAGCGCCAGGGCGGTCTTTTTCCCGGCGGGCAGGTTCAGGGCGGCCAGTTCCCGGCCCTGGTTCAGGAAAATCAGGCGGTAGGCGTCGTCGCCGTCCAGCGACAGCTCCAGCCAGGGGCCCGGCTGGGGCCGGTCGAAGACGATCTCGGCCCCGAAGCCCAGCAGGCGCAGGTTGCCCGGCGCGTTCCAGGCCGCGCCGGGCCGGCCGGGCCGGTCCAGGCCCGAGGCCGCGTAGGGCACCAGGGGCCGGAAGGAGGCGTAGTCGTCGTTTAGGCGGTCGGTGACCTTGAACAGCTTGAAGGGCGTGTTCAGGGCCGAGATGTAGCTCTCATCGGGCAGCAGGGGCAGCTCGGCCCCCAGGTAGCGGTCCAGCACCACCCGGAAGCTGTTCACCGGCGAGATGGTGGGGTACAGGGCCGGGCCGCCGGGGCCGGGCAGGCGAAAGGCGCTGAGGATGGTCATGCGCTCGGGCAGAAAGCTGCGCTCGATGTGGTCCCAGTCCAGGGTGCTGCCCGGACCGTGGTCGCCCTGCAGGAGGATGGCCACCGGCCGGGGGCTGGCGGCCAGGATGCGGTCTATCACCTGCAGGATGCGGCCGCGCAGATAGAGCACCTGGTCGCGGTAGCCGCGCAGGTACTCCCGGCGCAGCCGCTCCTGGCCGGCCACCCGCGAGCTGCCGTCGGCCCAGCCCACCAGGCCCCCCACCACCCGTGGCTCGCCATGAGGGCCCAGCAAAAAGGGCGGGTGGGGGCTGAGCAGGTGGGCAAAGACGAACACGGGCTTTTTGTCCGCGGCCGGGTCGGGCAGGTGGTCCAGCACCCACAGGATGCGCCGGCGCAGGCGGTCGGCCTGGGCCGCGTGCATGCCCAGCAGGTCCAAGAGCGGCTCCAGCAGGGAGTTGCGGATGATCAGGTCGTGGAACTCGCTGATGCCACTGAAGTACTGGTCGGCCTGGCGCAGCTCGGTCTCCGGGCAGCCCGAGGGGAAGGCCACGATGCGGTAGCCGTGGGCCTTGAGCTGGGCGAAGAGCCGGTTGTGCTTGAGCATCTTGACCAAGAGCGCCCGCTGGGCCGACTCCGGGCCCTTCAGGGCCAGCACCGGGTCCAGGTAGGCGTAGTTCAGGGAGCTGGACAGGGCCAGGTTGGTCTGGGCATAGTTGGCCCGGGCGCGGCTGGCCACATAAAAGCCGCGCTGCTCCAAGGCCTTGCTGAACTTCTGGCCGTCCAGGCCGTAGATGTCGTGCAGGATGTCCGCCCGGCCCATGCCGTCCAGGACGATGTAGTAGATGTGCGGCAACCGGGCCTGGTCCGCGGCCACGGGCCGGGGGGCGGTCTTGCTGGCCACGGGCGGGGCCAGGGAGGGCGCGGCCAGCTCCTGAAAGGCGATGCTGCCCAGTTGCAGCAGCACCAGGATCGCGCTCACCAGGTTGAGGAAGCGGTTGACCGGGGTCAGGTCGCGGCGGAGCAGGGCCAGGGGCAGGCCGCCGGCGATGAAGGCGGCCAGCCACCAGCGCAGGAGCTGGGCCGAGTCCAGCCCGCCCACCGCGTCCTCGCCCCAGAGGGCCTTGACGCCCTCCAGGGCCGGGCCCAGGGCGAAGAACAGCACGATGCCCAGGGACAAGATCAGGTAGGCCTTGGGCCGTTGGCGGAAGACCAAGCCCACCAGCAGGGTAAGCAGCAGGGCCCCGCCCAGGGCCAGGCCCAGGGGCAGGGGGAGCTGGCCCAGGGAGAGGTAGGCCACGTTCTGGGAGAAATAGAACAGGACCGGGAAGCAGGCCAAGAGCAGGGGGTGGTACACGCGCAGGCGGGGCAAGTGGCGCTCCTTGCTGGCGGGGCGGCAGACGCCTTAGTGGTACCACCAGGGGCTCGGCTTGGCAAAGGCCGCGGCGCCGGGGGATTGACTCCGAGCGGGCCGGTATTCTATAAATGACACTCGACGTGTAGGAACTGAGGACCGTAACTAGCGGATTTTTAGTGCCTTAGCGCAAGGGCTCCCCAGCCCGGCAGCGGCCGCCGGAGCCCCTAAGCGCCATTGCTGACCAGGCCGGGCCTGGGGCGCGCCCCGGCCCCCGCGGCCTTGAGCAGATAAGCCCCGCGCGACTTCATTATGCGCCGGCGGCGCCTGGGCGCCATCTCTGGTGGCCTTGGCGGGCCGCGCCGGCGGGGCCGAAACCAAGCTGCCGCCCCGGGCCCCTGGCCTCCTGCCAGCCGGGCGGACCTGAGGTGAGATGACCCTACTGGCCGTGGAAGACCTGTCCCTGTCCTTCGGGGGCCTGCGGGTGCTCTCCGAGGTGAGCCTGGAGGTGCCTGCGGGGCGCATCCTGGCCATCATCGGCCCCAACGGCGCGGGCAAGACCTCCATCCTCAACTGCATCGGCGGCTTCTACCGGCCCCAGCAGGGCCGCATCCTCTTCCAGGGCCGGGACATCACCCGCCTGTCCCCGGACCGCCGGGCGGCCCTGGGCCTGGCCCGCACCTTCCAGAACATCGCCCTGTACCGGGGCATGACTGTGCTGGACAACATCAAGCTGGGGGCCCACGCCTACCTGCGCACCGGCCTGCTCAGCGGGCTGGCCTATTGGGGTCCGGCCCGGCGCGAGGAGCTGGCCCTGCGCCAGGAGGTGGAGGAGGAGATCATCGACTTCCTGGAGATCGAGGCCATCCGCAAGCTGCCGGTGGCGGCTCTGGCCTACGGCCTGCAGAAGCGGGTGGAGCTGGCCCGGGCCCTGGCCATGCGGCCCCAGGTGCTCTTGATGGACGAGCCGGTGGCGGGCATGAACGCCGAGGAGACCGAGGACATGGCCCGCTTCATCCTGGACATCAAGGAGGAGCGCGGCCTGACCATCGTGCTCATCGAGCACGACATGAACGTGATCATGGATATCAGCGACTACGTGGTGGTGGTCAACTTCGGCCAGAAGATCGCCGAGGGCACCCCCGAGCAGGTGCAGGCCCACCCCGAGGTGATCAAGGCCTACCTGGGCCAGAAGGGCTCCCAGGCATGAGCATCTTCCTGGAACTGATGGCCAACGGGGTGGCCGTGGGCGGGGTCTACGCCCTCATCGCCCTGGGCTTCGTATTGATCTACAAGGCCACCAGCATCATCAACTTCGCCACCGGCGAATTCATGATGATCGGGGCCTACTTCTTCTACACCTTCCTGGTGCTGCTGGGCCTGCCGGTGGTGCTCTCCTTCATCCTGGTGATGGCCTGCGCGGCCCTGCTGGGCCTGGTGGTGGAGCGGGCCATCCTGCGGCACATGCTGGGCCAGCCCACCATCAGCATCATCATGGTCACCATCGGCCTCAGCTCCATCCTGGTGGGCCTGGCCGAGCTGATCTGGACCTCGGACTTCAAGAGCTTCCCGCCCCTGTTCCCCCGGGCGCCGATCGTCATCGGCGAGGTGGTGATCCGCTCCAACTTCTTCTGGGGCTTCGTCATCGCCATGGCGGCGGTGGCGGTGTTCGCCCTGTTGTTCAAGTACGCCAAGGTGGGGGTGGCCATGCGGGCCACCGCCGGCGACCAGATGGCCGCCTTCTCCATGGGCATCAACGTGCGCAGCATGTTCACCGTAGCCTGGGCCCTGGGGGCCATCGCCGCGGCCCTGGGCGGGCTGATCATCGGCAACATCGGCGGCATCCAGCCCAACCTGGGGCACCTGGGGCTGACCATCTTCCCGGTGGTGATCCTGGGCGGCCTGGACTCCATCGCCGGGGCGGTGCTGGGCGGCTTCATCGTGGGCATCGTGGAAAACCTGGCCGGCGGTTATCTGCACGACTACGTGCGCGGGGACATCAAGGAGCTGGCGCCCTTCGTGGTGCTGGTGCTGATTCTGCTCTTCAAGCCCTACGGGCTGTTCGGCAAGGAAGAGATCGAGCGGCTCTAGCTCGGCGGGGAAGCAGGCATGCGCATCGGGGATTACAAGGTATCCTACGCGGCCGACGAAGCGGTGTTCCGCAGCGGCACGGTGCGCTTCTGGCTGGGGGCCCTGTTCGTGGCCCTGGCCGTGTTCCCCTTCCTGGCCGGGGACTATCTGCTCTACATGGCCAACCTCACCGGCATCGCCATCGTGGCCGCGGTGGGGCTGAACATCCTCACCGGCGCCGCCGGCCAGATTTCCCTGGGCCACGCCGCCTTCGCTGGCATCGGGGCCTACACCGCGGCCATCCTCGTCACCCGCCTGGGGCTGCCCTTTCTGCTCTGCCTGCCCCTGGCCGGGCTTTCGGCCGCCTTCTTCGGGGTGATCGTGGGCGCGCCCTCCATGCGCATGAAGGGCCTGTACCTGTGCATCGCCACCCTGGCCGCCCAGGTGATCTTCGAGTACCTGTTCAAGAACTGGGACGGGCTCACCGGCGGCATCCGGGGCATCAACGTGCCCCCGCCCAGCATCCTGGGCTTCACCCTGCACAACGAGTTCCGCTTCTACTTCGTCACCGTGCCGGTGGTGATCATCGTGGTCACCGCCGCCCGCAACCTGTTCCGCACCCGGGTGGGGCGGGCCTTCATCGCCATCCGCGACCGCGACTTCTCCGCCGAGCTGATGGGCATCAACCTGTTCCGCTACAAGCTCTACGCCTTCGCCCTCAGCTCCTTCCTGGCCGGGGTGGCCGGCTGCCTGTGGGTGAACTTCATCAAGATCGTGACCCCGGAGCACTTCCCCCTGCACGAGTCCATCCGCTACCTGGCCATGATCATCGTGGGCGGGCTGGGCAGCGTCCTGGGCTCCATCTTCGGGGCCATCTTCATGACCATCGTGCCCGAGGTGCTCAAGAGCGCCCTGAACCTGGTGAGCGCGGTCAGCCCCAAGGCCATGGCCTTTCTTTCGCCGCTGCAGGCGGTGGTCTTCGGCCTGCTGATCGTGGTGTTTCTGGTCTTCGAGCCCCATGGCCTGGCCGAGATGTGGCGCCGGGTCAAGGACTACTTCCGCCTCTGGCCCTTCGAGCACTAGCCGGGGCCGGGGCGTAGGGATAGGGAGGAGGAAAGGAGAGACGGCCGGCGGCGCCCCGCTCCGATCCGGGGCGCCGCCGGGGCGGATCCATTTTTCAGGGAGGAGGGACAGATGAAGACGAGCAAATGGCTACTAGTACTGAGCTTGGCGGCCAGCCTGGCCCTGGGGACCGGCCTGGCCCTGGCCGCGGACACCATAAAAGTCTGCGCCCAGCAGCCCCTCACCGGCCGCTTCGCCTTTGCGGGCAAACACATCCACCAGGGCCTGATGGACTCCCTGGGCTGGGCCAACGAGCAGGGCGGCGTGGGCGGCAAGAAGTTCGAGTACATCTACGAGGACAGCGGCTACGACCTGCAGAAGGCCATCGCCTCGTTCAAGAAGGCCATGGCCCAGTACAAGCCGCCCATGGACTACGGCGAGTCCACCGGCCAAGGCAAGGCCCTGGCCCCGGAGATCAACCAGCGCTACCACGTGCTCTACGGCTCCACCTCCTTCTCGGCGGAGCTGGCCGACCGCAAGAAGAACCCCTACATGTTCGTCTCCGGGCCCACCTATGACCAGCAGTTCGGCATCCTGCTCAAGTACATCGCGGCCCACCCCAAGAAAAAGGGCCAGGCGCCCACGGTGGCCTTCTTCTACAGCGACACCGAGTTCGGCCGCGACCCCATCCCCTACGCCCGGGCCATGGCCAAGAAGCTGGGAATCAAGGTGGTGGCCGAGGAGGTGACGGCGGTGGGCGCGGTGGACGTGACCAGCCAGCTCTTGGACCTCAAGCGCAAGAACCCGGACTACTGCATCTTCCAGGGCTACGTGGTGCCGCCCATCCCGGCGGTGATCCGCGGCGCCCGCGACTACGGACTCAAGACCACCTTCATGGGCTCCTTCTGGACCACCAGCAAGATGCTCCTGGACAAGCTGGGCAAGGACGGCGAGGGCTACATGGGCGTGAACCCCTACGCCTACTGGTACCACACCGAGGTGCCCATGATTAAGATCATCCAGGACTACAACAAGCGCCACCACAAGGGCGTGGACTACCGGCCCAACAGCTACATGCAGGGCTGGTTCACGGGCATGATCTTCGTCAAGCTGGCCCAGATGTGCCAGGCCAAGGGCCTGCCCATCACCGGCACCAACCTCAAGAACATGATCCCCCTGGTCAAGGACTGGGACACCCAGGGCTTCACGGGCAAGGTGAGCTTCAAGACCAGCAACGCCACCGCCGTGGGCCGGGTCTTCGTGGGCAAGGGCGGCAAGTTCGTGCCGGCCTCGGACGGGATCTATCTGGACGAATAACCCGGGCGCGGCCGCGGCCGGGGCCCCCGGCGGGCCCCGGCCCGGCCCCCAGCTCCGGGGAAAGAGGCGGGCCGTGAGCCAGGCCGAGCAAGCCAAACCGCCCATCCTGGCGGTGAACAACATCGAGGTGGTGTACAAGCACGTGATGCTGGTGCTCAAGGGCCTCTCGCTGCGGGTGCCCGAGGGCGCCATCGTGGCCCTGCTGGGCTCCAACGGCGCGGGCAAGTCCACCACCCTCAAGGCCATCAGCGGCTTTTTGCCCCTGGAGGACGGCGAGATCACCGACGGCTGGATCGAGTTCTCGGGCCAGAACCTCAAGGGCCTGCAGCCCCACCAACTGGTGCGCCGGGGCATCTTCCAGGTCATGGAGGGCCGGCGGATCTTCGAGGACCTGACCGTGGAGGAGAACCTGACCTGCGGGGCCTACACCCGGGCCAACCGGGCCGAGGTGCGCGCGGACCTGGACAAGTGCTTCGACTACTTCCCGCCGCTCAAACAGCGCTACAAGAGCCTGGCCGGCTACCTCAGCGGCGGCGAGCAGCAGATGCTGGCCATCAGCCGGGCCCTGTTGGCCCGGCCCCGGCTGATGATGCTCGACGAGCCCTCCCTGGGCCTGGCCCCGCTATTGGTGGAGGAGATATTCGAGATCATCGGCCGCATCAACCGCCAGGAGGGGGTGACGATCCTCTTGGTGGAGCAGAACGCCCAGATCGCCCTGTCGGTGAGCTCCTACGGCTACATCATGGAGAACGGCCGGGTGGTGCTGGACGGGCCGGTGGAGCGGCTCTTGAAAGACCAGGACGTGCAGGAGTTCTACCTGGGCCTGGGGGCCCAGGGCGGGCGCAAGAGCTACCGCGAGGTCAAGCACTACAAGCGCCGCAAGCGCTGGCTGAGCTAGGGGGCGGGCAAGCTTGGACGAGGCGGGCAACAAGACCCTGGGCCGGTTCTTCCTGGACCGGGTGGCCGAGCGGGGCGACACCGTGGCCCTGCGCGAAAAGGACTTCGGCATCTGGCAGGAGGTGACCTGGAACCAGTACCTGGAGCACGTTAAGCACTTCGCCCTGGGGCTCAAGGCCCTGGGGTTCCAGCGCGGCGACCACCTGGCCATCCTGTCGGAGAACTGCCGGGAGTGGCTCTACGCCGAGCTGGCCGCCATCTGCCTGGGCGGCGTGTCGGTGGGGGTGTACCCCACCAGCCCCTTTCCCGAGGTGCACTACGTGGTGCAGCACTCGGACGCGGTGCTGGTGGTCTGCGAGGACCAGGAGCAGACCGACAAGATCCTGGAGGTCTGGGACCAGCTGCCCCAGGTCAAGAAGATCATTGTCAAGGACATGAAGGGGCTGCGGCGCTACCGCAAGGACATCATCATGTCCTTCGCCCAGGTGGAGGAGCTGGGCCGGGAGCTGGAGGCCGAGCAGCCGGAGCGGTTCCTGGCCGAGGTGGCCCAAGGCAAGCCGGAGGAGGTGTGCATCATGGTCTACACCTCCGGCACCACCGGCCCGCCCAAGGGGGCCATGATCAGCCACCGCAACGTGGAGGCCACGGCCGAGGCCACGGCCGAGGCCATCGGCGCCACGCCGGCCGACAGCGTGGTCTCCTACCTGCCCCTGTGCCACGTGGCCGAGAAGATTTTCTCGCTCTTCCTGCCCCTGCGCCTGGGCTACACGGTCAACTTCGCCGAGAACATCGCCACCATCCAGGCCGACCTCCGGGAGATCGCCCCCACCGTGTTCCTGGGGGTGCCGCGCATCTGGGAGAAGCTGCAGTCGTCCATCCTGATCAACATCAAGGACTCCGGCCGCCTCAAGCGCTGGCTGTTCCAGCGCTGCCTGGCCCTGGGCTACCGGCTCTCGGGCAAACGCCTGGCCCAGCATCCCCTGAACCTGGGCGAGCGCCTAGCCTGGCGGTTGGCCTACTGGCTGATGCTGCGCGCCCTGCAGAACTTCGTGGGCCTGCGCCAGGTGCGCTTCTGCTTCAGCGCCGCGGCGCCCATCAGCCCGGACGTGCTGCGCTTCTTCCACGCCATCGGCGTCCGGGTCAAGGAAGGCTACGGCATGACCGAGACCACGGGCCTGTCGTTCATCCACATGGACGACGACATCCGCATGGGCACCGTGGGCAAGCCCATCTCCTGCGTCCAGTTCAAGCTGGCCCCGGACGGCGAGCTGCTCAAGGGCGGTCCGGCGGTGTTCGTGGGCTACTACAAGAACCCGGCGGCCACGGCCAGCGCGGTGGTGGAGGGCTGGCTGCACACCGGCGACGTGGCCGAGGTGGACGAGGCCGGGCACCTGCGCATCGTGGACCGCAAGAAGGACATCATCATCACCTCCGGCGGCAAGAACATCGCGCCCAGCGAGATCGAGAACGCCCTGAAGTTCAGCCCCTACATCAAGGAGGCGATCGTGTTGGGCGACGGCCGCAACTTCCTGTCGGCCCTGATCCAGATAGACTTCGACAACGTGGGCAAGTGGGCCACGGACCGGCGCATCCCCTACACCAACTTCAAGAGCCTGTCCCAGCTAGAAGAGGTGCGCGAGCTGATCGGACAGGAGGTGGAGCGGGTGAACGACCAGTTCGCCCGGGTGGAAAACGTGCGCAAGTTCCTGCTGCTCACCAAGGAGCTGGACCACGACGACGACGAGCTGACCGCCACCATGAAGGTCCGCCGGGCCAGCATCAACAAAAAGTTTGCCTCCGAGATAGAAAGCATTTACGGTTAGGGCCAGCTTTGGCGCCTGCCCAGGCGGTCTTGCGGGCCGGGCGGCGTTTCTTGGCGGCACTGGTCCGGCCCGCGGCAGGGCGGCGCTCCGCCCCCAGTCAGGCCCGCCCCGCACCTTCCCCCGGCCCCGCGCGGCCAGCGAGGATGAGCCATGAACGCCGGCTTGGACGCCATTTTCAACCCCCGCGCCGTGGCCGTGGTGGGGGCCTCGGACAACCCCGGCAAGCTGGGCTTCCACGTGGTCAAGAGCCTGGTCACCGGCGGTTATCAGGGGCGCATCCTGCCCATCAACCCCAAGGGCCGCGAGATCCTGGGCCAGGCCGTGTATCCTTCCCTGGCCGCGGCGCCGGGGCAGGTGGACCTGGCCATCATCGTGGTGCCCGCCCAGCAGGTGCCCGCGCAGATACGGGCCTGCGCCGACAAGGGCGTGCGGGGGGTGGTGCTGATCACCGCCGGCTTCAAGGAGATCGAGGACGCCTCCGGCTCCCGGCTGCAGGAGGAGGTGGCCCACCTGGCCAACCAGGCCGGCCTCCCCATCATCGGGCCCAACACCTTCGGCATCCTCAACCTGCGCCTGCCGGTGAACACCTCCTTCACCCCGGAGCTGTCCCTGGTGCCGCCGGGCGGCATCAGCCTGCTCAGCCAGAGCGGCGGCATCGTGCACCTGCTGGGCAGCCTGGCCGTACGCGAGCGGGTGGGCATGGCCAAGATCGTGGGCCTGGGCAACCGCTGCAACGTGGACTTCGCCCAGATGCTGCCCTACCTGGCCCAGGACCCCCAGACCGCGGTCGTGGCCATGTACATGGAGGGCATCGAGGACCAGGCCCTGTTCCTGGAGCGGGCCCGCGAGCTGGCGCCGCACAAGCCCCTGATCGTGCTCAAGGTGGGCACCAGCGAGGTGGCCGACCAGGCCAGCGCCTCCCACACCGGCTCCCTGGCCGGCCGCCACGAGCTGTATTTGGCCGGCTTCCGCCAGAACGGCCTGATGGTGGCCCAGAGCGTGGAGCAGCTCCTGGACGGGGCCAAGGCCCTGGCCCAGAGCCGGCCGCCGCAAGGCCCCCGGATGGCGGTGCTCTCGGGCCAGGCCGGGCCGGGCATCGCGGCCAGCGACGTGTGCGCGCGCCTGGGCCTGTCCCTGGGCCGCTTCACCCCCGCCACCCAGGAGCGCATCAACGATCTGCTGCCGCCCCTGGCCCTGCGCAGCAACCCGGTGGACCTGGGCCCGGCCTGGTACGACCGGGAGGCGGTGACCGGCATCGTGCAGGCGGTGCTGGACGACGAACAGGTGGACGGGGTGCTGTTCAACATGGTCTACGCCTCGGCCAACCTCAGGGCCATCGAAGGTCTGCACGATCTGCTGGTGCAGTGGAACCAGCAGAAGCCGGTGCTGGCCAGCATCACCGCGCCTCCGGGCATCTGGGACGCGCAGGTGGCGGCCCTGGAGGACGCCGGGGCACTGGTGAACTTCCCCAGCCCGGAGCGGGCGGTCCAGGCCATGGCCACCCTCTACGAGCGCCGCCGGCTGCTGGACAAGCTGGGCCGCCGGTCCGCGCCGGCCGCGGCCGGCCGGCCCCCCCGGCGCCCGGACCAGGCGGCCCAGGCCATCCTGGACCAGGCTCGGGCGCGGGGCCAGGCCAACCTGTCCGAGCACGAGTCCAAGGCCCTCTTGGCCGCCTACGGCATCCCGGTCAACCGGGGCCGGCTGGCGGCCTCGGCCGCGGAGCTGGAGGCCGCCTGCTCGGAGATCGGCTTCCCCCTGGCCCTCAAGGCGGAGGCGCCGGAGCTGGCCCACAAGAGCGAGCGCGGCCTGGTGCGCCTGGACCTGCGCAGCCTGGCCGAGGTTCGGGCCGCCTGGGCCGAGCTGCAGGCCTCGGCGCCTGGGCCGGTGCTGGTGCAGGAGATGGTGCAAGGCCAGCGGGAGCTGGTCATGGGCCTGGCCCGCGACCCCCAGTTCGGGCCCTCCGTGATGTTCGGCCTGGGCGGGGTCTTCACCGAGGTGCTGCAGGATGTGTCCTTCCGCCTGGCCCCCCTGGACCGGGAAGAGGCCCTGGAGATGATGCAGGAGGTGCGGGGCCGGGGCCTGCTGGGGCCGGTGCGGGGCCTGCCCCCGGCCGACCAGGGCGCCTTGGCGGACATGCTGGTGGCCCTGGGCCGCCTGGGCGTGGAGCTGCCGGCGGTGGCCGAGGTGGACCTGAACCCGGTGATCCTGGCCGGGGGGCGGCCCGTGGCCGTGGACGCCCTGGTGGTGCTGGCCAAGGCCTGAGCCCGGCCCGGCCGGACCGAGCCGTTGTAATGTGAAACGGCTTCCCCACTATCTGGCCGTGGGGTATAATACCCAATAAATTCTCGTAGTTTTGTTTGACGACCTCAGCGCTGTTGTTGCATATTGTAACGACGAGCGCAGGAGGCCGGGTCAAGGGCCGCCAGGGGTAAGGCCAGCCATTTCCGGGGCTTGGCCGGGCGGGCCCTGATTTGGCACGAAATTTACATGCATAAGGGGCATGACTGCCGCGGTGGTGCATAGGTCGAGCCCGGCGCGGGCCATGGGCTGGGCCAGGCCCCAGGGGCAGCGGCAGAGTGGCTGGGCCCCGGCAGGAGGCGCCATGGGCTTTTGGCAAGGACTGGGCAAGATCCGGGTGCGGCTGGCGCTGGGCTTCGGGGCCGCCTTTCTGGGCATGGCCCTGTTCGGGGCCCTGAGCTACTACTATTTCCTGGGCATGGAGCAGAAGCTGTTTTTCCTGAGCCAGGCCGATAACATGCTCAACACGGTCCTGGAGGCCCGGCGCTACGAGAAGAACTACTTCCTCTACCACCACCAGGAGGACTTCCAGCAGGCCCTGGCCTACCTGGACCAGCACCAGACCCTGCTGCAGGCCGAGCGCCAGCGCCTGACCCGCACCTCCGGGGCCGCGGCCTGGCAGGCCCTGCGCAGCCTGGCCGATGACTACCGCCGGCACTTCTTGGCCAGCCACCAGCTCCTGGCCGCCGGGGCCGCGGCCAACGACCCCCGCCTGCAGGCGGCCGAGGTGGGCTTGCGCGCCTCGGGCAAGGCCCTGATCGAGAAGAGCGAGGCCGCGGCCCGCCAGGAGCGCCAGGACATCAGCCTCTTGCTGCGCGAGTACCGCCCGCTGCTGGCGGTGTTCCTGGCCGTGCTGGCGGGCATCGGCGGACTCTTGGCCTGGGTGCTCATCGCCCGCCTGGTGCGGCCCCTCTACACCATCGAGGAGGCCACCCAGGTGGTGGCCCAGGGCCAGTTCGCCACCATCCCCTGGAAGGGCGGCCAGGACGAGATCGGCAGCCTGGTGCACGGCTTCAACCGCATGGTGGTGCAGCTGAGGCAGAACAACGAGCAGATGGTGCAGACCGAGAAGCTCACCGCCCTGGGCACCCTGACCAGCGGCGTGGCCCACGAGCTGAACAACCCCCTGAACAACATCAGTACCTCCTGCCAGATACTGCTGGAGGAACTGGGCCAAGAGGTGTCCGCCTACCACCGCGAGCTGCTCACCGCCATCGAGGGGCAGGTGCACAAGGCGCGCGACATCGTCAGCTCGCTATTAGAGTTCGCCCGCCAGCGGGAGTTCGAACTCAAGCGCGAGGAGCTGCGGGCGGTGGTGGAGGAGGCGCTGAAGCTGGTGCGCGGGGAGGTGCCCCACAGCGTGCAGCTCAGGGTGGACGTGCCCCGGGACATTGTGCTGGAGCTGGACAAGCACCACATGGTGCAGGCGCTTCTGAACCTGATCCTCAACGCGGTGCAGGCCATGAAACGCGGGGGGCTGTTGACCATCCGCGGCCGGCAGGACCGACAGCAGAACCGGGTGCTCTTGGAGGTGGCCGACACCGGCCAGGGCATCTTGCCGGAGGTGCTGCCGCGCATCTTCGACCCCTTCTTCACCACCAAGGAGGTGGGCCAGGGCACCGGCCTGGGGCTTTCCATCACCTACGGCATCATCGAGCGCCACCACGGCCACATCCAGGCCCAGAGCGAGCCCGGCCGCGGAGCCCGCTTCATCATCAGCCTGCCCTTGGGCGCGGACGAGGAGTAGAGGCCATGTCCCGTCCCGCCCGCCTTTTAGTCGTGGAGGACGACCACCTGGCCCGGCGCAACCTGGTGCACATCCTGGAGCGCGGCGGCGACTACCAGGTGACCGCGGCCGGCGGCGGCCAGGAGGCCCTGGACCTGCTGCGCCGCCAGGAGTTCGACCTGGTGCTCACCGACCTGCGCATGGAAAAGGTGGACGGCATGCAGGTGCTGGCCGAGGCCAAGCGCCTGCAGCCGGCCGGCGAGGTGATCATGCTCACCGCCTTCGCCTCGGTGGACTCGGCCATCGAGGCCATGAAGCGCGGCGCCTTCCACTACATCGCCAAGCCCTACAAGATCGACGAGGTGCGGGCCCAGGTGGCCCACGCCCTGGAAAAGGCCCACCTGCGCCAGGAGCTGGCCCGCCTGAAGAGCGAGGCCCGCGCCCGCGACGGCGTGGGGTCCATCGTGGGCCAGCACCCGCGCATCCAGGAGCTGATCCGCACCGTGGCCCGCATCGCGCCCACGGACTGCAACGTGCTCCTGGTGGGCGAGACCGGCACCGGCAAGGAGCTGTTCGCCCGGGCCCTGCACCAGGCCAGCCCACGGGCCGAGGGCCGCTTCATGGCCTTCAACTGCGCGGCCCTGTCGGCCGAGCTGTTGGTCAGCGAGCTGTTCGGCCACGAGAAGGGCTCCTTCACCGGGGCCATCGCCACCAAGACCGGCCTGTTCGAGGCCGCCGACGGCGGCACCGTCTTCCTGGACGAAATCGGCGACATGCCCGCGGCCATGCAGGTGAAGCTGCTGCGGGTGATCCAGGAGAAGGCGGTGACCAGGGTGGGCGGCACCGAGTCCATCAACGTGGACGTGCGCATCGTGGCCGCCACTAACCAGGACCTCAAGCGCCTGGTGGAGGAGGGGGCCTTCCGCTCGGACCTGTTCTACCGGCTCAACGTGGTCTGCCTGGAGCTGCCCCCCCTGCGCGAGCACCGCGACGACATCCCCCTGCTGGCCCGGCACTTCCTGCAAAAGCACGCCCAGAAGCAGGACAAGGAGATCAGGGACATCGCGCCGGAGATGATGGCCGCCCTGCGCGCCTACCGCTTTCCGGGCAACGTGCGCGAGCTGGAGAACCTCATCGAGCGGGCGGTGACCCTGGGCCGGGGGGAGCGCCTGGAGCTGGCGGACCTGCCCGAGGAGGTGCGCCGCCAGGCCGAGCCGGAGCCCAAGGAGGAGGGCGGCCGCCAGGCCACGCTAGAGGAGAGAGAGTGCGACTACATCAAGCAGGTGCTGTCCCAGACCGGGGGCAACAAGACCCGGGCGGCGGAGATACTGGGGATAGATCGGGTGTCCCTGTGGCGCAAGATAAAGAAATACGGGTTGGAGCAGTGAAACAGAACGAGCAAAAAGGCCTCTGGGCCCTGGCCGGCCGCGTGTTGCCCTTCGTGGCCTGGTTCAAGGACTACAACGCGGCCAAGCTGCGGGTGGACATCCTGGCCGGCATCACCGTGGCCCTGGTCTTGATCCCCCAGTCCATGGCCTACGCCCAGCTGGCCGGCCTGCCGGCCTACTACGGCCTCTACGCGGCCTTCCTGCCGCCCATGATGGCGGCCATGTTCGGCTCCTCCATGCAGCTGGCCACCGGGCCGGTGGCGGTGGTGTCGTTGATGACCGCCGCCTCCCTGGAGCCCCTGGCCACCGCGGGCAGCGAAGCCTTCATCGCCTACGCCATCCTGCTGGCCTTGATCGTGGGCATCTTCCAGTTCCTGCTGGGGGTGCTGCGCCTGGGCCTGGTGGTGAACTTCCTGTCCCACCCGGTGGTCAACGGCTTCACCAACGCCGCGGCCATCATCATCGCCTCCAGCCAGCTCTCCAAGATGTTCGGGGTGTACGTGGACAGCGCCACTCACCACTACGAGACCATCTGGCGGGTGCTGTTGGGCGCGGTGCACTACACCCACTGGCCCACCCTGACCATGGGCGTGGGGGCCTTCGTCATCATGTGGGGCCTCAAGCGCCTCAACCCCAAGATCCCCTACGTGCTGGTGGCGGTGGCGGTCACCACCCTGATCTCCTGGGCCACCGGCTTCCAGCACGACGCCCGCGCGCCCATCAGCGCCATCATGTCCCCGCAGGTGCAGGAGGAAATACGGGCCTACAACCGCCACGTGCAGCGCGTCAAGGACCTGGGCGCGGCCCGGGCGGCGGTGAACCTCAAGGCCCGCCAGACCCAGGAGCGCCAGGGCGGCCCCACCCTGGACACCCTGAAGCTGCAGCAGGAGGCCCACCTGGCCACGGTGATGATCCAGACCCAGGAGGCCGAGGCCCACCTGCTGCGCGAGCGCCTGCGCTCCTACAAGTTCGAGGGGGCCAAGGGCCCAGACGGCCGCCTGCGCTTCTACCCCCAGGGCCAGCTCCCCTCCGGCGCCCAGGGCGACGGCCGCACCTGGCGGGTGCGCATGGGCAACCGGTCCCTGGACGAGAGCAAGCTGCGCCTGGAGGGCGGCGGCGCGGTGGTGGGCGACATCCCGCCCGGCCTGCCCACCCTGAGCCTGCCCAAGCTCAACTGGGAGGTGGGGCTGCAGTTGTTCCCCTACGCGGTGATCATCTCCCTCTTGGGCTTCATGGAGGCCATCAGCATCGCCAAGGCCATGGCCGCCAAGACCGGCCAGCGCCTGGACCCCAATCAGGAGCTGATCGGCCAGGGCCTGGCCAACATGATCGGCTGCCTGGGCAAGAGCTACCCGGTCTCGGGCTCCTTCTCCCGCTCGGCGGTGAACCTGCAGGCCGGCGCCCAGACCGGGCTGTCCAGCGTGGTCACCAGCCTGATGGTGGTGATCGTGCTGCTGCTGTTCACGCCGCTGCTCTACCACCTGCCCCAGGCGGTGTTGGCGGCGGTGATCATGATGGCGGTGGTGGGGCTGATTAACGTCAGCGGCTTCGTGCACGCCTGGAAGGCCCAGTGGTACGACGGGGCCATCAGCATCATCACCTTCATCTGCACCCTGGCCTTCGCCCCCCACCTGGACCAGGGCATCATGGTGGGCGTGGTGCTGTCGCTGTTGGTGTTCCTGTACAAGAGCATGCGCCCGCGGGTGGCGGCGCTGTCCATGCATCCGGACTGCTCCCTGCGCGACGCGGCCCACTACAAGCTGCGCCAGTGCGAGCACGTGGCGGTGGTGCGCTTCGACGGTCCTTTGTTCTTCGCCAACGCCAGCTTCCTGGAGGACCAGATCGACGAGCGCATCCGCCACATGCCCGAGCTCAAGCACATTCTGGTGGTGGCCAACGGCGTCAACGACATCGACGCCTCCGGCGAGGACGCCCTGTCCCTGATCGTGGACCGGGTGCGCAGCGCCGGCTACGACATCAGCTTCAGCGGCCTGAAGGAAAACGTGCTGGAGGCCATGCAGCGCACCCACCTGCTGGCCAAGATCGGCGAGGATCATATCTACCCCCTGGCCTCGGTGGCCATTGGGGCCATCCACGAGACGGCCCACCGCGATTCGCGCGAACAATCCTGCCCCCTGGTTAGCGTGTGCCCCCTGGAGGCGGTGCAAGAGTCGGGAGGAGACTAGCTCATGTGCGTGGTCAATATATTCAGCGGTTCTTTCTGCGAAGGCGAGGAGGTGGCCCAGGGCGTGGCCTCGCGGCTGGGCTACACCCTGCTGCGCGACGAAGACCTGATCGGCCGCCTGTCCCGGGAGGGCTCCCCGGACGCCGGGGCCCTGCGCCGGGCCATGTTCGGCCGGCCCTCGGTGTTCAACCAGTTCTCCCACGAGCGCGAGCGGGCGGTGAGCCGCCTGAAGGTGGGCCTGGCCCAACTCTTAGGCGAGGAGAACCTGGTGCTGCTGGGCTTTATGGCCCATCTGGTGCCGCGTAGCATATCCCACGTGCTGGACGTGTGCCTGATCGCCGACGCCAAGCGCCGCTCGGTGCGCGCCGCCCGGGAGCTGGGCCTTAGCGAGAAGGACGCCCTGGCCCGGGTGCACAAGGACGACGAGGCCGCCTTCCGCTGGGTGGAGTACCTGCGCGACCGCGAGCCCTGGGACCCGGAGCTCTACGACATGCGCCTGATCATGGATCAGACCACCGTGGAGCGGGCCGTGGAGCTGATCTGCGAAAACGCTGGCAGCGCCATCCTGGCCCCCAGCGAGGCCAGCCGCCGGGCGGCGAAGGACTTCGGCCTGGCGGCCCAGGTGGAGGCGGCCCTGACCGCCCAGGGCCACAACACCCGCGACGTGCAGGTCAGCGCCACCGGCGGCCAGGTGAGCATCCTGGTCAACAAGAAGGTGATGATGCTGGGCCGGCTCAGCGAGGAATTGGAGCGCCTGACCAAGGTGGTGCCGGG
This sequence comes from Thermodesulfobacteriota bacterium, assembly GCA_040751985.1. GTDB lineage: Bacteria > Desulfobacterota > Desulfarculia > Desulfarculales > Desulfarculaceae > Desulfoferula. The sequence goes on along the minus strand of JBFMFU010000065.1, from coordinate 45,228 downwards.
AGTGACGGGAGTCAAGGTGGAGCCCGGGCCGGGCTACTACCAGGCCGACGTGTACCGCCGGGCCGACTTCCAGCTGCCCTCCAAGGTGCTCTTGGTGGACGACGAGCGCGAGTTCGTGCAGACCCTGTCCGAGCGCCTGCTACTGCGGGAGATAGGCTCGGCGGTGGTCTATGACGGCAGCGAGGCCCTGCGCGTGGTGGCCGAGGACGAGCCGGACGTGATCGTGCTGGACCTGAAGATGCCGGGCATCGACGGCGTGGAGGTCTTAAAGCGCATCAAGCAGGACCACCCCAAGGTGGAAGTGATCATCCTCACTGGCCACGGCTCCCAGCACGACCGGGAGGTGTGCCTGCAGCTGGGCGCCTTCGCCTACCTGGAGAAGCCGGTGGACATCAACGAGCTGTCCCGGGCCATGCAGGGGGCCTATGACAAGATTCGGGCGCGGCAGGGGTAGATTGAAGATTTGGGCCAAAATAAAGCCCGCCTTCTGGGACCGGCGCGACTCGGACCTGGAGCTTCTTAATTATCGGCGGCTGTGGCGCACCACCTTCTGGTTGGCGGTGGTGGTGACCCTGGCCCCCCTGATGTTCCTGGCCCTGATCAACCTCTACCAGTTCCAGCAGCAGTACCAGATGCAGCGGGGGGAGATAACCAGCCACCTGCAGCGGCTGCTGGCCACCAACCGGGTGCAGATCTCCTACTTCCTGGACGAGCGCCGGGCGGCCCTGGCCTACGTGAGCCTGGCCAACACCTTCCAGGAGCTGGCCGAGCACCGGCACCTGAACCGGGTCTTCTCGCGCCTGCGCCAGGCCTTCGGCGGCTTCGTGGACCTGGGCCTGATCGACGCCAAGGGCATCCAGCGGACCTACGTGGGCCCCTACAACCTGGAGGGCCGCGACTATAAGGACCAGGACTGGTACAAGGAGGTGCAGATCCGGGGCATCTACGTCAGCGACGTGTTCCTGGGCCACCGCAACTTCCCCCACTTCGTCATCGCCGTGCGCCATGAGCGGGCCGGCGAAGAGTCCTACGTAATTCGGGCCACCATCGACACCGGACGGCTCAACGATCTGCTGCGGGCCACCGACCTGCAGCCCAGCGGCGACATCTTCCTGGTCAACCAGCAGGGCGTGCTGCAGACCCCCTCCCGGCTCTACGGCGGGGTGCTGACCGGCTTCCCCCTGCTCAGCGGCCCCCCGGCCGAGTGGCAAGGCATACGGGAGGTGGCCGACAACCAGAAGCGCGGTCTGCTCTTGGGCCTGGCCCGCATCCAAGGCACCCCCCTGACCCTGGTGGTGGTCAAGCAGCCCCAGGCCCTGCTGCACAAGTGGGACCTATTGCGCATCAACGTGATCGTCATGGTGGGGCTTTCGGTGGTGGCCATCCTGGTGGTGATCTGGTGGGTCTCCTCCACCCTGGTCACCCGCATCTACGAGGCGGACCTGCGGCGGGCGGCCATGCTGCACGAGGCCGAGTACACCAACAAGCTGGCCTCCATCGGCCGCCTGGCCGCGGGCGTGGCCCACGAGATCAACAACCCGGTGGCCATCATCAACGAGAAGGTGGGGCTGATGCGCGACCTGCTGGGGGTCAGCCAGGATTTCGCACACAAGCAGAAGTTCCTGCAGCAGGTGACGGTGATCCAGGACTCGGTGCGCCGGGTGAGCGAGATCACCCACCGGCTGCTGGGCTTCGCCCGCCACCTGCCCCTGAAGAACGAGGAGATATACCTGGAGGCCCTGATCCGGGAGGTGCTGGGTTTCCTGGGCAAGGAGGCCGAGTACCGCAACATCGACATCAACCTGGCCATCCCCAAGGAGATAGGGCCCGTCCAGGCGGACAAGGGTCAGCTGCAGCAGGTACTACTCAACATCATCAACAACGCCCTGGCCGCCCTGGAAAACGGCGGGGAGATCAACATCTCGGTGGCCGAGCAGCCCAATGACGCGGTGGCCATCAGCATCGCCGACAACGGCGTGGGCATCCCCAAGGAGCACCTGCAGCGCATCTTCGAGCCCTTCTTTTCCACCAAGGGCGAGAAGGGCACCGGCCTGGGGCTGTCCATAACCTACGGCATCATCCGCAAGATGGGCGGGCGCATCGAAGTGGAGAGCCAGCCGGGCGAGGGCACCACCTTCACCGTGATCCTGCCCCGCAGACAACCGACCTCCAACCAGCCGGCGCCGACGGTGATCTAAGGCGTGCGGCGGGAAGGAACCCATGAGGGTATTACTGATAGACGATGAGAAGGAGCTGGTCTCCACCCTCTCCGAGCGGCTGGACCTGCGGGGCATAGCCAACGATTGGGCCACCAGCGGCGAGCAAGGTTTGGAGCTCATTGCGGCCAAGAACTTCGACTGGGTGGTGGTAGACCTGAAGATGCCCGGCCTGGGGGGCGTGGAGACGATCCGGGCCATCAAGCAGCGCCAGCCCCAGGCCCGGGTGATACTGCTCACCGGCCACAGCGCCGCCGAGGACCTCAAGCAGGCCCTGGAGATGGGCGCCGACCGCTACCTGGTCAAGCCGGTGGACATTGACGACCTGCTGGCCTTGATGCAGCAGGGCCGGGATTAGGAGGAGCGCGGTGTCGAAGCCACCAGAGCGAGACCAGGAGGGCCGGGCGCTGGACTTCTTCGGCGCCGTGACCGCCAGCGCCACCCACGAAATAAAAAACGAGCTGGCGGTGATCAACGAGCACAGCCACCTGATGCTGGAGATGCTGCAGATGGCCGCCCAGGGCCGCGAGCCGGACCCCCAGCGCCTGCAGGAGCTGACCAGCCGAGTCATCGCCCGGGTGGGCCAGGCGGACCAGGTGGTCAAGAGGCTCAATACCTTCGCCCACAGCGCCGAGAAGCAGCGCGACCGCTGTCAGGTGGGGCCGGCCCTGGAGCTGATGGTACGCTGCTACCTGCGCCTGGCGGCGCTCAGAGACGTGCGCCTGGAGCTGGAGCCTCTGGCCGGCGGCGAGGACCTGGCCATCAAGGCCCCGCCCATCCAGGTGGAGCAGGCGCTGTGGGCCGCCCTGCAGGCGGCGGTGGGCGCGGCGGCCAGCGGCAGCCTGATCCGGGTGAGCCTGAGCCGGGCCGGCGAGGCGGTCAGCCTGCGCCTGGCCGGCGAGTTGAGCCAGCCGCCGGCCGAGCCGCCCGCGGAGCTGCTGGCCCCCCTGGAGGCCACGGCCCGGGCCGAGGCCGGGGCCCTGGTGTTGGACATGCCCCTCAATCCGCCCGCGGCGGCCTAGAAAGGGAGCGGCCATGAAGAAGCAGACCGCGCTCAAGCAGACGCCGCGGGAGTACAAGCCCACCGCCGAGCAGGTGCTGGCCGCCCTGAACGAGGGCAATCGACGCTTCTACGAGAACCGGCCCCGCCACCCGCGCACCGGACCCCTGCGCCGGCGGCTGGCCCACTACGCGGACCAGGCCGAGCACGCCCTGGCCACGGTGCTGGCCTGCTCGGACTCGCGGGTGCCGGTGGAGCGCGTATTCGACGCGGGCATCATGGACCTGTTCGTGGTGCGGGTGGCGGGCAACGTGGTCAGCCAGGACACCGCCGCCAGCCTGGAGTACGGGGTGCTGCACGTGCACACGCCGCTGGTGGTGGTGCTGGGCCACACCGGCTGCGGGGCGGTGACCGCGGCCTGGAAGCGGCGCGGCCAGGGCAAAGACGGCCAGGATCCCAACATCGCCGGCCTGCTGGAGTACATCGAGCCGGCCCTGGACCGCCTGCCGCTGCCCTTCCCCGGCTCCAGCGAGGAGGAGCAGATCACCGCGGCGGTGGAGGAGAACGTGTGGCAGTCCCTGGCCGAGCTGGGCCGCCTGAGCCCCGAGGTGCTGCGGGCCCAGCAGGAGGGGCGAGTCACGGCGATGGGGGCGGTGTATCATCTGGCGGACGGCAGGGTGCGCTGGCTGGACCGGCGGCGGTCGCAAGAGGCCCTGCAGGGAAGGCCCTAGCGGCCATAAGGGATACAAGGAGACGGTCATGGTAGAGGCCTACGTGTTGATCGTGGACGATGAGAAGGAGTTCCTGGAGGGCATCAGCGAGCGTCTGCGCAACCGCAACTTCGCGGTGGACACCGCCACCAGCGGCGACGAGGCCCTGCAGAAGATACAGGGCCGGGTCTACGACGCGGTGGTGCTGGACCTCAAGATGCCCGGACTGGACGGCCTGGCCACCCTGCGCCAGGCCCTGGCCAAGAAGCCGGACCTGCAGATCATCCTGCTCACCGGCTACGCCACGGTGCAGAGCGGCATCGAGGCCATAAAGGAAGGAGCCCTGGACTTCCTGGAGAAGCCGGTGGACCTGGACACCCTGGTGACCAAGATCTGCCAGGGCAAGGAGCGCCGCCTGGAACTGGACGCCGAGAGCCGCGAAGAGGCGGTGCGCGAGGCGCTTAAGCGCTACGGCTGGTAGCGGCCCTCCCCGGGCCGCCCCGCCGCCGCAGCAGCAGGTACAGGGCCAGGCAGGCCGCGGCCAGCAGGGCCGCAAACAGGCCGGTGGGGGTTAGCCAGCCCCAGAGGGGCTCGCCGCGCCAGTCGCCGCGCAGGGGCTCGATAATCAGCCGGGCCAGGCCGTGCAGCAGGCCGTAGAGCAGAATGATCTGGCCGCCGAAGCGCCGCCGCGGCCACAGCCACCACAAAAGCGCGAATATCAAGAACAGGGACCCGGCGATGTAGAGCTGGGTGGGGTGCAGGGGTACGCCCTTGGGGGCTATGCTGTGCGGGTCGCTGAACACCACCGCCCAGGGCCCGTCCCAGGGCCGGCCGTAGCTGTCGCCGGAGAAGAAGCAGCCCAGGCGGCCGAAGGCCTGGCCCAGGGCCAGGGCCGGCGCGAATATGTCCAGCAGAGTGGGCAGGGGCAGGCGGTGGCGCCGGGCCAGGATGAGGCCCAGGGGCACGGCCAGGGCCAGACCGCCGTAAAACACCAGCCCGCCCTGCCAGATCATGAAGAACTGCCTTAGCTGGGGCCACAGCGGCCCCGGCTCCAGCACCAGATAGGTCAGGCGGGCGCCGGCCAGGCCGGCCAGCAGGGTCCACAGGGCCAGGCTGAGCACCCGCTCCTGGTCCAGGCCGGCGCGGCGGGCCAGCACGGCCAAGGCCCAGGCCCCCAGGGCCGCGCCCAGGGCCAGCATCACGCCATAGGTGTGGATGGTCAGGGGCCCCAATTGAAACAAAATGGGGTGCATAGGCGCGGCTCCCGCGAGTCAGTCTAGGCTTGGCGCGGCCTCAGTGCAGGGTCACGGCCGGCGGCCGGCCCTGGGCCCAGCGCACCAGGCCCCGGCCCAGCAGGTCGTCCACGGCCAAGAGCACCGTCTCCTCGTCCGGGGCCAGCTCTTGCAGCGATTGAAACAGATCCCACAGGGTGGCCGGGGCCGGCGAGGCCTCCGGGGCGCCGAACTGACGGCGTGGCGTGTTCATTTTTACCAGTCCCTTCTCTTGACTAATGGCACTTGGGGCCCGCGGCCCCGAAGCTCTGGTCGTTGGCCCGGGCCAGACGGTCCAGGTAGCGTCCCCACCAACCCTTGGGCTTCTGGGCGCAGCAGCTCTGGGACAGGAAGCTGCGGCGGCAGCCCTCGGCGCAGAAGAAGTAGGTCCGGCCGCCCGCCTGGGCCACGTGCGCGCAGTTCTGGGTGTCCACCGGCATCTGGCAGATGGGGCAGGGCACGGTGCGCGGGGTGGTGTTTTCCATGCTCCTCTCCTTCCTAGCGCCGCCCCTCCCGCTTCGCCGCGGCTCGTGGCAGCGGCGAGAGGGGAGGGGGTTAATCCTCGAAGTTACTCCTGGGCCGGCGGAGCCTGCTCAGGCTGGGCCGGGGCCGGGGCCGGCAGCGTCCGCTGCGGGGGCTGAGCCCAGCCGGGAGCCGGGGCATTGGGATAGCCTGGCCCCTGGTTGACGCAGGCGCCGGGTCCATAGCCCGCGCCCGGACCGTAGCCAGGACCATAACCCTGACCCTGACCATAGGCCGGGCCCATCATGCCGTAGCCGCCGCCCATGCCGCCCCAACCGCCGCCCATCATGGCGAAGCTGGCGCCGGCCAGCACCAGGGTGGTGCTCAGAGCCAAGGCTAGGGCAATTCCTGCTGTCCTTCTCATGACATGCCTCCTAGTTGCGGATGAATTGACTTGCTCGTGTAATAAGCAGGAGCCATGCCAAGCCTTCACTCTTCCATGTCCGGTCTTTGTTTGTAATATAATTCCTACTAATTAAGTATGCAATTCCTGGAGCCGGCCGCGCCACGAGCTGAGCCGCAGGTGGGTAATGTTTTCGCGGCCGGTGGGGGCAGAGGGCGGTTTCTTCGCGGCCTTAAAATGCCCGCCGCCCGGCAAGGCCCAGGCGACGGGGGTAGGCGACAGGGTTTCAGGGAGGGAGGTTGTTTCACAGGGTCCCGGTCCGGGCTGCCTGCTGCGGCCGCTCCAACAGGGCCGCCAGCATCATGGCGGCGGCCAGGAGCGCGGCCAGGGTGATGCTCGCTAATCGTTGCACGGCGTCAGACTCCATCTCGTGTGGCATGGCTCACTCTCTTAACTAGCAGGAGCCGTGCCAACTCTGGCAGTAGCGGGCCTTTTTCGGCTTTGCCGCCTGATCGCTGGCGGTTGCGGGCGGCGGACCGGCTTGGCGCGCCGCTGGGGTGCGGCGCCGGGTGGGTAATGGCTTCGCTGCCGGCGGCCGGGGTGGGTGCCTTGTTCGCGGCGGCCGGGCAAGGGCGGCGCGCCCCGCCCCTTGTCCCTGCGCCGCGGCTGATATCCGTTGCCCTGCTTAATCGCCATACACCGGTTCTTCGGGCTCCGGCGTATGCTATCATTTAATAAAAAGAAGATATGCTCAGTTAATTAATCCCTTAAGTGAGGAATCTGCCCGCCGCGGAGCCGAGAATGCCCGAGGAAAAAGAAAAAAAGTTTTACCTCTTGACCCAAATAATGGACGCCGCCATTTTCATCGTGCAGGGCGATAGATTCCGCTACATGAATCCGGCCGGCGAGCGCCTCTGCGGCTACAGCTTGGCAGAACTGGAAAAAGCGCCTTTCTGGAAGATAGTCCACCCCGATTTTCGGGGCTTGGTCAGCGAGCGGGCCAAGGCCCGGCAGCGGGGCGAGCCGGTTCCCAACAGCTACCAGTTCAAAATAATCACCAAGGACGGCCAGGAAAAATGGGCCCAGTTCACCGCGGGCGTTTTCCAGTATGAAGGCCAACCGGCCATACTGGGCACGGCCTTTGACATCACCGAGCACAAGCAGGCCCAGGAAGAGCTCAAGGCCTCCCAGAAGCACCTGGCCGACATCATAAATTTTCTGCCGGACCCCACATTTGTCTTGAACCGTGAAGGCCGGGTGATCATCTGGAACCGGGCCATCGAGGAGCTGACCGGCATAAGCGCCGAGCAGATGCTGGGCAAGGGCGACTATGAATACGCCCTGCCCTTCTGGGGGGAGCGCAGGCCCATTCTGGCGGATCTGGCCATGGTATGGGACCAGGCCTACGAGGACCGCTACCCCTTCATCTCCCGCGATGGCCACACCCTGCGCACCGAGGCCTTCGCCACCCACATACCCCCGGCCGGCGCCCACCTTTGGGGCAAGGCCACGGCCCTGTTTGACACGGACGGCAACATAACCGGCGCCATCGAGACCATCCGCAACATTACCTCCCGCAAGAAGATGGAGGCGGCCCTGCGGGAGTCGGCCGAAAAGCACCGGGCCTTGATTCAGAGCCTGCCCGTAGGGGTCATCTCCGTGGACCCTGACTTCAGGATCACGGAGATCAACACCCGGGGCAGGGAGATATTGGGCCGCATGCCTGACGACTTGGTGGGCAGCTACTGCAAGGACGTTATGCAGACCAACCTGTGCCAGAACAAGTGCCCCATCAAATCGGCCATGCTCAATGAGCGCCCCACCGGGCCGGTGGAGGCCACCCTGGTCACCCGGGAAGGCCGGAGCATACATCTTCGCGTGCAGGCGGCCGGGCTCCACGACGCCCAGGGAAAGCTGGTGGGGGGCGTGGAGATCTTTCAGGATGTGACGGAGATAAAGTCCCTGGAGCGGGAGCGGGCCAACCTGATCTCCATGTTCGCGCACGACATGAAATCGCCCCTGGTGGGGATTCAGGGCTTCGCCTTGCGCCTGCTCAACAAGCAGGAGGGCGACAAGCAGCAGCAGTACCTGGAGATCATCCGCAAGGAGGCCGCCCATCTGGAAAAGATCATAAACGACTTCCTGGACTTCGCCCGTCTGGAGACCGGCCGGCTCAAGCTCAACTTCAGCGCCACGGACCTGGACAAGGAGTTCATCGAGCTGATGGCCGCCTTCCAGCCCGGCTTCAGCGAGGCTGGCATCCGGCTGGAGATAATAAGCCAGCAAAAGCTGCCGGTGATAGAGGCCGACGCCGTGCATCTGCGCCGCGCCTTCAGCAACCTCCTGGAAAACGCCCTGAAGTACTCGGCCAGCGGGACCACGGTCAGCATCGAGCTGGAGGACTTGAAAAACGAGATAGCGGTCCGGGTGCGGGACCAGGGCATGGGCATTGCCAGCGAGGACCTGCCCTATATCTTCGACATGTTCTACCGGGGGCACTCCCAGGGCAAGACCCACGGCCACGGCCTGGGCCTGGCCGGCGTGGAGGCCATCGTCACCGGGCACGGCGGCAGGGTCATGGTCACCAGCGAGGTGGGCGTGGGCTCGGTGTTCACCGTTTTCCTGCCCAAGCAGGCCCCGGCAGACAGAAACGCGGGCAAGCCCGCGCCTGGGGAGGCCTGAGGGGGCCGGGCGCCTGGGCGGGGGCGGGATGCCCCCCAGGCGGTAAAAGCATATTAAAAGCCGGGGCCCTCGCCCCAGCCCACCGTGCTCGCCCGCTACTCGTACCCCGCCTCCAGGTCCACGCCTAGGCGCTCCCACTGGGCCGGGGCCTCGGCCTGGGCCTTGGCCACCTCCTCCTCGCTCCAGGGCTCGATGACCAGACTCTCGGCCACCAACTGCCAGATGTACTTCACCTCGTAGTCGCACTCATAGAACTTGGGGTAGCGCTTCATGATCTGGTCGCGGCAGTTGGAGCAGCCCACCACCACCACGTCGGCCCCGGTCTCCTTGATGGACTCGTACTTCTTGCGGCCGTGCCAGGCGCTGTCCTTCTCGTAGGGCAGGGGCCAGTTGCCGCCGCCGGCCCCGCAGCAGAAGGAGTTCATGCGGTTGGGGTACATGTCCACGTAGTGGTCCACGCACTGCTGTATGATCCAGCGCGGCTCCTCGAAGTAGCCGTGGCCGTAGTGGGCCTGCAGCTCGCGGCCGTGCTTGCAGGAGTCGTGGAAGGTGAAGCGCTTGCCCGCGTTGACGCTCTTGTCCAGCTTGATGCGCCCCTGGGCGATGATCTCCTTGAGGTAGTCGTAGAGGTAGACCCAGCTGGTGACGTTGCTGGGGTCGTCGATGGCGCAGGCCTTCATGCCCATGCGGCAGCCGTAGGAGCCGCCGCCGCAGTCGGGCATGATCATGCGCTTTATGTGAAACTGGTTCATCATGTCGATCTTGCGCTGGGCCAGGATGCGGGTGGCCTCGTAGTTGCCGGTGAACAGGCCCCAGTCCACCGCCTCCCAGTTCTGGCTGGGCACGGACCAGTTTTCGCGGGCGGCGTAGAAGATCTTCCACCACCAGTACATGTCCTCGAAATCGCCGAAGACCTCTTTGGAGTTGGGGAAGAAGAGGATGTCGGCGTCCTGCTTGTCTACGGGCACGTAGAAGCCCGGACAGCAGTCCGCAGCCATCTCCTGGCCCATGTCGGCCAGGGTGAACAGGTAGTCCGGCTGGGGGATGGCCATGTTGTTGCCGGTCTTGAGCACGTTGACCACGCCCTTGTGCAGGATGCCCGGCACCTGGTCCCGGGGGCGCAGGTGCTTCAGGTAGCCGAAGATGGCCGGCATGTCCAGGCCCATGGGGCAAGCGGCCGAGCAGCGGCCGCAACCGGTGCACAGCCAGGGGAAGCGGCTGGCCACCACCTCGTCTATGAGGCCCAGGGCCAACATGCGAATGGCCTTGCGGGTGTCCCAGCCCTGCATGTCCTCGGCGGGGTTGCCGGTGATGGGGCAGCCGCCGCTACAGGTGCCGCAGGTCAGGCAGAGGCTCAGGTTGGCCCCGTTCAGTTTTTCCAAGGCCTCGGCGGGCAGCTTCTTGGGTCGGATGGGTTCGGGCATATCTCACCTTCCAGTTCAGGCCGCGGCCGGCGCCGGGCCGATGTTTTTGAGCAAAAAGCGGTTGGGGCCCAGGGCCCGCACCGCATCGGTCACCTCAATGACCGTCTGCTGGAACTTGGTGGCCTCGGCCGAGGAGATCCAGGAGAAGTGCAGGCGGCCCGGCTCCAGGCCCGCGTACTCCAGCAGGTTCTTGAAGACCGTGAAGCGCCGGCGGGCGTAGAGGTTGCCGGCGATGTAGTGGCAGTCGCCCGGGTGGCAACCGCTGACCCAGACCCCGTCCGCCCCCTGCCGGAAGGCCTGCAGGATGAAGCTGGGGCTCATGCGGCCAGTGCAGGGGATGCGGATGGCGCGGATGTTGGGCGGGTATTGTAGGCGGCTGACCCCGGCCAGGTCGGCGCCGCCATAGGTGCACCAGTTGCAGAAGAAGGCCGCGATGCGCGGCTGAAAGCTTGCGTCGGTCATTGCCTCGACTCCCAAAGTTTATCTGTGGGCCGCTCTTTAACCCTGCAGCATGGCCGTGATCTGGGCCATGACGTCCTGATTGCTGAAGCCGCGCAGGTTGGGCGCGCCCGAGCGGCAGGAGGCCACGCAGGTGCCGCAGCCCTTGCACAGGGCCTCGTTGACCACGGCCAGGCCCTTGTTGTCCTGGGTGATGGCCTTGAAGGGGCATATTTCCCAGCACACCCCGCAGCCCACGCACTTGTTCTGGTCTATGAAGGCCACGGTGCCCGGCAAATACATCTCCTGGCGCGAGAGTACGGTCACCGTGCGGCTCACCGCGGCCTGGGCCTGGGCCACCGCCTCCTCCAGGGGCTTGGGGTAGTGGGCCAAGCCGGCCATGAACACGCCGTCGGTGGCAAAATCCACCGGCCGGAGCTTGACGTGGGCCTCCAGGAACCAGCCGTCGGCGTCCAGAGGCACCTTGAACATCTGGGCCAGCTCCTCGGAGCGGTGGCTGACGATGGCGCTGGCCAGACCCACCAGGTCGGCCTTGAGCAGGACCTCGCGGCCCAGCAAGGGGTCGCGGTTCTGCACCGCCACCTGGTCGCCGGCCGCACTCAACTGCGGCTTGTTGTCCACGTCGTAGCGCATGAACAAGACGCCCTGGCGGCGGGCCTTCTGATAGAGCAGCTCCCGCTCGCCGAAGGTGCGCATGTCGCGGTAGAGGATCACGATCTGGCAGTCCGGGTTCTGCTCCCTGAGCCACAGGGCTGTCTCCACCGAGTGGGTGCAGCAGACCTTGGAACAGTAGGGCCGCTGGGGCTCGCGGCTGCCCACGCATTGGATGAACACGGCGCTGTTGATCTTGGTCGGGTCCAGCTCGCCGGAGGCGATCTCTGCGTCCAGCTCCAGGTGGGTCTTGACCGCCGGGTGCTGGCCGTAGAGGTACTCGTCGGGCTTGTACTCGGCGGCGCCGATGGCGATGATGGCCGCGCCGTGCTTGATGACCTCCTCGCCCTCGGGCCCGGCTAGGGTGGTCTTGAAGTTGCCCACGAAGCCGTCCACGGCTGCGATGCTGGTGCTCAGGTGCACGGTGATGTTGGGGTCGTCCTGCACCCGCTGGCTCAGCTCGGCTAGGTAGTCGGCCACGGACTCGCCCTTGGCCGTGGTGCGGAGCAGGCGGGCGTTGCCGCCCAGGGCGTTGTCGCGCTCCACCAGGTGGGTGGGGAAGCCCTGGCGGGCCAGCTCCAGGGCCGCGTTCATGCCCGCCACGCCGCCGCCCACCACCATGGCGCTGGGCAGGATGGACAGCCGGGCCTCGCTCAGGGGCTCCAGCAGGCTGGCCTTGGCCACGGCCATGCGCACCTGGTCCTTCGCCCGCTCGGTGGCCTTTTCCGGTTCGCCAGCATGCACCCAGGAGCCCTGGTTGCGGATGTTGGCCAGCTCGAAGAGGTACTTGTTCAGGCCAGCGGCCTGCAGGGTCTCCTGGAACAGGGGTTCGTGGGTGCGCGGGCTGCAGGCAGCCACCACGATGCGGTTGAGGTCCTGCTCGCGGATCACCTGGGTCATCTTGTCCTGGGTGTCCTGGGAGCAGGTGAACAGGTTGTTCTCCACGTAGGCCACGCCCGGCAGGCAGGCCGCGTAGTCCATCACTTCCTTGACGTCCACCACGCCGGCGATGTTGATGCCGCAGGAGCAGACGAACACGCCCACCCGCGGCGGGTCGCCCTTTACGTCGCGCTGGGGAACCACCTCGGGCGTGGTGACCAGGCTGCCCCGGGCTGCGCCCAGGTTGCCGCCAGCCGCGCAGGCGGCCGCCGAGGCCTCCATAACCGACAGGGGGATGTCCTTGGGCCCGGCCAGGGCCCCGCAGACGTACACGCCCGGCCGGCTGGTGGCCACCGGGGCGAAGGAGCTGCTATGGACGAATTTAGTGCTGGCCAGCTCCACGCCCAGGTCCTGGCAGAGCTGGGCCGTGGCCGGGTCCACCTCCAGGCCCTGGCTCAGCACCACCAGGTCGAAATCCTCGGCGTAGGCCCGGCCGTCCTCACCCACGTATTCCAGGTGCAGGGACTTGTCGGGCAGTTCGCCGATGGAGTGCACTCGGCTGCGGATGAAGCGTACCCCCTTGGCCTGGGCCCCCTCGTAGGTGCGCTCAAAGTCTTTGCCGAAGGTGCGCATGTCCATGAAGAAGATGGCCACGTCCAGGCCGTCCTTGGAGTGCTCCTTGGCGATCACCGCCTCCTTGATGGCGTACATGCAGCAGACGCTGGAGCAGTAGGGGTGGTCGCAGTTGTTGATGTCGCGGCTGCCCACGCACTGCAGCCAGGCGATCTTTTTGGGCTCCTTTTCGTCGCTGGGCCGCACCAGGTGGCCCAGCCAGGGGCCGGAGGCCGAGAGGATGCGCTCGAACTCCAGGGCGGTGACCACGTTGGGGAAGTTGGCGTAGGAGTACTGAGTGAAGGCCGAGGGGTTGAAGGGTCGGAAGCCGGCGGCCACGATCACCGCGCCCACCATCAGATCCAACTCTTTGTCCTCTTGGTCGAACTCCACCGCGCCGGCCGGGCAGAACTTCTGACAGGCCCGGCATTTGCCCTTCTGGAAGAAGAGGCAGTTGTCCCGATCAATGACGTACTTCAGGGGCACGGCCTGCGGGTACTTGACGTGGGCCGCCCGGCGCTTGTTCAGGCCCTGGTTGAACTCGTCGTCCACCCGCTTGGGGCACTTGGCCGCGCAGGCCCCGCAGGCAATGCATTTGTCCAGGCTGATGTAGCGGGCCCGCTGCTTCAGCCTGGCCCGGAAGGCCCCCACCTGCCCCTCCAGGCCCAGCACCTCGGTCTGGGTGAGTATCTGGATGTTGGGGTGGCGGCCGCACTCCACCAGCTTGGGGGAGAGGATGCACATGGAGCAGTCGTTGGTGGGGAACGTCTTGTCCAGCTGGGACATGGCCCCGCCGATGGCCGAGGACTTTTCCACCAAGTAGACCAGGTAGCCGGTGTCGGCCAGGTCCAGGGAGGCCTGGATGGCGGCCACCCCGCCTCCCACCACCATCACCGCGCCGACCGGTTTGCCTTGGTTGGCTTGCATCGTCATGTCCGCTCCTTGCCTGGCGGCGTGGCTGGAGGCCGGTTTTCGGAGTCGAACCGAACAGGATGCTGGTTAAGCACCCTCGACAGGTTTGCAGCCCGCGGGGAGCCCGGCTCCCTCAACCGGCCGAGGCCAGTGGACATCAGGCGCTCTTTCTCTGGGCCGGCGCAGGCAGGGCCGGGCCCAGCTTTTTGATGCGCTCGTAAAAATCCCGGCAGGTCTGGGCGAACTGGGGGCCCATGGCCGAGGAGTTGAAGTACATCTCCAGGCGCTCGGGTTCGAGGCCCAGTTGCTCCAGCAGGCCCTTGACGTACTTGACCCGCCGCTGGGCCTTGTAGTTGCCGTTCACGTAGTGGCAGTCGTCCAGCAGGCAGCCGGAGACGAACACGCCGTCGGCGCCGTCCTCAAAGGGGCGCAGCAGATGCAGGATGTCCAGGCGGCCGGTGCAGGGCACTCGCACGATGCGCACTGCGGCCGGATACTGCAGGCGCATGCTGCCGGCCAGGTCCGCGGCGGCGTAGGAGCACCACTGGCAGCAGTAGGACAATATCTTGGGTTCGAAGTCTTCGGTCATTTCCGCCTCCTGAAGCGCGAAGGGTCCGGTGGGGACGCACGGTCCACTGACCCTGACCCGGAGAGAGCGGGAGGCGGCGATCTAGGAAGCTGTCAGGCTGGCCTAAGGGAGGGAATCACCAAGGCCTCCGCGGCTGCACCGCCCCACCGAACCCGGGCAGGTTCACCCCGGTCCCTCAGGTGAAGCCGAACAGCGCGGTGCGCATCTGGTCCTGTCGCGATGGCATAGCGGGATTAAACCCCAGGGCCGCGCAGATGTAAAAATGAAAATATCTATAGAAACCCGGTGTTTTTCCCCTCCCATGCCGATAGCCGCCGGCCCAGGCCGGCCTGGGCGGGAAAAAGCTTTTTACAACTTAGCCTCCATGTTATTCTTTTCACAGGCGCTTCTTTTCAGGAGGCAGGGGTGTTCCGAATTCTGTTGGTGCATCGCCAGCCCCAGAACTGGCAGGGCCTACAGACCCTGCTCTACGACCGCGGCTATCGCAGCGCCGCGGCCGGTTCGGGCGAGGCCGCCCTGGAGCAGGTGCGAGCCAAGGCCCCGGACCTGGTTATCCTGGACCTGGACCTGCCGGGCCTGGGCGGCCTGGAGACCCTCCAGGCCCTCAAGCAGCGCGAGCCCTTCCTGCCGGTGATCGTCACCGCCGCCGGCAACGCCACCCACCAGGCCATCGAGGCCACCAAGCTGGGGGCCTTCGACTACCTGCCGCGGCCCTTCAGCGACCAGGACCTCTTGCAGGTGGTGGAGCAGGCCCTGCAGGTGGGCCACTTCCTGCGCTCGCCGGTGAGCCTGGAGCAGGACGTTGGCCAGGGCGACGCCCTGATCGGGGCCTCCAAGCCCATGCAGGAGGTGTACAAGGCCATCGGCCGGGTGGCCCCCACCGAGGCCACGGTGCTCATCCGCGGCGAGTCCGGCACCGGCAAGGAGCTGGTGGCCAGGGCCATCTACCAGCACTCGGGCCGGGTGGGCCGGCCCTTCGTGGTCATCAACTGCGTGGCCATCCCCGAGACCCTGCTGGAGAGCGAGCTGTTCGGCTACGAGAAGGGGGCCTTCACCGGCGCGGCCAACCGCCGCATCGGCAAGGTGGAGCAGGCCCACGGCGGCACCATCTTCCTGGACGAGATAGGCGACATGCCCCTGGGCGTGCAGGCCAAGCTGCTGCGCCTGCTGCAGGAGAAGAGCATCGAGCGCCTGGGGGGGACTAACCCCCGCCAGGTGGACGTGCGCATCATCGCCGCCACCAACCGCGACCTGGAGGCGGCCATGAGCCAGGACCTGTTCCGGGAGGACCTCTACTACCGCCTCAACGTGGTCTCCCTGACCCTGCCCCCCCTGCGCGCCCGCCTGGAGGACGTGCCGGCCCTGGCCGGCTACTTCCTGCAGCGCTTCGCCCGCAACCTGGGGGTGCGCAACCCCGGCCTGACCAGCCAGGCCGCCCACCTGCTGGCCCGGCACGACTGGCCGGGCAACGTGCGCGAGCTGGCCAACGCCATGGAAAAGTGCCTGATCTTCAGCCAGAGCCAGACCATCGGCGAGGCCGAGGTGAACAACCTGGTCTTCCAGCAGGAGGCCAAGGAGCCCGAGAGCTTTGCGCCCAACCAGGAGATGAAGCGCTGGGCCCTACAGGCCCTGGCCCGGGGCCAGGCCGAGCTCTTGACCAGCATGACCGACCACCTGGCCCGGCTGGTGATCGGCGAGGCGCTCAAGCTCACCGACGACAACCGCACCCGGGCCGCCCAGATGCTGGGCATCTCCCGCCCCTCGCTGGTGGCCAAGATCAAAAAATACGGCCTGGGGCGCTAAATGTGTATGTCAGCTTTTTTTACAGCACCGTTGCCAGCCTGACGGCCCGGCTGGCCGGGCCGGGGCGGCCTGGGCCGGGCTGCCAATATCTCGGCCGGAAATTCAGCCTGAATCAGCATAAAAAACAGTTTGTTATCAGCGCAGGCCTGCGCGCGGCCCGGCCCAGCCTAGGCCTGGCATCGATCTTGCCTGTGCTTGTGTAGCAAGGAACAAGCCCGGACTGTGCGCCGGGCCACTGGGCGGGACAAAAGGCATGACTGGCGAAGCCAACAGCAACGGGCAGGGCGAGGGCCGCAAGGCTCAGCGCCCCTACCGGGCCCTGACCCGCAACATGGTGCTGTTCGTGGTCATGGCGGCCATCATCCCCCTGATCATCACCGGCCTGGTCACCCTGGGCCAGTTCAGCAGTTCCTACGAGCAGAAGGTGCGCGACCACCTGCGCGAGCTGGTGCAGAAGCACCGCCAGAGCATCGAGACCTATCTCTCCGACCGCCTGGGCGACATACGCTTTCTGGCCCGCACCACCAGCCTGGCCGATCTGACCCAGGAGTCCTTCCTGCGCCAGCGGCTGCAGCTGCTGCGCGAGGAGTTCGGCGGGGCCTTCGTGGACCTGGGCGTGGTGGCCTCGGGCGGCCGGCAGGTGGCCTACGCCGGGCCCTTCAAGCTGGAGGGCGCCGACTACGCCCGGGCCAACTGGTTCCTGGGGGCCTGGTCCCATGCCCAGTACATCAGCGACGTTTTCAGCGGCCTGCGCGGCACCCCCCACTTCATCATCGCGGTCAAGCAGAACTTCACCGGCCCGCCGACGCCGGGCAGCTACCTGGTGCGGGCCACCATCGACTTCGAGGCCTTCAACGCCCTGGTGGAGAAGCTGAGCCTGGGCAAGACCGGCTTCGCCTTCATCATCAACCGCCGGGGCCAGTTCCAGACCAAGCCCCGCTACGGGGTGGACCTGACCCGCGGCATCTACAAGGATCTGTTGGACGGCCACCTGAACCCCCGCACCATGCCGGTGTTGGAGCGGCCGGACGCGGGCGGCCGCCAGACCATCTATACCATGGCCCCCTTAAAGGGCGGGGACTGGATCCTCTGCCTGCAGCAGGCGGCCCGGGACGCCTACGCCGACATGTACGCCACCGTGGCCCTGGCCATCGGCATCATCCTGCTCACGGCGGTGGTGATCGTGGTGCTGGCCTTCCCCCTGTCGCGCCGGCTGGTGTCGCGCCTGGAGCAGGCCGACCGCGAGCGGGCGGTGATGGGCGAGAAGGTCATCGAGACCGGCCGCCTGGCCTCCATCGGCGAGCTGGCCTCGGGCATCGCCCACGAGATCAACAACCCGGTGGCCATCATGGTGGAGGAGGCCGGCTGGATCGAGGACATCCTGGCCGAGGAAAAGCCGGTGAGCGAGGAGGACCTGGGCGAGATACAGCGGGCGGTGCAGCAGATACGCACCCAGGGCGCCCGCTGCAAGGACATCACCTACAAGCTCTTGTCCTTCGCCCGCAAGACCGACCCCACCCCCAAGGAGGTGGACCTCAACGAGCTGGTGGAGGAGGTGGTGGGGCTACTGTCCCAGAAGAGCCGCTGGGCCACGGTGACCCTGGAGACCAAGCTGGACCCGGCCCTGCCCAGGGTCAAGGCCTCGCCCTCGGAACTGCAGCAGGTGATCCTCAACCTGATGAACAACGCCGTGGACGCCATGGGCAAGGGCGGCGGCCTGGTCACCGTGTCCACCCGCCGGGAGGGCGGCCGGGTGCAGCTATTGGTCAGCGACACCGGCCAGGGCATCCCCGAGGCCCTGCTGCCGCGCATCTTCGACCCTTTCTTCACCACCAAGCCCGTGGGCCACGGCACCGGCCTGGGTCTGTCCATCTGCTACGGCATCGTGGACAAGCTGGGCGGTGAGATAACCGTGCGCAGCGAGGTGGGCAAGGGCACTACCTTCTTGGTCGGCCTGCCCGCCTGGGAGGGCGGTGAACAGCAGCCCCAGAGCACGACAGCCAGCGCCCCCGCGGCCAAGGAGGCCCCTGTGCCGGGCGCTGACAACCAAGGAGGTTCTAATCCATGACAGCCGCCAACTTTCTGCCGCCCGCCATCATGCTGGTGGATGACGAGCAGCCCTTTGTGGAGACCATGGCCAAGCGCCTGACCAAGCGCGATCTGATCGTCTCCACGGCCCTCAGCGGGCAGGAGGCCCTGGACAAGCTCGCGGCCGGGGGGCCCTCCAACGTGGACGTGGTGATCCTGGACGTGAAGATGCCGGGCATGGACGGCCTGGAGACCCTGGCCGCCATCAAGGTCAAGCACCCCAACATCGAGGTGATCATGCTCACCGGCCACGCCACCGTGGAGAGCGCCATCGAGGGCATGAAGGGCGGGGCCTTTGACTACCTGATGAAGCCCTGCGACATGGACCTGCTCATGTCCAAGGTGGAGCAGGCGGTGGCCAAGAAGCGGGCCCACGAGGCCAAGATTCTGGAGGCCAAGGTGCAGATGTACGCCCTGCAGAAGGGCCTGGACTAGCGCGGCGGTCATGGGCCGTCCCGAGCGCCATATCCGCCTCTTGATCGTGGACGACGAGGTGGACTACCTGGATGTCCTCCAGAAGCGGCTGACCAAGCGGGGGCTAATGGTGATGACCGCCAGCTCCGGCTCCCAGGCCATCCAGACCCTGCGCGGCCACCAGTTCGAGGTGGCGGTGCTGGATCTGAAGATGCAGGACATGGACGGCATCGAGGTGCTCAAGATTTTCAAGAAGATGGACCCCCGGCTGGAGGTGATCATGCTCACTGGCCACGGCTCGGAGCAGGCCGCGCGCGACGGCATCGCCCTGGGGGCCTTTGATTATCTGACCAAGCCCTGCGACCTGGCGATGCTCTACGAGCGCATCCAGGCGGCGGCCGCCGCCCGGCCGCCGGGGGACGAGACTGCGGACGCACGATAGCGGAGTTTACATGCGACGAGGTAGCGAGTCATGAGCGCACTGAAGACCATGGGGCAGATGATGCTGGCCGGCGCCCGCGCCCACGCCCAGTGGGAGCTGGAGATGAGCCGCCGCATCCTGTCGGATAAGAAGCGTCTTATAATCCTGGGCCTGTGTCTGCTGCCGGCGGTGCTGGGCGGCCTGGCCTTCGCCGACCAGATCGCCCAGGCGGCCGGCGACCACCTGCCCTCCTTCCTGGGCGGCAAGAAGGCCTACAGCCCGGCCTTCTACAGCACGGGCATCTTCCTGGCCTCCATCGCCATCGGCCTGTGCGCCGGCCTGATCACCGGCTGCATCGGCGCCGGCGGCGGCTTCATCATCGCCCCGGCTCTGATGAGCGCGGGCATCAAGGGCATCCTGGCCGTGGGCACGGACCTGTTCCACATCTTCGCCAAGGCCATCATGGGCAGCGTCATCCACCGCAAGCTGGGCAACGTGTCGGTGTCCCTGGCGGTCACCTTTTTGATCGGGGCCATCGGCGGAGCCACCTGCGGCGGGCTGATCAACCGGGTGCTCTACGAGATCAACCCGGTGCTGTCGGACGCCTTCATCACCACCATCTACTCGTTGATGCTGGGCGGTCTGGGCTTTTACGCCCTGGGCGACTTCTTCAAGTGCCGCAAGAGCGCCGAGGCCTGCGAGCTGCCCCACAGCGGCAAGACCGAGGGCGCGGAGCTGGGCGGCCTGCCCAAGAAGCTGCAGGCCATGAACATCCCGCCCATGGTCCGCTTCGACCAGAGCCTGGTGCCCGGCGGCCGCAAGATATCGGCCTGGTTCCTGATCATCAGCGGCTTCCTGGTTGGCCTGGCCGCGGGCATCATGGGCGTGGGCGGCGGCTTTTTGACCTTCCCCATCTTCGTCTACACCCTGGGCGTCAGCTCCATGACCACGGTGGGCACCGACATCTTCCAGATCGTGTTCACCGCCGGCTACGCGGCCATCAGCCAGTACGCCATCTACGGCTTCATCTTCTACACCCTGGCCATGGGCATGCTCATCGGCTCGCTGCTGGGCATCCAGATCGGGGCCATGGTCACCAAGGTGGTGCCGGGCATCACCATCCGCGGCTTCTACGCCATGGCGGTGCTGGCCGGGTTCATGAACCGCATCTTCGCCCTGCCCGGCAAGCTGACCGAGATGGAGGTGCTGAACCTGTCCACGGGCACGGTCAAGGTGCTGGACCAGATCGGCATCTGGGCCTTCTTCGTGGTCATCGGCGGCTTCGGGGTGTGGGTCATCGGCACGTTCTTCAAGAACACCAGAGCCCTGCGCGGCGCCCCCGCCCCGGTGCAGGCCGCTGGGCAGGAGGTGAGATCATGAGCGCCAAGCACAATCCCAAGAAGGTGCTGCTGGCCGGCCTGGCGATGATGATCGTCTTCGCCGTGGTGCTGGTGGGGGTGTTCCTGCCCCTGTTCAAGGGCCAGAACGGCCTGGACTACCTGGACAACCTGTACAACTCCATCTCCAAGCAGTCGGCCTACTACATTCCTGATCTGAGCAAGGCGGCCCAGCGCTACGCCGGCCAGCCAATCAAGGCCGAGCTCAAGCTGGCCAGCGAGGCCCAGGCTGCGCAAGCGGCGCTGCTGTTCACGGCCGCCGGGGCGAGCGTGCAGCGCCAGGGCAGCGACCTGACCCTGCAGGGCGACCTGGGCAAGATCCTGGCCGCCAGCCTGGGCGACGCCGACGCCATGTTCCACAACAACGGCAAGGCCCTAGTGGCGCGCTACCCAGGCCAGAACGAGCGGGCCATGATCTACGCCTGGTGGCTGTCCTTCCAGGCCCTGGAAAAGGACCTGAACCGCCAGAAGGCCTTCGCCCAGGCCAAGTTCGTGCAGACCGTGCAGGCCAAGGCCGTGGAGATGGCCTATAATTACTACGGCATCCAGCCCCAGAGCATCGGGGAGCGCTGGGCCGTGGTGGTGTTCTCCCTGCTGTTCTACGTGATCTACACCCTGTGGTACGGCTACGGCGTGATGTACCTGTTCGAGGGCGCCGGCTTTCGCATGGGGCATTAGCCCCCTACGCGTCTCCGCCGGCCCGCATGCGATCATCCTCACGGGGCCGGCGGGGCGCGCTCCTGGTCCGCGCCCTGGGCAGCTAGGAGGCGGGAGGCATGGAAACGGGCGGTACGGAAAAGATAAGGGTCCTGGTGGTGGACGACGAGAGGGACTTCGCGGCCCCTCTGGTGCGGCGCCTGAAGCTGCGCGGCCTGGAGACTCTCAGCGCCTCCAGCGGGGCCCAGGCCCTGGATATGCTGGCCGAGCGTCCCATGGACGTGGTGATCCTGGACGTGCGCATGCCGGGCATGGACGGCATCCAGGCCATCAAGGAGATCAAGGCGCGCCATCCCCTGCTGGAGGTGATCATGCTCACCGGCCACGCGGACCTGGAGGCCTCTTTGCAGGGCATGGAGCAGGGGGCCTTCGACTATCTGCTCAAGCCGGCCGACATCGACGACCTGGTCTATAAGGTGCAGGACGCCTTCCGTAAGAAGGAGCTGCAGCAGAAGAAGATCGCGGCTCTCAAGAAGGTCAGGCAGGAGCAGGGCTAGGCCGCCGCGGCCCGGCCCTGAACAAACCCGTTGCAGCCGCCGCCGCACTCATTGCCTCCGGGGGCCGGGGCCCGCATGACCAATCTGCTCGCCAAACTCAAGGGTCTGTTCCGCCGCCGGCGCCAGGCCCCCCTTACCGAGGCCCAGGAAGAAAAGCTCTTCACCGACTTCCAGGCCCGCTACCACGACTTCCGCCTGCTCCTGGCGGCCAACAACCGCGCCCTGGAGACCATGGCCAGCCTGGAGGCGGCCGCGGCCGGGGACCGGGTGTTCGGCATGTCCTTCGTGCGCGCCCGCTGCACGGCCCTGGCCGCCAGCGTTTACAACATGGCCAAGCACCTGGACTCCTTGGCCCCGGCCCCCTACCCGGCCCTGTTCCAGCGCTTCAAGGACATCCAGGCCCAGATCGACCTGGCCCTGCAAAAGGGCCGGCCGCCCGTTGACGGCCAGATGGTGGTGGAGCTGGGCCAGGTGGACAAGCTGTGGGCCGACCGGGTGGGCGGCAAGATGGCCAACCTGGGCGAGGTGGTCAACCGCCTGGGGCTGCCGGCGCCACCGGGATTTGTCATCACCGCCGCGGCCTGCGGCCGCTTCTTCGAGCACAACCAGCTGCAGGCCGAGATAGACCGGCGCATCCAGAGCGCCACCCTGGAGCGCATTGACCAGCTCTTCGCCCTCAGCTCCTATTTGCAGCAGCTCATCGTGGGGGCCGAGGTGCCCGCGGACCTGGCGCAGGAGGTGCAGGCGGCCTACCGCCGCCTGGAGCAGCGCACCCGGCCAGGGGTCACCGTGTCCCTGCGCTCCAGCGCCCTGGGCGAGGACGAGGCCGAGACCTCCTTCGCCGGCCAGTATCGCAGCCAGCTCAACGTGCGGCCGGAGCACATCCTGGAGTCGTTCAAGGAGGTGGTGGCCAGCAAATACACCCCCCAGGCCATGCACTACCGCTATGAGCGCGGCCTGCGCGATTCGGACATCATCATGTGCGTGGGCTGCCTGGCCATGGTGCAGGCGGCCAGCGGCGGGGTGGTCTACACCCAGAACCCGGTGGACCAGATGGACCGGGAGGTGCGCATCACCTCGGCCTGGGGCCTGCCCAAGGGCGTGGTGGACGGCGACGCGCCGGCCGACCTGTTCGTGGTCTCGCGCGGGGAACCGCCCCAGGTGGTGCAGCGCCAGATAGCCCACAAGGGCGCCCGCTTCGACTGCTTCCCGGCGGAGGGCGTCTGCCGCCTGGAGGCCACCGGCGACCAGGCCGACCAGCCCTCCCTGAGCGACAGCCAAGCCCTGGCCCTGGCCGGCCTGGCGCTCAAGCTGGAGGAGCACTACGGCGCGCCCCAGGACGTGGAGTGGGCCCTGGACCACCAGGGCCGCCTGCTGATCCTGCAGACCCGCTACCTGCGGCGGGTGGCTCCGCCCAAGGAGGCGGCCGCGGCCCAGACCCCGGCCGGGGCTCTGGCCGGCGGCGGGGCCGGGGTCAGCCCCGGAGTGGCCTGCGGGCCGGTGTTCTGGGTCAAGAAGGACTCCGATGCCCTGCGCTTCCCCGAGGGGGCGGTGCTGGCGGTGGACGAGCCCTGGCCGCGCTGGGCGGCCCTTTTAGGGCGGGCAGCGGCCCTGGTGGCCCAGAAGGGCACCGTGGCCGGCCACCTGGCCACCGTGGCCCGGGAGTACGGCCTGCCGGCCATCTTCGGCCTGGGCGCGGCCGCCGAGGCCCTGGTCGACGGGCAGGTGGTGACCGTGGACGCCGACCGCGCGGCGGTGTTTCCGGGGCGCGACGAGCAGATACTGCTGCGTTCGCGGCCCAAGCGGGCGCTGATGAAGGGCAGCCCAGTGCACCAGACCCTGCTCGGGGTGCTGCGCTTCATCACCCCCCTGAACCTGCTGGACCCGGACTCGCCGGAGTTCGCCGCGGCCAGCTGCCAGACCCTGCACGACATCACCCGCTTCTGCCACGAGAAGTCGGTGCAGGAGATGTTCGCCTTTGGCAAGGAGCACCACTTCCCCCAGCGCTCCAGCAAGCAGCTGTTCTACGAAGTGCCCATGCAGTACTGGATCATCAACCTGGACGACGGCTTCAAAGAGGAGGTGAGCGGCCGCTACGTGCGCCTGGAGGACATCGCCTGCCAACCCCTGCTGGCCCTGTGGCGGGGCATGGTGGCCGTGCCCTGGGAGGGGCCGCCGGCCATGAGCGGCAAGGGCTTCGCCTCGGTCTTGTTCCAGGCCACGGCCAACCCGGCCCTGGCCACGCCCTTCAAGACCGCCATGGCCAACCGCAACTACTTCATGATCTCCAAGAGCTTCCTGAACCTGCAGTCGCGCTTCGGCTTCCACTTCGCCAGCGTGGAGGCCATGGCCGGGGAGCGGCCGGCGGAGAACTACCTGAGCTTCTCCTTTGTGGGCGGGGCCGCCGACGCCGAGCGCAAGAGCGCCCGGGCCCGCTTCATCGGCGACATCATCGGCGAGTTGGGCTTTGTCGTGGAGCTGCGGGGCGACACCCTGCGCGCCCGGGTGGAGGGCCGGCCGGCCCAGGATATCCTGCGCCTGCTGGAGGTGGTGGGCTACCTCTTGATGCACACCCGCCAGCTGGACATGATCATGGCCGATCCGGCCTCGGTGCAGCACTACCGCCAGAAGATCAAGAGCGACCTGGCCGCCCTGGAGGCGGCCTGAGCCGTCGCACCCCTTAGCCGCGCAGCAGCAGCCGGGCCGGAGCGCCGTCGGCCCCCTGCACCTTGAGGGGCAGGCAGAATATCTCGTAGACCCCGGCCGGCACCGACAGCAGGTGGGCGCACTCCACCACCACCACCCCGGCGGTGAGCAGCAGGTGGTGCACCGGCGCGCCGGGGTTCTGGTAGCGCTCGATGGAGCAGTAGTCGATGCCCACCAGCACCACCCCCCGCTGCACCAGGTAGCGGGCCCCGTCCTCGGTCAGGTGCACGTAGTCCGGGTGGAACTGGGACTCTAAGAGCAGCGGCCCGTTGTCGGTCTTGATCAGCACCCGCGCGTGGTCGCCCAGGGGGGCCTGCTCCAGGGCCGCCCGGTCGATGCAGGGCCGGCCGCGCAGGTCCAGCACCACCCCCGGCCCCACCAGGCTCTCCAGGGGCAGTTGGTCCACGGTGGCCCCGCCCGGCAGGTAATGGGCCGGCGGGTCCACGTGGGTGCCCAGGTGGGTGCCCATGGACATCAGGGCCAGGTTGAAGGGGTCGCCCTGGGCGGTCTGGAAGAACGGCTCCAGCTTGAAGGGCGGGTCGCCGGGGAAGGTGACCATGCCCTCCCTGATGGGCAGGGTGGCGTCGTAGAGTTTCACGGGCTCTCTCCGGGGCCGCGGCGCGGGCGGCCTCTCGCTTTATTGTAGGCCGCCGCACCCCTCAGGCAAAACCCCGGGGAGCCGCGGCCCCCCGGGGTTCAGGTTTTCAACCGCCGTGCGTGGCGGCGTCAAGGCCTCCTAGATCCAGGGCAGGATCAGGAAGGCGATGGAGGTGACGATGAAGTAGGCCAGGAAGATGATCATCAGATAGCCCATGATGTCGCGGAAGTTCAGCTTGGCCACGGCCAGCATGGCGATGGCCCAGAAGGGCTGGATCATGTCGGTCATCATGTCGCCCCAGGCGTAGGCGATGACGGTCTTGTAGGCCGGCAGGCCCAGGGCCTTGCCCGCGGGCAACAGATAGGGCGCGGTCATCAGCCACTCGCCGCCGCCGGAGGGCACCAGGTAGTTGAGCACGCCGGCGTACCAGTAGGCGAACATGGGGAAGGTGGCCGCGCTGCTGAAGGCCACGAAGGCGTTGGTCAGGACCTGGGCCAGGTCGGTGTAGGCGATCAGGCCGTAGATGCCGGCGTAGAAGGGGAACTGGATGATGATGCCCCAGACCGCCTTGCCCGCCTCCATGGAGGCCATGAGGAAGGACCAGGGCCGCCAGTGGAACAGGATGCCCAGCATCAGGAAGAAGAAGATCACGTTGTTCAGGTTCAGCCAGGCGCCCATGGGCTTGCCCGCCAGGAAGGAGTACAGGGCCACGGCGCCGCCGGCGGCGATGATGATGTTGAATCCCCACCACCAGTTCAGGAAGTCGGAGAAGGTCTTGGTCTGGGGGTGCTTGGGCGGCTCATAGAGCTTCAGCCGCTCCATCAGCTCCGGCTGCACCACGTAGGTGTGCTCCGGAGCCGGGTGCATGCGGGCAATCAGCCAGGTGACCAGGATGATGATCACCGCGGTCAGGATCAGGTTGAAGGGGTGGAAGATGGTCATGCCGGTGGAGATGGGGCCGGTGATCCAGCCCTTGGCGATGGCCGACTTGACCAGGGTGTTGCCCGGCGAGGCCATCATCAGAGTGGCCGAGCCGGTGAGCCCGGAGTGCCAGGTGCAGCCCAGGCCCAGGTAGGCCGAGGCCACCAGCAGGCGGTAGTCCACCTTGGGATTGCGCCGCACGATGAACAGGGCCAGCACCGCGCTGCCGATGATGGACAGGCCCCAGGACAGCCAGGCCGAGAGGGTGGAGAACAGGGCCATGACCACGATGGCCTGGCCCGGCTTGTCCTGGTTGGGCAGCCTCGCCAGGCCGTCCAGCAGGCGGCGCACCGGCGGCGACAGGGCCAGGATGTAGCCGGTCATCATGATAAGACACATCTGCATGGCAAAGCCCAGGTAGGCCCAGAAGCCCTTGCCCCAGGCCACCACGCCCGCGTAGAGACGGTCCTCGATTTTCATCTCGGGCTTGCAGCCCCAGATCAGGGCCATGACATAGGCGATGATGCTCAGGATGAATACGATGACCAGGGCGTCGGGGATCCACCTCTCGGTCCAGCGGGTGAGGGCCTCACCCGCGCGCGCCAGACCCCCCTCCTTCACTTGCACTTCGTTGGCTGCCATACTCCTCCTCCCAAAGCGAATAGGAAGCATTTTAGAAGTGCTGGACGCGGACCGGACTGGGGAGCGACTGCGGGAGCACCCTCTACCTCTCCCTTGCTTAGGGGCTTCCGGCGGATTGCAGCGCTGCGGAACGCCTCCAGGGCACCAATTACGCCGTTGGTCCGTGAGGCAAAATGACTGGCCGCTGTGCGGGGCTAGATGCAGGCCCGGAGGCTGGACGATGGTGAGGCATGCAAACGGGCCACGGATCGGCAGTCATGACTTTTATCCGTGGTTAAACCGTCAACGGCTTCCATCAGAGCTAACCTAGGTTAGTTTATGCACAATTGTCAAGCTGCTTGGACAAGGGGCAGGGCCTGGCGCAGAAATGTAATTTCGATATTACTAGAAATATAGTTGACAACCACGCGCCCGGCGGATACAGTTGGACTATGGACTTGGAACTGACAGCCAAGCGGCTGGGCGAGCTGGGCCACCCCCTGCGCCTCAAGGCCCTGCGCCTCTTAATCCAGGCCGGGCCGGACGGCCTGCCGGTGAACAAGGTGCAAGCCCACCTGGGCATCCCCCTGTCCACCCTGTCCCACCACCTGGGCCGCCTGCGCCAGGCCGGGCTGATCAGCCAGGAGCGCCAGGGCCGCGAGCTGTACTGCCGGCCCCAATATCAGGCCCTGCGCCAGGTGCTGGAGTTTTTGTTGCAGGACTGCTGCGCCGGCGTGAGCGGCCTGGAGCAAGACTAAAGGCCGGGGCGCCCGGCCCGCGAAAACGAAACGGAGACGGTCATGGCGGACAAGAGCCAGCAGGAGATACTCACGGCGGTGCGCGACCGCTACAGCCGGGCGGCCCAGGGCGGCGGCCCCAGCCCGGACATCAGCCTGCCCACGGGCTGCTGCTGCGGCGGGGTCGATCCCCAGCAGATATCCTCGGCCCTGGGCTACTCGGCCCAGGAGATCGCGGCCGCGCCCGAGGGCGCCAACCTGGGCCTGGGCTGCGGCAACCCCCAGGCCCTGGCCCAGCTGCAGCCCGGCGAGACGGTGCTGGACCTGGGCTGCGGCGGCGGCTTCGACTGCTTTTTGGCCGCCCGCCAGGTGGGGCCCCAGGGCCTGGTTATCGGGGTGGACATGACTCCGGAGATGATCGCCCGGGCCCGGGCCAACGCGGCCAAGGTGGAGGCGGCCAACGTCTCTTTCCGCCTGGGGGAGATCGAGCACCTGCCCGTGGCCGACGCCTGCGTGGACGTGATCATAAGCAATTGCGTGATCAACCTGGCCGCGGACAAGCGGGCCGTGTACGCCGAGGCCTTCCGGGTGCTGCGCCCCGGCGGCCGCCTGGCCATCAGCGACGTGGTGGCCTTCGCGCCCCTGCCGCCAGAGATGAAGCAGGACCTGTCCCTGTGGGCCTCCTGCGCGGCCGGGGCCGAGCTGGAGGGCGACCTGCGGGCCATCCTGCAGGAGACCGGCTTCAGCGATATCGCCATCGAGCTGAACCCGGCCAGCGCCGGCTTCATCCGCCAGTGGGCGCCGGGCCGGGGCCTGGAGAACCACCTGGCCGCGGCCCGCATCAGCGCGGTGAAGCCCCGCGCCTGAGCCGGCCGGCGGCCGCTGTCCGGCCCCGCGATTGGGCGCCTTTACTTTTGCGGCCATAGTATAATTAAAAATGAGCCGGAGGAGGGACCCCCGGCGTCCGGCCCCTTTATCCGCGGGGCCGCATTCTCCCCGGAGGAAGCGCATGTCGTCAAGGCACAAGGGCAGAATAGCCGCCGGCCTGGCGGCGCTGCTGTGGCTGGCGTCCCTGGCCGCCTGCGGCCAGGTGTTTCTGGACCCCGGACCCAACCCGGCCCGGGTGCAGGTGAAGCTCAAGGCCCAGGTCGCCGATGGCCTGCTGCAGCGCCCCGGCGAGCGGGTATATTGGGACTGGGGCCTGTACCTGGTGGGCGGCGACAAGAGCCTGACCCTGCTCAAGCCGGCCCAGCCCCAGCCGCTGCAGGTGGTGGGCCCGGTCAACCCCCTGGATCGCCAGGCGGTGTTCCTGGCCCCGCCGGGCCAGCGCACCCTGCGCCTGCTGGCCACGGGCTACGTGTTCCGCACCTGGGGCGAGGGAGAGATCGCGGTGACCCTGGCCAACTACGCCAAGGACTTTCCGCTCAACCTGGCGCCGGGCGGCAGCTACAGCATCCAGCTTCCCTGATTGCCGGCCCGCAAACGCCATTGCCCCAGGGCCCGCGCCCTGGGGCGGTTTTTTGTCCGTGCGGCTCAGTCCTGGTCCGAGAAGCGCAGGCGGGTGAAGCGGATGGTCTCGTAGGTGGAGAAGAAGGCGTCCACCACCAGGGGGTCGAAGTGCTGGCCCCGCTCGCGGCGGATCAGCTCCAGGGCCCGCTCCTCGGGCCAGGGCTCCTTGTAGACCCGTTGGGACATGAGGGCGTCGTAGACATCGGCCAGGCCGGTGATGCGGGCGCTGATGGGTATCTGCTCGCCCTTCTTGCCCGGCCCCAGCAGCTCGCCCGGCGCGTAGATGTCGGGCAGGTGGCCGGGGTAGCCCTTGCCGTCCCAGCGCTCGTGGTGGTTCAGGGCGATCTCCTGGGCCATCTGGTCCATCTCCGAGGTGGACTGCTGGAAAAGCTGGGCCCCCAGCACCGTGTGCTGCTGCATGGCCCGGAACTCCTCCGGCTCCAAGCGGCAGGGCTTCTTGAGGATCACGTCGCTGATGGCCACCTTGCCCACGTCGTGCAACATGGCCGCCAGGCGGATCAGGTCCCTGGTCTTGGCCGTCTCCTCCGGGCTCAGGTCCTGGGCCCTGGCCCAGGCCGCGTAGATGTCGGCCGCGTAGCCGCCCACCCGGTTGACGTGGGCGCCGGTCTCGCGGGGGTCGCGCAGCTGGGCCATGCGCATGGTGCGCAGGATGATCTCGCGGTTCATGCTGGCCCGTTCCAGGGCGATGGCCGCGGCGTTGGCGAAGAACCCCACCAGCATCTCGTCCCGGGGGCTGAAGGGCACCACCCGGCCCTGGGGGTCCAGGGCGTTGATGATCTGCAGCACCCCGATCACCCGCTTCTGGCGCACCACCAGGGGGGCCATGAGCATGGAGCGGGTGCGGTAGCCGGACTGGCGGTCGTAGCTCTTGTTGAAGCCGTAGGGGGCCTCGGCTGGAATCTGGTAGGCGTCGGGGATGGCCAGGACCTGTCCGGTGCAGGCCACGTAGCCGGCCAGGGAGCCGCGGTCGATGGGCATGGGGCGCAGGGTGTAGTCCAGGCGCAGGTCGGCGCTGCCCTCGAAGAGCTTGTCGTTCTGCATGTAGGTGAAGTGCAGGCGGTTGTCCTTGACCTGGTAGATGGAGCCGGCCTCGGCCCCCAGGAAGTGGCGGGCCCGAGTCAGTATCTTGTCCAGGAGGAAGTCCTCGTCGTGGGTGTTCACCAGGTCCTGGGTAATGGCCAACAGCTCGGTCATTACCTCGGGCTGAGCTTCGCCCGCGCGCTGGAGGGACGACGGCGCTTCCATACCTCTCCCGCATGGCCCGGCTTATTAAGCATTCATAATATCAGATGAAAGACGGAAGATAAAACCATCTATGTCACGACCCGCCCCAGGGGCGGCGCCAGCCGGCAGACGGCCGGGGCCGGGGTGTGCTAAGAATAATTGCAGACGGACCCACAGGCAGGAGGGGCGCATGGGCGACCAGGGCAGGATCATGGCCGGGCGGGCGGGGGCGCTATTGCTCCTGCTGGTCCTCTGGGGGGCCGGGGCGGCGGCCGCGGCGCCGGCCCGGCCGGCGCAGACGGTGTACGTGCCGGTGTTCCAGCGGGTGGTGGTGGATGAGCGCGGGCGGGAGATGACCCTCACCGCCAAGCTGAGCCTGCGCAACACCGACCCAGCCCGCTCCATCGAGGTGCTCTCGGTGGCCCAGCACGACAGCCAGGGCCGCCTGTACAAGCAGCACCTGAGCGCGCCCCTGGTGCTGGCGCCCCTGGCGGTGCGGCGCATCCGGGCCGAGATCATCCCCAATGACCGCGGCGGCTGCTTCCTGGTGCGCTGGCAAGGGCCGGCCGGGGTCAACCCGCCCCTGCTGCAGACCATCATGCTGGGCACCGCCGGCCAGCAGGGCATCTCCTTCACGGGCGAGGGCCGCACCCTGGCCCCGGCCCGCTAGGCGGAGGGAGGCGCCGGTGACGGTCAAACGGCCGGTGCAGGTCTATGTAATCTCCGACGCCACCGGCATCACCGCCGAGCGGGTGACCCAGGCGGTGCTGGTGCAGTTTTCGCGCAAGATAGAGCCGCACATCGAGCGCCTGGCCCCGGTGAAGACCACCAAGCAGTTGGAGCGCATCCTGGCCAGGGCCGAGGAGAGCCGGGGCCTGGTGGTCTACTCCCTGGTGGCCGAGCACCTGCGCGACTACATGGACCAGCAGAAGCGGCGGCGCAAGATCGAGCTGTGGGACCTGTTGGGCCCCTTGCTACACCGCCTGAGCCACCGCTTCAAGACCGACCCCAGCCTGCACCCAGGCCTGTTGTTCGTGGAGGGCGAGCAATCCATCCGCCTAGCGGCCACCATCGACTTCACCCTGCGCCACGACGACGGCAACGGCGAGGCCACCCTGGGCCAGGCCGAGCTGATCATCATCGGGGTCTCGCGCACCACCAAGACCCCCACCAGCCTGTTTTTGGCCTGCAACCACAACCTGCGGGTGGCCAACGTGCCCCTGATTCTGGGCCTGGAGCCGCCGGCCAAGCTGTTCAGCCTCAAGCGGCCGCGCAAGGTGGGCTTTATCATTGCGGCGGAGAAGCTGGCCCAGATCCGGCGCAGCCGCTACGGAGGCCAGGCCGTGGAGGGCTACACGGACATCCGCCAGATCCGCGAAGAGCTGGCCTATTCCCGGCAGGTGTTCGCGCGCCTGCCCGGCCTGCAGGTCATCGACGTGACCAACCGCCCCATCGAGGAGGTGGCCAACCTCATCCTGGAGGGGCAGGGTCTGGGTTAGCCCAGAAATTTCACGAGGGACCTGCGTCCGGTCGGGCCAGCCAGCGGGCCAGGTCCGCCGGCGTGTCCAGGTCGCTCAGCTCGGGCAGCATGGCGGTCCTCAGCCCCAACTCCGCGGCCCGGCCCCGCAGGGCGGCCAGGCTGCGCCCGTGCTCCCCAGTCAGCAGCCCCGGCGCGGCCGCGCGCAGCCCCACCAGGTAGTAGCCGCCGTCCGTGGCCGGGCCCAGGGCCAGGTCGTGATCGGCCAGGGCCTCCAGGGCCGCGGCCAATATGGCCTGGTCCAGCTCCGGCAGGTCCGTGCCCACCAGCACCACCCGTTCCGCGCCCTGGGCCAGGGCCCGGTGCAGGGCGCGGTCCATGCGACGACCCAGGTCGCCCGAGCCCTGGGGCTGGTAGCTTAGGCCGGGGCCCAGCCAGGCCCTGGCCTCCTCGGCCGTGCCGTCGGTGAAGCACAGCTCCAGCTCCAGGGGACGCGCCGCGGCCAGGGCCCGGGCCTGGACCAGCAGCCGCTCCACCAGCCGGCGCTGCAGATCGGCCGCGCCCTGGGGCCCCAGGGCCGGGATCAGGCGGGTCTTGGCCCGGCCCGGCTGGGGCAGGCGGGTGAAGATGATCAGGCGCTCCGGCGCGGCCACGGCCCTCCTCCCTCCTAGGCCGGCGACAGCAGGCCCAGGAAGCGCTCCAGCATGGCGTTGACCTGGTCCGGCACCTGCAGGGTAAGGAAATGGCCCGAGCCCACCACCTGGCCGGTGTGCAGGTCCGGCCGGTGCTCCTTTAACAGCTCCAGGGCGGTGAGGGGCTGGGCCGCGCCCACGTAGAGCAGGGGGCAGGGGGCCTGGGCCAGGAGCCGGGCGCCGTCCCACAGGCGCAGGGCCTCGAACAAAGAGAGCATGACGTGCTGGGGAGCGCTGGTCATGATGTCCAGCACCCGCCGCTTGATCTGCGGGTCGTCGCTGGGCAGGAAGAAGCCGCTGAAGTAGTCTGCGAAGGCATGGCGATAGTCCGGCTGGGCCAGACGCTTTAGCATCTGGGGCAGGATCTTCTCGGTGCGCTGGCGGCTGGAGATGACGGTGGTGTCCAGCAGGGCGGCGGCCCGCACCAGACCGGGGAAGCGGTAGGCCATCTCCAGGGCCACGGCCCCGCCCAGGCTGTGGCCCACCGCCACCAAGGGCCCAAGGCCTAACTGCTGAGAGAGCCAGGCGGCTTCCTCGGCAAAGGCCGGGATGCGGTAGTCCTGTTGGGGGGCGTCGCTCTGGCCGTGGCCGCGCAGGTCCAGGCTCAGGGCCGGCTGGCGGGCGGCGAAGTGGGCGGCCTGGGGGGCGAAGAAGGTGTGGTCGCAGGTCATGCCGTGGATGAACACCAGGGGGACCCCGCCTTGGCCCGCCAGCTCATAGAATAACCCCACCCCCCCGTGCCGCAAGATAGGCATATTCCTACTCCCTTGGCCAGCCGCCTTATATTTCCTAGCGGCCCGGTTGACTTTGAGGCGGGCCGCCCTTATGCTTGGCTAATATTGTACCTGCAAATCCGGGAGCGTAGGTGCCGCGGAGGCTGATTAATCTGGGGCTTAGCCTGTTGCTGCTGCTGCCGCTGTGGTCGGCGCCGCGGCTGGCAATGGCCGTGGAGGCCCCGGTCTGCCCCATGGGCCGCATGGCCGCCGGCCACCATGGCGGCTGTTGCGGGCCCCAGGCGCCCTGCTGCCTGGAGCAGCCCAGCGACGGCCGTCAGATGAGCCTGGGCCACTGCCCGCGCCTCCTGCCGCCGGCAATGGTGGGCGCGGTGGCCGCGCCCGCACTGGCCCAGCCCCAGGCCGCCTTCCTGGCCCCGCCCCAACCCCGGGCCCGGGCACCGGTTCCCCTGCGCCTGCTCCTGGCCACCTATCGCATCTAAGCCATCCCTCCGGGAGACCCTCGGCTCCCCAGGCCCCCTTGCGCCCTGAGCCCGAAACTCGGCCGGCGTAATCATTTTCGTACGTACGGAATCTACTAGCCAGGAGAATAGCATGTCTGCGCAGCAGAAAGATAACTCTTTGAAATCTCAGGGCGCCGCCCTCGACAAGAAGGCCCAGGTCCTGGGCCAGAACAACCAGGGCCGCGGGGCGGGCAAGGGCCTGCTGGTGGCCATCCTGGTGGTGGTGCTGGCCGGTGCGGCCGGCCTGGCCTACCTATGGATGCGCCCGGCCGGCGGCCCGGCCCCGGCGGCGGCCAACCTCAGCCCGGACGGCAAGGCGGTGGTGCTGCCCGCGGCCCTGTTCGCCGACGGCAAGGCCCGCCACTTCAAGTACGAGGCCCCCGGCGGCATCACCATCCGCTACTTCGTGATCAAGAGCAGCGACGGCGTGATCCGGGCCGCCTTCGACGCCTGCGACGTGTGCTGGCCCGAGAACAAGGGCTACTTCCAGGAGGGCGACTACATGGTCTGCGCCAACTGCGGCCGGCGCTTCCCCTCGGTGCAGGTCAACGTGGTGCGCGGGGGCTGCAACCCGGCCCCGCTGCAGCGCAGCGTGGAGGGCGGCAAGGTGATCCTCAAGGTGGCCGACATCCTGGAAGGCAGCCGCTACTTCAACTTCGCCGCCAAGAAGGGGTAGGGCCATGACCCTCAAGGACATCGCGCTACTCAACCTGCGGCGCCGCAAGGCCAAGGCCGCCTTTGTGCTGGCCGGCCTGATGGTCGGGGTGGCCACCATGGTGGCCCTGATGAGCCTGACCCAGACCCTGACCGAGGAGATCAACCACAAGCTGGAGAAGTACGGGGCCAACATCCTCATCACCCCCCGCTCGGACCAGTTGCAGCTCAACTACGGCGGGCTGAGCCTGGGCGGCTTCTCCTTCGAGACCACGGAGATCAAAGAGGCCGACCTGGGGGCCATCAAGCACATCAAGAACGCGGCCAACGTGGCTGCGGTGGGGCCCATGGTCCTGGGCAAGGTGACGGTGAACCAGCGGGCGGTGCTCCTGGCCGGGGTGGACTGGGACGCGGCCCAGATCCTCAAGCCCTGGTGGAAGATCGTGGGCCAGCGGCCGGGGCCGCAGGAGATGGTGCCCGGCGCCGAGGCCGCCCGCCTGCTGGGCCTTAAAACCGGCGACCGGGTGAGCCTGGCCGGCCGGGAGCTGACGGTCAGCGGGGTGCTGGCCCCCACCGGCTCCCAGGACGACCAGCTCCTGTTCACGCCCCTGGCCGCGGCCCAGGGGATGCTCAATAAGCCCGGCCTGGTCTCCATGGTGGAGGTGGCCGCCCTGTGCAAGGACTGCCCCATAGAGGAGATGGTGGCCCAGATCGGCCGGGCTCTGCCTGGGGCCAAGGTCATGGCCATCCAGAGCGTGGTCAAGGGCCGCATGCAGACCCTGGCCCACTTCCGCAGCTTCTCCCTGGGGGTGTCGCTCTTGGTGGCGCTGTTGGGCGGCCTGGTGGTGCTGGTGACCATGATGGGCTCGGTCAAGGAGCGCACCGGCGAGATCGGCATCTTCCGGGCCATCGGCTTCCGCCAGGGCCAGGTGATGCGGGTGATACTCACCGAGTCAATGATGCTCTCCCTGGCCGCGGGGCTGCTGGGCTATTTGCTGGGCCTGCTGGCCGGCGAGCTGGCCCTGCCCCTGTTCAGTGAAGGCCACGGCGGGCACATAGTCTGGGACCCAGGCCTGGCCGGGGCCGCGGTGATGTTGGCCGTGGCGGCCGGGGTGGTGGCCAGCCTCTACCCCGCCTGGCTGGCCTCGCGTCTGGACCCCCATGAAGCCCTGCGGGCGCTGTAGGAGGTGGTCATGAGCTTTTTACGTGCGGATAACCTGAGCAAGACCTACGGCAGCGGCGAGGCCGAGGCCAGCGCCCTGGCCGGGGTGAGCTTCACCATAGAGCAGGGCGAGTTCGTGGCCGTCATGGGCCCCTCGGGCTCGGGCAAGTCCACCCTGCTGTCGGTGCTGGGGGCGCTCAACACCCCGGACCAGGGCGGCTACTTCGTGGACGAGATGGACATCTACTCCCTGAACCAGAACCAGCGGGCGGACTTCCGCCGCGAGTACCTGGGCTTCGTGTTCCAGAGCTTCAACCTGGTGCCCTACCTGAGCCTGGCCGAGAACGTGATGCTGCCCCTGGCCATCAAGAAGATGAGCCGCGGCCAGCGCTGGGACATGGCACGGGAGGCCCTGGGCCGGGTGGGGTTGGCCGGCAAGGAGCGGCGCCTGCCCAGCCAGGTCTCCGGCGGCGAGCAGGAGCGGGCCGCGGTGGCCCGGGCCCTGGTGAACCGGCCGCCCATCCTCTTGGCCGACGAGCCCACCGGCAACCTGGACCAGGCCACCAGCCAGCAGATCATGGAGCTGCTCACGCGTCTGGGCAACGAGGGCATGACCATCATCATGGTCACCCACAGCCCGGAGTGCGCGGCCTACGCCGGCCGGCTGCTGTCCATGCGCGACGGCCGCCTGGCCGGCAGCAGCCCGCAGGCCGCGGCGGCCCTGGCGGCCTGCACCGCGGCGGCCACGGCCTAGCGGCTGGCGAGCAGCATCGCCTCCAGGGCCAGCAGTCCGGCGATGAGGCCCAGGCCCAGGCAGAATCAGAGATAGGAGGAGTTGCGCCCCGAGGGCAGCTCCTCCTTGAACACGTTGTAGAGGATGGAGCCGGCCAAAAAGGCGATCATCAGGCTGACCAGCTCCACATTGATGGGCTCGGTGAGGGCCGTGACCACCCAGCCGGCCAAGAGCGCCGCCACCAGAATCAGCCGGCCGCCGAGGTCGAAATAGGCCCGGAAGTGGCGCCGGAAGCTGCGGTCGCTGAGGATGAAGTGCAGGGCCATGGCCGCGCTGAAGATGGCCGCGTAGAACAGGCCGGTCTGCACGCGCAAAGGCATGGTGTAGGTGATGAGGAAGTTGTACAGGCCGTACATGCCCAGGTGCAGGTAGTACGCCCGCAGGGAGACGCCGGGGCCTTGGCCGGCGGCGCGCTGGGCCAAGAGCTCCAGGCCGTAGTAGATGGTGAAGCCGGCCAGGGCCAGGATGAAGATGGCCAGGTCCAACAGCGGGGTCAGGCGGGCCACGTCCTGGAGGGCCTGGCCGATGGCCTGGTTGCCCTCCACCAGCTCGGGCAGCATATGCAGAAACACGTAGGCCACCGCCACGCCGCCGGCAAAGGAGGTGACCTTGCGCTCGCTGGCCCCGGGCAGCCGCTTGATCAGGGGCGAGAGGTAGTGGCTGACCATCAGCAGCAGGGTGATGATCAACGCCCCCAGGATGCTGCCCAGCCGGATGAACTCCATGGCGCCCCCCTTCTAGATTGCTAGGTCTGCAGGGCGGCCGGCCCGCCCGCCAGGAAGCGCCGGCCGTCCTCCTGGCCCAACGCGAAGGCCGCGTGCAGGGCGGCGGGGTCGGTGTAGTCCCACTTGGCTGCCGGCACCGGCCGGGTGGGCTGCACGTAGGTGCGGCCCGGATGGCCGCGGAGCTGCTCCGGCCGGTAGCGGCGGGTGAGTAGGATCAGGCTGGGGCCGTCGCCGGGCCCCAGGGCGGCCAGGGGCACGTTGTCGATCAGGCCGCCGTCCAGGACCGGCCCGCCGTTCATATACATCACCGGCAGCACCGGCGGGGTGCAGGAGCTGGCCAGGATCAGGTCCACCGCCTCTGCGGGGGCGGCGCAAGCCTTCAGCGACACCACCTGGGGCCAAAAGCCCAGGCGCGCGGGCAGGGCCGGGTGCAGGGGGCCGCGCAGGTGCTTCTCCAGGGTGTAGGCCGCAAAGCCCAGGGCCACCCCGCCCAGGGCCCCGGCCCAGGCCGGCGGCCGGGCCAGGAGCACCCGCACCTCGGGCCCGGCCTGCAGCCGCTCCAGGGCCGCCTGGTCCAACAGGGTCAAGAGGGCGTGGCGGTAGATGGCCAGGTGGGGGAAGGGCCGTTGGCCCCGCAGCAGGCGGCCCCAGTAGAAGTTGCGCGGGTTCTTGGTCAGCTCGCGGTCGTAGTGGGCCAAGGCCTCAAAGCTGCGGCCGGCCAGGGCACAGCAGGCGATGGCCGCCCCGGCGCTGACCCCGGCCACCACGCGGGGCCGCAGGGGCAGGGCCGGGGCCACCACCTCCCAGAAGCCGGCCTGCCAGGTGCAGCGGTTGCCGCCGCCGGCGAAGACCACCGAGCCATACGCGGGGCTGGACACGGGCCGCGGCGGTCCCGGCTTAGCGCCCCATCATCTGGCTGAACTCCACCTTGCGCCAGCCCTTGGGGGCCTGGAACAGGTCCGCGGGCAGGCGCTTCTGCTCGATCTTCTTGGTCACCGTCACCGAGCCGGGGCCGCCGCCCAGGTCCACCAGCTTCAGGGGGTAGGCCCCGGTCAAGACCGCCGCCACCCGGGGCGAGCTGCGCCACTGCTGGCGGCCGGGCACGTTCATCTGGTGCACCAGCTTGAACAGCTTGTTCATGTCCAGGTCGCGGCCCAGGCCGGGCACCGTCGCCACCCAGAGCTCCTGGCGCGGCTGGCCGTTGACCGAGACCAGGTACTGCTTGGCCTTGTAGCCGGCGATGGTCTGGCTCTGGCCGGTGGACTTGACCGTCACCTGCTCCGGCGGCTCCTGGGGGCCGCGGCCCATCTGCTGGCGCATCATCTGACGCATCTGCTCGCGCTGCTCGGGCGGGGCCTGCTTGAGCATCTGCTCCATCTGGGTCTCGAAGGCCTGGTTCATCTGCTTGGTCAGCTCCTCGGGCCGGCCGGTCCAGTACACCTTGCGGCTGGGGTTGAGCATGGTCACCAGGCCGGTGTTCAGGTCGTAGATCACGCCGTGCTCGCCAGTGCCGGAGCGCACCTTGTTGCTCTGCACATAGACGGTAAGGGGCTGGCCGCCGGCCTCCTGCTCCAGTACCCAGCCGGCCAGGGCGCTGGAGGCCATGAGGGTGAAGGTCAGGGCCAGGGTCAGCAGGGCGCACTTTATCTTCATGGCGTTTGCTCCTGAGTTAGGCGGCCGCCGAAAGTGGCGAGCCTCACCTGAGACTAACCCGCCCGCGCCGGACTGGCAAGGGTTCTGCGCGCTCTCCGGCGGGCTTTTCTTTGGCGGGCGGAGTATCTATAGTAAAGAAGCCGCAGCAACCCGCATCGGGGGAGAGCCATGAGCCTGAGCCAGGACGAGCTGAAGCAGCAGGCCGCCGAGGCGGCGGTGGAGATGGTCACCTCGGGCATGGTGGTGGGCCTGGGATACGGCAGCACCGCCCTGCTGGCCGTGCGCCACCTGGCCAAGCTGGTGAACGCCGGCCGCCTGAGCGGCATCGTGGGGGTGGCCTGCGCCCTGGCCATGGAGCAGGAGGCCCGCCGCCTGGGGCTGACCGTGTCCAGCCTGGAGGAGCACCCCCAGGTGGACCTGACCATCGACGGGGCCGACGAGGTGGACCCCCGGCTCAACCTGATCAAGGGCGGCGGCGGGGCCCTGCTGCGCGAAAAGGTGGTGGCCCAGGCCAGCCGCCGGGAGATCATCATCGTGGACGAGTCCAAGCTCTCGCCCCAGCTGGGCTGCAAGTGGGCCCTGCCGGTGGAGGTGGTGCCCTTCGGCCGGCGGCCGGTGGGGGACTACATCGCCGGGCTGGGGGCCAAGGTCAAGCTGCGCAGCGGCCCGGACGGGCGGCCCTTCGTCACCGACCAGGGCAACAACATCCTGGACTGCGACTTCGGGCCCATGGCGGACCCGGCGGCGGTGGCCCGGGCCCTGGAGGGCCGGGCCGGGGTGGTGGAGCACGGCCTGTTCCTGGGCCTGGCCAGCCAGGTCATCGTGGCCGGCGAGGGCGGCATCCGCCGCCTCATTGCCTGAGGCTGGCCACCGGAGGCCCTCTGGAGGATAATAGTAAGGTGTGAGCCCGTACCGAGCGGAGGAGGCATGCGCCGCCTGATCGCCGCCTTGATTCTGCTGATGTCGCTGGTCCCGGCCGCGGCCCTGGCCGCCTCGGCCACCGCCCCCGGCCGCGACGCCACCGCCTCCCGCTATGACGAGCCCCCCAAGGACAAGGATCAGAAGCAGCCGCCCCCCAAGACCGTCCCCTACGACCGCCGCCAGTACATGGACTCGCTGCGCATGCGCGAGCAGCTCCAGAAGCGTCAGCAGAAGGAAAGGGAGGAGCAGCGCCAGCGGGAGGCCATGGACCCCGGCCCCATGCGCGAGGTCATGGTCACGGTCACCGACATGGACGGCAACCCGGTTCCCGAGGCCGAGGTGACGGTGACCACCGCCGCCGAGGGGCGCATCCAGGAGGGCAGCACCACCCACGGCGGGACCTACCTGACCATGGTGCGCTGCTACCTGCCCGGCATCTACGACATGCTCCTGCACGAGGTGCGGGTGGTCAGCGTCCAGGGCGTGGCCTCGCAGACCTTCACCACCGACGCGGGCAACTGCGGCTACGCGGCCGAGGTGCGCATCACCCTGGAGGGCTCGGCCAGCGAAGAGGAGAAGCAGATGCGCATGTACCGCGAGCGCCAGAAGATCTACGACGACGACGCCGAGCAGCCGCCGCCCGAGGGCCTCTACCGCGACCCCTACGCCAAGCCCGAGGAAGACCTCTGGAAGAAGCGCTTCCCCGAGCGCCCCTACCCCGGCCAGTACCGCTCGCCCGCCGAAAAGAAGCAGGACCGGCTGGAGCAACAGCAAAAGCTGAAAAAGGAAGAGGAGGAGGGCGAGTAGCCGCGGCTCAGCCGGCCGCCTCCTGGTACACGGCCAGGGCCGCCCGGCCCATGGCCGCCTGGGAGAATTGCGCGGCCTGGGCCGGGGCCTGGGCGGCCAGCTCCTGGCGAAGCTGGGGCTGGCTCAGCAGGCGGCTGATGCCGGCGGCCATCTGGTCCTGGTCCAGGGGGTCCACGTACAGGGCGGCCAGGCCGGCCACCTCGGGCAGGGAGGCGGCCGCGGAGGTGAGCACCGGGGTGCCGCAGGCCAGGGCTTCCAGCACCGGCAGGCCGAAGCCCTCGTACAGCGAGGGATAGGCCAGGGCGTAGGCCCCCTGGTACAGGGCGGGCAGGCGGGCGGCGGGCACGTAGCCCAGGGCGCGCACCCGCTCCTGGCCGGCCGGGTCGGCGATGGCGGCCTGGATCTCGGCCGTCTTCCAGCCCAGGCCGCCGGCCAGCACCAGGTCGAAGTCCGTTACTCCCTCGGCCAGCACCTGCTGGAAGGCCCGGATCAGGCGCACCAGGTTCTTGCGCGGCTCCAGGGTGCCCACGAACAATAGGTAGGGCCGCTCCAGGCCATAGAGGCGCTTGACCTCCTCCACCGGCCCTGGGTCCACGGCAGGCGCGAAGGCGGGCAGCACCGCCTCGGGCACCACCCGCACCCGGCCCTGGCAGGCGGGAAACAGGGCCTGCAACTCCTCGGCGGTGAAGCGGCTGGGCACGATGAGCAGCTCGGCGTTGCGCACCGCGTTCTCCACCCCCCGCTGCGAGAAGACCACGTTGTCGGCCTTGTGCCAGTCGGGCTGGCGCAGGAAGGAGAGATCGTGCACCGTCACCACCAGGCGGCTGCGCCTCAGGCGGGGGCCGGCCAGGTTGGTGGAGTGGGTCACCGCGGCCCGGGCCAGGAACCACTCCTTGGGCAGCTTGATCTTGAACCAGAACAGCTTGACCAACAGCTCGGGCCGCCAGCGGCCCCAGAGGCGGAAGTTGGCCTGGGGCGGCACAAAGGCGGCCAGGTCCGCCACCCGACGGGGGAAGCACTCCGGAAAGTAGGGGTAGAGCAGGTAGTCGTTGTCCGCGTCCACCTGGGCCAGGCCGGCCAGCAGGTTGGCGATGTAGTTGCCGATGCCGGTCATGGGGTCGCTGAGGCGGCAGATGTCTATGGCGATGCGCACCGTCTACCCCCCGGCCTGCTCGGCCACCCGGGCCAGCTCCTCTTCGTAGGCCGCCAGCACCGGCTCCCAGCCGTAGTGCTGGGCCACGTAGGCCGCGCCGCGCCGGCCCATGTTCGCGGCCTCGGCGGGGGCGGCCAGCAGGCGCTCCGTGGCGGCCCGGAACTCATCGTAACCGCGGTAGGCCAGGCCGGCCTGGGCCTCGCGCACGTAGCGGGCCAGCACCTCGCAGTCGGCGTTGACCAGCACTGGCCGGCCGGCCAGGGAGGCCTCCAGGGTGACCATGGACAGGCTCTCGTGCGGCGAGGGCATGACCAGGGCCGTGGCCGCGCCCAGGGCCGCGTCGCGCTCGGCCTCGGACAC
Source organism: Thermodesulfobacteriota bacterium (assembly GCA_040751985.1). GTDB lineage: Bacteria > Desulfobacterota > Desulfarculia > Desulfarculales > Desulfarculaceae > Desulfoferula. The sequence continues at coordinate 3,650 of JBFMFU010000065.1, read as the reverse complement.
GAACCCCAGACTGAGGATGCCCGGGTGGCGGGGCAGCTCCATGCGCACCCGGCCGGCCAGCACCAGCTTGAGCCCGGCGAACTGGGGCTCGGCGGCCAGGCGCTGGAACTGGCTGAACAGCTCGCCGCAGCCCTTCATCACGTCCACCCGGCCCAGGTAGAGCAGGAAGTCGCCGTCCAGTTTATGGCGGGCGCGGAACGCGGCCTGGCCGCCGGGGGCGGGCGGGTCTATGCCCAGGCCCACCACCCGGCCGCGCACCTCACTATTGCGGTGCACCCGCTGCACCAGCTCGCGCTCGGCCTGGGTGTTGTAGAGGATGGTCCGGGGCAGGTGGAACAGGGGCCGGAACAGGGGCAGGTACAGGGTGGGCTCGTCGTGGGCCGTGGGCACCAAGAGCGCCCGCCGGGGCACCAAGGGCAGGCCGGCGGCGGTGGGGAAGTACAGGTAGGTAAAGAACACGATGGCCTGGTAGTCGGCCTCGTGGTCGATGAGGTGCTGCAGCAGGGCCGGGGTGTAGGGGCCCTGGCGCACCAGCCAGCGCCACTGCACGTCAATGGGCTGGCCGCCGCGGTAGAGTTTGCGCGCCCAGAGGTTGAAGGGCCGCACCCAGCGCCGCCGGGCCACCGGGAAGCGCTTGAGGGCCACGCCCTCCATCTCGCCGTCGCCGGCCGGGAAGTGGTTGGCCCAGGTCAGGTAGTCCGCGGCGGTGGTGGTGAGCACCGTGACCTGGTGGCCGCGGCCGGCCAGGCGCGAGGCCACCCGGCGGCAGTGCACCTCGGCCCCGCCGTCAATGCCCTCGCCGTAGCGCTGCACCACGAAACCTATGCGCAAGCCCGCGCCTCCCTTCGCGCCCGCGGCGCAGCCCCACTATGCCACGCCGAGGCCTGGCCCACAAGCCCCGGCGCCCGGCGGCTATTTTGCTGGCGGCCGCCGCGGGCTCTGGCATAATGGGAGCCGCGCGCACTTGGAGGTGCAACCATGAAGCCGCCCGCTACCGTCCGCCGTCCGGTCCTGGTCCTGCTCTGCCTGCTGCTGGCCCTCATGGCGGCCGCGCCGGCCTTCGCGGCCCAGGAGCTGCCCTCCTGGCGCGAGCCCCTGCGCGGCCGGCTGCTGGATTACGTCAACGCGGTGACCACGCCCGGCCACCAGGACTTCATCCCCCCGGCCGAGCGCATCGCCTCCTTCGACCTGGACGGCACCATCATCTCCGAGAAGCCCTACTTCTTCACCATGGCCATCTCGGTGGCCTGGCTCAAGGACAACTGCGGGGCCTTCGCGGCCAAGGGCGAGAGGCAGGCCGCCCTGTGCCAGGCCGCCATCAGCGGCGACCGCCAGTTCCTGATGCGCAACATCGACGCCCTCTTGACGCAGCCCTTCCTGGGCATGGACCTGGACGCCTACCGGGCCCTGTCCCTCAAGGTGTTCCGCGAAGGCATCAACTCGGCCAAGAAGGTGCCCTGGAGCCAGTTGATCTACCAACCGCAGTTGGAGCTGATCCAGCTCTTGACCCGCAAGGGCTTCAAGGTCTACGTCTGCTCGGGCTCGGCCATCATGGCCCTGATGGCCATCAGCGAACCCTACCTGGGCGTGCCGGCCGAGCGCTGCATCGGCACCCGCTTCGCGGCCACGGTCAGCGAGAAGGACGGCCGCCTGGTCTTCAGCCGGGGCCGGGTGCAGCCGGGCATGCTCAACCTGGACCAGGTCAAGGCAGTGAACCTGAAGCTACGCCTGGGGCGGGGGCCGGTGCTGGCCTTCGGCAACACCATGGGCGACGCCTGGATGCTGCGCTTCGCCGCCTCATCGCCCCGCCGCAGCCTGGCCCTGGTGCTGGACCACGACGACCCGCGGGAGTTCGTCTACCGCAGCGCCAACCTGCTGGCCTTGGCCAAGCAGCGCGGCTGGGTGGTGGTGAGCATGCAGCGGGACTGGGCGCGGGTCTTCCGCCAGGGGCCCTGATGCGCATCTGGATCGACGCGGACGGCTGCCCCCGGCCGGCCAAGGAGATCGTGTTCCGGGCCTCGGAGCGTCTGAGGCTGCCGGTGTGCCTGGTGGCCGACCGCCAGGTGGGCCGGCCGCCGGGCAGGCTGGTGACCACGGTGCGGGTGCCGGGGGACCTGGACGCGGCCGACCGCTACATCGCCGAGCAGGCCGCGCCCGAGGACCTGGTGATCACCACCGACCTGCCCCTGGCGGCCAAGGTGGTGGCCAAGGGGGCCACGGCCCTGAACCCCCGCGGCGAGCTGTACACCGCAGAAAACGTGCGCGAGCGCCTGAGCCTGCGCGACTTCCTCACCGGCCTGCGCGAGGCGGGGGTGACCACCGGCGGGCCGGCCCCCTACGGCCCCAAGGACAAGCAGCGCTTCGCCGCGGCCCTGGACCGCCTGCTCACCCAGCGCCTGGCCACCGATTAGCCCCCCGCCCCGGCCCAGGGTACACTTGGCCCATGCCGCCCACCCACGACAAACGCCCGGAGCTGCGCGACCTGACCGCGGCCCAGGTGCAGGACCTGATGGTCTCCCTGGGCCAGAAGCCCTTCCGCGCCCGGCAGGTGCTGGCCTGGCTCTACCGCCAGGGCGCCAGGGGCATAGAGGAGATGACCGACCTAAGCCGGGAGCTGCGCGGCCGCCTGGCCGCTGCGGCCCGGCTCACGGACCTGGCCCCGGCCCAGGTGCAGGCCGCCTCCGACGGCACCCAGAAGCTCCTGTTCCGCCTGGGCGACGGCCAGGCCGTGGAGAGCGTCCTGATCCCCGAGGAGGACCACCACACCCTGTGCGTGTCCTCCCAGGTGGGCTGCCGCATGGGCTGCGCCTTCTGCGCCACCGGCGGCCTGGGCCTGAAGCGCAACCTGGCTCCGGCCGAGATCACGGGCCAGGTGCTGGCCGCCCGCCGGCTGGTGGATGAGGCCCGGCCCCTGACCAACCTGGTGTTCATGGGCATGGGCGAGCCCCTGGACAACCTGGACAACCTCTTGGTGGCCCTGGAGCACATCCTGGGCGAGCACGGCCTGCAGATGAGCCAGCGCCGGGTGACGGTGTCCACCGCCGGCCGGGTGGACCGCCTGGCCACCCTGGGCCGGGCCACGCCCGCGGCCCTGGCCGTGAGCCTGGGCGCGGCCGACGACGAGCTGAGGAGCCGCCTGATGCCGGTGAACCGGCGCTGGAACCTGGCCGCGCTCAAGCAGGCGCTCTTGGCCTATCCCCTCAAGCCCACCCGGCGCATTACCCTGGAGTACGTGCTCCTGGGCGGGGTCAACGACCGGCCCCAGCAGGCGGCGCAGTTGGCGGCCTGGTGCCGGGGGCTCCGCTGCAAGGTGAACCTCATCGCCTTCAACCCCCACCCAGGCGCGGCCTTCGCCCCGCCGGAGCCGGAGGCAATGGAGGCCTTCCAGGAGGAGTTGGCCGCCCGGCACGTCACGGCCCTGCTCAGGAAAAGCCGGGGGGCGGACATCGCGGCGGCTTGTGGACAGTTGGCGGCCCAGGAGGGGCAGGGGTGATTTTAACGGTAGTTGTGGTTGGCCAGCAGGTTGCTAGGCCGTGTCGACATTTACAATAGCCAAAGGTATATGGCCGCTACAAGCACGAAGGCCAAGTATGAGGAGGCCAGCTTATCGTAGCGAGTAGCGACCCTCCGGAATTGTTTGAGCTTGCCGT
>JBFMFU010000064.1:0-2937 GCA_040751985.1 Thermodesulfobacteriota bacterium | reverse complement strand
CCGTGGGGCGGGGCGCAGGGGCGGCCTCCTGACCGGCGGTCTACTCCGGCTTGCCGTTGAACAGGCGGTAGGACGACAGCACCCGCTGGGCCACCTGCACCAGGCGCTGGTTGGTGTTGCGGGCCTGCTTCTGCAGGCGCTGCATGGCCTCGGCCTCGCTGATCTGCAGGCTGGCCATGAGCACCCGCTTGGCCCGCTCGATCACCTCCCGCTCGGCCATTTGCTGCTCCAGGGAGGCCTGCTCGGCTAAGAGGCGGCAGATGCGCTCCTGGTGGATGCGGGCCAGCTCCAGCACCAGGCCCGCCACCGACGCCGACAGCTCGGCGGTGATCAGGCCCAGGGCCCCCAGGCGCAGGGCCAGGGCGGCCAGCTCGGGCTCGGCGTGGGGCAGGGCCAGCACCACCCCCACCGTGGGCAAGGCCAGCTCCGGCTCCCAGGCCTGGCGCTCGGGGGCGTCAAAGCCCCACAGGTCCCACACCGCCAGCAGGCCGGCCTGGGCGGCAATGGGCGGCAGGGGGGGCGCCGGGATGGTCAGCAGGGGTTGCTCCAGCACCCGGGCCGCGGCCTCGGCGATGACCGGGACCAGGGGGGAGCCGCTCTTCTGGATCAGGACGACGCTGATGTCGGACACGGGCCGCCTCCTTTGGCGGCCGGTGCCTTGCAATCACCCTTCCAAGAAGGGGCGCGCTTATTTTCCTGTAATTAAGGCTGGTTGGCCATGGGGCCCCGCGCCGGCCAGGGCGCGGGTTTCGGCAGGCAATCGGCGCAGCAACCGTAAGTGGGGGCTTAGGGCTAGGTGCGGCGGGTGACCACGTAGGGGGCCAGCTCCAAGAGTATCTCCAGCTCCGGGCTGGGGCTGGCAACGCCCAGCAGCGGGGCCAGGGCCTGCTGGGCGGCCAGGGCGTGGGCCCGGGCCTGGGCAAAGGTGTGCTCCACCCCGCCCTGGGTCCGCACCAGCTCCTTGGCCTCGGGGATCACCCCCGGGTCCTGGTCGATGGCCTGGGCCAGCTCCAGCAGGCGGGCGCGGGCCTGGGCCGGGGCCTGGTCGCGCACCTGGATGAAGGGCAGGGTGATCTTGCCCTCGGCCAGGTCGTGGCCCACCGGCTTGCCGAACTCGTGCTCGCTGCCCACGTAGTCCAGGGCGTCGTCCACCATCTGGAAGGCGATGCCCAGCTCCAGGCCGTAGTCGTAGAGGCTCTTGACCACGGCCGGTTCCGCGCCGGCGTAGATGGCCCCCATCTGGCAGGCGGCGGCGATGAGCACCGCGGTCTTGGAGACGATGATCTCCAGGTAGCGGTCCGGGCTCAGCTCCAGGTCGCCGGTGTAGAGCAGCTCCAGCACCTGGCCCTCGGCCATGATGGTGGTGCAGTCGGTCAGGGCGCTGATAAAGCGGTGGTCGGCCACCTCGGCGGCCAGGGAGTAGCTCTTGGAGAACAGGAAGTCGCCCACCAGGATCACGGCGTCGTTGCCGTAGCGGGTGCGGGCCGCGGGCCGCCCCCGGCGGCGTCCGGCCTCGTCCACCACGTCGTCGTGCAGCAGGGTGGCCGCGTGCAGGAACTCGAAGATGGCCGCGTGGCGGGGCTGGCCCTGGCCGCCGGCGGCGGCCGCCGCCAGCAGGAACAGCACCGGCCGCAGGCGCTTGCCGCCGCTGAAGATGATGTAGTCGCTCACCTCTTCGATGAAGGGCACGTGGCTCTTGAGCGTCTGCTCCAGGGCCAGGTCCGCGGGGCCGGCCAGGGCCAGCACCCTGCGCCGCAGCTCCTCCGGGCGCAGGCGGCTGCTCAGCGCCTCCGGGCCGGCGGTGGGGGTCTGCGGCGAACTCATGGGCCCTCCTCATGATGCTGATGGCGGCTGGGTGTCGAATACCGCAACGGCTGGGCCCTGTCAATGGCCGCGGCGGGTCAGAGGCATATGCTCGTCGCACGAGGTGATGCAGGACTTGGCAACGCGACGGATGGCCGGGCGCCGCGAGGCCAAAGAAAGGGGGCCTGGCCAGGCCAGGCCCCCTTGGGGTGATTTTTAGGTATCTAGGCGCTTCTTAGAAGATGAAGCGGAACTCCACGCCCAGAATCCACTCGGTGCCCATGTCGGCGCCGGTCTTGGGCTTGTCGCCCCAGTTGTAGTAGGAGAACTCGGGATGGATGCCGAAGTTCTTGGTGACCTGGTAGGGCACGGCGATGAAGGCGCCCCAACGGGTGTTCTCGTCCTTGGAGTAGCCGTTGGCGCTGGTCCAGCCGTCGTCGTTCTGGAAACGCTCGTAGCCGAAGCCGCCCACGATCTTCGCCTTGCCCACTGCGAACTCGCCAGAGAGGAAGCCACCCAGGATGGTGGTGTCCTTGACATCGCCGCCCACCAGCAGGGGCCGGGTGTCCGCGCCGCCAGTGGTGGTGGGGTAGAACGGATACTCACCCCCGAAGTTGATGCCGTAGTGGCCCTGGAACTTCAGGGTGAAGGCGCCGACCGAGAACTTGATGGGGAGCACGACCGCCCAGGTGTCGTAGCTGTCGTCGGCGGTGGTGCTGCCATCAGCCTTCTGGTACTGGTGCTTCACGTAGCTGATGCCGGGGTGGGTCATGAAGCTGCCGGCCTTGAACATGAAGGTCAGAGAGGCGCGGGGGAAGGTGTAGTAAGTGGTGGTGGTGCCGCCCCAGAGGTTGCTGTTCTGGCGAGGCTCCTCCAGCGCGAACTGCACGCCCCAGCTGGCGGTATTGTAGGTGAACTGCACCTGCGGCACGCGGTGCGGCCACAGGAGGCCCCAGCCGAACAGCAGCAAGTGGGCGTTGTTGTTCAAGCCCACATACTGCATGGGATGGTAGGCCAGGGAGCCGAACCAGTTGTCGGTGTGGCCGGCCAGCAAGCGGCAGTTGCCCACGCGCCACCAGCCGTACAGGTACCGCATGTCCACAGCCTGGGCGCCGTTGTTCGACTTGATGCCGA
>JBFMFU010000063.1:0-115395 GCA_040751985.1 Thermodesulfobacteriota bacterium | reverse complement strand
GTGGCTCCCAGGCCGGCCAGGGCCAGGGCCTGGCCCGCGCCCGAGGGATGGCCGCTGACATCCATGACCACGTCGGCCATCTTGCCCCCGGTGGCCTGGGCCAGCACCTTAGCCGGGTCCTCCTGGTTTGCGTCCACGGCCAGGTCGGCGCCGAAGCGCCGGGCCATCTCTAGGCGGGCGTGGTCGCGGGACTTGCCCACCACCATGATGGGGTCGGCGCCGGACTCCTTGGCCACCACCGTGGCCGCCAGGCCCTGCTGGCCCGGACCCACGATGGCCACCGCCTGGCCCACCTTCACCTGGCCGATGCGGCTGAGCCAGCGCACGGCGTTGCCCAGCACCGCGCCCACCAGCACCGCCGTTTCCGGGGTCATGCTGTCGCCGATCTTGTGCACCATGGCCCGCGGGTGGATGTAGAGATAGTCGGCGTAGGCGCCGTAGAGGTGCGGCGGGGCCTGACAGGAGACCATGGACCCGTAGGTGTAGAACTCCTCGCACAGGGTGTAGCGTCCGTCCCGGCAGGGGCCGCAGCGGCCGCAGCCAAAGGCGTACTCCACTATGACCCGGTCGCCCTCGCTGACGCCGTGGCGCCGCTTGGCTGCCGCGCCCATGGCCCACACCCGGCCCACTATCTCGTGCCCCATGATCAGGGGGTAGGGCCGCGGCGCCCGCGAGGCCTTGCCCTTGAATATGCCCGGGTCCGAGCCACAGACGCCCACCAGCTCCACCTTGAGGATGCCATCCTCGTCTCCTATTTCGGGCAGGGGATAGCGCCGCATTTCCATCTGGCCCGGCGCAGTCACCACCATGGCTCTGGTATCGATCATTGCCTCTCCTTTGGCAAAAAGCCGCTTTCGCGGACGCTCCCACTATAAACCAAACCCCTGGCCATTAGAAGCGCGGCCCGGTCCGGAATCCCTTGACCCCGCCCCCTGCCCGACGTATATTGCATTACGTCGTAAATTAACGCAAAGCGATAAGTCCGTGCCTAGCCCCGAGCTACACCCCCTATTCATCAAGTCCCTGGCCAGAGGTCTGTCGGTGCTGGAGGCCTTCTCCTCCCAGCGGCCCAGCCTGACCCTCACCGAACTGGCCCAGGTATCGGGTCTGAACCTGGCCGCGGTGCAGCGCTGCGTACACACCCTGCTGGCCCTGGGCTACCTGCAGCGGGGCGAGCGCAAGGAGTACTCCCTGGGCGCGCGGGTGTTGACCCTGGGCTATAGCTGCCTGCAGGGCTCGGAGCTGCGCAAGATGGCCGAATCCCACCTGCGCCGCTTTTCCGAGCAGATCAAGGCCACGGTCAACCTCTCGGTGCTGGACGACACCGAGGTGCTGGTGCTGTTCCGCAACGAGGTGCAACGCTTTTTCAAGTTCGACCTGCAACCAGGCTCCAAGCTACCTAGCTACTGCACCTCCATGGGCAAGGTGCTCTTGGCCGCTTTGCCTGAGACCGAGCTTCGGTCTCGGGTGGCGCGCATCAAGCTGGAACGCATGACCCCCTACACCATCACCGACCCGCGCAAGCTGCTGCGGGAGCTGCTGCGGGTCCGACGGCAAGGCATGGCCGAGAGCGACAAGGAGGCCTCCCTGGCTCTGTACTCCCTGGCGGTGCCGCTGCTGGACCACCGGCGGAAGGTGGTGGCGGCGGTTAACATATCCCTGCCTTTGATCCAGGACGGCCGGCAGGCCCGCACCAGGCTGAGCCGCCTGCTGGTGGAGCAAGGACGCAATCTTTCCTCCCTGCTGGGCTACGAGGGGCCCTATCCCCTTATACCCGGACAGGCGGCGGCTCTGGAGCGCTAGCATGCTGGTCAACATGGGCAGAATCTTCCGGCAGCACGTGCAGCGCTTCGCCGAGCGCATTGCCCTGGTGAACGTGGAGCGCGGCCGCCGCTTTACCTACGCCCAGATGCACCGCATCTCGAACCAAGTCAGTAATTTTCTGGCCGAGCGCTTTGGCCTGGGCGAAGGCGACTTCTACGCCACCGTCCTGGAAAACGACAACATGGGGTTGTTCCACCCCTGGATGTTCAAATGTCCGGTGGGCGCGGCCTGGATCGACATCCGCGAGTCCCTGGCCCAGAAGCTGACGCAGCTGGATTACGCTCAGCCCCGCCTGGTCTTTTTGGAGGCCCACTTCATGCCCCAGCTCTACCAGCCCTTGCGCGAGCGGGGCCTGGTCATGGTCTGCATGGACCCGCCTGGCCCAGAGTATCCGGGCGTGCACGACTTCTGGCGCCTGGTGGAGGCGGCCTCCCCAGCGGAGGTGACGGCCGAGTTCGTGGCCGACGACTCCAGGCAACACATCAGCGTGCTGCGCTTCACCGGCGGCACCACCGGCCGGGCCAAGTGCGCCATGTACAGCCTGTCCAACCTCTGGACCTGGGGCTGCAACCCGGCCCACTACATCGAGACCTTTCCCTATGGCTCCCCCCGGGCCCTGTTGTTTTCGCCCCTGAACCACGCCGCCTCGGGTTCGGTGGTGATACCCATCCACATCAAGGGCGGCACGGTGGTCACCCTGAACAAGGTGGACCTGGAGCAGATGGGCCAGGTGATGGAGGCCGAGAAGGTCGAGATGATCTACACGGTGCCCACCGTGGCCTACCGCATGCTGGACGCCAAACTGCACCAGCGCTACGATCTGAGCAGTCTCAAGACCATACGCTACGGCGCCGCGCCCATATCGCCTTCCAAGCTGGAGGCGCTGTTGGGGGTCTTCGGCCCCATCTTCGTGCACGGCTACGGCTCCACCGAGTGCTGGCCCTCCAGCACCGTCCTGGGTCGCGCCGAGCACAGCCTGGAAGGGCCCGAGCAGGTGCAGCGCCTTTCCTCCATCGGCCGGCCCTTTCCAGGGCAGGAGTTGATGATCTGCGACGACGAGGGGCAGGAGATGCCGGTGGGCGAGCGCGGTGAGCTGTGGATGCGCGGGGTCAACACCATCCAGGGCTATTACCGCGACCCGGAGCAGACCCGGCAGAACTTCTCACCCAGCGGCTTCTGGAAGTCGGGGGACATCGGCTATGCGGACGAGCAGGGATATATCTACCTGGTGGACCGCAAAAAGGATATGATCATCAGCGGCGGCTACAACGTGTACGCTACCGAGGTGGAGAACTGCCTCAACAGCCATCCGACGGTGCAGAACTCGGCCGTGGTGGGGGTGCCCGACGAGCAGTGGGGCGAGGCGGTCTGCGCGGTGGTGGTGCTCAACGAGGGCCGTCAGGTCCAGCCGGCAGAGCTGATAGCCCACTGCAAGGAGAGCCTGGCGCGCTACAAGGCCCCCAAACGCCTGGAGATCGTCACCGAGCTGCCCCTGAGCCCAGCGGGCAAGGTGCTGCGCCGCCGGGTGCGCGAGCAGCTGCTGGCGGGCGACAAGGACTCGCAATAAGCCGCGGGATGGAGGACATTAATCTATTAGCCCTGGAAGAGGCGCCCAAAATTGTGGCCTGGTCCGCGGGCAGGTTATAAAGACAGCAACTAAAGTACCCAGCAGGCAAATTCTCTAGCAAAGGAAAGGGTAGCGATATGTCCGAGCCAGTCATTTTGAGCGCGGTACGCACTCCGGTGGGCCGTTTCGGCGGCACCCTCAAGGCCCTCACCGACCGCGAACTGGGCGCTCTGATTATCAAAGAAGCCATGGCGCGGGCGGGCGTGCAACCCGACCAGGTGGAGGAGGTGGTCTTCTCCCAGCAGTACCGCACCGGCCTGCTGCCGGCCAACATGGCCCGGCCCATCGCCGTGGATGCGGGTATCCCCATCCCGGTGCCCGAGTACACGGTGGCCAAGGCCTGCGGCGGCTCCATCAAGACCATCATGCTGGCGGCCCAGGCCATCAAGGCCGGCGACGCCCAGCTCCTGGTGGCCGGCGGCGTGGAGCACATGTCCAACGCGGCCTACCTGCTGCCCACCGGCCGCTGGGGCGCCCGCCTGGGCCACGCCCAGCTGCAGGACCAACTGGTGCTGTACGATCCCATCAGCAAGAACACCATGGGCGAGACTGCCGAGAACGTGGCCGAGAAGTACAAGATCAGCCGCGAGGACCAGGACGCCTTTGCCTATGCCAGCCAGCAGAAGGCGGCCGCGGCGCTCAAGGAAAACCGCTTCGCCGAGCAGGTCGTGCCGGTGCCCATTCCCCAGCGCAAGGGCGAGCCCAAGATGTTCAAGGTGGACGAGCACCCCCGGCCCGAGACCACCCTGGAGGGCCTGGCCCAACTCAAGCCGGTGTTCAAGAAGGGCGGCTCGGTGACCGCGGGCAACTCCTCGGGCATGAACGACGCCTCGGCGGCGGCGGTGGTGGCCTCGCGGCAGCGGGCCAAGGACCTGGGGCTGAAGCCGCTGGTGTCTATCGTGGGCTACGCCTCGGTGGGCGTGGAGCCTTCGCTGATGGGCATCGGCCCGGTGGACGCCACCAAGCTGGCCATGAAGAAGACCGGCCTGGCCATCAAAGACATAGGCCTGGTCGAGCTCAACGAGGCCTTCGCCTCCCAGTCCCTGGCCTGTATTCGCGAACTGGGCCTGGACGAGGCCAAGGTCAACGTCAACGGCGGGGCCATCGCCCTGGGGCACCCCATCAGCGCCACCGGCGCGGTGATCACCACCAAGCTGATCTACGAGATGAAGCGCCGCGGCGTGGAGCTGGGGCTGGCCACCATGTGCCTGGGCGGCGGCCAGGGCGTAGCGCTGGTGCTCAGGAACGAAGCCTAACCTCCGCGGCCCCCGGCACCCCGCCGGGGGCCGCGTCATTTTTGCGAGGCCGCCGTGAATATTTCCCAGCTGCTCAGCAATAGCGCCCAACGCCGGCCAGAGCACCCGGCCCTCATCTTCGCCGACCAGAGCCTGACCTACGCCCAACTGAACCAGCGTTGCGACCAGATGGCCTGGGGTCTGCAAGAGGCTGGGCTGCGGCCGGGGGATGTCTGTGTGCTGATGATGCCAAACTCCCCCAGCTGGGTGGTGGCCTACTACGCCCTGGCCCGGCTGGGCGCGGTGGTGCTGCCGGTGAACTTCCTCTACCGCGGCGAGGAGCTGCGCCACATCTTCCGCGACTCCGGTGCCCGGGCTTTCATAGGCCACAGCGAGCACCTGGCTTACGCCGGCCCCTTGCTGGAGCAGATGCCAGTCATCGACCTGCGCATCGCGGAGGGCCGGGCCGTGCCGGGCTTCCGGCCCCTGAGCGGGCTATATCATGATCGCGGCCCTTTCCCGATCCACCCGGCCCAGGACGACGACACCTGGGCCATCATCTACACCAGCGGCACCACCGGCCTGCCTAAGGGGGCCATGCTCACCCACGGCAACCTGGTGAGCAACGCGGTCAGCGTGGGCGACATGCGCCACACCGAGCCCCAGGACGCGGTGCTGTGCGTGCTGCCCCTGTTCCACATCTACGGCCAGACCAGCGCCCTCAACGCGGGCGTGTACCTGGGCCTGACCATCAGGTTGTGGGTGCACTTCCAGGCCGAGGAGGTGCAGGCGGCCATCGAGGGGCTGGGAAGCACCATCTTCATCGGGGTGCCCACCATGTACAACCGCCTGGCCGAGCTGGCTGGGGAGCACCCACCGCGGCGCTCCTCCCTGCGCTTCGGCATCTCGGGCGGGGCCTCCCTGCCGGTGGAGGTGCTGCGCCGCTTTGAGCAGGCCTATGGCGCCACCATCTACGAGGGCTACGGCCTGACCGAGTGCTCGCCGGTGGCGGTGGAGAACCCCTACGGCCGGCGCACCAAGCCCGGCTCCATCGGGGTGCCCATTCCCGGCTTCAAAGCCAAGGTGGTGGGCGACCAGGACCAGGAACTGCCCGTGGGCCAGGTGGGCGAGATTCTGGTGCAGGGTCCGGGGGTGATGAAGGGCTACCTGAATCAGCCCGAGGCCACGGCCCAGACCCTCAAGGGCGGCTGGCTGCACACCGGCGACCTGGGCCGCCAGGACGAAGATGGCTATTTTTTCGTGGTGGATCGCAAGAAAGAGATGATCATTCGCGGCGGCTACAACGTGTACCCCCGCGAGATCGAGGAGGTGCTCTACCAGCACCCGGCGGTGCTGGAGGCGGCGGTGCTGGGCATGCCCCACCAGGACCTGGGCGAGGAGGTGGCCGCGGTGGTGGCCCTGCGACCGGGCGCCTCGGTCAGCGCCGAAGATCTGCGCGCCTTCGTCAAGGAGCGGGTGGCGCCCTACAAGTACCCACGGGTCATCAATCTGGTGCCGGAGCTGCCCAAGACCAGCACCGGCAAGATACTCAAGCGGGGCATCACGGTGCAGGCCTGAGGCGCTCCCGCCGCGACCGGGCCTTAATATAAGGCGAAAGGATCAACGAGGTGTCGCATCTCATCACACCCTATGACGGTCACGCGCCGCAGATCGCCGCCGGCGTTTTCGTGGACCGCTCGGTCCGGCTCATTGGGCGCATCATCCTGGAAGAGGGGGCCAGCATCTGGCCCGGCGCGGTGCTGCGGGCCGATGACGGCGAGATCTTGATCAAGGCCGGCAGCGCGGTGCTGGATTTGGCCCTGCTGGAAGCGCCCCTGGGCAAGCCGGTGATCGTGGAAGCCGGCTCCCTGATCAGCCACCAGGTCTGCCTGCACGGGGCCACGGTCTGTAGCGGGGCCCTGGTGGGCATCGGGGCCATCGTGCTGGATAAGGCGGTGGTGGGCGAGGGCGCCATCGTGGGGGCGGGCGCCGTGGTGCCGCCGGGCATGCAGGTGCCGCCTGGGGTGCTGGTGCTGGGCCAGCCGGCCAAGCCGGTGCGCGATCTGAAGCCCTCGGAGCGCGGCATGGTGCGCGATCAGCTGGCCGAGCTGCACCACAAGGCCCAGATCTACATGAAGCAAGGCGCCTGATCCGGCGGGGAGCGGGCAGATGAGCTGGCGGAGCAAGGACATCCTGCAGCGGCCGCGCTGGTCCAAGGTGCGGGCGCTGTTCAAGTCCATGGGCTACAGCGACTACGACCTGGAGCGGCCCCTGATCGGGGTGGCCAACTCCTTCAACACCGTGGTGCCGGGGCACTACAACCTGCGCCAGGTGGCCGAGTCGGTCAAGCAGGGCGTGTACCAGGCCGGCGGCACGCCCATCGAGTTCGGCCTGCCCGCCTGCTGCGACGGCGTGGCCAACGGCCACGTGGGCATGCGCTACATCCTGCCCTCGCGGGAGGTGGTCGCCAGCTCCCTGGAGGTGATGGCCCAGGCGCACCGCCTGGACGGCCTGGTGCTACTGGGCTCCTGCGACAAGATCGTGCCCGGCCTGCTCATGGGCGCCGCCCGCCTGGACCTGCCGGCCATTTTGGTGGCCGGGGGCCCCTCCCTGGGCGGACGGGAGTTCGATGGCCGCTCGGCGGACATCACCTCCATCGCCGAGGGCCTGGGCATGCTGGCCGCGGGCCACATAGACCAGAAGGAGTTCGCCCGCCTGGAGGAGGCGGTGATGCCCACCTGCGGCTCCTGCTCCTTCCTGGGCACGGCCAACTCCATGTGCGCCATGGCCGAGGGCCTGGGCATGAGCCTGCCCGGCAGCGCCACCATACCGGCGGTGTACGCCGGGCGCTTCCGCGCCGCCCAGGCCGCGGGCCGGCGCATTGTGGCCATGGTCCAGGAGGGCATAGGCGCCCGCCAGATCATCAACCGCCAAGGCCTGGAGAACGCCATCCGCCTGGGCATGGCCATGGGCGGCTCCACCAACCTGGTGCTGCACCTGTTGGCCATTGCCTACGAGGCCGGCGTGGGGTTGGGCATGGAGACCTTCGAGGCGCTATCGGCCAGCACGCCGCACATCGCGCGCATCTACCCGGCCGCGCCGGCCAACGTGCCTGACTTCCACGCTGCCGGCGGGGTGCCGGCGGTGCTCAGGGAACTGCTTCCCCTGCTGCACGGCCAGGCCCTCACGGTTACCGGGCGCAGCGTGGCCGACAACGTGGCCGCGGCCCGCAAGGGCGGCTCGGAGATCATCCGCAGCCTGGACGATCCCTGGCGGGCCACCGGCGGCCTGGCCATTCTGCGGGGCAACCTGGCTCCGGATTCGGCGGTGACCAAACCCGCGGCCATCCATGCGGACATGCACTTTTTTCAGGGGACCGCCCGCTGCTTCGACTCCGAGGAGGAGGCCAACCAGGCCATACTGGAGCGGTGCATCCAAGCCGGCGAGGTGGTGGTGATCCGCTACGAGGGGCCCAAGGGCGGGCCGGGTATGCCCGAGATGGCTACGGCCATGAAGATGCTCTACGGCCAGGGCCTGGCCCTGAAGACGGCCCTGATCACCGACGGCCGCTTCTCGGGCACCAACAACGGCTGCTTCGTGGGGCACGTATCGCCGGAGGCGGCCGAGGGCGGGCCCATCGCTGCGGTGCGCGACGGCGACCGCATCACCATAGACATCCCCGGCCGCCAGGTGAACCTGGAGGTGGAGGCCCAAGAGATGGCCCGGCGCCTGGCCGCCTGGCAGCGGCCGCCGCTGAAGTTCGCCCGCGGCCACCTGGCCCTGTATTCGCGCCTGGCCGCCTCGGCCGCCCAAGGCGCGGTCATGCGCCCGCCGGCGGACTAAGCCGCCTCAGTCGCGCTGGACCAGTTCGATCTTCATGCCGTCGGGCGCCTTGAGGAAGGCCACGGTGACGCCGGGGCGCACCTCTAGAGGCCCCTCGATGAACTCCGCTCCCTTGGCTTTGAGATCCGCACAGGACCCATGGATGTCCTGAACCAAGAAGCCCAGCTCGTACGCTCCCCATTTGAGACCCTCGCTGGGCTGGGGGTCGCCCTCGCGCAGAGGCGACAGGGCCAGAAAGATATCGCCTACGGCCATGCGCACCAGGGGCATGCCCCGAGGCGTTACGCGGGCCACGACCTCCCCCCCGAACATCTCTTCGTAGTATTTGACGCTGGCTTCCAGGTCTTGGCAGCGCAGGTGGATGTGGTCGTGTTTGAAGGTCATGGTCCTCTCCGGCGTTTGGTGCGGTTCACGGAATGAGCCGGGCTGAGGCCTGGGTCATCCCTGTTATTGGGAGAACAACTTTTTCACCGCGGGTTTGGTGACCTTGCCCATGGCGTTGCGTGGCAGATCTTCCACGAACAGGGCCAGGCTGGGCACCTTGTAGGGGGCCAGGCGCTCCTTGCCCCAGGCCCGCAGATCATCCAGGCGCAGGCCTTGCCCGGGGCGCAGAACCAGGGCCGCGGCCACGCGCTCGCCCCACTCCGGGTCCTCCAGGCCCACCACCGCGCACTCGGCCACGGCCGGGTGGGTGCGCAGCACCTCCTCGATCTCCAGGGCCGAGACCTTGTAGCCGCCGGTCTTGATGATGTCCGCGCTCTGGCGGCCCAGGATGCGCCAGGCCCCGTCCTCCACCACGGCCACGTCGCCAGTGCGAAACCAGCCGCCGCTGAAGGCGGCCTGGGTTTCTGCCGGCCGCTGCCAGTATTCGTGGAACACCGCCGGCCCGCGCACCAGAATCTCGCCCGGCTCGCCCGGGGGCAGGTCGCGGCCGGCCTCGTCCACCAGGCGCAGCTCCACGCTGGGCAGGGCCGCGCCCACGAAGCCGGGCCGCCGCTCCCCCTGCAGGGGATTGGACAGGGCCATGCCGATCTCGGTCATGCCGTAGCGCTCCAGCAGCCGGTGACTACTGATGGCCTGCCACTTCTGCAACACGCTCACTGGCAGCGCCGCCGAGCCCGAGACCATCAGGCGCAGCTTGGCGCAGGCGGCTGACCAGCGGGCCCGCTCCGGCTCCGGGGCCGCCTCCCAGGCCGCGATGAGTTTGGCGTAGATGGTGGGCACGGCCATGAACAGGGTCAGGGGCCGGCTCAGGAACTTTTGCCAGACCGTCTCGGCGTCGAAGCGGGGCAGCAGCTCGCAACAGGCCCCGGAGAACAGGGCGCAGAGCAGCACGTTGACGATGCCGTGCACGTGGTGCAGGGGCAGCACGTGCAGGATGTGGTCCTCCGGCGACCACTGCCAGGCCTGCACCAGCATCTTGATCTGGGCCTCCAGGTTGGCGTGGGTGTGTACCACGCCCTTGGGCGCGCCGGTGGTACCGCTGGTGTAGAGGATCATGGCCCGGCGGCTGGGCCCCACGGTGGGCAGGGGGTCGGTCGGGGCGGCCAGCAGCTCGTCGCTGGTGAAAAAGCGGCTGCCCGCGGCCTGGGCCAGAGGGCGCAGACGATCCGCATACTCCGGGTGAGCCGCCACCAGGGTGGCCTGGCTGTCGGCAATGGCGTAGGCCAGTTCCGCGGGCGGGTGCAGTTCGGACAGGGGCACCGCCACCCCGCCGGCCCGCCAGATGCCCCACAGCAGGGCGGTCCAGGTGAAGCCGCGCGGGGCCAGGAAGGCCACCCGCCCCTGGCCCAGGTCGGCCCGGCCCTGCCGCAGGCCCGCGGCCACCCGGCCCGCGGCATCCAGCAACTGGGCGTAGGTGAACTCACCCCGCGGGGTGATCAGGGCCGTCCGGGGGCCGAAGCCGTGGGCCCGTTCTAGGAGGGAAATGCCTGACCCGCTCATGGCTGGGGGACCTCCGCTGCTGGGACGAGCCCAATTATAGCCGCTGGGCCGCGCGCCCCAAGCATAAATAAACGGTCCGGTGCAAAGCCGCTCTGGCGTAACGGACTATCTTTTGTCAGAATTGGGAAGGCAATGGGGAACCTGGTGCGCGCCGGCCGGAGCCGTCCGCGGGGGAGGCGGCGGCGCTACGCACGAGCCAAGCACATTGCAGCAAGGAGGAGAGTGATGGATGTTCGCAAGGCCATATACAAACGGCGTTCTGTGCGCAGCTTCAAGCAGAAGCCCATTGACCAGGACCTGCTGCGGGAGCTAGTCGACGTGGCGCGGGTGGGCCCCTCGGCCGCCAACCGCCAGCCCTTGCAGTACGTGGTGGTGACCGAACCCGGCCTCTGCCAGCAGGTGTTCGATTGCCTCAAGTGGGCCGCCTACACTGCGCCCCGCGGCGTGCCCAAGCCGGGGTACACCCCAACCGCTTACATAATCATCTGCGTAAAGAAAGAGCTTACCCTGGCGGTGGGGGCTAAGTACGACCTGGGTGCGGCCGCCCAGACCATCATATTGCTGGCCACGGCCGAGGGCCTAGGCACCTGTTGGATCAAGAGCGTCGACGTGCCCACCCTCACCAAGATTCTGGCCGTGCCCGAGGGCGTGGAGGTGGACTCGGTGATCGCCCTGGGCGTGCCAGCCGAGGAGCCCAAGCAGGTGGACCTGCAGCCCGGCCAGGGGAGCCCGGAGGACATCAAATACTGGCGCGACGAGGACGACCAGCAGTTCGTGCCCAAGCGCAACCTGGCCGATATCCTTTTCTGGAACAAGTATAACGGTTGATCAACACGGTCCGGGCCGGGGGCGCCCCCGGCCCGGACCGCCGCCATATTTTCGCTACGCCTGCCGCGGAGACACCCAATGAGCCGGCTTAAGCAGAGACTGGACAACGGCGAAGTGGCCGTGGGCACCTTCGTGTCCGAAGTGCGCAACCCCAACCTGGGCTACATGCTGGCCCAGAGCGGATTCGACTTCTTCATCCTGGATAACGAACACGGCGCCTTTTCTTGGGAGGCCATGGGGGCCATGATCGCCGGGGCGCGCGGCGCCAACATCGACGTGGTGGTGCGGGCGCCGGAGATCCGGCGCGAGGTGATCCTCAAGCCCCTGGATCTAGGTGCCGCCGGCCTGCTGGTGCCCATGGTTGATGAGCCCGACCAGGCCAGGGAGGTGCTGCGTCACGCCAAGTACCCACCCCAGGGCGCCCGCGGCCTGGCCCTGCGTCGGGCGCACAACATGTACCGCAAGATTTCGGCGCCCGAGCACCTGGCCCAGGCCAATGCCGACACCTTCATTGCGGTGCAGGCCGAGTCGCCTCGGGCAGTGGCCAACGCCGCGGCCATCGCCGCGGTGGAGGGCGTGGACGCCATCTTCGTGGGGCCCATGGACTTGTCGGTGAGCATGGGCATCGCCGGCCAGACCGGGCACCCGCAGTTGGTGGAGGCGGTGGAGAAGGTGATCGCCGCCTGCGCCCAGGCCGGGGTGGCGCCGGGGCTGCTGACCGCCAACGCCCCGGACACCGTGGCCTGGATCAAGAAGGGGATTCGCTTCGTGGCCTACGGCTCGGATGTGACCCTGCTGGCCGACGGCGCCGCCGCGGCCATCAGCACCATCAAGGGAGCCTCGCCCGCCTAGGCGGGCGAGGCTCAGAGGGCGGCCATGGCGTCATCCAACACCGCCAGGGCGAAGTCTACGTCGGCTTGGGTGAGGCACATGGGCGGCTTGATGCGCAGCACGTTGCCGTAGAAGCCGCCCTTGCCCAGCAGGAGCCCCAGCTCTCGGGCGCGCTCAAAGACGCGGATGCACTCTGGGCCGGCCGGCTCCTTGCTCTGGCGGTCCTTGACCATCTCCACGCCCAGCATCAGGCCGCGGCCGCGCACCTCGCCGATGATGGAGTGCCGCTCCTGCAGCCGGCGCAGTCCGTCCTGGAAGTAGCCGCCCACCTCGCGGCACCTGGCCTGCAATCCTTCTTTGTCGATCACCTCCAGCACCGCCTTGCCGGCCGCGCAGGATACCGGATTGCCGCCGAAGGTGTTGAAGTGGATGCGCTCCTTGAGGCTGGCCGCGATGGCCGGGGTGGTGACCACCGCCGCCAGGGGCAGGCCGTTGCCGATGCCCTTGGCCATGGTCACGATGTCCGGGATAACGCCCTGGTTCTCGAAGCCCCAGTAATGATCGCCGGTGCGGCCGAAGCCAGTCTGCACCTCGTCGGCGATGCACACCCCGCCCGCCTGGCGCACGATGCGGTAGACCTCGGCCAGATAGCCCGGCGGGCATTCCACGGTCCCGCCCACGCCTTGGATGGTCTCGGCGAAGAAGGCGGCCACCCGGCCCGGAGTGGCGAAGCGGATCAGGTCGGCCACGTCGTCGGCGTACTTCACGCCGGCCTGGGGGTCGTCCAGGCCCCAGGGGCCCCGGTAGGGGTAGGGCGCCTGGGCGTGGTGCACGCCGAAGCTGTGGGGGTAGTTGTACTTCCAGGAGCTGTGGGCGGTGAGGGCCATGGCCGAGGCCACACCGCCGTGATAGCCGTTGCGCAGGGCCACCACATCGTAATTGCCGGTGTGCAGGCGGGCCATCAATAGGGCCAGGTCGTTGGCCTCGGAGCCGGAGTTGACGAAGTAGCACACCGACAGCTCGCCGGGCATGCGCTGAGCCAGCGCATGGGCGTAGGTGGCGATGGCCGGGTGCAGGTAGATGGGCGAGGTGTGCCAGAGCGTCTCCAGCTGCTCACGGGTCTTGGCCAGCACGTAGGGGTGGCAGTGGCCGGCGCTGATGGTGACGATGCCGCCGATGCAGTCCAGGAAGCGCCGCCCGGTCTCGTCGTAGAGGTACTGCATGGAGCCCTCCACCACCATGAGCGGCTCCTGGTAGTACAGCACCATGACCGGCGAAAGGTACTGCCGGCGCAGGGCCAGCACCTCTTGACGCGAGGGCCCGGTGTAGGGCCGCGGCTGGTGGTCGTAGGGCGGTAGCTGGGGGGCGGACATAGGCGGCTCCTTGGTCCCGGCTCAGACCGAGAACATACCTCCGTTCACGTCTAAAGTGACGCCGGAGATGAAGCCGGCGTCCTTGCTGCACAGGAACAGCACCGGACCGGTGATCTCCTCCACGGTGCCCAGGCGGCGCAGGTGGCTGCGCTTGAGGAAGGCCTCCTTCTCCTGTGGGCTCAGGCGCTCGTCCCACATCTTTTGCACCCGGGCGCCGGAGAGGACCACGCTGGGGGCCACGGCGTTGACGTTGATGTTGTAGGGGCCCAGCTCCTGGGCCAGGTGGCGGGTGAAGGTGATGATGGCCGCCTTGGCCGAGCTGTACTGCAAGGGGGTGATGGTGCCGCCTATGCGGGCGGCCATGGAGCTGAGGTTTACGATCTTGCCGAAGCGCTGGGCCTTCATCAAGGGCGCCACTGCCCGGCAACAGAGGAACACCGCCCGCAGGTTCAGCTCCATCACCCGGTCCCAGTCGGCCGGGTCCAGGTCCTCGATGGCGGTCTTGGACACGCCCATGCTGCCGCCGGCGTTGTTGATCAGGATGTCCACCCCGCCCCAGGCGTCCACCGTGGCCTGCACCAGGGCCGCCACCTGCTCGGGCTTGGTGATGTCCGTGGCCTGGCCCAGGCACTCCCCGCCGGCGTCGGCAATGTCCGCGGCGGCGGCCAGGAGATCGTCCTGGTTGCGGCCGGCGATCATCACCCGGCAGCCCTCGGCGGCCAGGCCGCCGGCAAAGGAGCGCCCCAGACCCCGGTTGCCGCCGGTCACTATGGCCCGCAGACCCTTGAACCGCATTCGCGCCTCCTTAGCCCAGCTCGCCCAGGTCTTCCAGGAACTTTCTGAGCTTGAGCAGCTTCAGGTCCCGTTCATGCATGATCTCCTCGGAGGAGCGGCCGCCGTACTCGTAGAAGCCCGCCCCGTCCTTGACCCCGCGCCGGCCCCGGCCCACCAGGTCGTCGATGATCTGGCTGCGGCCCTTGATCTCAGGCGGCTGGTAGGAGCGGTTTTTGAGCACGGCCTGCACCAGGTCCAGGCCGGCGAAGTCCATGCGCTTGACCACGCCCAGGATGGGGATGCGCAGGCCGAAGCCGGCCTTGGCCGCCTTGTCCAGGTCCTCGGGCGTGACGTAGCCCTCGTCCAGCAGTCGGAAGATCTCCAGGCCCAGGGCCGCCTGCATGCGATTGCCCACGAAGCCGGGCAGGAACTTGCGGATGACGATGGTGGTCTTGCCCATGTCGTCGTGCATGCGCTTGACGGTCTGCACGCTCTCCTCGGAGGTCTGGGGCCCCACCACGATCTCCACCAGGGGCACGATGTGGGGCGGGGCGAACCAGTGGGTGATGAGCACCTTGTCCGGCCGCTTGGTCTCCACGAACTTGAAGATGTCCAGGTAGGAGGTGTTGCTGGCCAGGATGGCCTCGGGCGGGGCCAGGCGGTCCAGTTCGGAGAATAGCTTTTTCTTGACCTCGGGGTTCTCCACCACGGCCTCCACCACGAAGCCGGCCCCGTCCACGGCCTGGCCCAGGTCGCTGGTGTAGGAGATGCGCTGATCGGCCACCTCTTCCCGCTGGGCGGCGTCGAACATACCCGCCTCGGCCAGGGTGTCCAGGTTGGCCTTGATCAGGCTGCGCGACTTCCCAAGAATCTCTGGAGACAGATCATTGAGCGCCACCTGGTAGCCGCCCAGGGCGAAGACCATGGCCAGGCCATGGCCCATGGTGCCCGCGCCGATGACTGCAACTTTTTTCATGTCTCATTCTCCTGCTACAGCTTGGGGTCCAACACCACCTTCAGGGGCAGCTCGCCTTCCACCTGGCCCGCCACCAACTTTATACCGTACTCCGCCTGCTCCAGGGGCAGGCGGTGGGTGATCAGCTCCTCCAGGGGATAGCGGCCCTGGCGGGCCATCTTGATGGCCGGCCCTACGGCCCTGAAGTCCTGGGAGAACACCCCCTGCAGGCGAATCTCGTTGAGCACCGCCCGGTCCATATAAAGCGTCACTGGCGCCTTGTACATGCCCGGCAGCACCACGGTGGCCCGGCGGCCGGCCAGGGACAGGGCCAGCTCCGGCCCCGAGGGGTGGCCGGTGGCGTCCATGACCACGTTGGCCATGCGCCCGCCGGTGGCCTGGCTGAGCACCTGCACCGGGTCCTCTTGGTCGGCCACGATTACCTGGTCGGCCCCGAACCGCTTGGCCATGTCCAGGCGCTTGGCGTCCCGGCTGAGGCCCACTACGAAGATGGGGTTGGCCCCGGACTCCTTGGCCACGGCGGTGGCGGCCAGGCCCTGCTGCCCCGGCCCCACGATGGCCACCGTGTCGCCGATGGAGACGCCGCCGATCTGGCGCAGCCAGCGCACGCCGTTGGCCAGCACCGCGCAGATCAACACCCCTACCTCGGGCGAGATGTCGTCGCCGATCTTGTGCACCTTGGCCAGGGGGTCGATGTAGAGATACTCGCTGTAGCCGCCGTAGAGATGGGGCGGGGTCTGGCTGGTGATCATGGAGCCGTAGAAGCGCTTGTTCTCGCAGGTGGTGTAGTTGCCGCCCAGGCAGGCCTGGCAGGCGCCGCAGCCCATGGCGTACTCGATCACCACCCGGTCGCCGATCTCCACGCCGTGGCGCATGCGGGCGCCGGCGCCCATGGCCTTCACCCGGCCCACGATCTCATGGCCCAGGATCAGGGGGAAGGGGCGGGGCCCGAAGGTGGTGGCGCCCTTGTAGATGCCTGGGTCCGAGCCGCAGACGCCCACCAGCTCCACCTCCAGCAGGCCGTCCTCCTCGCCGATCTCGGGCAGGGGGTAGCTCTGCATCTCCAGGGTCTTGGGGCCGGTGAGCACCACCGCCCGGCTTGTCTTCTGCATAACTGGCCTCGCTTCTCCCCTAGGGGCTGTTTAAAAGGGCGGCCGCGGCTCAGGCGGGCAGGCAGTGATCCGCGTCTTGGCCGTGGGGGCTCCACTGGGGCCGGCCCACCCGCGAGGTGCCGCTGGGCAAATCGCGCCCCAGGACCTCGCGCACCAGGGCCGCCGCCTGGAGCAGCTTGTCAAAATCCACGCCGGTGTCCAGGACCATCTCCTCGCAGAGGCTCACCGTGTCTTCGGTGGGCACATTGCCTGCAGCCCCCTGGGCAAAGGGGCAGCCGCCCAGGCCGCCGATGGAGGAGTCGAAGACCCGGATGCCGGCCTCGTAGGCGGCGTAGGTGTTCACCAGTCCCGTGCCGCGGCTGTTGTGGAAGTGGGCGGCCAGGCTCATCTCCGGGTAGCCGCGTTTCAGCTCGGCCACCAGGCGCTGCACCTGGGGCGGGTTGGCCATGCCGGTGGTGTCGCCCAGGGAGGCCTCGCTCACGCCGATGCGGGCGTACACATCCATGATGCGCCGCACGTTGTCCAGGGACACGACGCCCTCATAGGGGCAGCCGAAGGCGGTGATCACGTAGCCGCGCAGGCTGCGGCCGGACCCCTGGGCCAGGCGGGCGATCTCCGGAAAGCCGGCCAGGGAGTCGGCGATGGACATGCCCACGTTTTTGCGGTTGTGGGTGGGGCTGGCCGAGACGAACAGGGTGAACTCGTCGGCCGAACTGGCCAGGGCCGCCTGGCAGCCCTTGAGGTTGGGCACCAGCACGCTGTAGGTCACGCCTGGGCGCTTGTCTATGCGGGCCATGACCTCGGCCGCGTCCTTGAGCTGGGGCACTGCCTTGGGGTGAACAAAGGAGGTGGCCTCGATCTTCTTGAGCCCGCTGGCCGAGAGCAGGTTGATCAGCTCGATTTTCTGCTCGGTGGGAAAAAAATGGCTCTCGAACTGCAGCCCGTCCCGTGGCCCCACTTCGTAAATGGTCACTTGCTCACGCTGTTCCATGACAGCCGCCTACCCTTTTTTTAGTTAGTCCTGGGGTATGGTGCCAAATGGCCCGTGGTCTGTCAATGCAACCGATGTCCCGAGTAAAAGAACAGCGCCCGCCTGGGTATTAGCGGAGGCCGCGGGTGCGGCGGGCGGGTGCGCGGCTGCCCCGCCAACGGCCTTTGATTGTGCTAAGATTGGGTGCCAATTTCCACAAGGAGACGAGCTTTTGCAGGTCGGAGAACTTTTAAGCAACAGCGCGCGGCGCTCCCCGGACACCACGGCCATCGTGGCCGGGGACGAACGCTACACCTTTGCCCAGCTGGACCAGCGCTGCGGCCGCCTGGCCGGGGCCCTGCTGGCCCGCGGCCTCAAGCCCGGCGACCGGGTGGGCATACTTTTCTACAACACCCCCCGCTTCGTGGAGAGCTACTTCGCCTGCATGAGGGCCGGCTTGGTGGCCACGCCGGTTAACTTCCGCCTGGTGGGGCCGGAGATGGCCTACATCCTGCAAGACTCCGGCGCCAAGGCCCTGCTGTACGGCCGCGACTTCGCCGGCACCATCGCCGAGATCGCCGGCCAGCTGCCGGGCCTGCAGTTCATGGTCACTCCCCAGCCGGACGGCTCCACCCCGGCCGAGGACTACCGGGCCTTTCTGGAGGGCGGGAGCTATGCGGCCTGCGACCTGTCGATGGGCGAGGGCCAGCCCTGTCAGTTGATGTACACCTCGGGCACCACCGGCCGGCCCAAGGGGGCGGTGCTCACCCACAGCAACGTATTCTGGAACCTGCACAACACCATCTGGGGCCGCGAGGACCGCGACGGCCAGGTGTCCATCATCGTGGGGCCTCTGTTCCATACTGCGGCCCTGAACAATCACCTGACCATCCAGGTGGCCCTGGGCGGCACCAGCATATTGATCCGCCGCTTCGAACCGGAGATGCTGCTTCGGATCATCGAGCAGGAGCGGGCCACGGTCATCTCCGGCGCACCCACCATGTATAACCTGCTGCTGCAACACCCCAAGGCCTACGACTATGACCGCAGCTCCATCATCAAGTGCACCCTGGGCTCGGCCAAGCTGGCCACGGAGACCAAGCGCCGTTTAATCGAGTTCTTCCCTAACATCAGCGGTCTCTACGACGTGTACGGCTGCACCGAGTGCTCGCCCTGCATCACGGTGCTCAACCAGGCCGATTCCCTGCGCAAGAACGGCTCGGTGGGCCGGGCCCTGCCTTTCCTCACCGCCCGAGTGGTGGACAGCAAGGACCGGCCCCTGCCGCCGGGTGAGGTGGGCGAGCTGACCTGCAAGGGGCCCAATGTCATGGCCGGCTATCACAACCAGCCCGAGGCCACGCGCCAATCCCTGATCGACGGCTGGTTCCATACCGGCGACCTGGCCCGGGTGGACGAGGAGGGCTTCTTCTACATCGTGGACCGCAGCAAGGACATGATCGTCAGCGGCGGCGAGAACATCTACCCCCGGGAGATCGAGGAGGTGCTGTTCACTCACCCAGCGGTGGCCGACGCGGCGGTGGTGGGAGTGCCTGACCCGCTGTGGGGCGAAAGCGTGCTGGCCTTCGTGGCGGTGAGGGCGGGCCAGAGCCTGAGCGAGGACGAGGTGATCGCATACTGCAAACAGCGCTTGGCCTCCTATAAGAAGCCTCGCCAGGTGCGCTTTCTGCCCGAGATCCCACGCAACCCCTCGGGCAAGGTGCTCAAGTACAAATTAAGAGAGATGGGGTAGGCCCCATCTCTCTCGCGGTTAGCTGTTGAATGTGAGTTAGGCTGTGACGACCTCCCGGCCTTCCCCGCGGAGCTTGCGCGAGATGAAGATCAGGGCCAAGCCCAGCAGGGCCACGGCCGCCCCGCCGAAGTCCATGCTCCAGCCGGGCAGGCCCATCATGAACCCGCCGCCGAACAGCAAGGCACAGACTATGGTCCCGTCCAGGGTGCCCAGGCGCAACTTGCCGATGCCCACCATGTAGTTCTCCAGCACCGAGGCCATCAAGAACACGCCGATGGTGGTGGAGATGGCCGCCTGCACCACCAGGGGCCAGGGGGCCTGGAACACCAGGGCCGGGTCCAGCACGAAGAACACGGGCACCACGTATTTCACCCAGCCCAGCTTCATGGCCGTGAAGCCCACCCGAGCCGGGTTGGCGTTGGCGATAACCGCGGCCGGGAAGGCGGCCAGGGCCACCGGCGGGGTGATGAAGGAGAGCATGCCCCAGTACATGACGTACAGGTGCACGGCGATTTCGTTGAGCCCCACCATCACCAGGCCCGGCACCAGCACCAGAGCCAGGAACACGTAGCAGGCGGTGATGGTCATGCCCATGCCCAGAATAAAGCTGGCCACGGCGCCGAACAGGAGCATCAGGTACATGCTGCCGCCGGCCAGGGCCACGATCTCGCGGGCGAAGGAGGCGGCCACGCCGGTCAGGGACAGAGCGCCCAGGATCATGCCCACGCCGGCCAGGATGGCGATCAGCTCGCAGAGCAGCTTGCCCGACTGCTGGATGAATTCCAGGAAGGACTTCCAGGTGAAACGGGTTTCCTTGCGGAACATGGCGCAGATCAAGAGGGGCAGGATGGCCCAGAACGGCGCCTGGCTCTCCAGGCGGATGACGAACAGGATGTAGAGCAGCAACGCGATGCCGAATAGATAGAACCAGCCTTCCTTCAGGGCCTCACGCACGGTGGGCAGCTCGGACTTGGGCAGGCCCATGAGGCCGTTGCGCCCGGCATAGCCGTCCACCTGCAGCAGCAAGCCCAGGTAGGCCAACACCGAAGGGATGGCCGCGGCCAGGGCCACGGTGCCGTAGGAGATGCCCAGGAAGGCGGCCATAACGAAGGCGGTGGCCCCCATGATGGGCGGCATCAGGGTGCCGCCGGTGGAAGAGGCGCACTCGATGGCGCCGGCGTAGTGGGGCGGGTAGCCGGTTTTCTTCATGGCCGGGATGGTGATGGCGCCGGTGGTGACCACGTTGGAGATAACGCTGCCCGACAACGTCCCGAACAGGGCGCTGGAGAGCACGGCCACCTTGGCGGTGCCGCCCCGGGTGCTGCCCAGCAGGGCCGAAGAGAGCTTCAGGAAGAAGTTGCCGCCGCCCGAAGATTGCATGGCCACGCCGAATACGATGAAGCCGATCAGGATGACGCCGAACACCGTCAAGGGAATGCCCAAGAGGCTTTCCATGGAAAGGGCGTGGAAGTTGGCCGTGGTGGCGAAGGAGCGGCCGTAGCCTTCCATGAAGCCGGGCATGTAGCGGGCATAGAGCGGATACAAGGAGAATACCGTGATCACTACAGCCAGGCTGGTGCCGGCCGTGCGCCGCACCGCCTCAATGGCCAGGACCCACATGATGACGGCCATCACCGTGACATGCGTGGGTGCGAAATAGCCCCAGCCCCTCTCGATGATGGTGTAGCCCTGATAAGCCAAATACAACGTAATGACCATGATCGTGAAGCTGAGCAGCACGTCAATGGCCATTATCAGCTTTTGGGGGCCCTTCTTGGTCATGGGAAAGAACAAAAAGGCCATGGACAGGTAAATGGCCATCAAGAGGTAAAGGTAGGAGTTCTCCATAAACATGAAGCCTCCCACCGTAAAATAGAAGATGTGATAGATAGCCACCGCCAGACCCACGGCGGAAAGGACCACCGTGAACCAGTGCCAAAAACCCGTGAGTTCTCTGTAACGCGAGGCTATGGCGCTTCTATGTTCCATAATGATTACTACCTGTCAGGGGAGGGCTCTTGTGAACAGGGAGGGCGAGGTTGACTGCCTAGCCCTCCCTGCCTTGTCTTAGGAGAATCAGCCCGTCTTTATAAGCCGGCCTCCTTCTTCTTCTGCAGCCAGAGCTTGGGGAAATCCTTCATCTTCATCTTCTTGGCCAGGGCCTCGTCCATGGTCTTGGTCCACAGGGCCTTCAGCTTGGCCTGACGCACCAGGCGCTCGGCCTGCAGCTTGTCGTGGTTGGGCTTCCAGAAGCCGGCTTCCTTAAGATAAAGGATGCTGCCCGGATGCATGGGGATGGGCATCTTTTCGAACAGCTCCATGTTGCCTTGGGGGGTCCAGAATGCCTTCAAGGCCTTGTCCCGCTTGGCATAGTCCGGATAGGCCTCCACCAGCAGCTTGGTGATGGCATAGGCCTTATCGTTGGGCAGGAAGTCATAGCTGATGCCGATGGGGTAGGAGTAGGACACCGTCTCCAGCGGTTTTTCGTTGGACAGTCCCGCGCCGATGGTGGTTTTGAATGGTCCGTAGGCCGGGGCGTGCTTGATCAGGCGGGCCCAGTTTTCCTTGTTTTTGAAGGGAAGCGCGATGTAGCGCACGCCGTAGGGCATGGACTGCATCTCGTAGGCCAGCGACGCGGTGGGGTTGATGTGGGTGGCGTCTATTTTATTGTCCATCACCATCTTGATGGCCGCGGCGTAGCCCGGGGTCATCACGCCCTGCACGTCCTTCCAGGTCAGGCCCGCGTAGACCAGGTGCACCTCGCTGATCAGGGTCAGCACGTGAGTGGGGAACTTGGCGATTTTCTTGCCCTTGAGGTCCTTATAGGTCTTGATGGGCGAGTCGCCTCTTACTCCCAGGCAGAGGCCGGGGTGCTGGGCGAAGTACAGGGCCCGGATGGCCTGGGGGCCCCACTCCGGCGTGGAGTAGTCCCACTCGCCTTCCTGCATGAAGTAGCTGCCCAGTCCGTGGAAGGCCACCTCGGCGTCCTTGAGGCGAATGGGGTACACCCGGGGGATGTCCGTGCCCGCCGGAATCAGGCGCACCTTGATCTTGTACTTGTCGAACAAGGTGGCGCCGACGTGACCCACCAGCATGTAGCCGCTGGAGCCCACATCGTAAGAGGTCCAGGTCATCATTTTGGGGATGGGCACGTTCTTGGCCTGGGCCGGGACGCCGCCCAAGACGAGCAGGCCTGCCAGACCCAGGAGCAGGCATGTACCGATCAAGCCGACTCTACGTTTCATAAAAACCTCCTCCCTTATGTTGAAACGATGAAATGGGCCAACCAAATAAGTTTTTCGGCGCATCCTAGACGCGCAAAATGGACTGGCAACTGCTGAATGTACAAAGGGAGCAGGCATTGGCCCTGGCTCCCCCCGTAACCAAATGCAGTTGAATGCTCTTAAAGACTGGGGTCTTTATACCAAACCTTGGTTTGCAAAATCCAGCCAAAAGCGCAGGTCCAGCCTGATCAAGGCCGATTTCTACAAGGGTCGTACTCAAGCGCGGGGATCTTCCAGACGCTCCCTCCAGCGCTGGGCGTAGGCCGGGTATATCCGCGCCAGCCGGGGAAGCACCTGGCTGCGCAGCATCTCCAGCTCTTGCACGCTGGGTGGCGGGGTTTGGGGAGTCCGAGCCGGGATGTCCAGAGCAAAGCCGGTATTTTCCTGCACCTGCTCCGGCGTGACTCCTGGGTGCACCGACTCCAGCACGATGCGCGGCGGCTCGCGCTCCACCCTGAGCACCGCCAGGGGCGTGACCACCTTGCTGGGGCCGCCGGGCCGCTGCCAGGAATCCAGGGGCGCGTGATAGCCCGAACAGGTGACGAAATCCACCCGGGGCACGAAATCGCGCACCGTGTGGCTGGTCTTGAACAGCACCACCCGCGAGACCATGTGGTAGAGCATGGAGCTGCCCGCGCCGCCGGGGAAGCGCACCTTGGGTCGGTCGTGTTGGCCCAGCGCAATGAGATTCAGGTTGGCCTCGGCGTCCATCTGCACGAAGGAGAGGAAGAACAGGTCGATCAGGCCGCGCTGGGCCATGTCGAACAGCTGCGAGGAGCCCCGGTCCAGAGGCGCCTCCGGGTCACCCAGCATGATCATCTTCACCTGCGGGGCGCTGGTCAGGGAGGCCAGCAGGCAGCCGGCCGCGGGCAGGGGTGAAAGGGTGCCCACGGCGCTGTAGGTGTCGTCGCGCACCTCCCGGGCCAGGGCGGTGATCATTAGCTCATCCAGGCTGCAGGCCAGGGCCGCGGCGGGCTTGCTCATGGCTTATCCTCCGTGCTGCTCAGGCCGCGGCCGGCGGCCAGGTCTGGTCCAGATAGGCCCGGAAGCTCTCTGGGTCGTGGGCGGCTTCCAGGTAGCGCTTCAGTTCTACAGCGTCGGGCTGGTAGTAGCCAGGGCAGGCCGTAGGCCGGGCGCCGCCGGGCGCCTGGACGATGTAGTGCACATTCAGCCAGGACAGACGCCGCCGGCCGGCGGTCTCCACCAGTTCCTCCGGCTCCACGATCTCCTCCACGGTGGCGATGGAGACCTTGGCCGCCTGCAGGGCCAGGTCCACGTCCGAGTGCCGCTCTATGAGCAGGTTGCCTCGGGTGTCGGCCTGGAAGGCGTGGATCACGGTGAAGTCCGGGTTGATGGCCTTCACCGCCACCAGCTCACGGCCGCTGAAGGGGCAGGTGATGTTCTTGAAGTGGGGCTGCACCTGGAAGTAGTCCGAACCCAGGATGCCGCGCACCGGCATGAAGGGGATGCCCATGGCTCCGGCCCGGAGCCCAGTGAGGATGGCCTGTCAAACTTGGTCCAGCACCCGCACCGCGCCGGCCTGCACCTCCCGCCGGAAGTTGGGTGCCTGGCCGAACTCGTTGAGCACGATCTGAGGGCTTTCCACCGTGGCAACGCAGCCGGCCCCGATGAGCAGGTCCACGCCCAGGCCGCCGCCGGGCACGGTGACCAGGCGCAGGCCGCGGCGCCCCTGCCGGGCCAGGACCCGCTCCAGGGCTATGGGCTCCATCTGCATGCGGCCGCCCAGGGCCACCTCGGCCTCGTTTGTGATCAGGGCGGCGGCCTCTTCCAAGGAAACAAAGGCCGGCCCGGGGTTGCTTGCTGGCTCGGGCATGTCTCTTACCTCCGCTGTGACGCCATTCGCCTGTCCGGCCTCAGGCCAGCAGGCTGCGGGCGATGATCAGCTTGTGTATCTCGGTGGTGCCCTCGTAGATGCGCAGGGCGCGAATCTCGCGGTAGAGCCGCTCCACCACGCTGCCCTTGAGCAGGCCCACGCCGCCGTGAATCTGCACCGCCTGGTCCACCGCCCGCTGAGCGGCCTCGGTGGCGTAGTACTTGGCCATGGAGGAGTCGGAGGCCCGCGCCTGGCCCTGGTCCTTCTTGATGGCCGCGCGGTAGACCAGGGCTTGGGCCGCGTCCAGCTCGGTGGCCATCTCGGCCAGCTTGAACTGGGTGGCCTGGAAGTCGCTCAGGGGCAGGCCGAACTGCACCCGGCGCCGGGCGTAGTCCAGGGCCGCCTCCATGGCCGCCCGGCCGATGCCCACCGCGGCTGCGCCCACGCTCATGCGCAACACCTCCAGGGTCTGCATAGCGATCTTGAAGCCCTGGCCCACCTTGCCCAGCAGGTTCTCTCGGGGCAGGAAGCAGTCCTTGAACTCCAGGGCCGTCAGGTCGTGGGGAGCGATCAGGTCCAGCCGCCGGGCCACGGTGAAACCAGGGGTACCTTTTTCGATGATGAAGGCGGACATGGCCCGGGGGTTGCCGGGCTGAGGGGTCTTGACAAAGGCGGTGATGAAGTTGGCGGCGTAGCCGTTGGAGATGAACAGCTTGCTGCCGTTGAGCAGGAAGCCGCTGCCCTGCTCCACAGCCTGGCTCTGCATGGCGTTGACGTCGCTGCCGGCGCTGGCCTCGGTGAGGGCGAAGGAGGCCAGCCTCTCCCCCCTTGCCACCGGCGCCAGGTATTTCTGCTGCTGGGCCTGGTTGCCGGCCAGGTAGATGGGGTAGCCGCCCAGGCCCTGCATGGCCAGGGTCACGTCGGCCGGGCAGTACACTCCGGCCATTTCCTCCCGGGCCAGGCAGATGGGCAGGGCGCGCACCCCCGGCCCTCCCAGCTCCTTGGGCAGCAGCAGGTTGAACAGCCCGGCCTGGGCCATGGCCGTCACCAGCTCGGCGGGCACGTCCTGGGTCTCGCCGTACTTGGCGGCCAGGGGGGCCAGGGTGTCTTGGGCGAAGCGGCGGCAGTGGTCGCGGAACTGCCGGTCGGCGTCACTGAGCATGAAGTCCATGGCTGGCTCCTGAAAAGGCTAGGCGCGGGGCAGCTCTTTCTTGAGTATCTTGCCGGTGGGACTCTTGGGCAGCTCGGCCACGAACTCCACCTTGGGCATCTTGTAGGCGGCCAGGTGCGCCCGGCAGTGCGCCAGTAGGTCGTCCTGGCTCAACTGGGCGCCGGGCTTGAGGGCCACGAAGGCCTTGGGCACCTCGCCCTTGCCCGGATGCGGCACCCCCACCACCGCCACCTCGCTTACACCGGGGCAAGCGTGGATCACTTCCTCTATCTCGCGCGGGTAGACGTTGTAGCCCCCGGTGATGATCAGCTCCTGCTCGCGGCCCACGATGAACAGGTAGCCGTCCTGGTCGCAGTAGGCGTGGTCGCCGCTGCAGACCCAGCCGTCCTTGATGCGCTCCTGGGTCTCCTGGGGCAGGTTGTAGTAGCCCTGGGTGGCGTTGGGGCCCCGGAAGATCAGGTGGCCCACCTGGCCGGGCGGCACCTCCTGGCCGTGCTTGTCCACCAGCTTGGCCGCCACGCCCGAGGCGGTGACGCCGATGGAGCCGGGTTTGCGCTGGCCGTAGAGGGGGGTGCAGGTGACCAGGCCGGTTGACTCGGTGAGGCCGTAGGCCTCCACCACCTCAGCCCCCACCCGCGTCTCCCACTGCTTGAGCAGCTCCACGGGCAGGGAGGCCCCGCCGGTCAGGCCCATGCGCAGAGAGGAGACGTCGTGCCGGGACTCGTCCAGCACCGACAGCAGGTAGTTGAACATGGTGGGCACGCCCGGGAACCAGGTCACCCGGTATTGGGCGATGGCCTCCAGGGCCCGCTCGGGGCTGAAGCTCTCCAGCACCACCACGCTGGCCCCGCAGCTCAGGCTGCCGAAGAAGGGGCTGGCGATGCAGAACACGTGCACCATGGGCAGCACGGCCAGGGCCACGTCCTCGGGCCGCAGCCCGAAGCTCTGGGCGATGTTGGGCCCGCCGAAGTAGAAGTTGCGGTGGCTGACGATCACGCCCTTGGGCTTGCCGGTGGTGCCGCTGGTGTAGAAGATGATGGCCGGCTGGTCGGGCTGATACTCCAGGGCGGCAGGCTGACCCAGGGGCTGGGCTACGCTGCGGGCCAGGACCTCCTCCAGGGTCTCCTCTTTGCTCCTGACGATCACCCCCTGCAGGGCCGGTACCTGGTCGCGCAGGCCTTCCACTTTCTCCCGGAAGTCCTCGCGGGTGATGAGCAGCGAGGCCTGGCTGTTGTCCAGGATGTAGGCGATCTCCCGCGGCGTGTAGATGCTGTTGATGGGCACCGCCGCCGCGCCGGCCTTGATGATGGCCCAGTAGGCCAGGAAGGTCTGCTGGCTGTTGGGGTGCAGCACCGCCACCCGCTGGCCCGGCTGCACCCCCATCTGCTGCAGGCCCTGGGCCAGACGGTCGCTGGCCTGGTCAAAGCCGCGGTAGCTGATCTGCCCCTCGGGGCCGTCCAGGAAGACCCGCTCGCTGAACTTCTCGGCGCGTTCTTTGAGGAAGCTGACTAAGTTCATGGCCACCGCCAGGTTGTGTCACTCGATCAAGCGCAGGCTGGGGTCCGAGCGGTACTTCTCCCTGAGCTGCTCCCGGCCCTGGGGCGTAACGTCCATGGGGCCGTCGCGCCATTCCATGAGCTGCAGCACCACGCCCTGGCCGATCTTGGGACCCACCAGGGCCTCCTTGAAGCGCTCGTTATTCATTTCGCTCTTGTCCACCCGCACACCGTTGGCCTCCAGGGCGGCCACGAATTTGTCCAGGCCCTCTATGGTCAGGCCTATGTGCTGCACGCCAGGACCGCGCTGGGCCACGAACTGAGCCACGAAGCTGCTCTCGTCAGTGCCCTGCAAATAGCTGACGATCTGGGTACCCATCTGCACGCAGACCCCGCGGTACTTGCCGGGTATGGACTCGAAACGCATCATCACCTTGCCGCCCAGGTTATCCTCGGCGTTACGGATGGCTGCCTCCATGTCGGCCACGCAGAAGGCCACATGGTTGATTCCCAATATGCCCGCCATGATCTCCTCCACTGTTTGTGCGCCGCAACGGGTAGGGCAGGGCGGCGGCTCCGGGCCGCCGCAGACAGCATAGCCAGGGGTGAGTTGCAAGTCAAACCATTGCTGGCCCGGCCTCTGGGCTTGACAGGCCGGGGCCAGGGGCCAATAATCGTTGCTTGTCATGGAACTGACCCTGATCAAATGGCTGCTGGCCTTCTCTCCCATCGCGGTGGTGCTGGTCCTGATGATCGGCTTCAACTGGGGCGGCGGCCGGGCCGGGGCCGCCGGCTGGTTTACGGCGGTTATCGTCTCCCTGGCCGCCTTCGGTGCCACCCCCGAGCTCTTGGCCTACGCCCAGGTCAAGGGTGCCCTGCTCTCGCTCAACGTGCTCTACATCATCTGGGCGGCGCTGCTGCTCTATCAGGTGGTCAACCAGACCGGGGCCATTGAGGCCATCGGCCTGGGCATCGAGCGCTTCTCCGCCGACAAGGTCATACAGCTCCTCATCTTCGGCTGGGTGTTCAGTTCCTTCCTGCAGGGCGTAGCCGGCTACGGGGTGCCCATCGCGGTGGTGGCGCCGCTGTTGGCCGGTCTGGGCTTCTCGCCGGTGGTGGCGGTGGCGGTGCCGGCCATCGGCCACTCCTGGTCCGTGACCTTCGGCTCCATGGGCGCCTCCTTTCAGGCTTTGATGGCGGTCACCGGCCTGAGCGAAGGCTATCTGGCCCCCTGGTCGGCCTTGATGCTGGGGCTGGCCACCTTCCTCTGCGGCCTGGGCGCGGTGCACGTCTACGGCGGCTGGCGGCTGATGGGCCACGGCGCCCTGGCCCTGGCCATCATCGGCCTGGTCATGGCCGGCACCCAGTACGCCCTGGCCACCTCGGGCATGTGGACCTTGGGCGGCTTCGGGGCCAGCCTGGCCGGCCTGGCCGCCTGCCTGCTGGTGGCCCGCCTGCGGCCCTACCGGGGCGCGCCGGCCACCGGCCCGCAGACCGGCATGGGCCTGGGCTGGGCCCTGTCGGCCTATTTCATCCTGATCGCCGTGGTGTCCCTGGGAGTGCTGGCCCCGCCGGTCAAGGCCTTCCTGGGCCAGCTCAAGCTGTCCCTGATGTTCCCGGAGATCGAGTCCACCGCCGGCTGGGTGGTCAAGGCCGGGCCGGGCAAGGGCATCAGCGTCTTCGGCCACGGCGGGGCGCTCTTGGCCTACGCCTCGGTCCTGAGCTACCTGGTGTACGCGGCCAAGGGCTTTTACCAGCCCGGCGCCTGGCGCCAGGTCCTGACCCAGACCATCAAGAGCGGGGTGCCCACCAGCCTGGGCATCGTGAGCATGGTCTGCTTCGCCATGATCATGGACCACTGCGGCATGACCCACCTCCTGGCCGAGGGCATCAGCCAGGTCTTTGGCGCGGCCTATCCCTTCTTCGCGCCCTGGGTGGGGCTCTTGGGCGCCTTCATGACCGGCAGCAACACCAACTCCAACGTGGTCTTCGGCGTGCTGCAGCAGCAGACCGCGCAGCTGGCCGGCCTGAGCGCGGCGGTGATCCTGGCCGCCCAGACCACCGGCGGCGCCCTGGGCAGCATGATCGCCCCGGCCAAGATCATCGTGGGCTGCTCCACGGTGGGGCTGGCCGGCAAGGAGGGCCCGGTGCTGCGGGCCACCATCATCTACGGCCTGATCATTACCGGTTTCATTGGCCTGGCCACCTTGCTGGCCGTGTTGCTGAGCCCGGCCTAAGGAGAGGGCGCGATGACCGCTCTAATGAAAAAGCGCGCCGGGGCCATCAAGAAATTGTCGCTGGTGGTTATGCTGGCCG
Source organism: Thermodesulfobacteriota bacterium (assembly GCA_040751985.1). GTDB lineage: Bacteria > Desulfobacterota > Desulfarculia > Desulfarculales > Desulfarculaceae > Desulfoferula. The sequence goes on along the minus strand of JBFMFU010000063.1, from coordinate 86,207 downwards.
CACCCTTTGGCCTGTACCTGGCCGCCCAGGCCGGCTCCTCGTCCTGGCTCTACCTGCTGCTGGGGGTCATGGGCCTGTCCATGCTGGCCAATCTGCTGCTGGACTGAACCCCGTCTAGTTCTTAGGCGTCCAGGGGTCCGGGGCCAGGCTGGCCGGGTCGGTGATGACTTCCACCACCGCCGGCCGCTGGGCGGCCAAGGCCTCCTGGAGGGCCGGGGCGATGTCACGGGGCCGCTCCACCTTGATTCCCAGACAACCCATGTTGCGGGCCAGACCCGCGAAGTCCACCGGCTGGAAGCAATAGATCTCCTGGGGGTTGCCCGGCTGGGAGCCGTAGGCCGTGTGCACGCCGCGCTGGCACTGGCCGAAGCAGGAGTTGTTGTTGATCACGGTGACGGTGTTGATGCCGCAGCGCACCGCGGTCTCCAGCTCGCCCAGGTGGTAGTAGAAGGCGCCGTCACCGGTGAAGCAGACCACCGGCCGCTGGGGCGCGCCGCACTTGGCCCCCAGGGAGGCCGGGAAGGCCCAGCCCAGGGAGCCGGCCGCCCGCAGGTAGGTCTGGCCGGGGTGGTTCAGGTAGACCATGGTGCCAGTCCAGATGCCGGACCAGCCGGTGTCCACCACCAGCACCGCGTCGGCAGGCAGGTGCAGGGTCAGCTCGCGGCAGAGGCGCTCCACCTTGATGGGTACCGCGTCGGAGCTGCACAGGGGCTCTATCTCCGCGTCCCAAGCGGCCACGGTCTGGCGGGCCTGGGCGGCCCAGGCCTCTTTCTTGGCCGCGCCGGCCAGGGCCTTAATGAGCAGGCCCAGGGTGACCTTGGCGTCGCCGCACAGGGCCACGGCGTTGGGGTAGCTGCGGCCCAATTCGGTGGGCTCGATGTCTATCTGGATCACCGGGGTGCCCAGGGCGGGGATGGTCCAGCCGTTGGTCACCTGGTCGCCGGTGTGGCTGCCCACGAACAAGACCAGGTCCGCCTGGTGCACGACCTGGTTGGCGCACCAGGCCGAGTAGGAGCCCACCACGCCCAGGCTCAGGGGATGGTTGCCGGGGATGCAGCCCTTGGCGTTGAGCGAGGTGGCCACGGGCAGGGACAGGGCCTCGGCCAGGGCCACTACCTCTGGACCGGCCCCGGAGGCGGTGACGCCGCCGCCGGCCACGATCACCGGCCGCTGAGCCTCTTTGATGAGCCGGGCCGCGGCCTGCACCCGCTCGGCCTCTGGCGCGGGGCGGAAGGGCGGGTACTGGCGGAAGGCCTCCTCGCAGCGCGGTTCCAGGGCGGCCTCGCTCTTGTCGGTCACCTCGCCCAGGGCCCCCAGCAGGTCGATATGCACCGGGCCGGGAGTGCCGCAGGTGGCCTCCCGGAAGGCCTGGCTGAACAGAAAGGGCACCTGCTGGATGTCGTCGCAGGATACGTTGTACTTGGTCACCGCCTCGAACATGCTCAGGTGGGGAATCTCCTGATAGGCGTTGCGGTAGCGGGCCAGAGGCGGCTTGCGGCCGGTGAGGCTGATCACCGGCGAACAGGCCAGGAAGGAGTCCTTGAGACCCGCGGCCAGGTTGGAGGCGCCAATGGACTGGGACATGACCACGCCCGGCCGGTGCGAGACCCGCGCGTAGCCGTCGGCCATGTAGACCGCGGCCTTTTCAGCGTGGGCCGACACCCGCTTGACGCCCAGGGCCTCCAGCTCCACCAGGGTCTTGCGCAGGATGGCCTCCACGAAGAAGACGTGGCTGACGCCATAGCCCTGCAGGGTGCGGGCGATCAACTGGGCTCCGGTCATGTGCGTGCGCTCCTTGGGTTAAATCTGGGTCTGCATGTGTGCTGCGGGCCCGCGCAGCGCCCTAGCGCAGCTTGAGTATCTGGCGCGCCTCGTCGGGGGTGGCCGGCTCCTTGCCCAGCAGGCGCATGATCTGGGCCGCCTTGGCCACCAGCTCGGCGTTGGACTTGGCCCGCACCCCCTTGGACAGATACAGGTTGTCCTCCATGCCCACGCGCACGTGGCCGCCCAGCAGCACGGCCTGGGCCACCATGGGGAACTCATTGGCGGCGATGCCGAAGCCGGCCCAGATGGCGCCCGCAGGCAGGGCCTCGCGCATGGTGAGCATGTTCAGGGGCGTGGCCGGGGCGGCCCAGGGCACGTCCAGGCAGATCTGGAACAGGGGGTCGCTGCCCACCAGGCCCTTGGCCAGCAGGTCGCGGGCCACCCAGCAGTGCCCTAGGTCGAACACCTCCAGCTCGGGCTTGGCGCCGGCCTCCACCACCAGGCGGGCCATCTCCTCGGTGTAGGGCCGGTAGTTGACGAACACGTGCGGCCCGAAGTCCATGGAGCCCACGTCCAGGGTGCAGATCTCGGGTTTGAGGCGCAGCACGTGCTCCACCCGGCGCTGGGGCAGGCAGAGGGTGGACTTGGGGTCCAGGCCCATGGGGTCCTTGCCGTCGGGCACCACCCGGGCGCCGGGGCCGGTGGTGAGGTTGATGATAATGTCGCTGTGGTCGCTGATGCGCTGATAGACCTCTTGGTAGTGCTCGAAGCGCATGGATTGGGCGCCGGTCTCGGGGTCGCGCACGTGGATATGGGCCACGGCCGCGCCGGCCTGGCGGGCCTCGATGGCGCTGTCGGCGATCTCCCTGGGACTGATGGGCACGTAGGGCGTGTTGCGGTCGCCCATGGCGCCGGTGATGGCGCAGGTGATAACCAGCTTGTCGTCGCTCATTGTCCTCTCTCCGGTTTTAGGGCCCCTACAGGGCCAGCTCCCGCACGGCCTCTTGGCCCCGGTCGAACGCCTCCAGGTTGCTGGCCATGGCCTTGGCCGGCAGCAGCAGGCCCAGCACCTCCTGGAAGGAGTCGCGCCGCAGGGGGAACCAGTCCAGGCCCAGGTTGGCCATGGCGCCCAGGATGACCATGTTGGAGAAGATGGGGTTGCCCATGGCCAGGGCGATATCGGTGGCCTCCACGGTCCAGACCTTCTGGCTCAGCCGGGCCAGGCCGGCCAGGATCACCTCCAACTCAGGGTAGTCGGCCTCGCCGGCGATCACGTCCAGGGGGCGGATGGGCCGGGTGTTGGTCAGGGTCAGCACGGCGGGGTTGCCGTAGCGGGCCATGACGCGCAGTGCCTCCATGGGCTCCAGCCCCACCACCAGATGGGCCTGGCCCTCGGGGATCAAGGGCGACCATTGCTGGGTGGGGGAGATGCGCAGGTGGCTCATGACCGAGCCGCCGCGCTGAGAGGCGCCGTAGGTTTCGCCGATGGTCACCACCAGGCCCTGCTGCACCAGGGCCTGGCCCATCATCTGGCTGGCCAGCACGTTGCCCTGGCCGCCTACGCCGGTGATGATCACGTTGCGGGGGTCGATCTGCTCGGTCATGGCTACACCGCCTCTCTGCTGATGGCCCCGGCTGGGCAGATGCTGGCGCAGACCCCGCAGCCGCTGCAGATGGCCTCGTCTATGTCTGCCTTGCCGGCGGTCGGGTCCCAGATCAGGCCGGGGCACTTGAAGACCCGGGTGCAGAAGCGGTTGCAGCCGCAGTCCTGGCCGCGGCACTTGTCCGAGTCCACCGCCACCTTGTACAGGAGCTTCTGCCGGCGGCCGCGCACCAGGGCGCATTCCTGCTTGAGCACCAGGATCTTGATGCCCTGAAGGTCCTGCAGCAGGTCATAGATGATGGCGGTGGTCTTTTCCACGTCGAAGGGGTCCACCTCTATGACCTCGGCCCCGATGGAGCGGCAGACCTCGGCCAGGTCCACCTTGGGCGCGGCCTGGCCCATGGCGTTCTTGCCCACGCCGGGATGGGGCTGGAAACCGGTCATGGCCGTGGCGCTGTTGTCCAGCACCAGCATGAGCAGGCTGGCGTTGTTGTAGCGCGCGTTAAGTATGGCCGGGATGGCTGAGTGATAGAAGGTGGAGTCGCCGCACACGGCCAGCACCGGCTGCTCGGCCCCGAAGCGGGTGAGCTGGCCGAAGCCGTCGGCCATGCCCGCGCCCGAGCCCATGGCGTGCAGGGTCTTCATCACTCCGAAGCCGGAAGGGCCGCGGCCTTGCGCGTAGCAGCCGATGTCGCCGAAGGTGAAGCCCTGGCGGTCGTCCAAGGCCAGGGCGTTCTTTATGGACCAGAAGCTGGCCCGGTGGGGGCAGCCAGCGCAGAAGCCCAGGGTGCGCGCCGGGGCCAGTTGGGCCGCCAACTCCGCGGCCTCGGCGGCGTAGGCAGCCGGCCGCGGCGGCCGGTAGCTGATGTCCAGCACCTTGGCCAGCACCGCGATGGCGACGTCCGGGGTGTTCTCGCCCCAGTCTGGCATGTGTCCGCTGGCCTTGCCGTAGAAAGTCTTGCCCCCCAGGGCGCCGCCTTCCTGCGCACAGAAGGCCTTTACGTTGTCCTCCAGGAAGGGGTCCACCTCCTCGAAGAACAGCACCTGCTGGCAGCGGGCCAGGTGCTCCCGCAGGGCCGCCGCGGGCAGGGGCCAGGTGCCGCCCACCTTGAGGATGCCCACCCGCCCGGCGGCGTCCAGGTTGTGCAGGGCCTCCTTAACGTAGCCCACGCCGCTGCCGCAGGTGACCACGATCAGCTCCGGGGCCTCCGGGCCCAGGTAGGCGTTGAAGCCGGCGGCCTGTATGGCCTCGCCGGCACGCTTCAGCTTGCGGTGCAGGGCCGGGTGGGTCTGCTCGATGGGCTTGGGGAATACGCCGCGGCTGGCGTCGAAGAAGGGCTTGGCCTGGCCCCGGGGTATGGGCCCCAGGGTTACGTTGCCCCGGGCGTGGGAGAAACGGGTGACCGAGTGCACCAGGATGGGCAGGGCCAGCTCCTCGGACAGATCGAAGGCGAAGCTGACCATGCGCTTGCCTTCCTCGAAGTCGCTGGGCTCCAGCAGAGGCAGGTCCAGCATCTTGGCGTAGGGGCGGGTGTCCTGCTCGTTGGTGGAAGAAAGGGCCAGGGGGTCGTCGCAGGAGACGATGACCATGCCGGCCCGGATGCCGCTCATGCTCAGGTTGAACAGGAAGTCCGCGGCCACGTTGAAGCCGTTGTGCTTCATGGCGGTCAGGCTGCGCATTCCGCCAAGGGAGGCGCCGGCGGCCACCTCGGCGGCCACCTTTTCGTTGACCGACCACTCCACGTACAGGCCCAACTCGTCGGCCACCTGGGACAGGGAGCCGATGATCTCCGAGGAGGGGTTGCCGGGGTAGGCCGCGCAGACCCGCACCCCGGCCTCGATGGCCCCTCGGGCCAGGGCCTCGTTGCCCATGAACAATACGGTTCGGCCCGGCTGATCCAGGCTTAGGATGGACATATGACTCTCCCGGCGGCCGCTGTCGGCCCTAGAAGGCCGCGTCCTGGAAGTAGACCTTGCTGACTTCCTGGAAGCTCAGGGTGTCGGTCTTGGTGCAGGAGCCGCTGGCCACCTGCCGCACCAACTCCAGGAGCCGATCGCCGGCCTGGCTCAGGGTCTCGCTGCCGTCGATGACCGTGCCGGCGCAGAAGTCCATGCTCTCTTCGCAGGCCCGGTAGGTATTCACGTTGCCCGTGGTCCAAATGAGCGGCGCCACCACCCCCAGGCTGGGGTAGAGGATGGTGTCGGCCACGTAGCCGCCGCCGCCCCAGACCATGAGGGTCGCGTTGGCCCCGGAGGCGGTGTAGCCCAGGAAGATGCTGTTCATGGACATCCAGTTGTCCACGAAGTACAGGCCCCTTCCTGCGGGCCGCTCGCCGTAGGCCAGCACGCCTTGGATGGGGGAGGTGCCGGCCTTGGCGATGGCGCCCAGGGACTTCTCCTCCAGGGTGGTGATGCCGGCCTCGATGTTGGCCGGGATGGGGTTCACGGTGCGGATGTCCTGGCCGTAGCCCTTGGATTTCTCCTCGATGTCGTGGGACACGGTCAGAATCCGCTGGGCCACTTCTTGGTTGGCCGCCCGCTTGGCCAGCAGGTGCTCGGCGCCGATGATCTCGGTGGTCTCGCCGAACATGGCTATGCCGCCAGCGGCCACCACCTTGTCGAAGATGTAGCCCACGGCCGGGTTGCCGGCGATGCCCGAGGTGGAGTCGCTGACCCCGCACTTGACGCCCAGGCACAGGTGCTCGTCGCCCACCTCCTGGCGCCGGACGTGGGAGGCCTCGTGCACCAGGCGCCGGGCGGCCTTGATGCCCCGCACCAGCACCTCGTAGGTGTCGCCATAGGGCTCGGCGGTGATCACCTCCACCGGTTTGCCGCTGGCGGCGATCTGCTGGGCCAGGACCTCGGGCTTGAGCTCGGGGTACTGCATGGCCGGGTGCAGGCCGTGCAGGATCACGCCGGCCACGTTAGGGTTGCGGCCCAGGCCCACCAGCACCCGGGCCACGGTCTCGCGGTCGCGTTTGGTGCGGCCGCCGCCGTAGTCGGGGGTGATGATGGTGCGGGTGCCTTCCACGAACTCACAAATCTTGCCGGAAGTCAGGCCGCCGGGCAGAATCAGCACGTAGTTGCGGGTGCCGTAGCTGCCGTCGGGGCGGGGATAGCCCAAAAAACTCATGATCGCCTCCTCGGCGCCTAGGCCCGCTGGCCCTGGGCGTTGTGTATGTGAATCTGCTGGCCGGCGGCGATGGGCTGCGAGGCACGTCCGATCACCTGGCCGTACTTCAAGAGCTCCCCGCCCTGGGCGATGTCCACCAGGGCAATCTTGAAGCCGAAGGGCACTGCCTCCACGGCCTTGACTTGCCGGGTGGCGCCGTCTTTAAACTCCACCCGCACCGGGTCGCCGGGCCCTATGTCTTGGGCGGCCACGGCCAGATTGTCCTGCGGGTGCAGGGCCAGGGCTCGTTTTTCGCTCATGGTCATCTCCTTGGGGCGGTTACATGGGAGGGAGGTTGCCGTCGGAGTCGAACTCCATTGGGGCGGGCGGATGCATCACGCTGAGGTCCTGGCGGGCGGTCACCTGCGGGGCGTAGGTTTCCGACACCAGCACCTGACTCAGCTCCATGGTGTTGGGAATGCGCATCACCAAGGCCGCGGCCGGGTCGGCCACGCCGGCGGCGGCCAGGGCCTCCTTGAGCACCCGGCGGTCGCTGTCGAAGTGGATGGGGATCATGCCCGAGGCCGGGGCGTTGGCCGTGATGCAGTTGACCCAGGTGGCCTCGCGGTCGATCTTGTCCACCAGGCGGCTGTGGGCGAACTCGGCCCGGCCGATGCCGGTGGCGTTGCCGTGGGATTCGGGGCTCAGGTCGCGCACGTAGATGCAGGTGATGCGCGGGCGCTCGTCCGGGGCGGCCTGGTGCTGGTGCCACTTGCGGCCCACCACGTTGGAGTCCATGCCGCTGCCCGAGTAGTTCTTGCCGATCGCGTCCACGATCAAGAGGTCGGCCTCATCGAAGGGCAGGCGGGGTATCAGCTTCTGGGACAGGGCCTGCAGCTCTTTCTCGGCCTCGAAGAAATCCTGGGGGGCCACGCCGCGGACCAGGGCCGTTTCCTCGCGGGGGTTTTCCACCAGGGCCAGGCCGAACAGCACCCGGCAGCTCTTGATGACCTCCCGCCCCACCGAGGGCAGGACCTGGTCCGGGTCGTACTTGAGAAAGGCCTGGTGATAGGTGATGGCGCCCCGGTGCTTGCCCAGGCCGATGAGCATCATCTTGTGCAGGCCGCTCTGGATGTGGCCCCTGAGCACCGTGTGCGGCTTGACCCGGTTGATCACCGCCACGTGGTCGGCCTGGTGCGCCTCGTGGTCGAAGTACACCGGCACGCCCTCGGCGCTCTGGCCCACCTGCACCACCTTCATGCTGGAGCGGATGGGCGCACCCACATAGTCCTCGCTGACGCCCAAATCCTCCACCACCTGGCGCTGGCCGGCGGCGGTGGCCCCGCCGTGGCTGCCCATGGCCGGCACGATGAACGGCGCGGCGCCCAGGGCCTTGAGCTCCTCCACCACGGTCTTGATGACCAGGGCCAGGTTGGCGATGCCCCGGCTGCCCACCGGCACCGCCACGCTGTCGCCGGGGCGCAGGTTGCGGCCCAGCTCCAGCTTGGCCAGCTCGCGACGCACCTCGCCGGCCACGTCTTCTACCACCGGCGCCGGGAAGTTCTGTTGGATGCGCATCATGCGGGGGAAGGAAATGGCTCTGCTCCTTTTAAAGGCCGTGGAAAACACCAACGGCTGGCAAAAAACCGGCGTTTACCTATGCTTTGCCGGCGAAAAAAGCGCCCCCCGACTTTTTTACGCTGCGGGCAAATACTAGCGGTCCCTCGGAGGTCAAGTCAAGATTTTATGCGATGACTGCTGCCCCTAGGGGCCAGCGCCGGCCCGGCGGCCAGCGTCTTTTGGCTCTCTGCCGCGGCCCGGCCATGGCGCTCGGGTTTAATTATTGCTCTGCGATAAAAGTCGCCGGTCGCCGGCCCATATGGACCCCACATTTAGCTGGCCTGCGTCAGTGCGATTGACTTGACCAGGGGCGCCAGCTGGGCTTAAATGGACCCTGCCGCCCTGGGGCGGTAATTTTTTCCGACACCTCGAAACAAGGATGAGCGCATGGACCCCGCCAAGATCAGAGGGCTCCTAAAAACCGGCCGGGTCTTCGACCTGGGCATGGATTACTACGTGGGCATGCCCCATCACCCCGTGCATCCCCCCTTCGCCTTTTCCCTGATCAAGCTGCACGGCGACCTGGTCTATGACCGGGGCGTGTCTTCCAGCAACTGCATGTTCACCACCGGCGGCCACACCGGCACCCACATGGACGCCCTGGGCCACTTCAGCCACGAAGGACGGGTGCACGGCGTGGAGCGCATCGACGAGCACCAAGACCACCACGGCCTGCGCAAGGCCGGCATAGACCAGGCGGCGCCGGTGGTGACCCGGGGGGTGCTACTGGACATCGCCGGGCTGGAGGGCGTGGACTGCCTGGACCACGGCTACCGCATCGGCGTGGACGCCCTGCAGCGCGCGGCCCAGCGCCAGGGCGTGGCCATAGAGCCCGGCGACGCGGTCCTGCTGCGCACCGGCTGGATACGCTACTTCGGCGAGCCGCGGCTCTACATCGCCCACGAAAAGGGCTGCCCCGGCCTGGTGGAGGATGGCGCCCGCTGGCTGGTGGAGCGCGGGGTGGCCCACGTAGGCGCCGACACCGTGGCCCTGGAGAAGACGCCCACCCCCAACTACCCGGTGCACATCATCCTGCTGGTGGAAAACGGGGTGCACATCCTGGAGGCCCTGAACCTGGAGGAGCTGGCCGCCGCCAAGGCCTACGAGTTCCTGTTCATGGTCTCGCCGCTCAAGATTCGCGGCGGCACCGCCTCGCCGGTGCGGCCGGTGGCCGTGGCCTAAAAGGAGACCGAGCATGCAAACAGAGAGATACCGGGCCCAGGACCTGATCGACTTCGGGCAGCGGGTGTTGGAGCGGGTGGGCTTCCCGGCCGAGCAGGGCCGGGCCGCGGCCACCATTCTGGTGGAGGCCGACCTGCGCGGCGACTTCGCCCACGGCATCGCCGGCGCGGTCAGCCTCACCGACTTCGTCACCAAGGTGCATGACAACGAGGCGGCCCTGGGCTTCAAACGCCTGCAGGTGGCCGACTACACCGTGGACCAGACCAAGTACCCGGCCATCATCACCGTGGACGCCCACGGCACCCTGGGGCACTACGTGGGCCTGCAGGTGGTGCCCATGGTCATCGAGCGGGCCCGGCAGTACGGCTACGCCAAGGCCTTCATCCGCAACTCCACCCACTTCGGCGACTGCGGCATCTACACCGAGATGATCGGCGAGGCCGACTTGGCGGGCAAGGTGACCTGCACCGCGCCGGCCTGGAGCAAGCCCTTCATCGAGCTGCAGGACGAGCTGGACCCGGACTCGCCGGCCAACCTGGCCCGCTACGACGGGGTGCGCAAGCGCTTGGGCACCAACCCCATCTCCTGGACCATCCCCTACGAAGGCGGCATGATCACCCTGGACATGGCCGTGACCCAGCGGGCGGTGAGCCCCATCCTGGACGCGGCCCGGCACAACTCCCTGGCCCTGGGCCTGGAGCAGGACCAGAGCGGCCGTTTCTTCCTGGAGGTGCAGGGCCAGCGCCGGGAGCTGTCCGAGGTGCACCTGGAGGTGGCCGCCTGCGCCACGGCCCAGGAGGCCCTGGCCAAGCTGGGCCGCGGGCCCGAGGTGAAGCTGCGCGCCACCCAGAAGGGCCTGCTCAAGGGACCCGGCGACGTGGACCTGAACTTCCCCCTGGCCTTCGACACCATCATGAAGCGCGACTGCTACGTGGCGCCCCTGGGCGGCACCTACTTCGGCTACAAGGGTTTCGGCCTGAACATGCTCATCGAGCTGGACAACGTGCTGGGCGGCGGGGTGGAGGGCTTCATCCGCCAGCTTACGCCCCAGGGGCAGCCGGGCACCCCCGAGCTGGTGGCCCAGACCATCGAGGCCTACGCCATAGATGTGCTGGAGCCCCTGGAGCAGATCAAGCGTCGCCTCAAGCAGTCGGTGGAGCTGACCAGGCAGTGCGGCAACAAGCTGTTTTTCCTGCCCGGCCAGAAGGAGCAGGAGCTCAGGCAAGAGTGCCTGGCCCAGGGCGTGCCCATGACTCCCACGCGCATCGAGATCCTGCGTAAGGTGGCCGACCATCCCAAGGTGAAGCTGCCCTTCGACCTCAAGCCGCTGACAGCCTAGCCGGCGGCTGGTATTTTTTGGTGGGGCGCCCGGTCCCGCCTCAGGGGCCGGGGCCGCTCCGGAGTGCCTCTGCAACCACCCGCAGCGGGGAAGGGCATGGAGTTTTTTTTCTATCCTCGGGCCGTGGCCCTGGTGGGGGCCAGCCAGCGCCGCACCGGCGCCAACCTGCTCTACAACCTGCAACAGGGCTTTCAGGGCGCCATCTACCCGGTCAACCCCAACTACTCTGAGCTGGGCGGCCTGACCTGCTATCCCTCCCTGGCTGATACGCCCAGCCCGGTGGACCTGGCTATCGTGCTGGTGCCGGCCCGCACCCTGCCCGCGGTGCTGACCGCCTGCGCGGACAAGGGGGTCCGGGGGGTGATGATTGAGAGCGCCGGCTTTGCCGAGGCCGGCCGGGAGGGCCGCGCCCTCCAAGAACAGTGTCTGGACATCGCCCGCCGCCGGGGCCTGCGCCTGTGGGGGCCCAACTGCATGGGCCTGGTGGACGTGCGCAACCGTCGCTTCTTTACCTTCATGCTGCCCAACATCACCAGCGCCCTGACCATCACCGGCCGCATCTCTCTGGTGGTGCAGAGCGGCATGCTCTCGGCCGCCTTCCTGGCCGAGATGGCCAGCCGCCGCTCGGTGGGGGTGAACAAGGTCTGCTCCATCGGCAACAAGTGCGACGTGGACGAGTGCGACCTGCTGGCCCAGCTCATCGCCGACCAGGACACCGACGCCATCGGCCTGTACCTGGAGTCCATCCCCCGCGGCCGCCTGTTCCTGGAGCTGGCCCAGGCCTCGCCCAAGCCCCTGGTGGTGCTCAAGTCCGGCATCAGCCAGCGGGGGGCCAAGGCGGCCCTGAGCCACACCGCCAGCCTGGCCGGCGACGCCCGCCTGACCCTGGGCCTGCTGGCCGAGGCGGGGGTGCTGCTGGCCCGGGACTTCCATCACCTGCTGGACCTGACTCGCACCCTGGCCATGGCTTCGTCCCTGCCCCCGCAGGCGCGCACGGCCATCATCAGCCCCAGCGGCGGGGCGGGCATCGTGACCTGCGATCTCTTAGAAAAGCACGGCCTGCGCGTGGCCGAGCTGTCTCCGGCCAGCATAAAGACCCTGACCCAGATCAACCCGGACTGGATGCAGCCGACCAACCCCATAGACATCTACCCGGCCATAGAGCGGGTGGGCCGGGAGCGGGCCTTTTGGGTGGCGGCCGAAACAGCGCTGTCCGACCCCCAGGTGGACCTGTTGCTGATCAACTACTTTGCCGGCCTGGACGGCGAAGACGTGAACATGAACGACCTGCGCGACCTGGTCCGGCGCTCGGGCAAGACCCTGGCCGTGTGGGAGGTGGGCCTGAACCCCGCCGCGCAGCAACTGCAGGAGACGTTCAGCCGCCTGGGCATACCCGAATACAACGAGCTGGGCCGGGCCGTGGAGTGCCTGGCCGCGGCCGCCGGCTGGCAGCCGCCGGCCCTGCGCCGGCCCCTGCCGCCGGTGCCGCCGCGAGTCAGCCCGCCCCCCGCGGAGCCGCCGGCCGGAACCCTGCGCACCCTGGACGAGCGCGAGAGCAAGGCCCTGCTGGCCGGCTGGGGCCTGCCCATGGTGGCCGAGCGACTGGCCGCGAGTCTGGAGCAGGCCCAGGCCGCGGCCGCGGAGTGGGGCTACCCCCTGGTGCTCAAGGGCCTGCTGCCGGGGGTGGTGCACAAGAGCGAGCTGGGCCTGGTGGAGGCCCAGGTGGCCGGGCCGCAGCAACTGGCCGAGGCCTTCGCCCGCCTGTGGAACAAGGTGCAGGGAAAGGGCCAGGTCCTGGTGCAGCCGCGGGTGCAGTCTGATTACGAGCTGATCGTGGGCTACCTGCGCGACCCCCGCTTCGGGCCCTGCCTGATGCTGGGCCTGGGCGGGCTGCTGGCCGAGCTGCGGCCGGACGTGACCTTCGCCGCCGTCCCCCTGACGCCGGAGCGGGCCCGGGCCCTGCTGGGCCGCCTGCAGTCCAAGGCCCTGTTCCAGGGCTACCGCGGCCTGGCGCCCCTGGACCAGGAGGCCCTGGCCGATCTGCTGTTGCGCCTGGGCCAAGAGGCCGCCGCTCGGCCGGAAGTGGAGCAGGTGGACATTAACCCGCTGTTGATCGCCAAGGGCAGGTCCCTGGCCGTGGACGCCACGGTGATCCTGCGCCAGGGCGCGGATAAGGACTGAAGACCATGAGATATCGCGAGCCGGGAAAGGTCTGCGACGGCCTGTGGTGCCTGGGCCGTCTGGAATCCAACGTGTACTACCTGGACGGCGACCAGGAGGCCATGCTCATCAGCGGCGGGTTGAGCTACCTGGCGCCGCTCTTGCTGGAGCAGATGGCCGGCTTCGGCCTGGCCGAGGATAAGATCAGCAAGCTACTCATCCTGCACTCCCACTTCGACCACGTGGGCGTGGTGCCATTCTTCAAGCGCCGCCTGCCCCAGATGCAGGTGCTGGCCTCGCCCCGGGCCTGGCAGACCCTGGCCAAGCCCAAGGCGGTGGAGACCATCAACCAGTTCAACCGCACCGCGGCCCAGATGTACGCGCCGCCGGATTTATACGAGCGCTACGAGCTGGACTGGCCGCAAGAACTTGCGGGCCAGGCGGTGCGCAACGGCGAAGTGGTCCGGGTGGGCCGCCACGAGGTGCACATCCTGGAGGTGCCGGGCCATTCCTCCTGCTCCGTCGCGGCCTATCTGCCCGGGCTCAAGGCCCTGTTGCCCTCGGACGCCGGCGGCATACCCCACGCGGACACCATCGTGGCCGCGGGCAACTCCAACTTCACCCAGTACCAAGAGAGCCTGCTCAAGCTGGGGCGCCTGGCCGTGGACTACCTCTGCGCCGACCACTTCGGCTATGTGACCGGCCCCGAGGCCGGCGGCTACATTGAGCGCTCCATCGAGGCGGCGGCCCAGGAGCGGGCCCGGCTGGAAGAGATACTTCGCCGGGTGGGCGAGCCGGACGCGGCGGCCCGCCAGATGACCGAGGAGTTCTTCGCCGAGAACCCCGGCTACTTCCTGCCCCGTCCCATCTTCGAGGGCGTGTCGCGCCAGAAAATGCGCCACCTGGCCTCCTGCCTGGCCGCCCAGGCCTGAGCCGGGCCCTAGCGCCGGGCTGCCTGCAGAGTCCGGGCTTGGCCGCGCAGGGCCAGCAGGGTGGCGATGATTACCGCCGCCAGGCAGCCCCACTGCACGGCGCTGAGCTGGGAGAGGTCCCAGAGCAGGGCCAGCAGCTGGGGCGCTATGGCGTAGCCGGTGAACTTGATGGCGTTGTACAGCGAGCTCACCGGCCGGCGCAGCTCCAGGGAGAGGTCCACGGCCATGGTGTTGAGCACGGTCCAGGCCGTGGCCACGCCGGTGCCGTACATCAGGAACCAGATCAGGTACCGATTGTAGGTGTAGGGCAGCAGGACCATCAGCAGGATGCCCACCAGGGCCAGGCCCGAGCCGGCCAGGATCACCCGCTGCCGGCCGAAGCGGTCGCCCAGGTAGCCGGCGAAAGGCGAGATGACCACCCCGGCGATGCCGGCCATGGACAGCAGGGCGCCCACCTTGTCCGAGGCCAGGCCGTGGACGGTCTTCAGGTACTGGGCCGTGAAGGTCATGATGCCGATGTAGCACACGAACAGGAAGAAGGCGGCGAAGCCCACGGCCAGGGAGCCGGGCAGCGCCAGCGACCGGCGGAAGTCGGCCAGCACCGCCCCCAGCAGCATCGGACCACCGGCCGGGCGGGCCGCGGACCGGCTGGCGGGCAGGTAGAGCAGGCCGGCGAACAGGGCCAGGCCGGTGAGGAAGTAAAAGAAGGCCGGCCAGCCGTAGTGGGTCTCCAGCAGGCCCGAGATCAGGGGGCCCAGGGTGACGCCGGCGGTGTTGAACAGGCCCAGCATGCCCATAGTCTTGCCCAGGTGGCGCGGGGGCACCAGCTCGCCCATCTGGGCCATGGCCACCGGGATGACCAGACCGGCGCCGCTGCCCTGCACCAACCGGCCGGCGAACAAGACCCAGCGGTCCGGGGCCAGGCCGCAGATGGACGCCCCCAGGCTGTAGACCAGCAGCCCGGCCAGCATGGCCTTGCGCTCGTCGAAGAGCTGGGCCAGGGAGCCGGCCATGAGTTGGATGACGATGAAGGGGATCATGTAAAAGGGAATAATCAGGGTGGCCTGGGAGAAGGGCAGGGACCACTGTTGGGTGAGCACCGGGATCAGGGGCACCACGCCGATGCCGCCCATGGGCGCGATCATGGAGCCCAGAAATAGGGAAAAGAGCTGGGCCAGGTAGGGGCGCTGATCCTGCGGCAGGGGTTGGCTGAGCATGGGCGAAAGGCTTTTCCCTGGGGCAGGAGGTTCGGCTCCGCGCCGGCGGTGGTCCCCGGCCGGTTCGCTGGGCCATGGTAGCACAAAAATCATGCCGCCGCTTTCCCCTTGACAGCCCGGCGGGCGGGGGTAGGTTTGTTTTCCGATTGTGGCCGGCCCCAGGGAGGTTAGCTTGTCCGCCAAGGCCAAAAAAGTAAGCCGCGCCGATATGCTGGCCAAGATGCTGCGCGGGGAGGTGCCGCCGCCGCCCATCGCCGAGACCCTGGGCTTCACCTGGGCCGAGATAGAGCCGGGGCGGGCGGTGTGCGAGATGGAGGTGTCGCCCAGGCTCAGCAACATGGTGGGAGCCCTGCACGGCGGGGTGCTGTGCACCCTGGCCGACGCGGCCATGGGCGCGGCCCATGCGGCCATGCTGGCCGAGGGCCAGTCCAACACCACCGTGGAGCTGAAGATCAACTTCCTGCGCCCAGTGCAAAAGGGCCGCCTGCGGGCCGTGGCCACGGTGCTCAAGCAGGGCCGCACCCTGGCCTACAGCGAGTGCGAGGTGCGCGACCAGGATCAGGAGCTGGTGGCCAAGGTGTGCGCAACCTTCATCATCCTGGGAGAGGCGGCGGCCGGGCCGGCGCCGCGGAGGCAGCGGTCTTGAGCGCCAGCAACCCAGACTTCGGCAGCCGACGAGTGGTGGCCGCCTCGGTGGGCCACTTCGTGCACGACCTGTTCACCGCCTTCCTGCCGCCCCTGCTGCCCTTGCTCATCGCCAAATTCGGCCTGAACATGGTGCAGGCCGGGCTGCTGAGCGTGTTCATGAGCCTGGTCTTTTTCCTCAACCCCCTGCTGGGGGTCATGGCCGACCGCCGGGACCTGCGCTACGCCTTCATCGCCGCTCCGGCCCTGGTGGGGGTGTGCCTGAGCCTGATGAGCGCCATGCCCAGCTACTACCTGGTCTGCGCCCTGCTGCTGGTGGCCGGGGCCGGCTCGGCGGTGTACCACACCCTGGGTCCGGTGGTCATCACCCGCGCCGCCGGGCGGCAGGTGGGGCGGGGCATGAGCTACTTCTTCACCGGCGGCGAGGCGGCCCGCAGCCTGGGCCCCCTGGCGGCGGTGGGGGCGGTGGCCTGGCTGGGCTTCGAGCACATCTGGCCGCTGATGCTGGCGGGTTTGGCCACCTCGGTCTACCTGCTGGCGGTGTTCAAGGACACCAACACCGCCTTGGGGACCGGCAGCGGCCGCGACCCCGAGTCCCTGCGCATGGTTTGGCGGGCTCTTAAGAAGGTCATGCTGCCCCTGGTGGGACTGGTGTTCCTGCGCAGCTTCGTCCTCTGGACCCTGATGATCTACACACCCACCTACCTGGTCAGCCGCGGACACAGCGTCTCCTTCGGCGGCACCGGCCTGGCGGTGCTGGAGATGGGCGGAGTGGCCGGGGCCTTCCTGGGCGGCCTGGCCAGCGACCGCTGGGGCCGGCAGCCGGTGCTCTTGACCCTGCTGGTGGCTTCGCCGGTGATGATGTTCGCCCTGAACTACAGCGTCGGCTGGCTGCTCTGGCCGGCTTTGGCCGTTTTGGGCCTGACCGTCTTCGCCGGCGGCCCGGTGCTGGTGGCCATGGTGCAGGACCACGCGGCCGGCCGCCGGGGCGCGGCCAACGGCCTGTACATGGGCATGGGCTTCGCCATCTCTTCACTGGTGCTGGTGATGGTGGGCTGGATGGTGGACCTGGTGGGCTTCAAGGCCGCCTTCAACATCAGCGCGGTGCTGGGGCTAATGAGCGTGCCCTTTGCCCTGCGCCTGCCGGCCAAGGCACCCGAGACGCCGCCCGCCTCCTAATCCCCCGGTTTGGCGGCCTGCTTTTCCTCGGCTGGATGCTGCACCTGCCTCCGCAATATCTCCAAGAGCCGCTGCTTGATCTTGGGCTCCCGCCGCAGCATCAGCGCCGCGTAGGCCAGGGAGCACAGCAGATACAGGCCCAGGCCCAGCCAGCGCCTATGGGTCAGGTAGTAGAAGGTGGTGGGCGGGGCCAGGGCCGCGGCGGCGTAGAGTATCTCCTTGACGAAGATCCAGATCACGCCCCTGGCCCGCACCTTGCCCAGGTGCAGGCAGAAGACGAACATGTGGCCGTAGACCAGGGAGCCGCCCAGGGAGAACAGGGCCACGGCCAGACGCGCCCCGCCCAGCCAGCCGCCTATGAGGAGGGTGGCCGCGGAGACCGCCAACTGGGCCGCCGAGTACCACAGCAGCAGGTGGGCCCGCCGCACGATGAGGAACACGTTGCCGAAGGGGGTGGTCAGGATATTGGCGAAGACCCAGAGGGACTGTAGCTGGCACAGCACCGCCGCCTCGTCCCAGCGGGAACCGAACAGGATGTTGAAGAATAGGGGGGCCAGCAGGCCCAGGCTGAGCAGGGGATAGACCACCACCGTGGAGAAGACGCGCACCGTCTTGAGGATGGTGCTGGTGACCGAGCCGCTCTCCTGCCACTCCTGGGCAGCCTGGGGGTAGAAGACCTGGTCCACGCTGATGCCGAACAGGCGCTGGGGCAGGGTGATGATGGTGCGCGAAAAGGCGAAGTAGCCCAGGGTGACCGGCCCGAACAAGAACCCCAGCACGAAAAAGGGCACCCGCATGGCGCTGACCTTGAGCAGGTTGGTCCACATCTGAATCTTGGGGAACTGGGCGTACTTCTTAGCCATCTCCCAGATGGTGGGGGTGCGGTAGAGGCCCGGGTGCCGGCTGCGGTGGAAGATGACGGCCAATACGCCCAGGGCGATGGCTGTGCCCACGTAGACCCCCAGCAGGTTGCCCATGAACAGGCCCAGGGTGCTGGCCCCCAGCAGCAGGGCCCAGAGTATGGTCAGCAGCCGCTCCAGGTTGATGGCCAGGAAGGTCACCAGGGAGATGACCCCAAAGCGGCCCTCCTTCATCAGGGCGTCGTCGGCGATGCTGCTCAGGCTGTCCAGCAGGAACAAAAGGGGCACGAACCACAAGAAGGGCGCGATGGCTGGCTCGCGCATCACCTCGGCCACCAGGCCGCCGCCGAGGCCGAAGATCAGGGTGATGGGTATGAGCAGCAGGGCGGTGAGCCACAGGCACAGCCGCACCAGGGCCCGGTTCTCGGCCCGGTCCTGGGCCATGGGCAGGGCCTGGTAGTAGCCCAGGGTGGCGAAGGCCGAGACCCAGGTGGCCACCGCGCCCACCAGGCCGTAGATGCCGAAGTGCTCGGGCAGATAGAGGCGGGCCACGATGGGGGTGGCCACCAGGCCCAGGGCAAAGGACAGGCCCCGGCTGAGGGTTAGCTGGGAAATGTTGACGATGAAGCTGGCCATGCTGCCTCTGGCCGGCGGTCCCCGGCGAGGGGCCGCGGCTGGTTGCCCAAGTTGTCTTTTGATTATGCACCAGAGCCGCGGTCCGGGAGGCAAATTTGTGCCCCGGCTCCTAGCTCCCAGGCCGGCCCAGGCGCTGGGACGCGGGATGCGAACTCCACCAGATATTTAGTATTTAGTTGCCGGATACCCCCAAGATGTGGTATACATTAATTGTAAGGTGGTCATCTGGATCGGGTCCGCCAGGGCCGCCGGAAACGGGGAATGGCCATGAGAGAGGAGTCGTCGGCGCCGATACATCCCGGCGAGGTTCTGCTGGACCAGTTCATCCTGCCCAACTACCAGACCATGAGCAAGGCAGCCCAGGCCTTGGAGGTGCCCATGGACCAGCTGCTGGGGGTCATCTCCTGCGAGGAGCGGCTCAGCGAGGCCCTGGCCTGGCGCCTGGCCCAGCACTTCGGCCTGCCCATGCACTTCTGGCTGCGCCTGCAGGGCCAGTGGGACCGCCAGGCCGCCTGAACAACCGGCCCCTTTCCCGCTCCCAGACCACGCCACCAGGCGCCGGACCCGGCCGCGGGTCCGGTTGACAAGCGACTGTTTTGCCGCCACCATGCTACCATTACGGTGGCGGCCTAGGATCGCCGCCTGGCGTACCCAGCAGCAGCGGAAGGGAGCCCAGATCATGGCCTCGGGCGAAAGCGTCCCGTCAACCAACTTCATTCGCAACATCATCGAGGAAGACAACCGCAGCGGCAAATGGGGCGGGCGGGTGGTGACCCGCTTCCCCCCCGAGCCCAACGGATACCTGCACATCGGCCACGCCAAGAGCATCTGCCTGAACTTCGGCCTGGCCAGGGACTACGGCGGCCGCTGCCACCTGCGCTTCGACGACACCAACCCCGCCAAGGAAGAGCAGGAGTACATCGACTCCATCATGGACGATGTGCGCTGGCTGGGCTTCGACTGGGGACAGCACCTCTACCACGCCTCGGACTACTTCGACCAGATCTACGAGCATGCGCTGACCCTGATCAGGGACGGCAAGGCCTACGTGGACGACCAGAGCGCCGAACAGATACGGGCCAACCGCGGCACCCTGACCCAGCCCGGCACCAACAGCCCCTTCCGCGAGCGCAGCGTGGAGGAGAACCTGGACCTGTTCCAGCGCATGCGCGCCGGCGAGTTCGGCGACGGCGCCCGGGTGCTGCGGGCCAAGATAGACATGGCCCACCCCAACGTGGTGATGCGCGACCCCACCCTGTACCGCATCCGCAAGGTGAGCCACCAGCGCACCGGCGACAAGTGGTGCATCTATCCCATGTACGACTTCACCCACTGCCTGAGCGACTCGGCCGAGCGCATCACCCACTCCATCTGCACCCTGGAGTTCGAGGACAACCGGGTCCTGTACGACTGGGTGCTGGACCAGCTGGGCGTGTACCACTCCCAGCAGATAGAGTTCGCCCGCCTGAACCTGGAATTCACGGTGATGAGCAAGCGGCGGCTGCTGGAGCTGGTCAAGGAAGGCTACGTGCAGGGCTGGGACGACCCGCGCATGCCCACCATTCGGGGCATGCGGCGCCGGGGCTTCACGCCCGAGGCCATCCGCCTGTTCTGCGACCGCATCGGCGTGGGCAAGAAGGAATCATGGATCGACATGTACTGGCTGGAAAAGGCGGTGCGTGACGACCTGAACACCAAGGCCCCCCGGGTGATGGGCGTGCTGGACCCCCTGAAGGTGGTCATCGAGAACTACCCGGAAGACCAGGTGGAGGAGTTCTCCTGCCCCTACTACCCGGACGACCCGCCGGCCATGGGCCAGCGCTCGGTGCCTTTCAGCCGCGAGCTGTACATCGAGCGCGAAGACTTCCTGGAGGACCCGCCCAAGAAGTTCTGGCGCCTGGCGCCGGGCCGGGAGGTGCGCCTGCGCTGGGCCTACTACGTCACCTGCAAAGAGGTGATCAAGGACGCCCAGGGGCAGGTGAGAGAGCTGCGCTGCACCTATGACCCGGCCTCCAGGGGCGGCGGCACCCCGGACGGCCGCAAGGTGCAGGGCACCATCCACTGGGTATCGGCCTTGCACGCGGTGCCGGCCACGGTGCGCCTCTACGACCGGCTGTTCTCGGTGGCCAACCCCGGCGCCTACAAGGACCGGGACTACAGGGAGTTCCTCAACCCCACCTCCCTGGTGACGCTGCCTGGGGCCATGCTGGAGGCCAGCCTGGCCCAGGCCCAGCCCGGCCAGCGCTACCAGTTCGAGCGCAAGGGCTTCTTCTACGTGGACCCGCTGGACTCCAAACCGGGCCAGCCGGTGTTCAACCGCATCGTGACCCTCAAGGACTCCTGGGCCAAGATCCTGGAGCAGCAGAAGCGTGAGGGGGCACGCGCCCAGCGCGAGGCCAAGAAGCAGAAAAAGAAAGGCTAGCGGCCAGGCGTGGCCGCACCCCGCATCCTCTGCCGCGAGGCTCCCCGCCGCCGGCGCTGGGGGCCGCCGCGCGGACCAAAAAGAGCCGCCCCAGCCAGATGGCTGGAGCGGCTCAAAGCTTGGCTGGGGCGCCGGCGGCCAGGCTAGGCGTAAGTCTGGCGGGCCAGCCGGCTCACGCCCACGGTCAGGTCCAGGATGGCCAGGGCCTGCTCCACGGTCAGCGAGCCCATGCCGCAGGCCGGGGTGACCAGGGACTGGCGGGCCAGGCGCTCCCGGATCAGCCCCTTTTCCTCGAACGCTGTCAGCAGGGCGTGCAGCCCGGCCCAGAGGCCCTTGGCGGTTTCGTTGCCCTTGAACTCCAGGGTGGGCACCGCGCCCCAGGCCACGGCCCCGCCCCGCTCCAAGAGCGCCTGCACCGCCTCAGGATAAAGCAGCAGGTGCTGGCCGTAGGAGGCGGCGTCCAGGTTGATGACCTGGGCCCCGGCCTCCACCAAGAGCGCCCAGTCCGTGTTGCCGCAGCAGTGTACGCCGATGACCATCTTGGCCCGGCCCCGCGCCTCCTCAAAGCAGGCGCCTAAGAGCTCCAGCACCCGCTCCCGGCTGATGGGGGTGAAGGCGCTGCCAAAGCCCGAGAGGGCTGGTTCGTCGAAGAAGATCAATCGCGGCCGGCCCAGATGGGCCAACTGCCCGGCCTGGGCCGCGGCCGCCGCGCCCAGGCCGCGGGCGATGGCCTCGGCCGCTTCCTCGTCGTAGAGCAGGGCCTTGCCGTCCTCCCCGGCCACGCCCAGGCACATGGTCACCGGCCCGGTGACGTGGCCCTTGAGCCAGGGGAAGGCCTGGGCCGGGGCCTGCTCCACGGCGCGGACGAACGCGAAGAAGCCGGCCGCCTGCTCAGGCCGCAGGCCGAAGGATTCGGCCGGGCCGGCCAAGAGGCGCTCGTAAAAGGCGGCCAGGGCCTCCTCCCGGCTCAGCCCGCCGAAGGCCGTCACCCGGCGCGAGCCGGGCGTACCGCTGAGCAGGGGCGCCAGGGCCGGGGCGTACTGGGGGGCCATGTCCTCGCTGGGGTCGCGCTGGGGGAGCTGGGGCCAGTAGGGCATCTGGTCCAGGCGGCCGAGCACGTCGGCCACCGCCTGGGCCGGGTCCAGGTGGGGCAGGGTGCCTACGCCGGTGGGCGTAAAGTATGGCGCGAAGTCGTCAGGCACGCTCGATATATTCCCCGCTGCGGGTGTCGATGCGCAGCACGTCGCCCTGCTCGATGAACAGGGGCACCTGTACGGTGAGGCCAGTCTCCAGGGTGGCGGTCTTGCTGGCACCGGTGGCGGTGTCGCCCTTGACGCCGGGCTCGGTCTCGGTGACCTCCAGCTCCACCACGATGGGCAGCTCCACGCCGATGGGCTTGCCCCTGAAGTACACCACCTTCAGGTCGATGTTGGGCTTGAGGAAGTTCACGGCGTCGCCCAAATAGTCGCCGGCGATGAAGACTTGGTCGTAGGTCTGGTTGTCCATGAACACGTAGTTTTCGGCGTCTTGGTAGAGGTACTGCATGTTCATCTCTTCCAGGTCCGGCACCCCTATCTTGGTTCCGGAGCGGAAGGTCTGCTCCAGCACCTGGCCAGTCTCCAGGTTCTTGAGCTTGGTGCGCACGAAGGCCCCGCCCTTGCCGGGCTTGACGTGCTGGAACTCCACGATGGTGAAGGGCTTGCCGTCTATCTCGATCTTCAATCCGCGGCGGAAATCGGCCGTGCTGTACATGGGGCTCCTCTGGGTTGGCGTGCCTAGGGTTGGCGGTTGCGCCGGGCGGCTACTTCTTCTGGTCCCGGCCGGGAGGGGCGGGGGCGCCCCGGTTCTGATAGACCATCTCGTTCGGCCCCACCAGGCCCATCTCGCGGCGGGCGGCCCGCTCCAAGGCGGCCTTGTCGCTGCGCAGGCGCTGCACCTGGCGGTAGAGGGCCTTGTTCTCCTGATCCAGGCGCTGGTTGATCTGCCGGGCCTGGTTCAGCTCCTCCTGCATCCGGGACAGGTGGGCCGCCCCCCGGTACACCACCAGGGCGCAAAGCAGCACCACCGCCGCCAGGATCAGCGGGCGCCAGGGTACGCGGCGGGGTTCTAGGGCCATGGGCCACCTCTATGGGCCGGATAGGGCTTCAGCCCAGGGGTGAAATATAGTATGCGCCCCGATTGGGGTCAAGCCGGGCCGGCCGGCCCAACAGGCCCCTCAGCAGGGCCAACCACACGTCGCCTGGGGCCAACTCGCCGCGAAGCCAGTTGAAGCCCAGCTCCACCCCGCCCGGCCGGCGGAGGGCCAGCTGGTGGAACAGCCGCGGCGCAGCGTAGATGAGCCGGGCCAGGTGACGGGCGTGATGGTGGTCCTTGAGCAGGGTCTCTTCGGCCCGCCGTTGGTACAGGCCCAGGTCGCCGGCCAGGATGGCCGCGGCGGCCATGCGGCCGGATGCCACGGCCTGGGCGATGCCCTCGCCCAGCACCGGGTCGGCCAGGCCGGCCGCGTCCCCGATCAGCGCCGCGCGGCCCTGGTACAAGCGGGGCCGCCGTTGGCCAGGGCAGGGGATGGCCGCGCCCCGGGCCGCGTTGGCCGGCTCCAGGCCCAGGCGGGCCAGGAAGCCGTCCAGGCGCCGGGCCAGGCCGCCGGGGCCTTGCTGGCGCCGGGTCAGGCCGGCTAGCCCCAAGTTGAGCACATCGCCGCGGCCAAAGGCCCAGGCATAGCCGCCGGCCAACCCGCCCAGCTCCAGCAGGGCGGCCTCGGCCAGGCGGGGGCGCAGGCGCTCGGGCAGGGGCCGCTCCTGCACCAGGGCCGCGAAGACCCAACGGCTGCGGCCCAGGCCCAGGGCCCGGCCCACCGGGCAGGCGGCGCCGCCGGCCCCCAGCAGCCAAGGCGCCTGCCAGGAGTCTTCCTGGCCGCGCACCACAAAGCCGTCTCTTTCCTGTGCGACGGCCCGCGCCGCCAGGGGCCGCACCTCGGCTCCGGCCTGGGCCACCCGCTGGGCCAGCCAGGCGTCCAGGCGGCTGCGCTCCAGGAAATAGGCGCCGGGCCGGGACGAGACATACTCCACTGACGGCGCGCCGGGATAGCCAATCCACAGGCGGCTCACCGGGTGCTGGGCCAGCCAGTCTGGCGGGTCCAGAAAGCCCAGGGCCCCCAGGCCCCGGGCCGACAAGCAGCCGCCGCAGGGCTTGGCCCGGCCCGGCGGCCCGGCCAGGACCAGCACCCGGGCGCCGGCCCGAGCCAGATCCATTGCCGCCGCGGCCCCGGCCGGGCCCAGGCCCACGATGATTACGTCAGGGCGCGCGCTCATGGCCTGATTTAACATCAACCTTGGCCGGCCCACAAGCGCCCAGGTTGCCCGACCGGCGGCCGCGTGATAAGAAGGCCGCATGCCTGCAGCAGGAGCCGCTCGATGAACCCGCCCCGCATGGTCTACGCCGACGCCCAGGGCAACATCCTGGACTACTCTGGCCTGGCTATGGCCGGGGCGGCTGGCGGCCGCTGGGAGCCGGTGGAGGAGGCCCAGTGCATCCCCCTGCCGCCGGGCAGCGAGCTGTTCCTGCTGCCCGGTCGGTTGCCCGTGGGCCGCGACCGCACGGGCAGCTTCGAGGTGCTGGAGCGCGACCCGGCCGGCGGCGGGCCGGTGACTGCGGTGGCCGCCTTCCTGGCCCCGGCCCACACCGCCACCCTCTGGGCGGCCTACCAGACCACGCCCGGCGCGCCCACCCTGCCCCTGTTCGCCTATGCCGCGGTGGGCTTCCACCAGGGCCGCCTGGTGGCCAGCGCCCTGCGCGTGGACCCGCTGCCCCGCCAGGACCCGCAGCGCTTCCCGCCGCCCGAGCGCCTGGCCCAGGCCACCCGCCGCCTGCTCAAGCGCTTTGCCCACAACCGCCTCTGGCAGCACCTGGGCCACTGCGCCCTGGGCTACGGCTGTCCGGCGGCCCGCAACCTGATGCTGGGCCGCTGGGAGGCGCCGCTGCCCACGGCGCGGACCTGCAACGCCTCCTGCCTGGCCTGCATCTCCAGCCAGCCCGAGGGCCGCTTCCCGGTCACCGCCGAGCGCATCGCCTTCACGCCCGAGCCGCGGGAGGTGGCCGAGGTGGCCCTGCACCACTTCGCCGTTGGCCGCGACCCCCTGGTGAGCTTTGGCCAGGGCTGCGAGGGCGAGCCCCTGACCCAGGCCGAGCTGCTCAACCACGCCATTATCCTGATCCGGCAGCGGCGGCCCAAGGGCACGGTGAACCTGAACAGCAACGGCTCGCTGCCCGCCGAGGTCAAGAAGCTCATGGCGGCCGGGCTCAGCTCCATCCGGGTGTCGGTGAACAGTCTCTTGCTTGAGCGGCACCAGACCTACTACCAGCCCCGTGGCTGGTCGCTAAAGGACGCCGTGGAGAGCATCCGGGTGGTCAAGGCCCACGGCGGCCACGCCTCCCTGAACCTCTTGACCATGCCCGGAGTCACCGACCGGCCCGAGGAGGCGGCGGCCTTGTTCGAGCTGGTGGCGGCCACGGGCCTGGACCTGATCCAGTGGCGCAACCTGAACGTGGACCCCGAGGTGTACCTGGAGGCCCTGGGCCTGGAGCCGCCCGAGGAGCGGCTGGGCATCGAGAACCTTATCAAGGAGCTACGCCTGCGCTTCCCCCACCTGAAGCACGGCTACTTCAACCCCAAGACCGAGGCCGTCTCCAGCTAGGCCGCCGTAGTGTAGTAGCGGCGGCAAGAAAAGGCCCCGCGGCTTTCGCCGCGAGGCCTTGGTTTAAATGCGCGGTGCTCAGGCCGTGGGCGCCGCGTCCTTGCTACGGCCCAGGCGGGCCCTGAGCCGGGCGATCCACTCGTGCAGGTCCTCCAGCAGCAGGTAGATGCAGGGGATGAGCAGCAGGGTGATGCCGGTGGCGAACAGCACGCCGAAGCCCAGGCTCACGGCCATGGGGATGAGGAACTGGGCCTGCAGGCTGCGCTCGAAGATGATGGGGGTCAGGCCGGCGAAGGTGGTCAGGGAGGTGAGGATAATGGCCCGGAAGCGCAGGGGGCCGGCCTCGCGGATGGCCTGGCGCGGCGTCATGCCTCCGGCCACCAGCCGGTTGGCCGCGTCCACCAGCACCAGCGAGTCGTTGACCACCACGCCGGCCAGGCCCACCATGCCGAACAGGCTGAGCAGGCTGGCGCCCAGGCCCATGATGAAGTGCCCCGCCAGGGCCCCCACCAGGCCGAAGGGGATGGCGGCCATGACGATGAGGGGCTGGCTGAAGGAGCGGAAGGGGATGGCCAGCAGGGCGTAGATCAAAAACAGGGCCACCACGAAGCCGGTGGCCACGTCCGACAGCGATTCGCGCTCCTCGCGGCCGGCGCCCTCCATGGTGTAGCGCAGGCCCTGGTGCCGGACGGCCATCTCGGGCAGCACGCTGGTCAGCAGCCACTTGCGCAGGTCGCTGGCGTTGGCCAGGGCCGGGTCCACGTCGGCGATGACCTTGATCACCCGCCGCCGCTGGGCTCGCTCTATGGTGGTGTAGCCGCGGGTCAGCTTGACCTCGGCCACCTGGCTGAAGGGCACCTCTTGGCCGTCGGCGGTGCGGATGCGCATCTGCTGGATGTTGGCCAGGGTGCGGCGCTCGCCCTCGGGGTAGCGCACCAGCACCCGCACCTCGTCCTGATCCCGCTGCAGGCGCAGGGCCTCGGCGCCGTAGAAGGCGTGGCGGGCCTGGCGGGCCAGGTTCTCCAGGGTCAGGCCCAGGCTGCGCGCCGCCGGCTTCAGCTCCAGCTGCAGCTCCCACTTGCCGGGCAGGAAGCTGTCGGCGATGTCCAGCACCCCGCTATAGGTGGCCAGCTTCTTCTTCAGCTCGGCGGCGGCCTGGAGCAGGGTATCCTCGCTGGGGGCCGACAGGTGCACCTCGATGGGGTTGCCCGGGCTGAACAGCTCGCTGCTGAACACCAGGGACTCGGCCTCGGGGACCGTGCCGGTCTTCTGGCGCCAGCGGTCGACCAGCGCCTTGGCGCTGACGTCACGCTCCTCGCCCTCCAGCACCTCGGTGAAGATGGTGGCCAGGTGGCCGCCCTCCTCGGCGCTGGCGTGGGGGCTGCGGCCGCCGGCCTGCACCCCCACCAGGCTCACGGTGTACTTGTGCAGCGGCGGCGAGCCCTGGGGCCGCCCCTTGTCCGCCTCGGCCAGGGCCGCCTGCACCGACTTTTCCAGGCGGCTGACCACCCGGATGGTGTCCTGGCTGGCCACGCCGGCGGGCATGGTCAGGTTGGCGGTGAGCAGGTCGCCCTCCACCACCGGGAAGAGGGTGAAGTTGGTGTAGCCGCCGTAGACCAGGCCCAGGGCGGTCAAGAGCACTGCCAGGCCCAGGGCAATGGTGGCGTAGCGCCAGCGCAGGCAGAAGTCCAGCAGGCGGGTGTAGGGCCCGCGGACGAACTGCCTGAGCCAGCGGGCGGTGGCCTTTTCCTTGCGCAGGGGCCCGGTCTTCATCTTGGAGCGGGCCAGGTGGGCCGGCAGGATGAACAGCGACTCCATGAGCGAGAACATCAGCACGGTGATGACCACCACTGGGATGTTGCGCATGATCTTGCCCATCATGCCGCTGGCCATCATCAGGGGCCAGAAGGCGGCCACCGTGGTCAGCACCGAGAAGATCACCGGCCGGCCGATGATGGTGGTGCCCTCCACGGCCGCGGCCAGGGGCGCGGCGCCCTCCTCGCGCAGGGTGTAGACCTGTTCGCCCACCACGATGGCGTCGTCTACCACGATGCCCAGCACCATGATGAAGGCGAACAGGCTGATCATGTTGATGGACACCCCGAACCAGGGCAGGGTCCAGATGGCACCCAGGAAGGAGACCGGGATGCCCAGGGTCACCCAGAAGGACAGGCGGGCGCTCAAGAACAGCCCCAGGATGATCACCACCAGGATCAGGCCCTGGGCCATGTTCCTGAGCAGCAGATCCAGGCGGCTCTTGAGGATCTTGGAGCGGTCGGCGAAGAAGTCTATCTGCACCCCGGCCGGCAGGTTGGGGCTCACCTTGGCCACGAAGGCCTTGACCTGGGCGGCCACGTCCAGGGCGTTCTGGTCGGCCACCCGGTAGACCTGGATCAGGGCGGCGGGCTGGCCGTTGAAGCGGGCGAACATGTCCTGGTCGTCGCGGAAGCCCTCCTTGAGCTGGGCGATCTGGCCCAGGGTCAGGGTGCTGCCGTCGGTCTTGGTGAGGATGGGCACCCCGGCGTAGTCGGCGGCGCGGTACTTGCGGCCCTTGGCCCGCACCAGCACCTCGCCGCCGGCGGTCTTCACACTGCCGGCGGCCAAGTCAAGGCTGGAGTTGGCCACGGCCTGGGCCACCTGGTTCAGGGTCAGGCCGTGGCGCTTGAGGGTCTCCTCGGAGACCTCGATGTGGATCTCGGAGTCGCGCACCCCGAACAGCTCGGCCACGCTGATGCCCGGCAGGGTGGTCAGGTCGTCCTTGAGGCGCTGGGCCAGGGCCTTGAGGGTGGCCTCGGGCACCTGGCCGAAGATGGCCACCCACAGCACCTGGGTGCGGCGGGTGGTCTCGCGCACCACCGGCTTCTCCGCCTCCTCGGGCAGGGTGGTGATGCGGTCCACCTCGGCCTTCACCTCATCCAGGAGCTTCTGCAAGTCCCAGCCCTTGATCACTTCGATGGTGATGGTGGCCCGGCTCTCGCGGGCGGTGGAGTCGATGCGGCGGATGCCGGCCAGGCCGGCGATCTTCTCCTCGATGCGCCGCACCACGCCCTCCTCCACCTCGGCCGGGGAGGCCCCGCGGTACTCCACGGTGATGGTGATGGTGTCCAGGCTGAACTCGGGGAAGACCTCCAGCTTCATGGTCAGGCCGCCCACCAGCCCGGCCAGGAGCAGGAAGATCATCATCAGGTTCGCCGCCACGTGGTTTTCGGCGAACCAGGCTATGACCCGCTTCATGCTAGCCCTCCTGCCGGGCCAGGCGCACGCTCATGCCGTCGCTGACCTCCTTGAGGGGGCTGGTGACCACCAGGGTGCCCTCAGGCAGGCCGGGGTGCAGCAGGGCCTGGGAGCCCTCCAGGCGGGCCACCCGCACCTTGGTGAAGCGCAGGCGGTTCTGGCCGTCCACGGTCCAGACCACCTCGCCCTGGCGCAGGGCCGCGCGGGGGATGAGGCTGGCGCCGGCCAGGGTGCGGCCGGCCAGCTCCACCTTGACGAACATGCCCATGGCCAGGGGGGGCAGGCTGGCGTAGGGGCGCTCCACCCGCACCACCACCCCCACCATGCGGGTGCGCTGGTCCACCTGGCCCAGGGCCCGCATCACCCGGCCGGGCCAGGACAGCTCCCGGCCGGCGAAGTCGGCCTTGACCACCGCCGCCGAGCCACGGCCGCCGTTGGCAGTGAGTCCGGGTACGGCCAGCCAAGCCAGGTCCCGGTCCTCCAGGGGCAGGTCTATCTCGGCGGCGGCGACGGCAAACACCGTGGCCACCGAGGCCCCCTTGGTCAGGAACTGGCCCGGGTCCACGCTTTCGCTGAGCACCCGGCCGGCGAAGGGGGCCTTGATCTCGGTGCGCTCCAGGTCCAGGCGGGCCTGCTGCAGCTTGGCCCGGGCCGCCTCCAGCTTGGCCTGGGCCTGGGCCAGTTGCGGGGCCTTGGCCACCAGGGCCGGCGGATCGCCGGGCTGCTGGCCCCGGTCCCGTTGGAGCTGGTTCCACTCCTGGCGGGCGGCGGCGGCCTCCTCCTGGGTCTGCTTGAGGCTGGTCTCGGCCTCCCTGACCTCGGCCTGGGCCAGGGTCAGGGCCAGGCGGTAGTCCTCTTGCTGCACGCGCAGCAGCACCTCGCCCTTCTGGAAGGACCCGCCCACCACCATATTGGGCGAGACGTAGACCACGCGGCCGGCCACCTCGGCGGCCAGGGTGGCCTGTCGCCAAGGGCGCACGGTGCCCTCGCCCTGCACCTTCACCTGCAGGTGGCTGCGGTCCACCTTGATGGTCTGCACCAGGGGGCTTTGCACCGGCGGCGTCTGGCGGGACGGCGGCTTGCGGCTCAGGGCCAGGCCGGCCAGGGTGGCCAGGCCGGCGACGAGAAAAGCGGCCACTACGGCGGATTGGATGAAGAACTTCTTTCGCCCTTGCATGATTTAGTTCTCCGCTTGGGCCAGGGGGGGCGGGGTGGCCCAGCCTCCGCCCAGGGCGCGGTGAAGGGTTACGCGGTTGGTCAGGATGGCCAGCTCGGTGAGCACCAGCTGGTTCTCCAGGGAGTAGCGGGTCTGCTGGGCCTCCAGCACGGTCAGGTAGTCCGCCAGGCCCCGCGCATAGCGGTCCTCGGCGGTGCGCTGGGTGGAGGCGGCCTCGGTGACCGCCTCCTTGAGGCGCTGGCGGCGGCGCTGCTGCTCCTGCCGGGTCACCAGGGCGCCCTCCACCTCGGCGAAGGCGCTCAGCACCGTCTTGGCGTAGGAGGCCACCCCCTGCTGGTAGCGGGCCCGGGCCGCCTTTTCGCCGGCCTCCAGGCGGCCGGCGTTGAACACCGGCTGGCTGAGGCCCATGGCCAGGCTCCAGAGCTCATGGGCCGGCGAGAACAGGGTGTGCAGGCCGTCGCTGGAGTAGCCGTAACCGCCGGTCAGGGCGATGGTGGGGAAGCGGGCGGCGCGGGCCACCCCGATCTTTTCGCTCAGGGACTTGAGCCCGGCCTCGGCGGCCTTGAGGTCCGGCCGGCGCAGCAGGAGCTGCGAAGGCAGGCCCGGCGGCACCGCCTGCAGGCGGGCCAGGTAGTCGATGCCCGGATCGGGGTAGGGCGCGATGCGGGGGTAGCGGCCCAAGAGCACGGCCAGCTCCTGCTGGGCCAGGGCCAGGTCCTGCTGCAGGCTGGGGCGCTCGGCCTGGGCCTGAGCCAGGGTGCGCCGCGCCTGGCGCAGGTCCAGGATGCTCACCAGGCCCCGCTGGTAGCGGCCCTCCACCAGGCGCAGGCTCTTCTGGTAGGCCTTGATGCTCTCGGCGTTGACCACTAGGCGACGCTGCAACACCCGCACCCTGAAGTAGCCGGTCACCACGTTGGCCACCACGGTCTGGGCCACGGTGCGGCGGTTTTCCTGGGCCTGCAGCAGGTCGGCCCGGGCCGCGGCCTCGCTGCGGGCCAGCTTGCCCCACAGGTCCACCTCGAAGCTGGCCGCCAGCGAGAGGTTGTAGGTCTCGGTCTCCAGGGAGATGTTCTGCAGGGCGCTGGTGGTGCGGGCCTTCTGGGCGCCGCCCTCCAGGTTCACGGTGGGCCAGCGCTGGGCGCGGCTCTGCACGAATGCCGCCCGCAGCTCCATCACCCGCCCGGCCGTGGCCTCCAGGTCCAGGTTGCGCTGCAGGGCCTCGGCCACCACCTGGTTGAGCTGGGGGTCGTTGAACTGCTCCCACCAGCGCTGGCCAGAGGAAGCCGGGGCGCTGCTAGCGGCCTGGTCATAGGCCGGGGGCACCTGGAAGCCGAAAGCGGGCCGCTGGTAGTCCGGTCCCACCTTGACGCAGCCGGCCGTGGCCAGGGCCAGGACCAGCAGCAGGCCCAGGGTCAGGGTCATATGCGGGCGCCCGGTCATGCCGTCTCCTCCAGGCCCAGGCCGCGCAGGGCGAAGTCGGTGATGTGCTCGATCAGCTCCTCAATGAAGGCCGCGTCGTAGCTGCGGCCGGTGACCAGACTCACCACCGGCCGGGCGAAGTTGAAGTGGAGCACCTGGGAGAAGATGGACAGCACGATGAGCTTCAGGCGCTCCTCGGCAATGGTATAGGGCAGGGCGCGTTGGAGCAGCCGCGCGTGTTGTTCCATGGCCGGCTTGAGCTGTCCCTCGGCCAGCAGGTCAAATGCCTTGCCCGGCGAGGCCATCTCCCGGGCGATGAGTTGGGAGTGGCGCAGGCGCTCCTCGGCGGTGAGGGGACCGCGCAAAAAGGCCTGGGCCAGGGTGCGCACCACCTGCCGGGGCGTGACCTTTTCCTGCCGGGCCAGCTCTTCCATGGGGCGGCGAACCTTCTCGGCCCGGGCCCGCCAGCGGTCGCGGAACACGGCCAGGTACAGGTTCTCCTTGCTGCCGAAGTGATAGTTGACCGCGGCCAGGTTGCTGCCCGCGGCCTTGGTGATCTCGCGCACGCTCACCGCGTTGTAGCCTTTCTCGGCGAAGAGCTTCTCGGCCTCGTCCAGCAGGCGCTCCCGGGTGGCGTCGTGGGTGGTGGGCTTGGCAACCGGCATATGCTCTCCTGCGTGTTTGCGAACATCTGTATCAAACGAACGTTTGATTGTCAAGCACACTGACGCCTCCTCCCATTTTTTACGGCCGATGTCCGGCTGGGGGTTGACCGGGCTCCGGCCCCACTTTATCTTCATCCCAGCAGGATCCGCCTGCGGCCATCGGCAGATCGCTGCCTTGGCTGGCCATCGCAGCAGGTAGTGTGCCCACTAGGCGGCAAGGCGGGTGCTTTTTGAATAGGTTCATGTTAATGGGCAGTTAGCCCCGTTCCCTGGCGCATAGGCGCACCCGCGGCCGGTTGGCCTCCGGGTAAAAACCGGACCCGCCGCACCCAAGGCGGATACAAATTATGCGCAGGCAGGCCACCCCCGCCAGGAGAAGAGCTTGAGCAGCGAGCATCATCACCACGACTGCGCCGGCGAAGCCTGGACCTGGAGCGAGGCCTTCCTGGCCCATGCCTTGACCCCCCAGAACTTGGGCGCCTTGCCCAGCCCAGAGGGCTTTGCCCGGCCCCAGCGCGACTGCGGGGACTACATCGAGCTGCACCTGCGCATCCAGGACGAGGTGATCCACGATGCCCGCTTTTTGACCGAAGGTTGCCCCCAGGTGGTGGCCTGCGGCAGCGCCCTGACGTGCCTGATCAAGGGCCGCACGGTCAGCCAGGCCGCCCAGGTGGACGCCGAGGGCATCCTGGCCGAGCTGGGGGGGCTGCCGCCGCAGCACCGCCACTGCGCTGAGCTGGCCGAGCGTACCCTGCGGGAGGCCCTGCGCGACTACTGGGGCCGGCGGCGCTCGCCCTGGCGGGCGGCCTATCCCCGGCGCTAGGCGGCCGCCCGTGGTACCATAAAAGAGTGGGCCCCCTACCGGGAACCCGCTGGATTCGAGCGGAGAATCGCCATGCTGGAAGCTAACTTATCCTGGGTGCGCATGGCCTTCTTCTTCGGCGGCCTGGTCTTTTTCCTGCTGCTGGAGCTGGTCCTGCCCTACCGCCGGCCCTCGCTGAGCAAGCTCAAACGCTGGCTGATCAACCTGGGCCTGACCACCTTCAACACCCTGGTCCTGCGGCTGTTTTTCGGCAGCGCCATCGTGGCCACCGCGGCCTACGTCACCCAGCAGAAGATGGGGGTGCTGAACCTGGCCCCCTTGCCCTACTGGTTCAACCTGCTGGCCACCCTGGTCTTCATGGACTTCATGCTCTACGTCTGGCACCTGCTCAACCACGAGGTGCCCTTTTTCTGGCGCTTCCACCGGGTGCACCACACGGACCTGAACATGGACGTGTCCACCGCCACCCGTTTTCACCTGGGCGAGCTGGCCATCAGCGCCGTGATCAAGATCGGCCTGGTTTTCTTCCTGGGCGCGGACCTGTTGGGGGTGACCATCTTCGAGACCGCCCTGGTGCTGGCCGCCCAGTTCCACCACTCCAGCCTCAAGGTGCCCTGGTGGTTCGAGCGCCTGTTCTGGGTGCTGTTCGTGCCCCCCGCCATGCACCGCATCCACCACTCGGTGAAGATCAACGAGCGCAACTCCAACTACGGCACGATCTTCTCCCTGTGGGACCGCATCCTGGGCACCATGGTCAGCAAGGTGGACCAGAAGGGCATCGTCATCGGCGTGGGCGGCCACTTCGACGAGGCCGAGCTGGGCCTGCACCGCCTGCTAGTCATGCCCTTCACCCCGCCGGTGCCCTGAGCGCCCCGGCCCGGAGCGAGCCCCATGCAGATCGCCAAGCTCATGCACAAGGCCCCCAACCTGAGCCCCGACGAGCTGCGCCGCTTTTTTGAGGGGCATCCGGCGGGTAGCTACACCCTGCTGGACGTGCGCCAGCCCCAGGAATACGAAGATCGCCACCTGCCCGGCGCCAGGCTGATACCCCTGCCCGAGCTGAACGGCCGCCTGGATGAGCTGGACCGCGACAAGCCAGTGGTGGCCTATTGAGCTGCCGGCGCACGCAGCCGGGCGGCTGCGCAGCTGTTGCAGGGTCAAGGCTTTGCCGAGGTTTACAACCTGGCCGGCGGCATCAAGGCCTGGGACGGACTGGCGGCCACTGGCCCCGAATCCTGGGGACTGGAGCTGATGGAGCCCGGCCAGGGGCCGGCGGCGGTGCTGGCCGCGGCCTACGGCCTGGAGCGGGGCCTGGCCCTGTTCTACCAGGCCCTGGCCCAACGCAGCGCCGGAGCCGAATTGAGCGCCCTGTTCCGCAGGCTGGCCGGCATCGAGGTGCGCCATCAGGAGCGGCTGCAGGCCATGCACCAGGCCCTGCCCCTGGCCCAGCAGCAGGAAGCGCCCCTGGAGCAGGTTGAGCCGGTGCGCATGGAAGGCGGCTACACCTGGCAGGAGTTCCTGGAGCAGCAGAGAGAGGCCCTGGCCGGGCCGGAGGCGGCGCTGATGCTGGCCATGGGCATCGAGACCCAGGCCCTGGACCTGTATATGCGTCTGGCCCAGCGGGCCCAGCCGGAAGAGAGCCGCCAGACGCTGCTGGGCATCGCCGACGAGGAGCAGGCCCACCTGCGCGCCCTGGGCCAGATGCTGGAGCAGGTGCAGGCCGGCTGAGAGCCGCAGCGGGCATAAAAAAGCCCCGCCCACCGGGCGGGGCTTTTAGCGTTTCGGAGGAGGCTTAGGCCTTGCGGCTCTTCTGGCGGCGGCGGCGCAGCCAGCCGCCGGTGGCGGCCAGGCCCGAGGCCAACAGCAGCATGCTGCCGGGCTCCGGGGCCTTGGAGGCCATGATCAGGTCCTGGCGGTCGTCCTGGTCGTTGACGGTGAAGTTCAGGGCGCCAGAGAGGATGACCTGGCCGCCATTGGCGATCTTGGCCTCGCTCAAGGCCACCAGATAGCTGCCGGCCAGGGTGGCCACCGCGCTGCTGGCCACGTAGAAATTGCTGCTGGTGTCGGTCAGGTTGGAGGCGCTGTAGGTGGTGCTGTGATCCATCACCACCTCCCAGATGGCCAACTGCACCGCCTGGATGGCGTTCTTCACCGCGGCCGAGTCGTAGTTCACCGAGCTGGGGTCATCCAGCCAGGTCACGCCGGGGGCGTAG
Source organism: Thermodesulfobacteriota bacterium (assembly GCA_040751985.1). GTDB lineage: Bacteria > Desulfobacterota > Desulfarculia > Desulfarculales > Desulfarculaceae > Desulfoferula. Next base: position 51,311 of record JBFMFU010000063.1, on the reverse strand, counting down.
TTCTCCATCAGCCAAGCCGCCTCTTTCCAGTCGAACTGCAGGGGCTTGGGGTTGACCTCCGGCCCAGTCCACAGGTTGGGGTCGCCGGGGGTGATGGGGTTGGCGAAGGTCTGAACGGGATCCAGGCAATAGCCGAACCACGTGGCGTTGTGATAAGCAGTGGTGGAGTAAAACTCCGCGGTTTGGGCGCTTCGCTGGACTCCGTTCACCCAGTAGGTGACTCCCAGGTTGCCGTGGGTGGCCACGTTCATGGTGTCGGCCATGGCCCCGCTGGAGCACAGGCTGATCACGAGCAGGGCAGCGGCCGCCAGCGCTATGCGGGCCCCTTGGCTCAAGACTCTTTTACTCAACATGGCTATCGTCTCACCATTAAAGAGGATGCCCTGAGGGCTTGAATTTCCGGTTTAATATAAATAATTCTAACACCGATTTTGGGAATGCAAGTGTTTTTTATGGGAAGGCAGCTATTTTTTTGCAGTAATTTTGATGTTTTTAGGTGTAATTCCTGTTTTTGGGCGGGGTATAAGCCCGAGCGCCGCCAAACAGTGGTCAGGGAAGGGCCTGGGCCCTGGGCGAGGTAATCCGCGCTTCGCCTGTTAAGTCCATATGTTGCTAGGCTCCGCGGCCAAAGCCGCAGACCGGGAAACGGCAGCCGTCGGCGCAGTTCTGGCAATAGCCGCCGTGGCCCAGTTCGGCCAGGCTCTCACGGGTCAGGCGCTCGCCGGCCAGCACCCGAGGCAGGATCAGGTCCAGCACCGTGGCCTGATGGAACAGGGCGCAGGCCGGCACCCCCAGGATGGGCAGCTCGCCGGCCGGGCCGTCCAGCCAGCCCACCAGGAACATGGAGCCGGGCAGCACCGGGGTGCCGTAGAGCAGGTCGCGGCCGCCGGCGTCGGCGATGGCCAGGCGGGTCAGGTCGTCCGGGTCCACGCTCATGCCGGCGGTGGTGATGATCATCTGGGCCCCGCGCCGCACCAGGTTCTGGATGGCTCCGGCCACCGCCGCCCGGTCGTCCGGGGCGATCTCCACCCCCATGACCCCGGCGTCCAGATCATGGAGCTTGGCCTGCACGATGGGCGCGAAGCGGTCCTCGATGAGGCCGCTGGCCACCTCGTTGCCGGTGACCACTATGCCGGCCTGGAGAGGCGCCAGGCGCTGCACGCTCAGCAGCCCGCCGTCACGGCCGGCCAGCTCCGCGGCCCGGGCCACCGCCCCCCGATCCACCACCAGAGGTATGGCCCGCACGCCGGCCAGGGCCTGACCGCGCTTGACTGGGCTGCGGCGGTGGATGGTGGCGCAGGCCACCTCGCCGGAAAGATTGAAGGCCTTCAGGCGGGCGGGGTCCAGGTCGAACAGACCGTCGCGGGCAGCGACCAGGGTTATCTTGCCCTCGCTGGGCGGCCCGGCCTTGGCCACCCCTGGTCCGGCCAGGGCCGCGGCCAGGATCTCGGCCGCCTCGTTCTCGTGCATCTGGCCGGGGCCGATCTCCAGCACGTAGAGGTGGTTCTTGCCCAGGCGGGCCAGATGCTCCAGGTCGCCCTGGGTAACCACGTGTCCTTTCTTGAAGGCCGGCCCCTTTTTCTGGCCGGGCACGATCTCGGTCAGGTCATGGGCCAGCACCAGGCCCACCGCCTCCGCCAGGCTCACCAGCCGGCCGACCTGGCCGGCCACGCACTGATCGCCGCAGGAGAAATCCATTACAACTCCAGGGGCTGCAAAGGTTGAAAGTAGGCCTCCCCGGCGCAGACCGCGCACAGGTTGCGCCCGTTCTGATGCCGCACCTGCCCGCTGCGCACCAGCACCCCGCAGCCGTCGCAGACCACCTTGGGCGGCCGCTGGCCGGGCATCTCATCAGAAGGCAGGCTCAGGGAGACCCACTGGGCCTGGAAAAGCTCGCGGTTGGGCATCACCTTGTAGGCCTCGACCTGCTGGGCGTGCTCGTCCTGCCGGTCCGGGGCGTAGTCTTTGGCCCGCTGCCGGGCCCCTTCCAGGCTGAGCAGGCGCACCCCCCGGCCGCGCTCCAGGTCCCAGAAGGTCACCGCCAGCAGGCCCAGGTTGATCAGCTTCAGCGAGCCGCGGCCGAAGCGCAGGCCGGTGGCCATGGCCACCGCGTCGGCCAGGCAGCGCTCTATCTCCACCACGCCCAGCAGGTTCTTGATCTCCGGGTAGGGCAGGGGGCAGGGGTAGCCCAGCAGCCCTAGGCCCAGCAGGGACATGCGCACCCCGATCACCTGGCCTGGGCAGAGATGACCGTGGGCTCGGGCCGAGGCCGCCACCAGGCGCTCCACCTGCTCCCGGGGCGGCACCGGCGGCATCTGGAGGCCGGGCAGGGCGGCCGGGGGCCGGCTGGGCGCGCTGGGGGTCATGGCCGACAATTCATTTGACCCGCTGCAGGAGGGAGATGCGGCTGTGGCCGGCCACGGGCTGCGCCACCCGCCGGTGGCCGCCGGCGGCGCTCACCGTGAGGGGCGTGGTGAGGTAGCGCGGGGTCACCGCGGCGCAGACCGCCACTAGGCTGCCCAGGGGCCAGCGCAGCAGGCCGCCGCCCGGCCAGGGCGGCGAGGCGGCCCAGGTGCGGGGCACCGGACCCAGCACCTCGCGCACCAGGCGCAGCAGGCTCCAGGGGGCCAGGGGCCGCCCCTGGCTGAAGGGGTGGCGACGGCGCAGCCACTTGTGCGGCCAGGTGAGCGGCGAAAAGGGGTTGAAGCCCACCAGGCACACGCGGCTGCTGGCCACCCGCGCCGCCTCAGCCAAGACCTGGGCCCGGCGGTCGGTGAACTCCAGGGTGTTGACCAGGATCACCGCGTCGAAGCTGTTGTCCTCGAAGGGCAGGTCGTGGGCGTCGCCCAGCTCCACCTCGGCCTGAGGGCCCAGACGGCCGGCGGCCAGGCGGGCCATCACCGGTCCGGCCTCCAGGCCGTGCACCAATAGCCCCCGGCGCAGCAGGTGTTGCAGGTGCACGCCCAGGCCGCAGCCCACGTCCAGCACCCGCCAGCCCGGCCGGTGGTCCAGCACCCGGTCCAACAGCTCGGTGCTGGTGCGCTGGTAGAGCTGGCCGGCCCTGGTCTCCAACCAGTTTTCGTAGAGGGCGGCCTCGTCGGCTTCAAAGACGTAATCCATAGTTACAAGATTATCGCCCCCTCCCCCTCAGGGCAAGGGGAAGCAGGGGGTTGGCTGCGGGCAGGCACTTGTGCTAGATTTGGGCCACTGTTTCAACTGAATAGGTCCGCGCCATGCATGTACGCAATCACCGGCCCCATGGGCCAGCCTTTTGGCCGCGCCCCCTGAGCTTCGATCAGGTGGCCGAGCACCGCCACGTGGCCTGCGGCCTCTACGGCATCTGCCTGGAAGTGGTGGTGCGCCGGCGCTGGCCCTCCTTCACCTGCCAGCCCTGTTCCCTGTGGCCCCATCGCATCCAGCCCCTGGCTCTGGCCGGGCCGGCGGTGGTGTTGGCCCTGCCTTTGGCCGGCTCCCGCTGAGGTAATCATTTAGGTCTCAGGTAGAGGAACAATTTCCCGGCCCGCCGGAGATAATAGCTGTGGGCCGGTCTTCTTCTAAAACTAGAGGCCGCCGGTCCAAGCGGCCCCATTCCCAAGCCCCCAAAACCAGAATGGCCCCGCGTGCTACAATGGTTCAAAATATTTGGGGGAGGGACAATCGTGAAAAAATTAATCTTGGTTCTGCTGCTGGCCCTGTGCCTGGCGCAACCGGCTTGGGCTGGCATGAAGGAAGCGAATGCCGCCTATCATCGTGGTGACTACGCAACCGCTTATCGAGAATTTAAGCCCTTGGCCGCGAAGGGTGACGCGGTCGCACAGTACAACTTGGGGGTGATGTACTACAAAGGCCAAGGCGTACCCAAGGACTACAAGCAGGCCGCCTGCTGGTACCGCAAGGCGGCTGAGCAGGGTCATACCAGCGCTCAGTACAGCCTGGGCGCGATGTATTCCAAGGGGGAGGGCGTTCCCAAAGATAATGTCTTGGCACATATGTGGCTTAACTTAGCTGCATTCAGGGGAAACAAAAACGCCATCAGATACCGCGATGCCGTGGCCGCAGTGATGACCCCTCAACAAAAAGCCGAGGCCAAGCGTCTGGCCCGCGAGTGGAAGCCGAAAAAATAAACTTTTGCGGGCACCTAGCAAATCGCTGAGTGGTTTCATCCTACCGTGAGTGACCATTCAGCCCAGCGACCATTCAGCCCAGCTTAGGCTTGCCGTCTCTGAACAATTCAAACCGTCACCAGTCCAAGATTGACCGCACAAAATCGGGGTCCGTTTCCAACTGCCCTCATAGCCACGTTTCGTAGGTCATCTGTAAAGTCCATAGACCGCGAGCCACACCCGTGGCTCCCCTGCCTCTTCGTGTTTTTGTCTCCTGGCTGCGTTGAGGCCGCGCTGCCACCAATGGAGAACTACTTATCCTTTTTCTTGAGCAAAATCCCCTGCCAGAGGCTTTCCAGCCGCTTGATGGCTGCGCTGGTCTTCTTGGCCGACTGCAGCAGCTTGGGCGTGACCACCATTTCCTCGACGGTCTGGCCCTGGCCGTCGTACATGGCCACCAGCAGCCTGCCGGTGTCGCTGACCTTGAGGCTGGCCCGCAGCGCCCCCTTTTCGTTGACCAGCCGGAACTCCCGGGCCTGCACGATCTGGGGGCTGGGACCGGCCTGCACCAGGCCGCGGCCCAGCAACATCTCGGCCGCTCCCACGGCCAGCAATGCCAGGGAAGCGGCTGCAATCTGTCTACCTGTCATGGGCTTCCTTCCCTCGGTGATTAAACAATGCCAGACCCCTGCGCCGGGCCGGGGCCCTGACGCAGGCGGTGCGAGGTTGAGGCCTGGTCGCGGTTAGGCCTTGTGCCCGTGATCCCCCGGCCGCAGGCCCAGGGCCAGGGCCGCGCCCAGCAGGGACACGGCCGTGGCCAGCAGGAAGGGCACCACGAAGGAGCGGGTGGCGTCGGCCAACATGCCGCCCACCCAGGGGCCCAGGGCCTGGCCGATGCCGAAGAACAGGGTGATGAAGCCCAGACCGGCCGGTGCCAGCCTGGGACCCACTTGGTCGCCGGCGGCGGCGGCCATGATGGTGGGGATGCTCCAGGCGCTCAGGCCGAAGACGATGGCCGAGAGATAATGCCCGGCCGTATTGTGCAGCAAGGCCATCAGGAGATAGCTCACGGCCAGGGAGACATAGGCCAGGGCCGAGCCGCGGCCGCGGCCCAGCTTGTCCGAGATGCTTCCCCAGATCACCCCGCACAAGATGCTCAGGCCGCCCACCAGGGCCCAGAGGCCGCCGGCGGCTGCCGGGGTCAGACCGGCCTCGCGCACCAGGAAGGCCGCGAAAAAGGTCATGTAGATGATGTAGGAGAAGCCGTACATGAAGTAGACCAGGCCCAGGTACCACACGGCGCCGTGCTTGTAGATGTCGCCCCAGGCCAGGGCGCGGCCCGCCGCGGCCGGGGCTGCCGTGGCGACCGCGTCCGCGCCCACCTGGCCCAGGCCCAGGTCCTCGGGCCGGCTGCGGATGAGTAGCGCGGCCACGCCGGCGATGATCAGGGTGGCCCCGCCCAGGTAGTACCAGGCAAAGCGCCAGCCCTCGCTGCCGTAGGCGGCCAGGACCAGGGGCACGATGAGGCCGGCGATCATGGTGCCGCCGCCAATGCCGGCCGAGACGATGCCGGTGGCGAAGCCGCGGCGCTGGACCGCGAACCAGGCCGAGCCCAGGGCCATGGCCGGCACGTAGGCGGCGCCGTTGCCCAGGCCGGTGGCCAGGCGCATGGCGAAGGCGAAGCCGAAGCCCTGGGCCAGGCCGGTGAGCATCAGGGTGACGCCCATGAGCAGCAGGGCCAGGGCGATGACGATGCGGGTCCCGAAGTAGGCGGCCAGGTAGCCGCCCACGATGGCCATGATCAGATAGCCCACGAAGTTGCCGGTGCCCAGCAGGCCCAGATGGGCGTAGTTGAGCTGTAGCCCGTCCTTCATGGCCGGCAGGATCAGGGTGTAGGACATGCGCCCGAAGCCGTGGGCGCCGATGGTGACCAGCAGGCCGGTCAGAATAACGATCCAGCCGTAGTGCAGCTTGCCGTTGGACATGACTCACCCCCTGCGCGTGGCGGGCGGACAGGCTCATGTAGCTTAGCCCGTCGCGCGCGCCGCCGTCCAGCCTAGAAGCGAGATTGGCGGATCATGCGGGGTAGGGCTGCAGGCGGCCCTGGCCGTCGAAGCTCAGGGGCAGGGGACGTTCATCCACCCGCAGGCCGGGGCGGCCGGCCAGCTCAGCGGCCACCGGCCGGCTGACCCAGAACAGGTCCAGGCAATGGGTGCCCATTATGCGGCCCACCCGGGCCCGGGCCGGGTCGGGCAGGGCGCCCAGGCTGATTTCGATGGCCTGGTGGTCGTCCTTGACCGTCAGGGGCTGCATGGCGGCCCGGAAGGCGCCGGAGGTGATGGCGTTCAGGTTGGTGGCCGGCCGGTCCACCAGGGCCATGAAACGCTCGGTGGTGATGTCGGCCATGCCCATGCCGGTGGCGTTGCCGTGGGAGGCCGGGGTCAGGTCCAGCACCACCAGCGTCCTGTATAAGGGCTTGCGCTTGCCGCCCCAGCGCCGCCAGAAGCCCACCACGTTGGGGTCCATGCCCGCGCCGGAGATGTCCTTGCCCATGGCCTCCACGATGAGCAGGTCCAACTCCTCCACGGGCAGGCGGGGGAACAGCTCCCAGGCCTTCTGGAGGAACTCGCGGTCGTTTTCCACGAAGCGCTCCGGCGGCACCAGGGCCAGGTCTTCGCTGCCGCCCAGGGCGTTTTCGGTGACTGCCAGGCCGCAGAGGATGGGGGCTTTGGCCATGATCAGGCGGGCGGCGGGCACGATGGTCCGGGCCAGGTCGTGGCGGTGCATGCTGGCCGCGCCCTTCTGCCGCCCCAGGCCCACGGCCATGATCTTGCACAGGCCGCTCTCCACCTCGGAGCGGAAGATGGTGTGCGGCTTGACCCGGTTGATGACCATGATGTGGTCCGCGTCCAGGGCGTCCTGGGCCAGGTAGACCTCGGCCCCGGAGTCCAGGCGGCCCAGGGAGACCACCTCCATGCTGGCCCGGATGGGCGCGCCGGTGGCCTCTTCGCTGATGCCCAGGCCGCGCAGCACCTGGGCCTGGCCCGGGCCGGTGGCCCCGCCGTGGGAGCCCATGGCCGGGATGACGTAGGGCTTGAGCCCCAGATCGCGCAGGCACTGCACCGAGGTGATCACCAGGTCCTTGAGGTCGTGGGTGCCGCGAGAGGCCACGGCCACGGCCACGCTCTGGCCTGGCTTGATGCGGCCGCGGAAGTCCAAGGCCGCGAACTGGGCCCGCACCGCGGCGGGCACATCGGCGATGGAGTGGGCTGGGAACTGTTGCTCCACCCGGTACAGCGGCGGCAGCTGCATCTCGCTCCCCTAGGCCTCGATGCCGGCCAGGCGCTTGGCCGCCTTCTTGCGCGAGTCCAAGTCGCTCTCGCGCAGGATGGTCAGGCGGTGGGCCTCGGGCGAGCCGCCGCCGTGGATGTCGCTGATGGTGTCGGCGCTCTCCAGGGCCAGCTTCTCGATGAGCCGGTACATCTTGATGCGCTTGTCCGGGTCCACGCCCTTGGCCCCAGCCAGGTATTTCTTGAGCAGCGGCCCCACCGCCTCGTTCTTGAGGTCGCGCTCCGAGGGCAGGTCGGCCACGTAGCCGCCGGCGATGTCGATCATCAGGCGGATGGCCTCGGCCATCTCCTTGCCCTCGTGGATCTTGGATGCGTTGGCCAGCACCGTGTCGATGAACCACACCCCCGAGGGCTCTTGGTGGCCCTCGTAGGAGGCGGCCAGGCTGCAGCCGTAGAGCGTCTCGGCCCGGTGGATCATGTCGATGATCTTCTGCTTGTGGTGGCCCACCTTTTCGGTGCCGTTGTACTCCATCATGGCCAGGGCCGCGCCGGCCATGCAGTCGATCTTGCCGGACTTGCAGCCGCCGTGGCTCTGGCGGTGGAAGGCCGAGAAGCGCATCACCAGCTCCTGGGCGAACTCCACCTCGCCGCAGAGGAACACCCGGTCCCAGGGCACCAGCACGTTGTCGAAGATCACCGTGGGGCAATACTTGGAGTAGTACAGGTTGCCGCAGTCGCAGCCCTCCAGTTCGCGCATGTCCAGGGTGGAGCGGCCCACCACGTGGATGATGCCCGGAGCGTCGCTGGGCATGGCAAAGGCCACCGCGAACTCCTCCTCGCCGGGCCGCAGGGCCCGGGTGGGCAGCACGATTATCTCGTGGCTGGACAGGGAGCCGGTCTGGTGGGCCTTGGCCCCGCGCACCACGATGCCCTCTGGCCGCCGCTCCACCACGTGCAGGTACACGTCCGGGTCGGGCTGGTCCTTGGGCGAGAGCGAGCGGTCGCCCTTGACATCGGTCACCCCGGCGTTGGCCGTGTAGTCGTGCTTCTGCATGTACTTCAGGAATTCCATGAAGCGCGGGAAGTACTGGGTGCCGTACTTCTGGTCCACGTCATAGGTGACGATGGACAGGGCGCAGAGGCAGTCCATGCCCGTGCAGCGCTGGTGGCAGGTGCCCACCCGCTGGCCCAGGATGCGGTTGATCTTCACCCGCGCCACCAGGTCCTCCACGGACATGGGCGGGCTGTTGAAGCGGTTAATAGGCTCGTTGATCAGCGGACTCTGCTTGATCATCAGGTCCCGGTACTGGTCCATCTCGGCCAGCTCATAGGTGGCGCCGGTGGCCTCGATGCCCGCGCGCAGACGCGGGTTATCCACCACGTTTTCCACACGCTCGCCGAACATGTAGACCGTGGGGTGCAGGCGGCGCAGCGATTGGATGTATTCGGCCTTGGTCATCACTCCCATGATTCCGCTCCTTTGCTTCCACCCCCCGCAAACTTTACCGCAAAACGCCGGCCGGCCCAGCCTGGGCCGCAGGTCCTCAGCCCACCCGCTCGCGGCCCAGGGCGAAGGCCCGCAGGTTCAGCTCCTGCTTGCCCGGGGGCACCGCGTCGGTGATGCCCTTTTCCAGGGCCTGGGGGCTGACCACGCCGGTGACCTGGCACAGGGCGCCCAGCATGATCATGTTGGCCACGATGGCCGCCTGCATCTCGTTTCGAGCCAGGCTGGTGGCGGCCACCGGGTGGGCCCGCTTGATCTCCGCCGGCGGCTGGGCGATCATGTCGCTGTCGTAGATCAAGACGCCCTCGGGCTTGAGCACCTTGGCGAAGCGGGCGATGGAGTCCGGGGCCTGGGCCACCAGGATGTCCGGGGCGGTCACTCGGGGGTAGAGCACCGGCTCGTCCGACAGCACCACCCAGGCGGCGGCAAAACCGCCCCGCAGCTCCGAGGAGTAGGCCGAGGTCTGGGTGGCGTACTGGTGGTCGTAGGTCACCGCCGCCGAGCCCAGGATGATGCCTGCGGTGATGGAGCCCTGGCCACCCACGCCGGCGATGGTCAACTCGGTGCGCATCAGCCTTGCTCCTTTCCCAGGGCATCGCGCAGGGCGCTCCACTGGCTGGCCAGCTCCGGGGCCTGGCGGTCGCAAAACTCCCCCACCGTGATCTTGCCGGCCAGCTCCGCCTCGCTCATGTCCTTGGCCTTGGCCAGCTTGACGCTGCTGTTCTTGAAGTGCTCCAAGATGGCCGTGGCCCGGCCCAGCTTGCTCACGCGGCCGTACTGCACCGGGCACTGGCTGATGGCCTCGATGAAGGCGAACCCCTGTTTCTGGATGCCCTTCTTGATGGCCCGCTTGAGCTGGCGGGGGTGGTAGGTGGTCCAGCGGGCCACGTAGGGCGCGCCGGCGGCGGCCACCATGGCCGCCACGTTGAACTCCGGCTCCATGGTGCCGTAGGGGCTGGTGATGGTGTGCAGGCCCCGAGGCGTGGTGGGGGCGGTCTGGCCGCCGGTCATGCCGTAGATGCCGTTGTTGACCATCACTACCGTGAGGTCGATGTTGCGGCGGGCGGCATGGATCAAATGGTTGCCGCCGATGGCCGCCAGGTCGCCATCACCCGAGGCCACCAGCACCTTCTGCTGGGGCAGGCCCAGTTTGACGCCGGTGGCGAAGGCGATGGGCCGGCCGTGAGTGGTGTGCAGGGTGTCGGCGGCGAACAGGGGGCTGGGTATCCAGGCCGAGCAGCCGATGCCCGAGACGAACACGAAGTCGTCCATGGTCAGGCCCTCTTCTCGGTTCAACTCGTCGATGGCCCAGAGGATGGCCTGGGCCACCACGCCGTTGCCGCAGCCCGGGCAGGTGGTGGTCTTCTTGACGTGGGGCCGGGTGTACTTGCGCAGGGGGTGGGCGGCCAGGCTCATGACAGCATCTCCTTGACCCGCGCCAGCACGGCGGCAGGCTCTTGAATCTGGCCCAGCAGCCGCGGGCCCAGGAACTGCACCGGGCAGTGGGTCGCGGCCTCGGCCTTGATGTAGGGCAGCATCTGGCCGGTGTTGTTCTCCAGCACCAGCACGGCCCGGGCCTGCTGGGCGGCGGCGGCCACCTCCTGGTCCGGGAAGGGCCACAGGGTCTTCAGGCACAGGGTGCCCACGGCCAGGCCCTGAGCGCGGGCGGTCTGGGCGGCGGCCCGGGCCGAGCGGGCCACGGTGCCATAGGCCACGATCACCAGGTCGCCGGGCGCGTAGTCCGCGGCCACCTCCACGATCTGGTCCCGCTTGCGCAGGATCTTCTGCATGGGCATGGTGGCGTAGGTATGCATCACCTCGGGGTCGGTGAGGTTGCGCATGCCTTGGCTGTTGTGGCAGGAGCTGGTGACGTGGGCCTGCAGCCCCCGGCCGAAGACCGGCATGGGCGCCACCTCCGGGTCCAGGAAGTCCTGGCGCTCTAGGGGGGTGGTGCCGCTGGCGGCGATCTTGCGCTGGGCCAGTTCGATCTCCTGGTCCGGCGGGATGACCACCTGCTCGCGCATGTGGCCGATGAAGCCGTCGGGCAGCACGAACACCGGGCAGCGGAAGCGCTCGGCCAGGTTGAAGGCCCGGATCATGTGGTCGTACATCTCCTGGGGGCTCTCCGGGCACAGGGCGATGATCTGGTAGTCGCCGTGGGAGCCGCGGGCCACCTGCACCACGTCGCCGGCCAGGCCCACCGAGGGCACGCCGGTGGAGGGCCCGAAGCGCATCACGTCCACGATCACCAGCGGCGTCTCGGTGGAGGCGGCCAGGCCGATGTTCTCCTGCATCAGGCTGATGCCCGGACCCGAGGTGGCGGTCATGGCCTTGAGGCCGGCCCAGGAGGCGCCGATGGCCGAGCAAACGGCCGCGATCTCGTCCTCGGTCTGCAAAAACACCCCCCCCACCGTGGGCAGGAGCTGGCTGAGGCGGTTGGGTATCTCGCTGGCCGGGGTGATGGGGTAGCCGGCCATGAAGCGGCAGCCGGCGGCGATGGCGCCCTCGGCCAGGGCCAGGTTGCCCTCTATGAAATGGGTGCCGGGCTTGAGCCGGGCGGCGGCTTTCATGACGCCTTCTCGCTTTTCTCCTTGACCACCACGATGGCCATGTCCGGGCAGGAGAGCATGCAGCTCTCGCAGCCAGTGCACTCCTGGGGCGCGGTGAGCCGCGGGGGAACGTAGCCGGCCTCGTTCATCTCCCCGGAGGAGACGAACAGCTCCTTGGGGCAGACCGTGGCGCAGATGCCGCAGTCTTCCATGCCCTTGCAGGCCTGGGGGAACAAAGTTACCTTGGCCATGAATCGACTCCCTGAGATTATCAGCCCCGCCGGCTCATTCGGCGGGGCGGTTGCTTACAGCGTTATGCGAACCCCGGCACCGGGAACTGGGGCTTGTTGCCCTCCAGCACGGCCAGCACGTCACGTGCCACCAGGCTCATCTTGATCATGGCCTCGTCGGTGTGGGCCGACATGTGCGGGCTGCCCACGAAGCTGTCCAGCTTGAACAGGGGGTTGTCCGCCGAGGCCGGCTCCTGGGCGTACACGTCGGCGCCCACACCGGCGATCCGGCCTGCGGCCAGGGCCTGGTACACGTCCGCCTCGTTCCAGATGGGCCCCCGGGCCATGTTGAGCAAAAAGGCGCTGGGCTTCATCAGGGCCAGCATCGCCGCGTTGATGCAGCCCTGGGTGGCGGGCAGCAGGGGCAGGTTGATGGAGATGAAGTCCGCCTGCTTGAACACCTCGGCCATCTCCACCCGCTGGGCGCCCAGCTCGGCCTCGGCCTGGGGGCCGGCCACCACGTCATAGTAGATTACCGGCATGTTGAAGCCCAGGTGGCAGATGCGAGCCGTCTGCTGGCCGATGCGGCCGAATCCCAGCACGCCCAGGATCTTACCCATCAGCTCGCTGCCGATCAGCTCGTAGCGGGCCTGCCAGCGGCCGGCGCGCAGGGCCTGGTCCGCGCTGCGCAGCTTCTTGGCCAGGGTGATGGCCAGGCCCACGAAGTGCTCGGCCACGCTCTGGGTGTTGGCGGTGGGGGTGTAGACCACCATGACCCCGCGCTGCTTGGCCGCGGCCAGGTCGATACCGTCCAGGCCCACGCCGTGGCGGCCGATGACCTTGAGCCGGGGCGCGGCCTCCAGGAGGGCCGCCGTCACCGCGCCGTTGGCCCGGATGACCAGGGCGTCCACGTCCTCCGCCAGGGAGATTAGATGCGCCTCGTCAAAGGACTGGGCGTAGACCAGTTCGCATCTGCTCTCTAAGAGCTTGGTGCCCTGCCGGTGCATGGGCTCGTACATCAGGACCTTGAACTTGACCGCCATCACTGTCCCTCCCCTGCTGCCAGCTGCGTCTTAAATTTTCTTTGCTATTAACCGGTTAAGGTTTGTGGTGGCTATGATTGTTAACAATTTATTACCTTCAGCGTCAGGCCCCTGTCAATGATATTCGCGGCAGGAGAGACAGAGAGCGGGCTCAGGACGCGGCGGTCGCGTCCTCGGCCCGCAGCTCGGACAAATAGAACTCCCGGGCGTGGTTGATGTGTTGCTTGGTTAGCTCATCCAGGCGGGCGGCGTCGTTTTGGCCCAGGGCCTGCACGAACTGGTGGTGCTCGGCCACCACCTGGCGCACCACCTCGGGCGAGGACCACGCCGCGAAGCGGGCGATGTGGCTGCGCCGGCGCAGGTCGGTGATGACCCGGCGCAGGGTCCGGTTGCGGCAGAGCTTGAGCACCCGGTCGTGGAACTCGCTGTCGGCGGCCAGCACCGCCTGGATGTTGTACTGGGCGTGGGCCTGCTCGATGTCCTGGGCGATCTGCTGCAGGCGCTCCAGGTCCTTGGCCGTGGCGTTTTGGGCGGCCAGGCGCCAGGCCAACTGCTCCAGGGGCACCCGCACCGCGAAGATCTCCTCCAGTTCGTTGGCCTCCAGCTCGCCGACCGCCACCCCCTTGTAAGGGATAATGCGCACCAGGCCCTTGCCCTCCAGGATCTTGAAGGCGTCGCGCACCCAGTAGCGGCTGACCGCGAACATGCGCGAGAGCTTGGCCTCCACTAGGTGCTCGCGGGGCTTGAAGCCGCCGGTGAGGATGCGGTTCTCCAGGTCCTCCACGAACCGGGGAAAGTCCGTGTGCACCCGTTTCTTCTGGTTGTTCTTGGAACGCAAGCGCCTGCTCTCCGCTTCTGGCCCGGCCGGCAGTGAGGTTGATTATACCCGATTCGCGGTTCTCAGGGATCGGGCCAGGGCAGTGAAGAAAAGAAGGTGGGGAAGGGGATAAAATTGCGAGTGGGCTCCTGCCTGAGCCGCAAGGTTTGGAGTGTTGCGCCCGGAGGGCGGAGACCAGGCCGCGCCAAAACCGATATGCTGACCGGCAGCACGTATCGAGACTAATGGAGGTGTCCGGGAGGTGTTTTTAGGTGGCTATACCCGGCGCCCACAAAAGCCCCTTGACATTGAGGCCCGCCATTTTATTTAATCTTGGCCAGACCAGCGGACCATTCGTCCTCTATTCATAGGACCCGAGACGGCCCGGCGCAGGTTTTTCCTGATAACTAGGCGCAATGAAAGATAAATTGCGCCTAGCTGGCCCGGGACGCAGACCAGCAAGGGGAGCAAAGTGGCCTTATCCAACCTGTTCAGTCCCTTCGCCATCAAGTCCCTGAAGACCTCCTGCCGCATCGTAATGCCGCCCATGGCCACCAACTACGCCACCAAGGAAGGCCTGGTCACCGACCAGCAGATCGCCTATTACCTGGCCCGGGCTCGGGGCGGGGTGGGCTATATCACCGTGGAGCACACCGGCATCCTGGACCAGGGCAAGGCCAGCCCCTTCATGCTCATGCTGAGCAGCGACCGGCACACCGAGTCCTTCCGCCGCCTGATCCAGGCCGTGCACGCCGCGGGCCGGCCCATCGTGCTGCAGATCAACCACGCTGGCCGCCAGACCGCCTCGGCAATCACCGGTTGGCCCATCGTGGGGCCCTCGCCCATTGCCTGCCCCACCCGCAGCGAGGTGCCCCAGGAGCTGAGCCCGAGCCAGATCGCCGAGCTGGTGCAGGCCTTCGCCGCCGCCGCCGGCCGGGCCCAGGCCGCCGGGGCCGACGGGGTGGAGGTGCACATGGCCCACGGCTATCTGCTCTGCTCCTTCCTGTCGCCGTTTTCCAACCAGCGCCGCGACGAGTACGGCGGCTCCCTGGAGAACCGGGCCCGCTTCCCGGTGGAGGTACTCAGGGCCGTGCGCCGGGCCGTGGGCCCGGACTTCCCGGTGCTCTGCCGCCTGAGCGGCGATGAGTACGTGCCCGGCGGCCTGGTCATCGACGACACCCGGCGCATCGCGCGCATCCTGGAGGCCGAGGGCGCCGACGCCCTGCACGTCTCGGCCTGCAACGCGGCTTCGGGCTATCTCAACCATCCGCCCTACTACGTGGAGGAGGGGGTGTTCCTGCCCCTGGCCCAGGCCGTGAAGCAGGAGGTGTCCATCCCGGTCATCGCCGTGGGCCGCATCCGCCGGCCGCAGATGGCCCAGCAGGCCCTGGCCGAGGGCAAGGCGGACCTGATCTCCATGGGCCGGGCCCTGCTGGCAGACCCCAACCTGCCCCACAAGGCCCGCGCCGGCCGCCTGGAGGACATCATCCCCTGTGTGTCCTGCAACAACTGCATCAAGACCCTGCGCGCGGGCCAGGTGCGCTGCACGGTCAACCCCGAGACCGGTAACGAGGATCGCCTGCGGGTCACCCACGCCGCGCATTCCAAGAAGGTGTGGGTGGTGGGCGGCGGGCCCGGCGGACTCAAGGCAGCGGAGGTGGCTGCGCGCCGGGGGCACCAGGTGACGCTACTGGACAAGAGTGCCCACCTGGGCGGGCGCATGCGCCTGGCGGCAATGCCGCCGCACAAGGAGGTGTTCTCTGACTTCCTGGCCTACCTGCGCCGGCGGGTGGAGGAGACCGGGGTGCAGGTGCGCCGCGGGGTGGAGGTGAGCGCCGAGATGCTGGCCGCGGCCAAGCCCGAGGCGGTGATCCTGGCCACCGGCGCTCAGCCGGCCCAGCCAGCCATCCCGGGCCTGGAGGCCAGCAACGCCCTGAGCGTGGACCAGGTGCTCTCCGGCCCGGTAGAGCAGATCGGGGCCAAGGTGCTGGTGGTAGGCGGCGGCGGGGTGGGCGCGGAGACCGCCGACTATCTCTCGGAACTGGGCCGGCAGGTGACCCTGGTGGAGATGCTGCCCGAGGTGGCGGCGGACCTGGTGGGACACCTCAAGCACTACCTGACCCTGCGCCTGCAGAACAAGGGCGTGACCCTCTTGACCAACACCAAGCTCAAGGAGCTGGGGCCGGGTTGGGCCCTGGTGGAGGACAGCGCCGGCCAGCGGCGCCTAGAGGGCTTCGACGCCCTGGTGCTGGCCCTGGGCGCCCGGCCCGACGACCGCCTGGCCCAGGCCGCGGCCGGTCTGGGCCTGCCGGTCACGGTCATCGGCGACGCCCGCCAGGCGCGGGGGATCATGGAGGCGCTGGTAGAGGCCCAAGAGGCCGCTTTGCAGATATGAGCCAAGGGTGCGCCGGGTGCGCGGGGAAGGGAGGTGAGCATTTGGGGCAACCGCTGGCCGAGGCCCTTGGCCGCAGGGGAGCTTGAGTCACTCTTACTCTAGAGGGAGGGCATAGGGAAATGATCGCGAAAAAGTTAGGCGTGTTCGCGGCGGCGGGGCTGGCCTTGGCCCTGCTGCTGGCCTGGGCCGGACCGGCCCTGGCGGCCGAACCCAAGGTGGTCAATGTCTGGCACACGGAGACCAACGCCGCCTCGCGCACGGCCATAGCCAACATCATCAAGCGCTTCGAGGCCAAGCATCCGGGCATCAAGGTCAAGGCCGAGGCCCTGGCCTGGGGCGACCTGGAAGGCAAGATCATGGCCTCCATGGCCGCGGGCTCCCCGCCGGAGCTGAGCCACGGCCAGCCCATCACCTGCGCCGCCCTGCAGGCCAAGGGGGTGCTGCTGCCCTTGGACGACGTGGTGGCCGCCATCGGCGAGAACAACCTCTGGGACCAGATCAAGAAGGTGGGCAAGTTCGGCAAGCACTACTATGGTCTGGTGCACGCCGCCGGCACCTCGCTGTTGATCTACCGCAAGGACCTGGCCAAGAAAAAGGGCCTCCAGAACCCCAAGACCTGGGCTGACCTGCTCAAGGCGGCCAAGGCTCTGACCATGGACACCAACGGCGACGGCAAGATCGATATCTATGGCGTGACCATCCCCGGCGACAACCTGTTCCTGAACATCCTCATGGGCGAACTGATCGCGGCCAACGGCGGCAAGCTCTTCGACGCCAAGAACCATCCCCAGTTCACCAAAAAGCAGATGATCGAAGCCCTGGAGTTCCTCAAGGATCTGACCAAGTACATGCCACCCGGCTGGGAGGGCCACGGCTACCGCGAGACCTTCGCCAACATGTACGGCGGCAAGGCGGCCATGATGTTCCAGGGCTACGGCCGCGGCGCCTCGCTGATCGAGCAGTACGCGCCCAAGGGCTGGGCCAACACCGACCATTACGATGTGTGGATCAAGCCCCACGGCCCCAGCGGCAAAAAGCCGGCCGCCCAGGTGGACGAGGAGACCTGGATGCTGTTCAAGGGCTCCAAGCACCCCAAGGAGGCCATCGAGTTCCTGAAGTTCTTCTACAAGGACCCGGAGTACCTGGAGTACATCCAGTCGGTGCCGATCCACTTCTTCCCCATCACCAAGTCCCTGCGCAAGAACCCGGCGTATTTGAACACGCCCATGGTCAAGCGCTGGGAGGGGTGGCTGGACGTTCAGCAGTACTACCTGGAGAACGACCTGGCCAAGCCGACCCTGGTCATCGACTGGTCGGACATGAACACCAAGCCCTATCTCATGGAGATATTGGGCTCTGGCATCATCAAGGACATGGTCATGGAGGTGACCAAGGAGGGCGTGCCGCCGAAGAAGGCGGCGGCCAAGGCCCAGAAGCGGACCGAAGAGCTGCTCAAGATGAAGGGCTACCTCAAGTAGTTGCTGGTTGCACACCCGGGAGGGCCTGCGGGCCCTCCCGGGATCCATAGCATGGCTCAACCGGCGCGGGCACGGGGCACAGACGGATGAAGATAAGCGAGCGCACAGCGGGCTACTCCCTGGTGTTGCCGGGGGTGTTTCTGATCGGCGCCCTTTTGGTGTATCCGGTTCTGTACGGCGTATACCTGAGCTTTTTCAGCAAGCACTCGTTTTTCCCCGAGCAAAAATTCATAGGCCTGAGCAACTACATTTATCTGCTGCATGACTCCGACTTCTGGATGAGCCTGTGGTACGGCACGGTGTACTCGGTGAGCACCATCGTACTGCAGGTGGTGCTGGGCGTGGCTGCGGCCCTGGTCCTGAGCCAGACCTTCGTGGGCCGCAACTTCGCGCGCGGCATCGTGCTGTTCCCCTACATCATCCCCACGGTAGTGGCCATCATCCTCTGGAAGTGGCTTTTGAACAATCAGTTTGGCTTCATCAACTACGTTCTTTTCGCCGTGGGCATCGTCAGCGAGCCAGTCAACTGGATGGGCAAGGACCACATCATGACCTCGCTGGTGTTGATCAGCGTGTGGGAGTTCTTTCCTTTCGTGGTGCTGAGCGTCTTGGCCCGGCTGCAGACCATACCGCCGGTCTTGTATGAGGCGGCCAAGGTGGACGGCGCCGGCCAGGTGCGGCGCTTCTTCCACGTGACCCTGCCTCAACTCAGGAACGTGCTGTTCGTGGTCATCCTGCTGCGGGGCATCTGGATGTTCACCAAGTTCGACACGGTCTGGCTGCTCACCCAGGGCGGCGGGGCCGAGAAATACATCCGCACCCTGCCGGTGTACGCCTACATGCGCACCTTCATGTACTATCAAGCCGGCCTGGGCTCGGCCCTGGCGGTGATCATGTTCGGGGTGCTGGTGGCGGCCACGGCACTTTACTTCAACCTGTTCCGACGGGGAGACGAGTAGATGAACCGCGGCGGCCTGTTCAGGCTGGAGCGGCAGAAGGTGTATTGGCTGGCCCTCTTGCTGGTGCTGTTCTCAGCCTTCCCCTTCTTCTGGATGGTCTCCACGGCCTTTAAGCCCCTGCGCGAGATATTCGTCTATCCGCCCACCTTCCTGCCCCAGCACGCCACCCTGGAGAACTTCGGGCGGCTGTTCGAACAGACGCGCTTCATCGCCTACTTCAAGAACAGCATTGTGGTGTCCAGTTCGGCGGTGCTCTTGACCATGATCTTCGGTGCGGCCGGGGCCTACAGCCTGACCCGGTTCCGCTTCCGGGGCCGCGACAAGATAGCCAACCTGATCCTGTTCACCTACATGTTCGCGCCCATCATGATCGTGATCCCTTTCTACGTGCTGATCAAGCAGCTGGGCCTGGCCAACACCCACCTGGCCCTGGTGCTGGCCTACACCGCGCTGTGCCTGCCCTTCAGCCTGTGGATGCTGCGGGCCTTTTTCCAAGGCATCCCCCTGGCCCTGGAGGAGGCGGCCCTCATCGACGGGGCCAGCCGGCTGCAGGCCGTGATCCACGTCATCTTCCCCCTGGCCCTGCCGGGATTGATCGCCACCGGCATTTTCACCTTCATCCTGGCCTGGAACGACTACATTTTCTGCCGCATCCTGATCAGCTCCGACGAGCTGAAGACCCTGCCGGTGGGCATCGCCGACCTGTACAACGCCACAGTCATCGACTGGGGCATGATCATGTCCGGGGGAATGCTGATCACGATGCCGGTGTTGATCTTTTTCATGTACATTCAACGATATTTGATTGCCGGCTGGGGTGCCGGCGCCATTAAGGGTTAACCGTTTGTAGTGAGGCACAGATAAATTGTCAGCCAAGATCAATACGGGCCTGTTCTCCTCCATCAAGACCAGCAAGGTCTCCGAGGAGGTGTATCGCCAGTTGGTGTCCTTGATCGGCTCCGGCAAGCTCAAGCCGGGCGACCAGCTGCCACCGGAGCGCAGCCTGGCCTCGGAGCTGGGCGTGAGCCGCCAGTCGGTGCGCGAGGCCATCTACAAGGCCGAGGTGATGGGGCTCTTGCAGGTGCGCCAGGGGGAGGGCAGCTTCGTGCTCTCCAGCGTGGGCGAGCTGCTCAAGCCGCCCCTGGCCGTGCTCTTGGAGGCGGAGTCCGAGGCGGTCTTCGACTTCCTGGCCATGCGCAAGCTCCTGGAGGGCTGGTGCGCCGAGCGGGCGGCCCTGGCGGCCACCGACGAGGACCTGGCCGAGATCAAGGACGTGCTGGACCGCATGGAGCGCACCGAGCTGACCGACAAAGACTGGGAGCACCTGGACGTGGAGTTCCACCTGTCGGTGGCCGCGGCCAGCCACAACGTGGTGGCGGTGCACATCATGGAGGCGCTCAAGCACAACTTCGACGTGTTCTTCAACTTCCGCCAGCGCATCAAGGAGGTGCCCGACAGCGCCGAGCTGATCTGGCAGCACCACTACGACGTGTACCGGGCCATCGCCGACCGGGACCCCAGGCTGGCCCGGCAGAAGCTGGAGGATCATCTGAACTACATTGAGGACGGCATACGGACCAACCTGGATCGCATCTGACGATCAACCATCGCACAGGGAGGCGGTCGCGATGAGGCTGCAAGGCAAGGCGGCTCTGATCACCGGCGGGGGCAGAGGCATCGGCTGGGCCACCGCCCTGGCCTTCGGCGCCCAGGGGGCCAAGGTGGGGATCATGGAGTTGCAAGGAGATAACTTCCCCCAACTGCAGGCCGAGGCCCGCCAGAAGGGCTTCGAGCTGGTCACCCTGCAGGCCGACGTGACCGACAAGGCGCAGATCCAAAAGGCCGTGACCGATTTCGTGGCCGCCTTTGGCAAGCTGGACATCCTGGTTAACAACGCGGGCATCGTCATCTCGCGGCCCTTCCTGGAAAAGACCGCCGAGGAATGGATGAAGACCCTGCAGGTGAACCTGGTGGGACCCTTCCTCTGCTGCCAGGTGGCCGCGCCTTACATGCTGGGGCAGAAGTCGGGCAAGATCGTCAACATCTCCTCCATCCGCGGCTTCGACCACTGCGGTCGCGAGGGCGTGATGGACTACTGCGCCTCCAAGGGGGCCATCATCAATTTCACCAAGACCTTGGCCAAGGAACTGGCCCCGCACATCAACGTGAACTCGGTGGCGCCGGGGCACACCAACACCACCATGGTGCAGAATCTGCCCGAGGAAGTGCGGCGCAACATGATCGAGGGCTCCTACCTCAAGCGCCTGGCCGAGCCCGAAGACATCGCCAAGGCAGTGGTGTTCATGTCCTCGGACGATGCGGATTTCATCACCGGCCAGGTCCTGCTGGTGGACGGCGGCTTCCATCTCAAGCGCAACTGAGCCGGGCCGGCCGCAGAGGGCCTAGAGAGGCTGCACCGTGGCGAAGATCACTCTGAGCAAGCTGAGCAAGCGTTTCGGCGACTACGAGGCGGTCAAGAGCATCGACCTGACCATCGAGGACGGCGAATTCGCGGTGCTGGTGGGGCCCTCGGGCTGTGGCAAGTCCACCACCCTGCGCATGATCGCCGGCCTGGAGGACATAACCTCCGGCGAGATCAAGATCGGCGACACGGTGGTCAACGAACTGGCCCCCAAGCACCGGGACATCGCCATGGTGTTCCAGGAGTACGCCCTCTACCCGCACATGACGGTGCGCAAGAACCTGGCCTTCGGCCTGAAGATGCGCGGCTACAAAAAGGAGGAGCAAAGGCCGCTGGTGGAGGAAGCGGCCAACATGCTGGGCATCAGCGACCTGTTGGACCGCAAGCCCCGGGAGCTGTCCGGCGGCCAGCGCCAGCGGGTGGCCCTGGGCCGGGCCATCGTGCGCAAGCCCAAGGCCTTTCTCTTCGATGAGCCCCTGAGCAACCTGGACGCCAAGCTGCGCGTGCAGATGCGCGCCGAGCTGAGCCGACTGCACCGGCGCTTGGCCACCACCATGATCTACGTGACCCACGATCAGGTGGAGGCCATGACCATGGGCAGCAAGATCGTGATCATGAAGGACGGCCTGATCCAGCAGGTGGGCAGCCCCATGGAGGTGTACCGCCGGCCCCTGAATCAGTTCGTGGCCGGCTTCATCGGCAGTCCGGCCATGAACTTTTTCAAGGCCATGCTGGTGCAGCGGGCCGAGGGGGTGTACGTGGAGGCGGCCAGCTTCCGGGTGCCGGTGCCGGCGCATTTGTGCGGCCCCTATCAGTGCGTGCTGGGCAGAGAGGTGATCTTCGGCATCCGGCCGGAGGACATACACAGCTACGAGCTACTAAAGCAGCAGCACGCGGCCATCCTGCCCGAGTGCCGGGCCGACTCGGTGATCTGCGGCGAGGTGGAGGTCATCGAGCCCCTGGGCCCGGAGATGCTGGTGTTGGTCAAGTGCGGCGAGCAGACCACGGTGGTGCGCCTGGACCCCCGCCTGGAGCTGGAGGTGGGCCAGAGCATCAACCTGCAGCTGGACATGGAGAAGATGCACCTGTTCGAGGCCGCGCCCCCCCACGCCCGCATCGAGGCATCCTAGCGACCCGCCGCTTCGCCTCTCAGGCGAAACGCAGGCTCAGGCCCAGGCGCTTGGCCAGGGTCTCCAGGTCCCGGGCCGTGGCCTCGGCCAGGGGCACGCCCTGGGCCAGGCAGCGCTGCTCGGTGCGGGCCTCAATCTCGCCGGGCAGGAATATCTTGGCCACGCCCCCGGCGGCGCCGCTGTTCTTGATGGTGTCGATGTAGGCGTCCATGGCCCGCTTGAACTGGGCCCGGCCCACGAAGCAGTTCGGGTCCAGGGCCAGGAAGGAGTGGCAGGTACCCTGGATGCCGCTGTCGTCCTTCTCGTAGAGACTCTTGATGTTGATGGTCCGCTTGCCTCCGCCCAGCACGGCGCTCAAGACCTCGTGGGCCAGGGCCAGCTCCATGGCCAGGCGCATGGCCCGCTGGCAGAAATCCTTGAGGTCCTCAAAACGGATCAGTCGCGTCTGGGCGTCGGCCATGTCGCTCCTCGTTCGCGGCCGGGGATTTGCGGCGTGGCCACCATGGTAGCACAAAAGAGGCCGGCCGCCAGGTGAGGGGCGGCCGGCCAAAGATGGCGTGCTAGCAGCGGGGGCTCAGCGGCCGCGGCCCACGGGCATCACCAGCAATAGACATCTGGCCCTAGACATGGCCCCCCTCCTGGAGCCTTAGCGGCTCCCGCCTAGCTTGTCCTCCAACTCCTTGACCCGCTCCTGATAGGTCTGGTCGCCGGGGGCCAGCGACAGGGCCTTCTTGGCGTCGGCCAGGGCCTCTTTGAGCTGGTCTTGGCTCTCCAGGGCATAGCTGCGGTTGTAGTAGGCCTCATGATATTTGGGGTCCAGTTGGATGGCCTGGTTGTAGTCGGCCAGGGCCTTCATGGGCTGCTTCTGGTCGTCCCAGGCGCTGCCGCGGTTGTTGTAGGCCACGGCCAGGTTGGCCTTGGAAATGCCCGGCGTGTTGATGGCCTTGCTGAAATGGGCCACGGCTGCCTCCAGCTTGCCGGCCTGGGCCGCCTGGTTGCCCAGCATGATCTCCTGGCCGGCGTCGGCCAGGGCGTCTCCGGCCGCGGCCAGAGAGAACCCGACCGCCAGCGCCAGGGCCAAGCTGATCCCCACCAACTTTGTTATGGCTTTCATGGGCTGCTCTACTCCCTCGAACCTGGTTGTTTGATCTAGCTCCACTTTGTCCCGGAGGGCCGCCCGGCCGGCAACTCCTCCCGTCCCGGGCAGGCGGCGCTCCCTAAGCATGACAGAGAGCGCTTGCCTAGTCCATGGCTGTGTATTGGCCGCCGGTGCGGGGTCGGCCGGGCCGGCCGCCGGGAGCACAATCGGCTTGACAAGCCGCGCGCCGGGAAGGCACTATCGTAGTGCAAAATTGTCGACAAACTGATCAGACATTTAGGCGGCAACCATAGTTATCCATTGGAAAGCATTCGGTTACGGTGCCCATCCACGAAAACATATACAAGGCCATCCGTGAAAAGATCGTCCTGGGCAAGCTGATGCCGGGCGAGAGGATCACCGAGGCCGAGCTGGCCCAGAAGTTCTCCTGCAGCCGCAGCCCAGTGCGGGAGGCCCTGGCCCGCCTGGAGAAGGAAGGCTACCTGGAGATACTGCCCCGCCGGGGCGCCGTGGCCACCAAGATTTCGCCCCGGGAGGTATCGGACTACTACGCCCTGCTCAGCGTGCTGGAGGGCAAGGCTGTGGAGTGGGCGGCGCCGCGGCTAAAGCCGGAGGACCTGGACCGCCTGGAGGCCATCAACCAGTCCATGAAGAACATCTCGGCCGACAGCGGTTCGGCGGTGGAGGACTGGGTGGAGCTGAACTGGGCCTTCCACCAGATGTTCCGGGTGGGCTGCGGCAACCTGAAAATGGACTGGCTGGTGCAGGAGATCCGCGCCCGCATCACGCGCTCGCTCTACACCTCGTTGATGGTGCCGGTGTTCGACGACTACATCGTAGACCACGCCCTGATCATTCAGCGCCTGCGGGAAGGGGACGCGGCCCAGGCCCGCCAGGCCATGGAGATGCACATTCTGCGGGCCCAGCAGGTGCTGGACCGCTTTTTTTCGCTCAATCAGCATGCCTGAAACCAGGCGGCGGCGCGGGCAGGGCCGCGGCGGCCGCCGGCAGCAAGTTTTAACAAGCCTGTGGGCAATTGCAGAAAGGAGTGGAGGTTATGTCAAAGAGGGATCTAACGCGGCGCGACTTCATCAAGACCGCCAGCGCCGGGCTGGCGGCGGCGGGTCTGCTGGGCCAGCTCCCCGGCATGGCCCTGGCCGCCAAGAACTACACCTTCGGCTCGGCCAGCTCCAGCGGCTCCTGGTATCCGCTGGCCGTGGCCATGGCCAAGGTGATCAACGACGCCGTGCCCGGCTACAACGTCACCGGCGTCACCACCCCCGGCGCCTCGCGGGAGAACATCCTGCGCATCGACCGCAAGGAGATGGAATTCGGCTGGTGCTCGGCCAACTTCCTGCACAAGGGCTACAACGGCCTGCCGCCCTTCAAGGCCAAGATGAAGGTGGCCGGCTGGTTCGCCGCCTACACCGGCTACTTCACCATCGCGGTGCGCAAGGGCGCGGGCGTCAAATCCATCTACGACCTCAAGGGCAAGAAGGTGGCCATCGGCACCCCCGGCTCCCAGACCATGATGGACAACGTGGGCCTCATCTTTAAGAACTGCGGCCTTACCGCGGACAAGGACTTCAAGGCCGAGTACATCCGCTTCCCCGACGCGGTGCACAAGATGACCGACGGTCACATCGACGCCTGCTCCTACTTCATGGGCGTGGGCGTGCCCGGCTTCGTGCAGCTGGCCGACTCGGTGGAGGTGGAGTTCCTGCCCATCCCCAAGGAGGCCCAGGGCAAGATCGTCAAACAGGACCCGGCCTTCTTCATCGGGGCCCTGCCCAAGGGCACCTACCGGGGCATCAAGGAGCCGGTGGCGGCGGCGGGCATGGCCTACACCACCATCTGCGGCCCCTTCCTCAGCGACGAGTTCATGTACAAGGCCACCAAGGCGGTGTTCGAGCACCTGCCCTTCATCGTCAGCGCCTCGGCCAACTTCAAGCAGACCAAGCTGGAGAGCGTGTACAAGGGCATGCCGATCCCGGTGCACCCCGGCGCGGCCAAGTACTTCAAGGAAAAGGGCGTGACGCCCTAGCCCGCACCAGGACCGAGGACTGAGCAGGCGGGACGGTCGGGCGCCGGCCGGCGTCCGGCCGTCCCCCTGGCGCCGGGGGCGAGCCGCCCCTGGCCTTGCCGTTGACCTGATTCCTAATGTAGGCGCCTAAAGAAGAGCAGGGGTCTGCCATGATCGAAAAACTGAACAAAGCCCTCAACAACTTCGCGGTCATCTGCGCGGTGGCCTTGTCGGTGATATCGCTCTACACCGCCTTTTTCGGGACCTTCGAGACCATGACCCAGCGGACCATGCACCTGACCATCATCTGCGTGGTGGGCCTGTTTATCTATCGTCTCAAGTCGGCCAGCAAGTGGCCGCTTATAGACCTGGCGGTCAGCGTGGTCCTGTCTGCCCTGATCGTGGCGGCCAACCTCTATCTGGTCCTGAACTGGAAGGAGCTCTACGTATCGCCCTTCATGGATACGCAGGGGGTGCTGCTGGGCACCATCGCCATCATCATCCTGCTGGAGCTGACCCGGCGCACCGTGGGGCTTTCCCTGTCCGTGATCGTGATCTTCTTCCTGCTCTACACCTACTTCGGCGACTACATCCCCGGCTTCCTGGGGCACCGGGGATACAACATCGAGCGCATCGTGGTCCAGGTCTTCGCCGGCACCGAGGGCATATACGGCATTCCGGTGGGGGTCTGCGCCACCATCGTCATCATCTTTTTGATCTTCGGGGCCTTCCTGGACCGGGCCGGCGCCTCGCAGGTGCTCTTGGACCTGGCCTCCTCCATCGCCGGCCGCTACCGCGGCGGCCCGGCCAAGGTGGCCATCGCCGCCAGCGGCTTGATGGGCATGGTTTCGGGTAGCTCGGCGGCCAACGCCGCCACCACCGGCGCCATCACCATCCCCATGATGAAAAAGACCGGCGTGGAGCCGCGGGTGGCCGCGGCCATCGAGGCAGTGGCCTCCTCAGGCGGGTACAAGACCCCGCCCATCATGGGCGCGGTGGCCTTCGTGATGGCCAACATGCTGGGCGTGGACTACGTGGACGTGTGCATCGCGGCGGCGCTGCCGGCCTTCTTCCACTACATGGGCCTGTTCTTCATGGTGGACTTCTACGCCGCCCAGAAGGGGCTGTCGGGCATGCCCCTCGACAAGCTGGTGCGCTTCTGGCCCGCCTTCAAGGCCGGCGGGCTGTTCATGCTGCCGGTGGCCCTGCTGGTGGTGCTGATGTCGCTCAAGTACACCGCCATGTTCGCCTGCGCCTACTCCCTGCTGGCTCTGTGGCTGGTGGCGGTGGTGTCGCGCACCCTGAGCCTCAAGGGCATCTTCCTGGCCCTGAAAGAGGGCACCACCCGCATGATCCCCATCACCATCCCCTGCGCGGTGGCGGGCATCATCCTGGGCATCCTCACCCTGACCGGGGCCGGCATGAAGCTCTCGGAGGTCATCGGCTTCCTGTCCCGGGGCAACCTTTTCCTGACCCTGTTCTGGATCATGATCATCTCCATCATCCTGGGCATGGGCCTGCCGCCGGTGGTCTCCTACCTGGTGTTGGCGGCGCTGGAGGTGCCGGCCCTGACCAGCATGGGCGTGCACCCCATGGCGGCGCATCTGTTCATCTTCTATTTCTGCGCCCTGTCCCTGATCACGCCGCCCATCTGCACCACCGCCTTCACCGCCGCGGCCATCGCCGAGGCCCACCCCATGAAGACCGGGCTGGAGGCGGTGCGCTTCGGCATCGTGCTCTACACGCTGCCCTATCTGTTTGTCTACAGCCCGGCCCTGCTGTTCGAAGGCACCCTGGGCCAGACGGTGTTCGTATTCGTCAAGGCCATGGTGGGCGTCTTTGCCCTGGCTGCCGGCGCCCAGGGATATTTGTTCCGGCCCCTCAGTTGGACCAAGCGGGGCTTGTTCGTGGCCGGCTCGGTGCTGGTGTTCTGGCCTGGTATACTGGTCCCCGCCGGAGGCGCGGTCCTGCTGGCGGCCCTGGTGCTTTGGGAGCACCGGATTCGCCGGGCGGTGCTGGCTTCTTGAGCGCGGCCGCGGAGCCTCTTCAAGCAGGATGGATGAAACATGGACCCTACCACCAACCGGCTGCCGGCCTTTGACCTTACGGGCAAGGTGGCGGCAGTCACCGGCTCCAGCCGCGGCATAGGCAAGTGGATCGCCGTGGGCCTGGCCCAGGCCGGGGCCAACGTGCTGGTGACCTACCACGGCTCGCGCAGCGACGGGGAGGACACCTGCGCCCAGATACAGGCCCTGGGCCGGCGGGCGCACCTGGCCCAGACCGACGTGCGCGAGGTGGAATCCCTGCAGACCATGGTGCAGGCCGCGGTCAGCGAGCTGGGCGGCCTGGACATCATGGTCAACAACGCCGGCATCAACGTGCGCAAGGCGGCCCTGGAGCTGAGCCCGGAGGAGTTCGACGCCGTGGTGCGCACCAACCAGCGCGGCGTGTACTTCGGCTGCCAGGCGGCGGCCCGGGTGATGAAGCAGCGCGGCGGCGGCCGCATCATCAACATGGCCTCGGCCGCGGCCTTTCTGGTGCGCAAGGGCCTGGCCATGTCGGTCTACGCCATGACCAAGGCCGGCGTGGTCATGTTGACCAAGGCTTTGGCCGCGGAGTGGGCCCCCTACGGCATCAACGTCAACGCCGTGGCGCCGGGCTACTTCGCCACGCCGCTCACCGAGGCGCCCCTGGCCAATCCGGCCACCTACCAGCGCATCGTGGAGTTCACGCCCCTGGGCCGGGTGGGCCAGGCCCAGGACATCATGGGCGCGGTGGTGTTCCTGGCCTCGGAGGCGGCCAACTTCATCACCGGCCAGACACTGGGCATAGACGGCGGCCGCACCGTGCTCTGAGCCGCGGCAATAGTTGCGCGCGGTAGGCGGGCTGCGGGCTGGTCAGGCTGAGGCCCCGGCTGGCGAGGGCCCGGCGCAGGTCCTGGCGCTGGGCCGCGGAGAGATGGCGGGGAAACATGTGGGGCATGGTGCTCATCAGCTCGATGTAGCGGAAGCCGCAGGCGGCCACATGGTCCAGGGGTTCTTTCAGGGAGTAGCGGTTCAGGTAGTTGACGGTGGCGGCTCCCAGGCTAAGCATGATTCGACTCTCTACCTGATGGCTGTGGTTTGCGGCGGCTCCGCGGATGAACCCCGCCTTCTGCTGGCAGCATGGCTCCGGGGGCAAACCGGGCGCGGTCAGGTGCCGGACAAACGGGTGCAGTGAAAATGGAATGGTTGTTGCCGGTAGAAGGTGGAAGCGGTTAGGGGACCGGGGCCGAAAACGAATAGAGGCGACCTGGCGGCCAGCCCAGCGGGGAGACAATAAATTTAAAATCAATCTGGATACTTCAAAATTACGTTCTCAACAAGATCTTCAACGAAGTCTATGACTTTACTTTTTTTAATTGTTACAGAGGATGGATGGGCAGAGGAATTTCTTGTGCCCAATTTTTCATCTAGAATTTTTCGAACATCCTTGGAGATAATACCTGAAACCCTGCAAAGTTCTATCAACTTGCCTTCTGGAATATCGCTAAACTCTTCTCTTGAAGTTACTTTGTTAACTTTAATTCTCTTGTCTTTATCTTTTGATAAGGCCAAGTTGAAATCATTAAGTTTGTGCTTGAATATATGGTCAGCAAGGTGGTCAACAGTAAGTATCCAACACATTACAATAGCCGCGCGATTGGCACCAGCTTCGAAACAATCTAAAAGTTCGGTAAGAAAAGTCTTCTTGGGGCCATCCTGTAATTTGGATTCTAGTTTTCGCAAAGCAGCGCTGGTTTGAGAAACTGTCTTGCGAGTGCCTAGTTTGGCTTCCAGCGACTCGCGCATATTTCTTTCCAAACGATATCCACCATCTTTTTTTATAAATTTGGGCGGCTTGGCTCTGATACCCTCTGAAAGATGTGAAGCAATCCGTGCTGGGACGCGAAGATCGCACAATTCAAAACATTTTTCTATTGCTTGCCGTGTGACAATGGGTTCCTCTAGTTCAACAGTTAGGAAGTAAATAAATAAATCAATTAACTCAGCCTGATTCAGATCAAGTGGTTTCTCAAGGGATTTGTAGAATCGATTTGCGGCTTCCATTATTTGCTCGTTTCACTTCTCGCTAAACTAAAATTAAAATGGTTTTCTCCGACGGATGTTATTGTTATCTCGTTATATGACTCATAGGCTATATAGCCATATCTCTTAGGATTCCTTGTCGTCCTCAGTGCGGAGCCAAAATCTTTAGGTAACTTAGTTTTCAGGGCCATGAAACATGTAAAAATAGAATCCATGGAGGAAGGATAATTTTTTTTGCTTTGCAGATACTTCAAGAAAATAAGTATGCGTTCGGAGTCACCCTTGGGTGCAAATTGATCATAAAATTCAGACAACCCCTCAAGATTGAGGTCCGAAACTTGTTTTGGCGCAATTTGGGTTCTTGCCTTCTTAACTCCCTTAGAATTATTAGTTTTGTTAGATTCTTCAGTTTGTCTGGTGCCTTCGATGGTTTTATTTTTTCCATGAGGAAGGTGCTGGTTCAACTTACTAATTTGCCCTATAATTTGGGGCTTCAGGTCTCTATAAATTTCTTGTACCAACCCCTCGTCGCCATCAACGTCAATTATTCCTTCAAAAATATTAATATGAAGTTTGGTTGCCACGATAGCCTCCTAAAAAAGCTATTAGTTAATTGGAGTCTTGAACAAGGAGGCTAATTCCGGAAGGGACCCCTATAGAGTTTTAAAGTTAAGTCCACGACTTGTGGTTGTCAAGTATACGACTGCAATATATTGTGGTCGACAAGGGATGAGTGTATGAAAAGATAAAAAATATAGGGACTTGGCCTAATCGGCTAAGTCCCTATTATTAGGACTTATGGGGGGGACGAGGAGACTTGAACTGGCGGCTTCCGCCAAGGCGGAGGCAGCCCGATCTGATTTAGTTTAAGCCCCGCAGTCCCTGGGCGGGGCGCTATCGCTGAGGCCCAATGCCCGCTGCATCAATACGGTGTCCACCCAGCGGCCCAGCTTAAAGCCCACCGAACGCAGCGTGCCGACGTGTCGGAAACCTGAGCGGCGGTGCAGGGCGATGGAAGCGGTGTTTCCGCTGTCGCCGATGACGGCTACCATCTGCCGCCAGGGCCCTGCCTCGCATCGTGCGATTAGCTCCCTCAGCAAGGCCGTCCCGATGCCGCATCCACACCACTCCTCCGAAACGTAGACGGAATCCTCAATGGTGTATCGGTAGGCCGGCCGGGGACGATACTCAGAGGCGTAGCAGTAGCCGGCGAACCGTCCGTCCACTTCGGCGACCAGGTAGGGCAGGCCGAGGCTCAGAACGAACCTGCGGCGCGACGATAATTCACTCAATGAAGGCGGCGTCTCTTCGAAGGTTCCCAGGCCATGCAGCACGTAACGGGAATATATGGCATGCACGGCCTTCAGGTCGGATTCCGTGGCCGGGCGAATAAGCGCCTTGGGCCCGGTATCAGACAAAGGAGATGTATTTTTCGCTTTTTTCATGAAACGTTCCGCAAGGAATATGAGTTAGCCTATCATCCCGAAGGTATGGTCAAAGCATTTTAAATCATAGGGCTAGTTTCCAACCTTCCTCCAACCAGACCAAAGGAAAAGGACCAGCCCAGCGGCTAGTCCTCGAAATTATGGCGGGGACGACGAGACTTGAACTCGCGGCCTCCGGCGTGACAGGCCGGCGCTCTAACCAAGCTGAGCTACGTCCCCGCGTATATTCTATTTTCCCGGCTGCCAGGGCTGCCCTGGTCCAGCCCCCATCTCCCCAGCGGGATTGATGGTAGGCGGAACAGGACTCGAACCTGTGACCCCCGGCTTGTAAGGCCGATGCTCTCCCAACTGAGCTACCCGCCCAAGCTCCGGGGCCGCGCGCTTCGGCGCCCGGCCCCAGCACCCCGGCAAAGGGGACTCCTATTTATCAACTGGCAGCCCTGGTGTCAAGGGCCTAAAGAGCCTGCTAATGCGCCACCATGTCCGGCGTTTTCTGGCCTTTGTCCGCCGGCGGGATGGCGTAGGGCGCCGGCCGCTCGCTGAAGATGGCCGCGGGGTCCTCCACGGCCAGGGCCTGGGCCAGCACCTGGTCCATGTGCTCCACGGGCACCAGCTCCACCGCCTTGAGCACCCGCGGGGGTATCTCCTTGATGTCCTTCTCGTTGTCCTTGGGGATCAGGACCTTGGAGATGTGGGCCCGGTGCGCGGCCAGCACCTTTTCGCGCAGGCCGCCGATGGGCAGCACCCGGCCGCGCAGGGTGATCTCGCCGGTCATGGCCAGGTCGGCCCGGACCGGGATGCGGGTCAGGGCGCTGACCAGGGCCGTGGCCAGGGTGATGCCGGCCGAGGGGCCGTCCTTGGGGATGGCGCCCTCGGGCACGTGGATGTGCAGGTCCACCTTGAGGTAGAAGTCCTCGGGCAGGCCCAGGGCCTTGCCCCGGGAGCGCACGTAGCTCAGGGCGGCCTGGGCCGACTCCTGCATCACCTCGCCCAGCTTGCCGGTGATGGTCAGCTTGCCCTTGCCGGGCATGACGATGGCCTCGGTGGTCAGCACCTCGCCGCCCACTTCGGTCCAGGCCAGGCCGTTGGCCAGGCCCACGTGGTCCTCGTCCTCGGGCCGGCCGTAGCGGAACTTGGGCACGCCCAGGAAGGCCTCCACGCCGCTCTTGGCCACCCGCACCTGGCCCTCGGGCTTGTGCTCTTTGACCAGCTTCTTGGCCGACTTGCGGCACACGCTGGCCAGCTCGCGCTCCAGGTTGCGCACCCCAGCCTCCCGGGTGTAGCGCCGGGTTATCTCCAGGATGGCGTTGTCGCTGAGTAGCACCTGCTCGGGCTTCAGGCCGTTGGCCTTGGCCTGCTTGGGCAGCAGGAACTGCTTGGCGATGCCCAGCTTCTCCAGCTCGGTGTAGCCGGGCAGGCGGATGATCTCCATGCGGTCCTGCAGGGGCGCGGGGATGGAGTAGAGGGTGTTGGCCGTGGTGATGAACATCACCTCGGACAGGTTGTAATCCAGGTCCAGATAGTGGTCGTTGAAGGAAAAGTTCTGCTCCGGGTCCAGGACTTCCAAGAGCGCCGCGCTGGGGTCGCCGCGGAAGTCGGTGGACATCTTGTCCACCTCGTCCAGGCAGAACACCGGGTTGATGCTGCCGGCCCGGCGCATGGACTGGATGATCTTGCCGGGCAGGGCGCCGATGTAGGTGCGGCGGTGGCCGCGTATCTCGGCCTCGTCGCGCACCCCGCCCAGGGAGACCCGGATGAAGTTGCGGCCCATGGCCCGGGCGATGGAGCGGGCCAGGGAGGTCTTGCCCACCCCAGGAGGGCCCACGAAGCAGAGGATGGGGCCCTTGATCTTCTTGGTCAGCGACTGCACGGCCAAAAACTCCAGGATGCGCTCCTTGGGCTTTTCCAGGCCGTAGTGGTCCTCGTCCAGAATGGTCTGGGCCTCGCTGATGTCCAGCTTGTCACGGGTGCGCTGGTACCAGGGCAGGGACATGAGCCAGTCCACGTAGTTGCGCACCACCGTGGCCTCGGCGCTCATGGGCGACATCATCTTCAGCTTCTTTAGTTCGCCCTCGACCTTCTGGCGGGCCTCGCGGGGCATGCGCATCTTCTTGAGCTTTTCCTCAAGGTCGCGCACCTCGCTCTTGAGGTCGTCCTTTTCGCCCATCTCCTTCTGGATGGCGCGCATCTGCTCATTCAGATAGTACTCGCGCTGGGTCTTCTCCATCTGGCGCTTGACCCGGCCCTTGATGCGCCGCTCGATCTGCAGTATCTCGATCTCGGCGCGCAGCAGCTCGAACAGGCGGCTCAGGCGCTGGTTGGGCTCCAGCAGCTCCAGCAGGCTCTGCTTGTCGTCCAGCTTCAGGGGCAGGTGGCCCACGATGCTGTCGGCCATGGCGCCCGGGTCGCCGATGGCGCCCACCGAGAGCAGCACCTCCTTGGGGATCTTCTTGTTCAGCTTGGCGTACTGATCGAAGGTGGCCACCACCGAGCGCATCAGGGCCTCGGACTCCAGGTCCGTGGGGAAGCGCTGGTCCAGGACCTCCAGCTCCACCATGAAGAAGTCGGGGTTGGGCAGGTACTCCCGGATGCGGGCCCGCTCCTTGCCCTCGATCAGGGCCTTGACCGTGCCGTCGGGCAGGCGCAGCAGTTGCAGCACCGTGCTCAGGGTGCCCACCTGGTAGATGTCGCCCTGGTCGGGCTCGTCCACGCGGGCCTCGCGCTGAGTGGACAGGAAGATGGTCTTGCCGTGCTCCATGGCGTATTCCAGGGCCGCCACCGAGCGGTCCCGCCCCACGAACAGGGGGGCCACCATCTGGGGAAACACCACCACGTCCCGCAGCGGCATCAAGGGCGCACGCATATCCTATCCTCTCTCGCCGAGGAGTATGTCTGGCGTAAGGCTCATCTGGCTAACAGGTGGCCCGTAGGCGGCCGCCCGCCCCGGACCGGACCTAGGCGTACTCGGCCCGGTCGGAATATAGCAAGAGGGGCTGTTCACCGGCCTTGATCACCTCTTCGCCCACCACGCACTCGCTGACTCCCTTGAGGGAGGGCAGCTCGTACATGATGTCCAGCATCGTCGACTCCAGGATGGAGCGCAGGCCGCGGGCGCCGCTCTTGCGCAGCAGCGCCTCCTTGGCCACGGCCACCAGCGACTCGTCGGTGAACTTCAGGTCCACGCCCTCCATCTCAAACAGCTTCTGGTACTGCTTGACCAGGGCGTTTTTGGGCTCGGTGAGGATGCGGATCAGCGCCTCCTCGGACAGCTCCTCCAGGGTGGCCACCACCGGCAGCCGGCCCACGAACTCGGGGATCAAGCCGAACTTGATCAGGTCTTCGGGCTGACACTTGGCCAGCACGTCGCCCAGGGGCGTCTCCTGCTGGCCCTCTTTGATGTCGGCGGTGAAGCCCATCATCTTGGTGCCCAGGCGGCCCTTGATCACCTTGTCCAGGCCCACGAAGGCGCCGCCGCAGACGAAGAGTATGTTGGTGGTGTCCACCTTGACGAACTCTTGCTGCGGATGCTTGCGGCCGCCCTTGGGGGGCACCGAGGCCTGAGTGCCTTCGATGATCTTGAGTAGTGCCTGCTGCACGCCCTCACCGGACACGTCGCGGGTGATGGAGGGGTTCTCGCTCTTGCGGGCGATCTTGTCGATCTCGTCGATGTAGACGATGCCCCGCTGGGCCCGCTCCACGTCGTAGTCCGCGGCCTGCAGTAGGTTGAGGATGATATTTTCCACGTCCTCGCCCACGTAGCCGGCCTCGGTGAGGGTGGTGGCGTCGGCGATGGTGAAGGGCACGTTGAGGATCTTGGCCAGGGTCTGGGCCAGCAAGGTCTTGCCGCAGCCGGTGGGGCCCACCAGCAGGATGTTGGACTTCTGCAGCTCCACGCCGCCCATGTCCATCTTGGCGTCAATGCGCTTGTAGTGGTTGTGCACGGCCACGGACAGGATCTTCTTGGCCCGCTCCTGCTCCACCACGTACTCGTCCATGATGGCCTTGATCTCGATGGGCTTGGGGATGGCCAGGCGGGTGGCGGCCTCCTCCTTCTGGTACTCCTCCTCGATGATCTCGTTGCACAGTTCGATGCATTCGTCGCAGATGTACACCGAGGGGCCGGCGATGAGCTTCTTCACCTCATCCTGGCTCTTGCCGCAGAAGGAACAGACCAGATCCGAACCCTTGCCGTCACTCTTTTTATTCATTATGAACCAGCCTCCCTCCGCCCTTGGCGGGGCGGGGTGCTAGGTCTGTTGTAGGTCGCGGTGGGTGATCACCTTGTCCACGATGCCGTACTGGCGGGCCTCTTCGCCGCTCATGAAGAAGTCCCGCTCGGTGTCAGCGGCCACCTTCTTTATGCTCTGTCCGGAGTGCTCGGCCAGTATCTGGTTGAGCTCCTCGCGCAGACGCAGGATCTCCTTGGCGTGGATGTCCACGTCGCTGGCCTGGCCCTGAAAGCCCCCCATGGGCTGGTGGATGAGGATGCGCGAGTGGGGCAGAGAGAAGCGCAGGCCCGGTTCGCCGGCGGCCAGCAGAATGGCGGCCATGCTGCTGGCCTGACCCAGGCACAGGGTGCTGACTCGGGATTTAATATAGCGCATGGTGTCGTAGATGGCCAGGCCGGCGGTCACCTGTCCGCCGGGCGAGTTCACGTACACATGGATGTCCTTGGTGGGGTCTTCGGCCTCCAAGAACAAGAGCTGGGCGATGATCAGGTTGGCCACGTGGTCGTCGATGGGCTCGCCCAGGATGATGATGCGGTCCTTTAACAGCCGGGAGTAGATGTCATAGGACCTCTCTCCGCGGCTGGTTTGCTCTATGACAAAGGGAATCAGAGGCATTTCACTCTCTTTTCACGCCGTAATCAGCTTGAGCTTTCACCAGTTTCCGCTTTAGCTTTGGCTTGTTTTTCCTCCGCTAATTCCTGGGGGTTAACTGATTTAATGATAACACCGGCCTTGATGACCTGCAACGTCTTTTCTTCCCACAGGCGGGAGGTCAGCGACGGCATGGCCTTGTTTTTATTGTAGATATCCTTCAGGACCTCGGCTGACTGGCCAGTCCGCTGGGCCATCTTGGCGAACTCGGCGTCGATGTCTTCCTGGACCACCTCAATCTTTTCCAGGTCCGATATTCTGCCCAGCACGATGCCGGCGCGCACCTTCTTTTCGGCCTGCCCCTGGAAGTCTGCGGCCAGCTTGGCCGGCTCCAGGCCGGCGGCCTCGGGGTCCAGGCCCGACTGCTGCAGGCGGCGTTTGAAGCCCTCCATCATCTCCTGGACCTCCTGGTTCACCAGAGAGGAGGGCAACTCGAACTCGGCCAGGCCGCGGATGTGGTCCAGAATCTGGCGCCGCACCTCCTGGTCCTTCTGCTGCTGGTACACCTCTTCCATGTCCTGGCGCAGGCGATCCTTGAGGGCCTGCAGGTTCTCGAACTCCGGGCCGATGCCGCGGGCGAAGTCGTCGTCCAGCTCGGGCAGCATCTTCTTCTTTAGGCCCTTGACGCTGAGCACGAAGCGCACGTCCTTGCCGGCCATATTCTGGTTGGGGTGGTTGTCGTCGAAGTGCACCGTGGCCTCCACGGTGTCGCCAACCTTGGCCTTGACCAGGGCCACCTCGATCTCCTGCTGGGTGCTGCCCGCGCCCAGCTCGATGTCCACGTTCTCGGCCGTGCCGCCCTCCAGGGGCTCTTCACCGGTGAAGGCCTTATAGTCGGCCACCACCACGTCGCCCATGGCCGCCGGCCGCTGTTCCTCCACCGGCACCAGCATGGCCTGGCGCTCGCGCAGCTGCTCCAGGCGTTGGGCGATGTCCTCCTCGCTCACCTCCAGCTTGGGCTCCTTGACCTCGAAGCCGCGATAGGAGGCGGGGTCCAGCTCGAACTCGGGCCGCACGTCGAAGGTCAGTTTGTAGACGAAGTCCTGGCCGGCGGTGGGGGGCTGGAAGTCGAACTCGGGCTGGGCCAGGGGCTCCAGGCCGCTCTCCTTGAGCGCCTCGCTGTAGGAGGAGCCTAGCAGGTTCTCGGCCGCCTCGCCCTGCACCTGGTCGCCGTAGTAGCGCTCCAGGATGTGCCGGGGCGCCTTGCCCGGACGGAAGCCCTTTATCTTGGCCCGGCCCCTGAGCTGGGTGAAGAGCTTGTTCAGGGTCTTATCCACTTCCGCGGCCGGCAACTCCACCGTAAGGCGGCGCTGCACCTGGCTGAGTTGTTCTACGTTGACCTTCATGTTTATGTCCTTTGCCCTTGGTCGGGTCCAATGGTTAACAGGCTTAAAATTATAGACATATAACATCCGGCCGCCTGCCCCGCAACCACAAAGCAAGCGGCCGGCTCCATGCCCGCCGGCGGTGTCTGAGGCGGCCTCAGGCCGCTAATAGGCGGCCATTTGCCGCCGCACTAGGGCGATGTCCTCGGGCTCCAGGGGGAAGGGATAGTTGCGCAGGTCCGGTCCGGGCCGCTCGTTGCCAAAGGGCCGGTTGCAGGCCACCTCGCCCGAGGCGCCGGGGCAGCCCGAGGTCAGGAAGGGCCGCCCCGAGGCCAGGGCCGCCTCCAGGTCCGGGCCGCTGACCCCGAAGTCGCGCACCCGGCCCTGGTCGTCGAAGCTCATGTCCGCGGCCCGGGCCTGGCCCTGGTCGATGAGCCAGCGGGCCATCTGCACCCGGCGGTAGCCGGCGGCCGGCGGCTGGGGCCGCTCCTTGAGGGCCGAGAAGCGCTCGGGGAAGAAGCAGAACAGATGGGTGCAGCCGCCCAGGCTCCGGGCCCGGTCCATGGCCCAAACCAGCTCCTGCTCGCTCTCGCCCAGGCCATAGATCAGGTGTACGCCCACCATGCCCTGGTCGAACACCTTGAGCGACTGCTCGAAGATGCGCCAGTAATGGTCCCAGCGGTGAGGCCCGCCGGCCGGCCGGCCGCGCAGGCCCGCGAACAGCTCGGGCGTGGCCGCGTCGATGGCCACGCCGATGCGGTCCGCGCCGGCCTCCTGCATCCGGAGCAGGTCGTCGCGGTCCAGCAGGGTGGGGGCGATGAGTAGGCTCACCGGCAGGCCGCAGCCGGCCCGCACCTGCTCGCAGACCGTGAGCACATCGGCCCTGGCCTGGGGGTGGGTGATCATGGACACGCAGACCCGCTCCACATGCGGCGGCGCCACGGCGCAGCGCTCCACCACCTCGGCCAGGTCGTAGGCCCGCCAGGTGACCCGGATGAATTTCTCGAAGCGGGGGTCGCTGGCCGCGATGCGGCTCTCCCGGGCCAGGCCGCAGAAGGCGCAGTTGGCCTTGCAGCCGCCGGGGTAGGTCAAGAGCAGGTTGATGCAGCCCAGGCGGGCGCCCCGGTAAAAGCGGCCCTCGGCCAGGCCCAGGGTCAGGGCGGCGGCCAGGGACAGGCGGACCTGGTTCGGGCTGGATTCACTCAGAGGCGCGGGCTGGGCGGCCAAAGGCATGGCTCTCCTCCGGGCTCAGGGGCACTGAGCAGCAGGTATCGGCAAAGGTGACGGTCAGGCCCAGCTCAGCGGCGGCCTGCAGGGCCGCGTCGCTGGGGATGGCCAGGGCGTTGACCCCGGCCCGCACGGCCAGGGCGTCCAGCTCCTGGCGAGCGCGGCCTCGGGGCCGGGCGCAGCCCAGGTGGTGCCGGGCCGCGGGCAGGCGCAGGCGGGCCTGGGCCATAAAGCGGGCCACCTCCTCGGGCGAAGGCGGTTGGGCCTGGGCCAGGGGCGTGCCCTTGAGAGGCATCAGCACCACGAACACCAGGCGGCGGGGGCGCACCGCGGCCGCCAGCGCCAGGGCCCGGTCCTCGCCCTCAATGCGGCCGGCGTGCAGGCCCAGGATGATGTGGGGTACCACCTCCAGGCCCGCGGCTGCGCAGGCGGCCAGGGTCTCTTGCTGGGCGGCCAGGCCGTCGGCCAGGTGCAGCACCTGGCGGGCGGTCTCGGGGCTGCCCACCAGGTCCACCAGGGCCTGGCGCACGCCGGCGGCCTTCAATGCTCGGGCCAGGCGCTCATCGATGCGGCCCACGTGGGCGGTGATGACCAGGTCGGTCTCGGCCGTGAGCTGCTCTATGGCCGGCAGCATGGCCTCCCAGGGCAGGCGGCCGCTGGGGTCGCTGCCGCCGGAGAGCAGCAGGCCCTCCTGGCCGGCCGCGGCCAGGCGCCGGCCCAGGGCCACTAGCTCCGCGGGGGTGGTGGCGGCCAGCATGTTCTCCAGCAGGCGTCCCCGGCAGTGGTCGCAGCCCTGCTCACAGCGCTGGCCGGTGATGCTCACCGCCGGGTAGCGGCCGCGGCGGCCGTAGGCTACGAACATGCCCGGCAGGTGCACGGCCAGGCGCTTGCCGTGGTGGGCCCAGGACAGCCCCCGGGCCGCAGTGAGCAGCCGGCTCAGCTCAGCGTCCATACCTGCCTCCAGCCCAGGCCGGCCAGACCCGGTGCATCAGCTCCGCAAAGTCGCCCGCGTCCCAGCCAGCCTCCATCTCCTGGCGGGCGGCCAGGCCCCGGGCCAGGTAGCGGCCGTAGCGGCCGGCCAGTTCCTGCTGGTACTCGTCACCGGCCGCGGAGTCGCCGCCGGCCAGGCGGGCCGCCGCCGCGCCGGCCAGGCGGCCGGAGAACACGGCCTGGGGTATGCCCGCGCCGCTGAGGGGGTGGGTCAGGCCGGCCGCGTCCCCGGCCAGCAGCACCCGGCCCCGCACCAGGGCCTTGCGCGGGCCGGCCACGGGTATGGCCCCGCTGCCCACGGCCAGGCGGCCGGGCCGGAGCAGGCCTTGCTCCAGCAGGCGGCGGCGCAGGCCCTCCAGCAGGCGGCCGGGCCGGGAGGCGGCCGCGCAGCCCAGGCCCAGGTTGGCCGCGCTTCCCTTGGGGAAGAGCCAGGCGTACCCGTAGGCGAAGCGGGGCTCCAGGTATATCTGGTTGCGGCTGAGCGGCCGGGCCAAGGGCACCTCCTGCTGGGCTGCGGCCAAGAGCGGCAGGGCCTTGAGGCCCAGGGCCTGGGCCGTGGCCGAGGCCGCGCCGTCGGCGGCCACCACCGCGCCCGGCCGCACCTCGATCTTCTGGCCGCCGCGCTGCACCAGCCAGGCCTGGCCCTGGCGGCCGCGCAGTTGGCAGCCGGCCCAGAGGCGGGCCCCGGCCTGGGCCGCGGCCTGGGCCAGGCCGTGGTCGAACACCTGCCGGTCCAGGATCCAGCCCGGCCCGGCCGTGAAGACCTCCTCATTCTCCAGGCGGCTGACCATGCCCTCTACGGCCTGCACCCGGCTGCGGGCCGGGAACTCCAGCTCCGCGGCCAAGAGCTGGGGCACGAACTCGGCGCAGTGGGGCAGGGCGCCGAAGCGCCGCTTGCGCTCGACCATCAGCACCGAGGCCCCGGCCTGGGCCGCCGCGGCCGCGGCCAGGGAGCCAGCCGGCCCGCCGCCCACCACCAGCACGTCCACCCGCTCAGGCATGGGCCATCATCCGGGCCACCTTTTCCAAGAGGGTGGCGTTCATCTGGGTCTGGTTCTCGAAGTGTCCGGCGTAGGCGGCCATGCCCTTGCCCAGGTCGTAGCAGGTGGTGGAGTCCAGGTTCACCAGCACCCCCTGGGCGCCGCTGGCCTCCAGCTCCTGCTGGTGCTTGCAGTAGAAGGCCTCGCAGCAGGAGCCCACGAAGCAGGCGCCGGTGCGGCGCACCTGGGCCAGGGTCTGCATCAGGTGCTCGAAGCTCTGCACGCTCACCGGCTTTAGATCCAGCTCCCGGGCCAGCTCGTACATGGGCCCGTACTGGCACTGGCCGCACTGACCGCAGTCGGCCAGGTAGCGGTACTCGCACTCCGGCGGCTTGGCGCAGTAGGGCAGCAGCAGCCAACCCGCCGGCTGCCGGCCCACCTGGCCCGGCGCCAGGCCCACCAGGAACAACTCGGCCGCTTCGGCCTCGGCGAAGCGCGGGGCCAGCTCGCGGCGGGCGCCGGCCAGGGCCACGGCCTGGGCCACCTCCGAAGGTGGTAT
This sequence comes from Thermodesulfobacteriota bacterium, assembly GCA_040751985.1. Lineage (GTDB taxonomy): Bacteria > Desulfobacterota > Desulfarculia > Desulfarculales > Desulfarculaceae > Desulfoferula. The sequence goes on along the minus strand of JBFMFU010000063.1, from coordinate 10,796 downwards.
GCCGATGAAGGCGCCGCGGGCGCCCTCCAGGAAGGAGAGCACGGCCTGGTGCAGGGCCTGGGGCTTGGCCTTGACGCCCATGAGCGCGGCCTCCAGGTCCAGCACCAGGCGCTGGGGCCGGCAGAAGAAGTCGCCGCTGATCAGGGCCCGCTGCACCCGGCTGCCCCGGCGGTCCAGCCATAGGTGCACGCGCAGAGTGCCCTGGCTGGTCTGCACGATGTTCTTGAGCCAGGCCGGCCGGTCGCTGGGCAAGGACTTGAGGCGCACCCACTGCTCGGAGCGGAAGTAGGGCAGGCGCTTAGCCAACTCTGCTTGCTCGCCCAGGGTAAGCCCGCCCGGACGTAGCTCCAGGCTCAGGCTCTGGCTGAACTCGGCGGCCAGGGCCTCCTTCACGGCCTCCAGGTCCAGGGGGCCCAGCAGGTCCTCCAGGAAGGCCACCCGCTCCATGAGGGAGTCGATCTCGCGCTTCTTGAGCTTCTCCACCGGCACCCGTAGGGCCTTGAGGAAGCGCTCGATCTGGTTCTTGATCAGCAGGGTACCCTGGAACAAGGCCCCGCCCTCCAGGAGCACGCCGCCGGTGCCCGATACCTTGCGGCCGTTTACCTCGATGTCGTTGCGGGGCCGGAAGCGGGCCTGCACCCCCAGGCGGCTGACGCCTTGGGCCGCGGCCGTGCAGATGCGCTCCAGGGAGGCCTCGAAGCCGCCCTGAAAGGGTGGCGAGCCCAGGGGTGCCACCAGCTCCCAGCCCAGGGCCGAGGACTGGAACAGGATGGCGCCGCCGCCGGTGAGGCGGCGGTTGATCTCGATGCCCTGCTCCTGGCAGTAGTCCAGGCGCAGTTCGCGCTCCACTTCCTGGTGATAGCCCACCAGGGCCGCGTCCGGGGCGAAGCGCAGGAAGCGCAGGGTGGGCGGGCTCTGGCCTTGGCCGGCCCGACGGGCCAGCACCTCGTCCAGGGCCATGTTCTCGGCCGCGGTCATCAGGCCGGTATCCAGCAGACGAAAGACGGCCACGCCTCTTCCTCAGGGGTTACAGTGCGTCCACGTCCGGGCCGGGCCCCGGCGGGGGCGGCGAATCCGGCGTGGCCGGCCGCAGCTCGAAGTGCTCCCGGTGCAGGGCCTGGTTGGGCACCACGTAGATGGTCAGGCCCAGCTTGGCCTCCAGCTCCTCCAGGGCCAGGCGCTCCTCCTGTAGGAGCACCTCGGCCACCGCCGGGTGCACCATCAGGCTCACGCCCTCCACCACCGAGTTCTTGAACTCCCGCTCCAGGGTACGGAAGATGTCGTAGCAGACGGTGGTGGGGTCGCGCAACAGGCCCATGCCCTCGCAGTAGATGCAGGGCTCGCTGAGGGACTCCACCAGGGAGCTGCGCACCCGCTTGCGGGTCATCTCCACCAGGCCCAGGGGGCTCATGGACAGCACGTTGGTCTTGGAGCGGTCCTGCAGCAGGGCCTCCTTGAGGGCGGCCACCACCCGTTCCCGGTTCTCCTCGCGCTCCATGTCGATGAAGTCGATGACGATCAGGCCGCCGATGTCGCGCAGGCGTATCTGGCAGGCGATCTCCTTGACCGCCTCCAGGTTGGTCTTGAGGATCGTCTCCTCCAGGTTGTAGCCCCCCACGTAGCGGCCGGTGTTGACATCTATGGAGGTGAGGGCCTCGGTCTTTTCGATGACCACGTAGCCGCCGCTTTTGAGCCAGACCTTGCGCTCCAGGGCCCGGGCCAGGTCCGGCTCCACGCCGTAGGCGTCGAAGATGGGCTCCTCGCGCTGGTACAGTTCCACGCAGGGCAGCAGGCGGGGCATGAAGGTGGCCACGAACTCCACCACCTGGCCGTACTCGCCCTCGTGGTCGATGATCAGGTGGTCCACCTCGCGGGTGAACAGGTCGCGCACCGCGCGCAGGCTCACCGACAGGTCCCGGTGCAGCATCCCCGGCACCGGCGAAGTCTGACGGCGGCGCTGGATGGAGTCCCACAACGAGCGCAGGAAGTCCATCTCCGCGGCCAGCTTGTCCGGGCTCTGGCCCTCGCTCACGGTGCGGGCGATGAAGCCGATGCCCGTTGGCCGCAGCTCCTCGATGAGGCTGCGCAGGCGCAGGCGCTCGGTGGGGTCCTCGATGCGGCGGCTGACCCCCACGTGGTCGATTGTGGGCATCAGCACCAGGTTGCGGCCGGGCAGGGTGACGTGGGTGGTGACGCGGGCGCCCTTGTTGCCCAGGGGCTCCTTGGCCACCTGCACCATGATCTCCTGGCCCTCGCGCAGCATCAGCTCGATGCGGTTGTTGTGCCCGCCGCGGCCGGCCTCTCCCGGATAGTTCTCGGCGTCCCACTGGTAGTCCTCGGGCCCGTAGTATACGTCGCTGACGTAGAGGAAGGCCGCCTTGGGCAGGCCGATGTCCACGAAGGCGGCCTGCATGCCCGGCAGCACCCGGGCCACCCGCCCCAGGTACACGTTGCCCGCCAGGGACATCTGCTTGTGCCGCTCCACGTACACCTCCACGCACTGGCCGTTTTCCAACAGGGCCACGCGGGTCTCGTAGGAGCGGTTGTTTATGAGCAGGGTGGCGGACAAATGAGCTGCCTCTAGTATTGGGCCGCGATCCTCAGGGCCCGGCTGGCGGCGGCCTGCTGCTCGCTGAGGCCGAAGATGCTCACCAGCACCTCGGCCGGCTTGGGCCGGCCGCCGGAGCGGCCCACGCACAATAGCAGGCCCTCCTGGTCCAGCTCCAGGCGGCGCACCGCAGACTTCAAATCTATGCTGCGCTCTCCCTTGGGTGAATGCCTTAGCATAATCCACTCTGGGGATTCATGAAAGACCTTCAGGCGCTCCGGGTCCAGGGGCGCGGCCGGCCGCACCCGGTAGGTCACCTCCACCGGCTCCAGGAGCTTCTCGCCGGGCAGGGCCGGGCGGCCGTCGGCCAGGCGCAGGCCTTGGGCCAGGCAGGGGTTGACCATCGCCGGCAGGGCCGCGGGATCGTAGGGCCGGCTGGTGGCCACCTCCAGCACCTCCACCAGGCTCTCTACGCCCAGGGGCAGGGCCGAGGCCGCCTTGAGCAGGGGGTGGGGGTGGAAGCCCTGGCTGTGGGCCAGCTCTACGCCGGCCCGCCGGAAGCTGCGCTCCAACTGGCGCATGGTCTCCAGGTGGCCCAGGAAGCGGGCCGGGCCGGTCTTCTCCAAGCGCAGGCGGTACTTGATGCGCTCCTGTTCGGGCGCGGGCGGCGGCGGGGGCTGCAGCTCGGCCTCTGGGAACAGGCGGGGCTTGATCTCCTGGTGGTCGCAGACCCCGCAGTCCAGGCAGCGGCCCTGGCGGCAGTCGCCGGTGGCCTGGCCGGCCAGGGCCTTTTGCCGCTCGGCCCACAGATAATCCTTGCTTACGCCCACGTCGATGTGGTCCCAGGGCAGGGCCTCGTTTGGTTCCCGGGGCCGCAGGTAGTCGGCCGGAGATAGGCCGGCCTGAGCCAGGGCGGCCAGCCAGGCCTCGTAGTCCAGATGCTCGCTCCAGCCGTCGAAGCAGCAGCCCAGGGCCACGGCCCGTTCCAGCACCGGGACCAGGCGGCGGTCGCCCCGGGAGAGCACGCCCTCGATGATGCTGGAGGCCGGGTGGTGCCACTTGGCCTTGACCCCACCGGTGCCCAGCACCGACTTGGCCAGCTTCAGGCGGCGCCAGGCCTCCTCCAGGTCCATCTGCCCCTCCCACTGGAAGGGGGTGTGGGGCTTGGGCACGAACAGGCCCAGGCTGGCGTGCACCAGCGGCCGCTTGCCCCGGCCGCGGCCCACGGATCGGGCCTCGGCGGCCACCAGCTCGCAGAGCCGACCCAGGGCCGCGATGTCCTCGTCGGTCTCGGTGGGCAGGCCCAGCATGAAGTAGAGCTTGACCAGGTTCCAGGACATGCTGAACACGGCCCGCACCGCGGCTAGAATCTGCTCTTCAGTCAGGTTCTTGTTGATCACCTGGCGCAGGCGCTGGCTGCCCGCCTCCGGGGCCAGGGTGAAGCCGGTCTTGCGCACCCGCTTGATCTGGGCGATCAGCTCCGGGCCCAGGGAGTCCATGCGCAGTGAGGGCAGGCTCAGGCTCACCCGCCGCGGGGCCAGGGCGTCCATCAGGGCCGCGGCCAGGGGCTCCACGCAGGAGTAGTCGCTGGTGGACAGCGACAGCAGCGCCACCTCCTCCAGGCCGCTACCAGCCAGGCCGGCCAGGGCCGCCTCCAGCACCTGCTGGGCCGGCCGCTCGCGCACCGGGCGGTAGATGAAGCCGGCCTGGCAGAAGCGGCAGCCGCGGGTGCAGCCCCGGGCCACCTCCAGGCCCAGGCGGTCGTGCACCGGCTGCACCGTGGGCAGCACCGGTTGCAGAGGCGGGGCCTGGGCGGCCAGGTCAGCCACCACCCGCCGCCGCACCTTGGGCCGGGCCGGGTCCAGGGGCGTTATCTCCTGCAAACGGCCGTCCTGATAGCGCGGCTTAAACAGGGCCGGCGCGTAGACCCCCTCCAGCTCCGCAGCTTGGCGATAAAGCGCCTCGCGCGGCCAGGCCTCTTCCTTGGCCCGGAGCAGCAAATCCAGCAGGGGGTGGATAAGCTCCTCGGCCTCGCCCACCACGGCCAGGTCCAGGAACTCGGCCAGGGGCTCGGGGTTTACCATGCAGGGCCCGCCGGCGATTACCAGGGGGTGCTCTGGGCCGCGCTCCTCCCGGCGCAGGGGCACCTTGGCCAGGCGCAGCATGTGCAGGGCATTGGTGTAGGTCAGCTCGTACTGGAAAGAGAAGCCGATCACGTCGAAGTCGGCCAGGGGCCGGCCGCTCTCCAGGGACCAGGGCCCCTGGCCCTGCTGCGTGAGCAGGGCCATGAGGTCGGTCCAGGGGCAGAAGACCCGCTCGGCGGCCACCTCCGGCCGCGGGGCCAGGGCCTCGTAGAGCACCTTGAGCCCCAGGTGGCTCATGGCGATCTCGTAGACCTCGGGGAAGGCCAGGGCCAGCCAGAGGCGCACCTGGGCCGGGTCCTTGACCACGCAGCCGGCCTCCCCGCCCAGGTAGCGGGCGGGATGCTCTACCTGGCAGAGCAGCTCTTCGCGCCCCTGCAACTACAGCGCCTCCCCGGCCCGCGCCGCCTGATCGGCGGCCTGCAGGGCCTCTTGCAGGGCCGCGGCTTGGGCCGGGTCCAGGGCGGCCTGGGGCGCCTCCAGGCGGTGGGCCAGGGCGGCCAGCCGCTGGCTGAGGGCCAGCACCTGCTCCACCAGGGCCGCCGGCTCTACCGGCCGCACCTCCTTGGGCATGGGCCGCAGCTCGATGACCTCGTTCCAGCGGGGCACGTGGAAGCGCGCCCGCGGGAAGCGCTCGGAGGCCAGTTTCTTGAAGGCCAGGGTGGACTCCTCCTCGCCGTGCATCAGGTTGACCTTGACCCCGGGCCGGGCCAGGGGCTCCAGCCACTTCAAGAGCTCGTCCTGGCCGGCGTGGGCCGAGAAGCCGTTGATGGTGTGGACGTGGGCGCGCACGGCCACGTCCTCGCGGAAGATCTTGACCTTGCTGGCGCCATCCACCAACAGGCGGCCGGTGGTGCCCTTGGCCTGGAAGCCCACGATGACCACGTGGCAGTTGGGCCGCCAGAGGTTGTGCTTCAGGTGGTGCTTGATGCGCCCGGCGTTGCCCATGCCGCTGCCGGCCATGATGACGGCCGGGCCTAGCACCCGGTTGATGGCCTGGCTCTCCTCCACCGAGGAGGTGAACTTGAGGTTGGGCATATTAAGAGGAGTGTCGCCCGCGGCCAGGATGTCCTGGGTCTCCTTGTCGAAGTACTCGGGGTGCTCGCGGAAGATGAGGGTGGCGTTGATGGCCAGGGGCGAGTCCAAAAACACCGGCATGTCCGCGGGCAACTCGCCGCGGCGCTGAGCCGCGGCCAGGGTGTAGATGACCTCCTGGCTGCGCTCCACGGCGAACACCGGGATGACCACCTTGCCGCCATCCTTGTAGGCCTGGTGCACTACCTCCAGCAGCTCGGCCTGGCTTTCGGCCAGAGACTTGTGGTTGCGGTTGCCGTAGGTGGTCTCCATGAACAGGGTGTTCACCGGGTTCATGGGGCTGGGGTCGGGCACGATGAGCTGGTTGGGGCGGCCGATGTCGCCGGAGAAGCCCACCGAGTGGTAACCGCCGTCGGACTGCAGGTTGACCTGCAGGCTGGCCGCGCCCAGGATGTGCCCGGCGCCCACGAAGCAGCTCTCCACCCCTGGGATCAGGGTTTGGTAGCATTCCAGCTCCAGGGGATGCAGCAGCTCGATGGCCGCCTGGGCGTCGGGGGTGGTGTATAGGGGCTCCACGCTGTCCCGGCCCTGGCGGTTGTTCTTGCGGCTCTGCCAGTCGGCCTCGAACTCCTGGATGTTGGCCGAATCCAGCCAGAGTATCTTGAGCAGGTCGCAGGTGGGCTGAGTGGCGTAGATGGGCGCCCGGTAGCCCTGGCGCACCAGGCGCGGCACCAGGCCCGAGTGGTCGATGTGGGCGTGGGTGATGAAGATACCGGCCAGGTCGCCCACCCGGTAGGGCCGGTTGAGCCAGTTGCGCCGCTCCAACTGCCGGCTGCCCTGGAACATGCCGCAGTCCACCAGGAAACAGCGGTCATCGTCCAGTTCCACCAGATAGGATGATCCGGTCACGGTGCGGGCGGCGCCCAAGCAGGTTATGCGCATGGCAAACTCCTTGGATTGGCGGCTGCCCGGCCGGCTTCGCCTTGACAGTGGGCAACCTAAAGGGAGACGATACATGGCGGCCGCCCTTAGTATAACAGGCGCCGGAAAATTCACCTTCGGCCGGACGCCCAGCCGCAAGAGGAAAACCCATGCCGAACAAGATCGAGCAGCAGTACGTAATAGACGCCCTATCGGCCCAGGAATCCTGGCGCATGTTCCGCATCATCAGTGAGTTCGTGGACGCCATAGACACCATGAGCCAGGTGCCCAAAGGCGTGTCCATCTTCGGCTCCGGGCGGGTGACCCCCGGCAGCCCGGAGTACGCCCTGGCCGAGGAGATGGGCCGCCGCCTGGCCGAGGCCGGCTTCTCGGTGATCACCGGCGGCGGCGGGGGGGTGATGGAGGCCGGCAACAAGGGGGCCACCGAGGCGGGCGGCCACTCGGTGGGGCTGAACATCGAGCTGCCCTTTGAGCAGCGGCCCAACCCCTATGCCAACGTGCGCCTGAGCTTCCGCTACTTCTTTGTGCGCAAGGTGATCTTCGTAAAGTACTCGGTGGCCTATATCGTCATGCCCGGCGGCTACGGCACCCTGGACGAGCTGAGCGAGGCCCTGACCCTGATCCAGACCAAGCGCATCCGGCCCTTCCCGGTGCTCTTGATGGGCAGCGAATACTGGCAGGGGCTGGTAGAATGGATAAAAGAAAAGCACCTGCGCGGCGGCAAGATCAGCCCCGAAGACCTGGACTACTTCCGGGTCATGGACGACCCGGCCGAGGTGGTTCGTTTTATCAAGCAGGTGGTGATTCTGTAAGCGCGGCCCCTGGCCGCGGTCCGTGCCTCCAGGGCCGGTGACGCCGGGGCAGGAGTGGCCTTCATGAAAGACGCAACCCGCTTTAGCCATCTCCGGGCCGCGGTCTGGGCGCTGGTGCTCAGCCTGGCCCTCATCCTCACCTTTACGGCCGGGGCCCAGGCCGCCGGCGCAAGGAGCCATCCCGTGGTTAAGTTGCAGACCAGCATGGGCGACATCACCCTGGAGCTGGACGCCGCCAAGGCGCCCAAGACCACCGCCAACTTCCTGGCCTATGTCAAGAAGGGCTTCTACGACGGCACCGTTTTCCACCGCGTCATCGACGGCTTCATGATCCAGGGCGGCGGCCTGACCGCGGACATGCAGACCAAGCCCACCGGCAACCCCATCACCAACGAGGCCGACAACGGCCTCATGAACGACAAGTACACCGTGGCCATGGCCCGCACCATGGACCCCCACAGCGCCACGGCCCAGTTCTTCATCAACGTGGCCGACAACGACTTCCTGAACCACAGCGGCAAGAACCCCCAGGGCTGGGGTTACGCCGTGTTCGGCAAGGTGACCGCCGGCCAGGACGTGGTGGACCAGATCAAGGGCGTGGCCACCACCACCAAGGGCATGCACCAAGACGTGCCGGTCAAGCCGGTGGTGATCAACAAGGCGGTGGTGGTGGAGGAGTAGCTTGACCCACGGCCAGGCCCAGAGCAGTAAAAAGTTCCCGCCGCCGGATCCCAAGCGGGTGGCCGCGGTGCTGCGGACCTTGGAGCGCCTGTACCCCCAGGCCCAATGCGCCCTGCACTTCGGCGACCCCTGGCAGCTCTTGGTGGCCACCATCCTCAGCGCCCAGTGCACCGACGAGCGGGTGAACCAGGTCACCCCCGGCCTGTTCAAGCGTTACCCCACAGTGCAGGCCTTTGCCAAGGCCGACCTGGGCGCGCTGGAGGAGGCGGTGCGGCCCACCGGCTTTTTCCGCAACAAGGCCAAGTCCATCCTGGGCGCGGCCCGGACCCTGGTGGCCGAGCACGCCGGCCAGGTGCCGCCGGACTTAGAGGCCCTGATCAAGCTGCCTGGGGTGGGGCGCAAGACGGCCAACGTGGTACTGGGCGCGGCCTTCGGCCTGCCGGGCATCACCGTGGACACCCACGTGGGCCGGGTCTGCCGCCGCCTGGAGTTCACTGCCCAGACCGACGCGGTCAAGGCCGAGTTCGAGCTGATGGAGCTCATTCCCCGCCAGCGCTGGACCAGGTTCAGCCACCAGGTAATCCTGCACGGCCGTCAGGTCTGCCACAGCCGCAAGCCAGCCTGCCCGGAGTGCGGCCTGCTGCCCCATTGCCCCTACGGCCAGGAGCACCGGGCGGACTAAGCAAAAACCAGGGCCTCGGCGTAGGGCAGGGGCCCTCATCTGCGGAGGCGCGATATGGGACACAGGCGCTTTGCGGCCCTGTTGGCCGCCCTGATCCTGGCCGCGGCCCTGCCGGCCGCCGCGGACCAGGACTACGCCACCCTGCGCCAGAGGATGGTCGAGCGCCAGATCGTGGCGCGGGGCGTCAGCGACCCGGCGGTGCTGAAGGCCATGCGCACGGTGCCCCGCCACGAGTTCGTGCCCGAGGAGCTGCGGGGCATGGCCTACAACGACCATCCCCTGCCCATCGGCCAGGGCCAGACCATCTCCCAGCCCTACATCGTGGCCTACATGAGCGAAGCCTTGCACCTGAAGGCGGGGCAAAAGGTGCTGGAGATAGGCACCGGCTCCGGCTACCAGGCCGCGGTCCTGGCGGCCATGGGGGCCAAGGTTTACTCTATAGAAATACTGCCGGCGCTCTCCCGCCGGGCGGCGGCGGACCTCAAGCGCCTGGGCTATGGCGCAGTGCGGCTCAAGGTAGGCGACGGCTACAAGGGCTGGCCCCAGGAGGCGCCCTTTGACGCCATCATCGTCACCGCCGCCGCCCCGCACATACCCCCGCCGCTGGTGGAGCAGCTCAGGCCCGGCGGCCGCATGATCATCCCGGTGGGCTCCGGCGGCATCGAGGAGCTGACCCTGGTGGAAAAGAGCGCTCAGGGCAAGGTGACCACCCGCGGCCTGATGGCGGTGCGCTTCGTGCCCCTGGTGCGGGAGAAAAAGTAGCCGCCGCTGCGTGGACAGCGCCAGGGCGCGGCCAGGCTCCACCCAGCCAGAGGAGAGTTTGTCATGAGCAACAAGCTTGCGGCCGTCCCCAGCCGATTCATGCTGCCCAGCGACGAGGTGACGCCAGAGCACGTGTGGCTGAACCGGCGGCGCTTCATCCAGGCCCTGGGCGTGGCCAGCATAGGCCTGGGGCTGAGCGGCGGCCGGGCCCTGGCCGGGCCGGGCTTCACCCTGGAGGACACCCTCAAGGACCTGGCGCCCTTGAAGAGCCAGCGCGACGCCCGCTTCAGCCTGGACCGGCCCCTCACCGAGCGCCGGGTGGCGGCCGGCTTCAACAACTTCTACGAGTTCACTCCCACCAAGAACGTGTGGCCGCGGGTGGAGCGCTTCCAGACCAAGCCCTGGCAGGTGGAGATCACCGGCCTGGTCCAGAACCCGGTTATCTACGACGTAAAGGAGCTCATCGCCGGCCAGAAACTGGAGGAGCGGCTGTACCGCTTCCGCTGCGTGGAGGCCTGGGCCATGGCCGTGCCCTGGATCGGCTTCCCCCTGCACCGGCTCCTGAAGAAGGCCCAGCCCCTGCCCCAAGCCCGCTACGTGCGCTTCTTGTCGTTTCTCAAGCGGGACCAGGCTCCGTCCCAGAACGACAGCGACGCCTACCAGCTCTGGCCCTACTTCGAGGGCCTGACCCTGCCCGAGGCCATGAACGAGCTGGCCTTGGTCACCGTGGGCATCTACGGCCACGAGCTGCCCAAGCAGCACGGCGCGCCCATCCGGGTGATCCTACCCTGGAAGTATGGCTTCAAGGGGCCCAAGTCCATCACCCGCATCGAGCTGGTGGCCCAGCAGCCCCGGACCTTCTGGAACACCCTGGGGCCAGACGAGTACGACTTCTGGTCCAACGTGAACCCGGACAGGCCCCACCCGCGCTGGTCCCAGAGGTACGAGCGCCTGCTGGGCACCGGCGAGCGCCGGGCCACCCAGCTCTACAACGGCTACGGCTCCTATGTGGCCCATCTGTACGCGGGCCTAAAGGAGAGCGACCCGCGCTACGGCTTCGGCAAGGGCTAGGTGTAAATGCTAAAGAGGTTGTTCACACGGTTCCAGTTTTGGAGACTGGTGGTTGAAGAGATCACCGGATCCAAACTGGGAGAGCCGCATGAGCAACCCTCATCAGAATGCCAGGACCACGG
>JBFMFU010000062.1:0-4592 GCA_040751985.1 Thermodesulfobacteriota bacterium | reverse complement strand
AGAATCGAGCAGCTGGGTCCGTGGCTGGATTACTACAACCAAACAAGACCCCACACTGTTCTTAACTACAAACCGCCTGTCTCAAGACTGGCAAACTGTGAACAACGTCCTTGCTAACAACACCTAGCCACGGCAGCCGCGTGGCCCCTGGTTGGCCCGCAGAATCGTGAACAGAGTGTGCCTGGGCAAAATTCATTTCTACTAATTTAGGACCTGGAACCTCCGCTGAATGTGACTTGGTGGTCATCTACCTTTTTATTCTTTATTAACGTCTAGTTATCACTTACAACCAGGAGAGATAATTGATAAGTAGCCACTATGTAATCACAACCTGGGACTTAACGGGCAGACCTCCCTCTCGCCCGGAGGACCAAGGTCCGGTCCTGCCCCGAAACTCCCGCCCTGATCCAGCGCCTTGGGAAGGAGGCGAAAACCGAGGGCTTGTCTCAGAGAGCCGCGCGCCTTACCCGATCGCCGCGCTTCTGCAAACGGCCTCCGCTCCTCCCCATCGCCCCGCTATAACCCGGCGCTTGCTCTCCTCCCCGAAGCTCCCCTGCGAGCCCCGGTTGCGGCACCGGCCTTGGTTCATTGGCACGCGGCTGCGGGGTGCCCCCCTACTTTTCCAACCCTGCGGGGCAGGGGAATTCCACCAGAGGTGAGGGAGTAAGAGATATATAACAATCCTCTTAATATTTAGTCGTAGTACATAGACGATGGTGGAAAGGTGGAGAACCGCGGCAAGCCCTTGGAAGCCGTCGCCTAATAACCCACCGCCCCGTTCACCGCCTCTAGTTGCCTCCACCGCTCACGCCCAGTCCGCCACGGATTTCCACCGCGCCTCGGCCCTCTATACCGGCCGGCGGCCGTCCTGGATGGCCCGCTCCACGGCCCGCAGGGTCTCGGCCAGCTCCGGGTCCTCCTCGGCCGATTGCCGCACCCGCTTGACGCCTTTGACCACCGTGGAGTGGTCCTTGCCGCCCATGATGCGGCCGATCTCGGGGAACGAGGAGCGGGTCAGGCGCCGGGCCATGTACATGGCCACCTGGCGCGGGTGGCTGATGTCCCTGGTCTTGCGGTCGCCCTTGAGGTCGGCCACCTTGAGGCCGAAGTGGGCGGCCACGGCGGTGATGACCTCGTCCACGCTCACCTGGCGCTCGCTGACCAGCGGTCCCAGCACCTGGCGGGCCAGCTCCAGGTCCGGCTCCACGCCCTGGAGCTGGCTCACGGCCATGAGCCGGTTTAGGTAGCCCTCCAGCACCCGCACCGAGGTCTCGGGCTGGCGGGCCAGGTAGGCGGCCACCTGCCGGGAGAGCACGGTCTTCTTCTCGGCGGCCTTGCGCTGCAGGATGGCGATCTTGGTCTCCTCGTCCGGCGGCTGCAGGTCTGCGGGCAGGCCCCACTCGAAGCGGGTGCGCAGGCGGCCGGCCAGGCCGGGGATGTCCCGGGGCATCTTGTCGCTGGTCAGGATGATCTGCTTGCCGCCCTGGAACAGGGACTCGAAGGTGTGGAAGAACTCCTCCTGGGTGCGCTCGCGGCCGGAGAGGAACTGGATGTCGTCGATGATCAGGCAGTCCACTTGGCGGTAGCGGTCGCGAAAGCCCTGGATGCCGCCGAAGCGCACGGACTGGATCATCTCGTTGGAGTAGGCCTCCGAGGAGGTGTAGTGCACGCGCAGCCCTGGGTCCAGGCCCAGCATATGGTTGCCCACCGCGGTGACCAGGTGGGTCTTGCCCAGGCCCGAGCCGCCGAAGATCATCAGGGGGTTGTACTGGGCGCCCGGCTGGTCGGCCACGGCCCGGCAGGCCGCGTAGGCCAGCTCATTGCAGGGCCCCACCACAAAGGAGGTGAAGGTGTAGGCCGGGTTCAGGGACAGCTCCCGGCGCGGGGCCAGGGCCGGGGTGGGCGGCAGCAGGCCGTTCTCGTGCTCCTGGGGCGAGACCTCCAGGCTCAGCTCTGGGGAGTCGCCGGTCTCCTGCTGCAGGGCCTGCTTGATCTCCTCCAGGTAGTGCTCGCTTATCCAGTCGGCGAAGAAGCGGTTGGGCGTGGTGAGGACCGCCCGGCCCTGGTCCAGGCGCAGCCGCAGGGGCCGCAGCCAGGTATCGAACTCCCGGGCCTCCACCACGGCGCGCAAACGCCCGGCGATGCCCGGCCACAGGTCATGGTCAGACAAATTACCCTCAGAGAGATATGTCGTTATTCCGCAAGAGGGGAAGTAGGGCGGACCTAGCTGCGGACCACGATTCGCCCCTTAAAACTGGACCTTTCAGCCTCCCCTGCACCCGCTCGGCTAACGAACATAATAGTCGCCGGGGGCCCAGCGCGCAAGCCGGATTTGCGCGCCGTGGGGGCGGGCCGAAATACCTTGACAAGACAAGGACCTTCCCTTAGGTTTGCCAATTGCAATCAGTTCTCAACAGCAGGGAGAGAGCACATTGGCCTACACCATTGCCGTGGCCGGCAAGGGCGGGGTGGGCAAGACCACCATCGCCGGGCTGGTGGTCCGCTACCTGGTGGAAAAGGGCATGACCCCGGTGCTGGCCGTGGACGCGGACAGCAACTCCAACCTCAACGAGGTGCTGGGCCTGCCGCTGCCGGGCACCCTGGGCGAGGCCCGCGAGGACATGAAGAAGGGCCAGAGCCAGGGCATGACCAAAAACCTGTTCATTGAGATGCGCGTCAACCAGTGCCTGGCCGAGAGCCAGGGCTTCGACCTCATCGCCATGGGCCGGCCCGAGGGCGCCGGCTGCTACTGCGCGGCCAACCACCTGCTCACCGAGTGCATGGACAACCTGGCCGACAACTACAAGTACCTGGTGGTGGACAATGAGGCGGGCATGGAGCACATCAGCCGGGTAACCACGCAGCACGTGGACCTGTTTCTGGTCATCTCCGACCCCAGCCGCCGCTCCCTGCAGGCCGCGGCCCGGGTGACCCAGCTGGCCAAGGACATGGGCGTGCTCAAGGGCGCCGCGCACCTGATCCTGTCCATGGTCCGCAGCCAGCCCACGGCCGAGATGCTGGCCCTCATCAAGGAGATGGGCATGGAGCTGGCCGGCACGGTGCCCGACGACGACCAGTTAGCCGCCTATGATCTGGCCGGCAAGCCCACCAGCACCCTGCCGCCGGAAAACCCGGTACGTAGTGCGGTTTTCGCGATCATGGACCGGGTGCTGGCCCCGGCCGCGGGCTGAAATCCGGCTGGCCCGGCGGGGAGCATAGCGCGAGTAGCCAAGGAATACGCTAGGTTATGCGTTTTTTCTTGACAGGTAGCAGGGATTAAAGTAGCTTGGTTGGCGCTTTAATCGGACAGGTATAGGTTAGGCCCGCGGATTTTTTTTGGAAGAGCATTGTACTAGTGCTCACAAGTAGATGGGTTAGTACGCATAATCGGTAGGTTATGCAGGTCCCGGCCTGCCCGGAAGGCAAGACCGGCCCCAAGAGGTAAGATTAACCTTAACTAGCGGATTTGCATAACCCGCTTTCCCTTTTGCAGTTGGAGGGAGTTGCCGTGGCCTTTGAGATTCCAACCATAAAATACTCCGGCAAGATTCTTGAGGTGGCGGTGGGGCAGGGAGCCAAGGCCATCACCGTGGGCGGTGAGACCTGCTACCCCTTCCACACCTTTGAGGGCAAGATGCCCCATAAGCCCGTGATCGCCATGGAGGTCTGGGACTACGAGCCCGTGGAGTGGCCCGAGGCGGCCAAGGCTCCCTTTGCCGGCGTCCTGGGCGACCCGGCGGCCTGGGCCAAGAAGAACGTGGAGGAGTTCGGCGCCGACGCCATCGTGGTGCAGCTCAAGAGCACCGACCCCAACGGCCTGGACGCCTCGCCCGCGGCGGCCAGCGCGGTGGTGGGCAAGGTCCTGGCCGCGGTGGACGTGCCCGTGATCGTCTGGGGCAGCGCCAACGTGAGCAAGGACGCCGAGGTGCTCAAGAAGGTGGCCGAGGACCACGCCGGCAAGAGCCTCCTGCTGGGCCCGGTCAGCGAGGAGAACCACAAGCAGATCGGCGCCGCGGCCCTGGCCTACGGCCAGTCCCTCATCGCCTCCAGCCCCATCGACGTGAACCTGGCCAAGCAGCTCAACATCCTGCTGGGCAACCTGGGCGTGCCCCTGGAGAAATTGGTGGTGGACCCCACCACCGGCGGCCTGGGCTACGGCCTGGAGTACTCCTACTCCGTGATGGAGCGCATCCGGGCCGCGGCCCTGGTGCAGGACGACGACAAGCTGGTGCTGCCCATGATCAACAACGTGGGCAACGAGGTCTGGAAGTCCAAGGAGGCCGGCCTGAGCAACGCGGACGCGCCCGAGCTGGGCGAGGCCATGAAGCGCGGCGTGCTCATGGAGGCCACCGCGGCCGTGGCCTACCTCTTGGCCGGCAGCGACATCCTTCTTATTAGGCACCCCCAGACGGTCAAGCTGGTCCACGGCTTCATCGACAAGCTGCTGGCCCCGCGGGCCGCGGCCGCCGCGCGCGTGAAGAGCGACCGTCCCAAGGCCGTGGCCCTGGCCGGCGCCAAGCCCGCGGCCAAGCCGGCCGCGCCCAAGCCGGCGGCAGCTCCGGCCCCGGCTGCGGCCAAGCCGGCGGCAGCTC
>JBFMFU010000061.1:0-31366 GCA_040751985.1 Thermodesulfobacteriota bacterium | reverse complement strand
ATACCGGGTTTTTCAAACCGATTGGGCAATTCATACCTCCAGAATGATCGGCTGAAGGTATTATAGTAAAATATATCAGATAGTTAAAGCTATATTAGCGCACAAGCACCGCGCATCGGCCTCTCTTTGGGCATGACTGCATTTAAATAGTCGTAGTATTCATTGGGCGTCAGTGGTTTCTTTTCCATTTCTTTTGCAATGGCTTGGGAAATATTGGCCGCCTTCTGGTCCAAGACGAACTGCAGGCATCGTGGAACGTGGTGGCCGAAGTGCCTGTAAACCCTTACGCAGTTATAACAATCGCCGTGCAGCTCGCATCTGATATTGGGGCAGGAGCACTCCGCGTGTTCATTGGAGGCGATGACCTCGCGGATCTCCTTGATCACCCCCAGGAATTCCTCTTTGGTCAAGGCCATGTCAGCTCCAAGGTTATGCAGGTTAGGTCGAGGAAGCGAAACACAACAATGGAATTTGTCGGGTTACGGGGCAAGGCCCCTAACCCGACCTACGCGATCTATTACCTTAACCTCCTGAGTCCCTCCGCCGCCTTCTCTAACGTCTCGGTCTTCTTGCAGAAGCAGAAGCGCACCTGCTTGGCCCCCAGCTCGGGCCGGGAGTAGAAGCTACTGCCCGGCACCGAGGCCACGCCGGTCAGCTCGATGAGCTTGATGGCGAAGGCGAAGTCGTCGGCGCAGCCGTAGCGCTCCATCAGGTGCGGCACCTCGGTGATGATGTAGTAGGCGCCCTGGGGCAGGTTGGGGTTGAAGCCCATCTCCTCCAAAACGTCGAAGAGCTGCTTGCGGCAGGCGGCGTACCTGGCGGCCAGGGCCGCGTAGTAGCTCTCGGGGAGCTGGAGCGCCGCGGCGCAGGCCTCCTGGAGGGGGTGGGCCGCGCCCACGGTGAGGAAGTCGTGCACCTTGCGCACCGCCGCGGTCACCTCGGGCGCGGCGATGACCCAGCCCACCCGCCAGCCGGTGGCGGAGTAGGTCTTGGACATGGAGTTGACCGTGATGCCCAGTTTTTCCATGCCCGGCAGCGAGGCCGGCGAGATGTGCTTCGCCCCGTCGTAGAGGATGTACTCGTAGATCTCGTCGCAGACGCAAAAAGCGTCCCACTTCTGGCACAGGCCGGTGATCTGCTCTATCTCCTGGCGGCTGAAGACCTTGCCCGTGGGGTTGTTGGGCGTGTTCATGACCACGGCCTTGGTCTTTTGGTTGAAGGCCGCGGCCAGCTCGTCGGGGTCGTAGCGCCAGTGGGGCGGGTACAGGGTCACGTAGCGGGGGGTGGCGCCGGAGAGCAGGCTGTCCGGGCCGTAGTTCTCGTAAAAGGGCTCGAAGATGATGATCTCGTCGCCGGGGTTGATCAGGGCCTTGAGGGCCGCGATCATGCCCTCAGTGGCCCCGCAGGTGACGGTGATCTGGCTCTCGGGGTCGCAGGGGATGCGGTTGTAGGCCTCCACCCGCTGGGCCAGGGCCCGGCGCAGGTTGGGGGTGCCCCAGGTGATGGCGTATTGGTTGTAGCCGTCGCGCAGGGCCTTGACCGCCGCCTCCTTGACCTCCTCGGGCGTGTCCCAGTCCGGGAAGCCCTGGGACAGGTTGATGCCCTGGTGCTGCAGGCAGATGCGGGTCATGTTGCGAATCACGGACTCGCTGAACTGGTAGGTGTGCTGGTTCAGGGGCTTCACGGCAGGGCTCTCCGCTGGCGGGGCACGGGCGCTCAGGCCTTGGGCCGGGGTTCGTCGTCCTCTTGCTCCTCCAGGAACTCATTGTCGTCCAGGGAGCCCAGCATCTCCAGGGCGAGCATCTGGGCCGGGGTGAGCGCCTCCACCTCCTGGGGGGTCAGCTCCTCGGGCAGTTCGGGGGTGAAGCTGGTGGACACCTCCACCATCTCGGCGCCGTCTTCGATGACGATGATCACTTTGGCCATGTTTGTCGCCCTCCTGGCTATTGCAGATTAGTACTACCTACTATCCCAAAGCGCGGCGCTTGACAAATGTTTAGCGCGTCGGCGCCGGGCCCCGGCCATGGTACCATGAACTAAGCCCGCCGCCCCCTGGGAGGAGCAAGTGTCCGGCTTTCGCTGCTTGTTGTGCCTGGCCCTGCTGGCCCTGCTGGCTGCCCCGGCCCCGGCCGCGGAGGTCATGGGCCAGAAGGTGCCCATGAGCGGGGGGGTGGATCTGCCGGTCAAGGAGGACCTGCCGGGCATCCTGGAGCGCACCCGCCTGGTAGTGGGCACGGTCTATGCCATCCCCTACTTTTTCTTCGGCCCGGACGGCCACGAGCAGGGCTTCGACTGCCGCCTGCTCAACGAGTACGGCCGGCGCCTGAACCGGAGCCGCGGCCGGCGCCGGCTGCCGGTGGCGGTGGTGTTCCTGCCCATGCCCTACGAGCGGCTGATCCCGGCCCTGAACCAGGGCTACGTGGACGTGGTGGCCGCGGGCCTGACCATCACCCCGTCCCGGGCCCGGCAGGCCGCCTTCACCAAGCCCTACCTCAGCGGCGTGGATGAGGTGGTGGTGGCCAACCGGGCGGTGACCGGGCTCCAAAGCCTCGATGACCTGGCCGGCCGCCAGGTGTTCGTGCGCCAGGGCAGCAGCTACTTTCGCAGCCTCTTAAAGCTCAACCAGCGCCTGCGCTCGGAGCGCAAACCGCCAGTGGAGATCATCCCGGCCGACGAGACGCTGAGCACCAGCGACATCCTGGAGATGGTCAACGCGGGTATCGCCCAGCTCACGGTGGCCGACGCGCCGGTGGCCGGGCTCTGGGCCGGGGTGCTGTCCCAGGTGCGGGTGTATCCGGCTCTGGTGCTGCGCCGGGGCGGGGAGCTGGCCATGCTGGTGCGCAAGTCCAGCCCCCAGCTCCTGGCCAGTCTCAACGCCTTCATCCAGGACCACCGCAAGGGCACCCGCCTGGGCAACGTGCTGTTCAAGCAATACTTCCAGAGCACGCGCTGGATCAAGAACCCGGAGCAGGGGGTGCTGCGCCAGCGCCTGCGGCGCTACATGCACTGGTTCGAAGAGTACGCCCGCCAACACAACCTGGACCCGCTGCTGGTGGCGGCCCAGGCCCTGCGCGAGTCGGGCCTGGACCAGAGCAAGGTCTCCCCGGCCGGGGCCGTGGGCCTGATGCAGGTGCTGCCCAGCCTGGCCCAGGACCAGCGCCTGCACGTGCAGGCCCTGCACCAGCCCCAGCACAACATCTCCGCCGGGGTGCAGTACCTGAGCCTGCTGCGCGACCGCTACTTCAGCGAGCCGGGCATCCACCCCGACGACCGCCTGCGCTTCGCCCTGGCCGCCTACAACGCCGGGCCCGCGCGCATCGCCCGGGTGCGCCGCCAGGCGGCCCAGATGGGCTTCGACCCCAAGCAGTGGTTCGCCAACTGCGAGGTGGCCGCGCTCAAGCACATCGGCCGGGAGCCGGTGGAGTACGTGCGCGACATCAACAAGTACTACGTGGCCCTGAAGATGGCCCGGCGCCAGCACCAGCAGCAGCAGGAGCTGAAGCAGAAGAAGCTGGCCCTGGGCCGCTAGGGCTGGGCGCGGCGGCCTAGATGGGCGGGGCGATGGTGACCAGCAGGCGCAGGTCGCTCTTGGCCCGCAGGCCGTGGGGCTCGGCGATATCGCTGATGAGCACGTCGCCGGCCTTGGCCGGGATGGCTGCGCCGTCGGCGCCCAGGAACTCGCCCACCCCCTCCAGCACCGCCAGGCTCACCTGCCCCTCGATCTGGTGCGAGTGCACCGGCAGCTCCTGGCCGGCCCGGAAGTTGAAGTTGAGTATCTTGAAGTAGGGCGAGTCGTGCACCAGCAGGCGCTTGAGGCCCTGCTGGGCGAAGTCGTTGGCCTCGTAGAGCGAAACCTTCTTCATCTGCCTTCTCCTGCTTGCTTCACAGCCAGAACTCGGGGTAGCGGCGCTGGGGGGCCAGGTTGTTCACCAATAGGGCCACGGCCAGCATCACCGCCGCGCCCAGGCCCACCGGCACCAGCACGTAGAAAAAGCCCAGGGCGTGTATCTGGGGGCTGCCGATCACCGCGATCAGGGCGCTGGCCCCGCCCGGCGGGTGCAGGGTCTTGCTGGCGTGCATGGCCGCGATGGCCGTGGCCACGGCCACTGCCGCCGCCAGCCAGGGCACCTGCCCCAGCCACTGGTAGCAGGCCACGCCGATGACCGCCGAGATGAGGTGCCCGCCCATGAGGTTGCGCGGCTGGGCCAGGGGGCTCTTGACCGCGCCGTAGATCAACACCGCCGAGGCCCCGAAGGAGCCGATGATTAGTAGCAGGTCCGTGCCGGCCAGCCAGTACTGGTTGAGCAGGGCCACGGCGGCGATGCCCAGGAAGGCGCCCAGCCAGGACCAGAGCACCTCGGCCAGGCCCACGCCGGGCGGACTTTGGGACGAGCCGCGCATCTTGGCCCAGTAGCTCACGCCGGCCCCCCGGCCCGCAGCAGGTCCGCGCGGGAGACGATGCCCAGCAGCCGGCCCTGGCCGTCCACCACCGGCACCCGGTTGATGTCCTTCGAGCGCATTATCTCGGCGATCTCGGTGGTGGAGCGTCGGGGCCCCACCGTCACCGCCGGGCTGCTCATCAGCTCGCCGGCCAAGGCCGCGCGCAGGGGGGCGGCCAGGCAAGCGCCCTGGGTCAGGCAGCGGGCCACCACCTCCATGAAGTGGCGGCCGCCCTGGGCGCCCATGGCGCCCAGGAAGTCCTTCTCCGACAGCACGCCCACCACCCGGCCGTTCTGGAGCACCGGCAGCCCGGAGACCCGGCGCTGGGCCATGATGCGGGCCGCCTCCACCAGCGGGGCGTCCGCGGCTACCGCGGCCACCTCCCGGGTCATGATCTGCTCCGCGGGCCGGCCCCGGCGCAGCCGCTGCAGGGCGTGGGCATAGGCCCGGCCATAAACCTGGCGGAAGTCCTGGGGGGTGATGTCCAGGTAGCCGGGTACCTCCCGCATGGCCTGCAGGATGTCCTCTTCGTCGATGGCCGGGCCTGGGGGGTGGTTGGGCGGGGGCTGGGGCACAAAGCCTCCTGAGGCAAGCCTATAAAGGCATTTGAGTATTAAAATACCGCTAATATGGCCAAACATCAACCCTGGCCTGGCCCGGCCGGCTCTGGGTTCCTCAGGTTAGGTCACTCTGAATACGCGATCTCCCACTTGCGCGCGTTGCGGAACCTGAACGCCTATGCTCTGGCCCGGCCCGGCAACATGAAGAGGCAGCTGATTCTCCTGCAGCGATTCCACCAAGGTGTGAAAGTTGGTGCTGCGGCCTGCGAAGTGTAGCCGGTCGCCGACCTGGATGGCCCCGGTGAGGACGAAGACTGTCGCCAACATGGGGCCGGCATAAAAGTGGGTGACCTCGCCTACCAGCTCCTCTGGCATGACGCGCACCCTCCTATTTATATAAAATACCTTGTTCATCCCGGCGCAAGTCAACTCAAACCGGCCTCAAGCTGTTATACTGTGACCCCTGGCCCCGCGCCGCGACTGGATTGCAACCCGAGGAGGAACCATGCCCACCATCCGCGTCGTCGCCCACATCAAGGCCAAGCCCGAGCACGCCGAGCAGCTCAAGGGCCTGCTGAGCGCCCAGGTGGCCCCCACCAAGGCCGAGGACGGCTGCATCTCCTACGCCCTGATGCAGAACAACAATGACCCGGCGGATTTCGTTTTCGTGGAGGAGTGGAGGGACATGGCCGCCCTCAAGGCGCACATCAAGAGCCCCCACCTGCAGCAGGGGCGGGAGGCCCGGGCGGCCCTCTTGGCCGGCGAGCCGGACATCCGGCTCTACACCCAGATCGCCTGAGCCCGTCCGGGCCCGGCCCGGCGCCTCGTTTTAATGCTCAGCAGCCGGCGGGGCCGCCGGCCGCGGGGTGCCCCTCGCTCAGGACCCGGAAGGGCAGCAGGACCAGGGAGAGCAGGGTGAGGCCGCCCAGGATGGATATGCCGGTGCCGAAGGAGCCCATCTGGCCCAACAGGCCGATGCCCGCCGGCACCACCCCGGAGCCCACGGCGATGGCCACGGACACGGTGATGGCCACCCGCAGGTTGTTGGTGGACAGGGGCCCCAGGTAGGCCAGGGCCACAAAGGCGGCCGGGAAGAAGCAGCCCACCAGGCAGGGCTGCAGGAACACCAGCCCGATGAGCCACCAGCCCTGGGCCAGGCCCAGGGCCACGGTCATCAGGCCGCTGAGCGCCGCGGCCAGGAACATGGTCCGGCCCGGCCCCAGGCGGTCGGCCACCCAGCCGCCCAGCAGGACGATGATCACTCCCGAAATCCGCGAGACGGCCAGCAGCAGGTTGGCCTGCTCCAGGGCCCAGTGGTGTTCGCTGACCAGGAACAGGGGTAGCAGCGAGTAAACCCCCACGCTGGCGCCCAGGAGCATGGTGAACACCGCGGTCAGCCGCCACAGGGGCAGGCACCTCGCCTCCTGGCGCAGCAGGGCCAGATTAAGGGGCTCGCCCTTGAAGCGGCCGCCGCGGCCCCAGCGGGCGAAGGCCAGGCCCAGCACCAGGTTGGCGGCGGCAAAGGCTATCAGGGCACCCCGCCAGGAGAACCAGGTCAAGAGCACGGTGGCGGCCAGGGGCACGGCCACGTAGGTCAGGGCCGGGGCCAGCTCGTGCACGGCGATGGCCCGCCCCAGGTAGCTGCGCCCCACCAGGGAGCTGAGGGTGGCCATGCCCGAGGGCAGGTACAGGCCGGCGGCCAGGCCCAGGGCCAGGGCCGCCAGGCGGATGGCCCACAGGGAGCTGCCCAGGGCCAGGGCCAGGGTGGTGGCCCCGGTCAGGACGGCCGAGAGGATGATGGTGCGGCGGTGGTCCAGGGCCGCGGCCACCAGCCCGGCGATGAACATGGAGAGGCAGTAGCCCAGGGCGATGAACAGGTACAGGGAGCCGGCCGTGGCGTGGTTGAAGTCCAGGGCCTGCTCCATGGTGGGCAGCAGAGGGGCCAGAATCATGCGCGAGGAGAAGTTGAAGAAGAACAGACAGGTCAGAAACAGCAGCGGCTGGGCCATGCTCTGCACGCCGCCGCTGGGCGCTCCTTGGCCTCCCGCCTCGATCTGCACGCGCCGTTCTCCTTGATCCGTTTCGGGGCAGGCGTATAAAGGGCTCCTGCAAGATACACCCGGCGGCCACGGCGTACAAACAAAAAGCCCCAGGGGTAGCGGCGGCGCGGTTCTGTTATATATTTCTGGTGCCGCGGCGTCCTTGCTTGGGACAGGGGCCGCGCCCGCCCCGCCCGTGCAATCTCCCAAGCCAAGGAGCCGCGCTTGCCCAAATCCAGCGGAAACAACAACCTCCTGTTAGGGGCGGGCTGCATGGTCCTGGCCGCCTTCTTCTTCGCCATGGTGGGGGTGTTCGTCAAGCTGGCCGGACAGACGGTGGGCGTGTGGCAGATCAGCTTCTACCGCGCCCTGTTCGGCATCCTGTCCATGCTGGGGCTGGCCGGCTGCCTGCGGGTGGCCATCCTGGGGCCCAACCTCAAACTGCTGATCGTGCGCGGCCTGTCGGGCACCGTGGGCTTCCTGTGCCTGATCATGGCCATGCGCGACGTGCCCCTGGCCGAGGTGATGGTCCTGTTCTTCCTCTTCCCGGCCTTCGGCGCCCTGTTCGCGCCCTGGGTGAACGACGAGCGGGTGGCCCCGCGGGACTGGCTGTTCATCTCCCTGGCCTTTGCGGGCACCGCGGCCATCCTGCTGCCCGGCGGGGACATGCACCTGCGGCCGGGCCACTTCTACGCCCTGGGCACCAGCGTGCTGGCCGGCCTGAACACGGCCATGGTGCGGCGCCTGGCCGGGGAGCACAGCCCCTACTGCATCTATTTCTTCTTCTGCCTGGCCGCGGCCGTGGTCTCCATCTGGCCCCTGGCCCTGGGCAGCGAGCCCCTCATCCCCTCGGCCGCCGGCCTAATGTACCTGCTGGCCATCGGCCTGGTGGCCACCGTGGGCCAGGTGCTGATGAACCAGGGCTTCTACCACCTGCCCGCCGCCGAGGGCGGGGTGGTGCTGATGAGCCAGGTGATCATCGCCGCCGCCTGGGGCGTGCTGTTCTTCGGCGAGCCCCTGACCTGGCGCCTGATCCTGGGCGGGGGGCTGATCCTGGCCGGCGGGTCGGGCCTCAGCCGCCGGGCCAAGGCCAAGGTGTTGCAATAGGGCCAGCCGCGGCCGTCATCTCATACCCACAGCGGAGCCAATAAAAGAACTCGGTCCTGGCGTGGGGAGCGCCAGGACCGAGCGGGGGGGTATGCCCTTGTCAGGGCTAGGGGTTGGGCTTAGAGCCCGCTTAGGTCTTTTTTAGTAGCTCCCGCAGCTTCTGGACGATCTGCTTGCGGCGCAGGCCCAGGCCACTGAGCAGGGCCGAGCCCATCAGGAGCATGGTGCCCGGCTCGGGGACCGAGGGCCCCGGCTGGGCGGTGGCAAAAAGTAGGTTCTGCTTGTCCTGGTTGCTGTCGGCAAAGTAGAACATGTTCTGGAAGGCGTAGGAGCCGAAGTCTATGCCCGCCGATGCGGCCAATATCTGGGTGTAGAGGGCCTTGGCGCGGCTCTTCTCCGTGGAGCTGCCCGAGGTCACCGAGCTGAGAGAGAAGGGGCTGTAGCGGTAGGGCGTCAGCAGGGCCCAGACGGCCGACTGCACGGCGGTGGCCGCCACGGTGTCGCTGTAGTAGGAGCTGTCATAGCCCAGGCCGGGGGCGTAGTTCTCCATGATCCAGGCGGCGCGGTAGAGGTTGTTGTAGATGTGGTAGTCGAAGTTGCTCAGGGCGCTGACGTTGTAGGAGCCGCCCAGGCCGGATGACAGGATGTCGGCGCAGTAGGCGGCCAGCACCTCCTCCTCGTTCCAGGAGATGTCGAACTCGCCCGTGCTGGCGTACCTGCGGCTGTAGTCCACGTATCCCTTGATGTTCAGGCCGGCCTGCTGAACGCCGTTATAGGTGATGGTGTCGGCCTGGGCCGCGGCCCAAGGGGCCAGGACCAGCAGCAGGGCGAATAGGGCGACCAACCGTCTCACAATACAAACTCCCATGCTTAAAAAACCGTTTCACCAGGATTAAGTAAGCCAAAAGCATGCCAAAAGCGCCTTGGACCCGGACCGCAAGACGTAGATAACCTCTAGCTGGCTTAAAAAACTAAAAAAATTTGAGTTGGCCGCTTCCCGCAAAACCTGCGGCCGGGGTCACCCTGGCGCCGGTAGGCAGTAACCAGGCCAGTTATATTACAAAATCGTATTAACGAAATGGAAAGAGTCTGGTTTCAGAGGGTTGGCCTGCTGGGGCATCGGGCGAGCCGATACGGGCCTGCCCGGCGGGGCGCAAAAAAGCCCGGTCCTGGCGTGGGGAGCGCCAGGACCGGGCGGGGGGTATGCCCTCTTGCAGGGCTGGGGTTGGGCTTAGAGCCCGCTTAGGTCTTTTTTAGCAGCGCCCGCAGCTTCTGGACGATCTGCTTGCGGCGCAGGCCCAGGCCGCTGAGCAGGGCCGAGCCCATCAGGGCCATGGTGCCCGGCTCGGGCACGCCGCTGCCGGGCGGCGGGGTGTTGACGAAGGAGTCGCTCTGGCTGCCGGCGATGGAGGTGATGTGCAGGCCCACGGCGAAGCTCTGGTCGCTCAGGCCCATGACCAGGGCGTTGACGGCCGCGCTGGAGGTCAGGTTCAGGATCAGGCTGAGGCTCTCGCCGGGGCTGATGCCCCACTTGGGAGCCGGGCTCTTGGCCTCCACGGCGAAGGAGGTGCTGAAGTTGACGCTACCCCCGCTGGGCAGGTCCGAGGGGCTGGCGCCGTAGGTGAAGTAGACCTTGCCCACGCTGAGGTCGTTGCGGATCTGCAGGCTGCTGACCAGACTATCGCTGTCCTGGAAGTAGATCTCCGAGACCACCGAGGACAGGCTGCTCTGGTTGGTGAACCGGAACAGCAGGCTGTCGGAGTCCAGCTGGGAGATGCTCATCAGCACGTCCACCTGGTCGCCATAGGGCGAGTTGCTGGTGATGCGGCTGAAGCCCAGCTCCAGGGGCTGGATGGTGTCAGCCTGGGCCGCGGCCCAAGGGGCCAGGACCAGCAGCAGGGCGATGAGGGGCAGTAGCTTTCTCATGACCGACGCTCCCGAACGGGTCAACTCTAAAGGTGCGCTTTTATATTATGCCAGAAGCATGCCAACGAACGCGGCCAGGCGGCCGTCGGAGCCATAAAAAATTTCTGCCAAAAAGATAAATATAAACGGGTAGTTGTCTTGGGGGCTGGAATTTGACCCTGGCTGGGGCTGCCTCCCAGCCTGTCCCAGCCAAGACCGAGACCGGTTATATTACGAAATCGTGATCACCAAATGGAAATACCCCTGGCATCGGGGGGTTAAGCGCGGCGGCCTATAGCCCCAGGTCCAGGCCCTGGTCCGTGAGCTCCTTTTGCAGCAGGGCCACGTCCAGTTGCTGGGGGCTGACCCCATGGCGCAGGCACAGGGCCGCGGCCACGCCGGCGGCCTGGCCGGTGACGGCGCAGACCGGCCACAGCCTGAGCTGGCCCAGGGCGTCGTCGTCGGCCGACAGGCAGCGGCCGCCCACCAGCAGGTTGTCCACGCCCTGGGGCAGGATGCTGCCGTAGGGCAGGCGCATGGGGCTCTTGGCGTAGGGCTTGGCCACGGTGTCGGCGAACTTCTGGCCCCGGATATCGGCCAGCTTGGGCGAAGAGGGCCCCACCAACTGGCGGCTGGCCCGCACCCCCACCTGGGTGGAGGTGCACTCGATGCGCGCCCGCTCGAAGCCGGGCACCCGCGCCTGCAGGAAGCGGGTCAGGCGCATCACGTGCTCGCGGGTGATCAGCTCGGCCTGGGTCAGGTCCCAGGGGTCCACCCCGCTCAGGCCCTGCAGCATGCCCGACCAGACGTTGAGCTGGCCTGGGTACACCGCCTCGGCCGCGTGCACCCCCGGCGCGCCGAACTCGGGGTCCACGCCCAGGTCGAAGGCCACCTCGCCCCGGGCCATGGCCTGGCGCAGGAGGTTCTTCAGGTTGCCCCAGTGGCCCAGGTGGGCCACGGCCCTGGCCACGTCCACCTCGGCCAGGTTGTACATCATGGTCATGGGCTTCTTGACCTCGCGTACCGCGGCCCCGGCCAGGAAGGCGATGTCCGCGTCGCCGGTGGCGTCCACCACCTGCTTGGCCAGCACCGCCTGGCGGCCGGCCTTGCTCTCCACGATCACGCCTTTGAGCCGTGGGCCCTCCCTGACCACGCCGGCGATGTAGGTGTGCAGCAGGAGCCGCACCCCGGCCGCCAGCAGCAGGCGAGGGAACTCATACTTGATCAGCTCCGGGTCCACCGCGTGCATCAGCTCGGCCGGGTTGCGCTGCTCGGCGCCCTCCGGGTCGCGGCCCGAGTGCTGGCAGAAGACGTAGGCCCGCTGATCGCTCAGCAGCCGGCCCACCTCGCGGTTGATGCCGTTGTTCAAAGGCGGGGTGGTGATGACCAGGGAGGTGGTGATGAGCCCGCCCAGGAAGCCGTACTTCTCCAGCAGCAGGACCCTGGCCCCCAGGCGCGCTGCGCACAGGGCCGCGGCAAAGCCCGCGTAGCCCCCGCCGCAGACCAACAGATCGGTCTCGGCCACCACCGGCGTCTTGCGCTCCGGCTCGATGATGTAGGACATGGCTCGCTCCTCCCGGCGCCAAAGGATGCTGGGGCCAGCTTAGATCATGCCGGCCAGCGGGGAAACAGGTTTGTAGAGGGTGATGCGGGGGGCATGCGGGCGATGCGAATAAACAAGAACTAATGTTGTCGGCGGCCCCCTAGAGTCATCATTTTTGGGGAAAGCTATGATGGTGGGTCCACATCGAAATAAATGTACTCGGCTTCGCGCCTTAAACCTTCGGCGGGATATGTCTTGACCAACCTCAGGTGCTCCTCATCGTAAGTAATACCGTCTACCAAGCATGCCTCCGCCACCCGTGGATTATAAGAATGCAGCCAGGCATAGTTCTTTTTTGTCCACGATAAAATTCCAATATGAAGTGCTTTGCTATCATGATTGTATCTATCATCACCAATTGCCAAGCCCATCACGTTCAAGCAGAAGCCAAGGATTCGAGCACCCTTGAAGTTTGGAAAGTGCTTCATTTGGATGACCTCGTTATAAATAAGTCGACGCACCTTAAACTTAACAACCTTGGCAGCGGGTCCACTTAATGTGTCGAAATTGAAAAGTTCGGCCCACAGGTAGATGTGCTGAATCCACCAACAAAGCTCATTAGGTGATCTCACATTAGAAGCGTAGAATATTACTTCGACCATCATACCAGCTAAGTAGTCGTAAATATTTCGTGCGTCTTGTCTGTTGCGAACGCGTAGCTTAATGTGCCTAGGCACCTCTTTCGTTTCGAGAATTTCCATGGCGTCCCTGATGAAACCTACAACTACTCTAAGCCTAGCTTGCACATCGTCATCCCAGGCGCTGATAGTCATTCCATTGATCTTGTAGAGATCAGATACAGCGTGCTCAATACGGTGCATTGCTCCGTGAAGCACGAAGGCGTGATCCCCAAATCCTTTCTCCACACAATCACGAAAGGTCAGCAGCACTGCGCGACAGTAAGCCCCCCATTGGGCCGCATCCCATTTTTCCTTGTTCCAAATGTCCGGCTCAAAAAGGGTCCCGATGGCTTCAACCATTCTGTAGTTCGCGAAAATGGCTTGGCTAAGTGGTTTATGATAGCCAAGCAAGCCTGATTCATACCCTTCGGCTTCGTGAAATAAGAAGGAATCCTTGTTAGCGATCGCCTCGTTCACGATGTTTCTGGCAAAGACCTCTATCGGGACGTAGTAATTCTTTGCTTCTCCAATCTCGCGGAAAATAGCTAGGGCAGTGACAGGCGAAGACCCGACAATTGCGCGACAGAACCTCCTGTCGGCTATTAGAAGTAATAAATCGTTAGCATAGGCCGTTACCTTGGCCAACTTTTTCGGTGGCTTCTTACTTTCTTCACTATTTTTTGGGTAATCATCCAGCCGACGGCTGGCTGTAGCATGCTTAATTAATGACTTCGCTGAATACGCAAATTCATCTGCAATGACAGACAGCTCAGCAGGGGAACCCTTTAGAATGGTCCGATAGAGAGCTCGCGCATAACGCCGGGCATTCATCCTACCGTATACAGGGGGGCGGATGAAAGCGAACCAAGCCCAAGTAAAAAAGGTCAAAAGGAAAACCCCTCCGAGAAAGGCCTGCCATTCTGACTGCGTAAGACTGTTTATTTGAGGAGCCAGCCATTGCTCCGCACGCCACAAATCGGTCAGGAGAGTTAATACCCCCACTGCTCCCATCACAGCAAAAGTTATTCCCTGGAGAGGTATGGGCGTGGTCCTAACTCGGAACCGGTACCGCACATCCGCGATTGTCCATGCAAGAACCATGAATGCTAGCCCAGTTAAAAATTCAGAAAAACCAAAAAACTTGGGAGCATTCACATCAAGAGGAACAAACGACAAAAATTTATACCAATAGTCCCCCAACACTTCTCCTCCTATTCTATCCTGCATTCCAACATCATTATTGAATAGTATCCCTTGCGTTTATTAGCGGTCAACCTTACTTCGCTCATAGACTTAGCTAGGCATCTGGTATAAATTGGTGTTGAGGGAAAGAGTCATGCTGCCGACATGAGGATCTCTATCCGGCAATTTTGTCCCCCCTGCCGAAAATGCGGGGAGCCGGCCCATAGGGATGACTCACGTAATCATTAAATGGCAGAGAGGCTGGTTTAAAACCAAGTGCCGATTTCCGGTCGGCAGCTCGGCTTCGGAAGGCCCGCGGGGGTAATGTTAAATTAAGCCTAGGGGTTAAAATTTTTTGGGCGCCGGGACCGGGCGCCGCCCTGCCGGGCCCGGCGGCCCGAGGCCGGGGCCTATCTGATGAGGTTGGAAGACGGCGTCTGGTCTCCGCTGTTTTTGGCCGGGGCCTGGGTGCCGCCGCCGGTGCCGCCGGACTGGCCCGCCATCTTTTTCTTGATCCATTCCAGGATTTCCCGGTTTTTGGTCTGGCGGCTCGGGTCCAGCTCCGTGCCTCTTTGGGCGTCGGCCAAGGCCTCCTTATAGCGGCCCAGCAGGGCCAGGGCCACGGCGCGGTTGCCGTAGGCCTTGGCGTAGTTGGGGTTCAGCTCGATGGCCTTGGTGTAGTCGGCGATGGCCTTTTCGATCTGCTGCTTGCGCCGCCAGGATATGCCGCGGTTGTAGTAGGCCTTGGCGTACTTGGGGTTGATCTCGATGGCCTTGCTGAAGTCAGCGATGGCCTGATCGTACTGCTTGGTCACCGCCCAGGCGATGCCCCGGTTGTTGTAGTTGATGGCCTGGTTGTTGCCGGTCCATTTGCCGGAGTCGATGGCCTTGGTGCAGGCCTGGATCCTCTGCTGGGCGTGCTGCGGGGCGGTCAGGTCGTCGCAGTCATCGGCCCAGGAGACGCCCACCAACAGCGGCACCAGCAGCACCGCCAACCAAACACGCCTGAAAATCATCTGACTGCCTCCCTATCCTTGGCTGCCGGCGTCTACCTTATGAGGTTGGAGGACGGAACCTGGTTTGGGTCATCCGTGGCCGGCGGGCGGGTGGTGCCGTCCGCGGCCGGAAGACGGGTGGTGCCGTCCGCGGGCTGCAGCGGGGTGGTGGCGGCGGCTTCATCCGCCTTTTTCTTCACCCACTCCAGGATGGCCCGGTTTTTGGTCTGGTTGTTGGGGTCCAACTGCACGCCCTTCTCGGCGTCGGTCAGAGCCTCCTTGAAGCGGCCCAGCAGGGCCAGGGCCACGGCGCGGTTGCCGTAGGCCGCCGCGTAGCGGGGGTTGAACTCGATGGCCTTGGTGTAATCGGCCACCGCCTTGTCGTTCTGCTGCTTGCGCCGCCAGGATATGCCGCGGTTGTAGTAGGCCAGGGAATAGCTGGGGTTCAGCTCGATGGCCTTGCTGTAGTCGGCGATGGCCTTTTCCTGGTCTTGTTTGAGCGACCAGGCGATGCCGCGGTTGTTGTAGGCCTGATAATAGTCCGGCTTGATCTCGATGGCCTTGCTGTAGTCGGCGATGGCCGCGTCGAAGTTGTTTCTAAGCCTGTGGACGATGCCGCGGTTGTTGTAGGCCATGTAGTAGTCGGGCTTGAGCTCGATGGCCTTGCTGTAGTCGGCCACGGCCTTGTCTAAGTCGCCCTTGTAGCGCCAGGCGATGCCGCGGTTGTTGTAGTCGATCCAGGGGTTGGCGCGGCCGCTGTTGATGTACCTGGTGCAGGCCTGCACGGCGCCGTCGTAGTCGCCGCGCTGCACGGCGTCGTAGCAGGGGTCGTCCGCCAGACACACCCCGGCCGTCATCAACACCAGCCACCCAGCCAGCAGAACACGGGCAGATTTCATTTTATGACTCCCCAGACGGCTCCCCGGCGCTCAGGGCCGGGATATTGTTTGCGCAGGCCAGCCCGGCTACTTGCCCGCCGCTTTGTTCTGGACCCATTCCAAGATGGCCCGGTTTTTGGTGCGGCCCTCGGGGTCCAACTCCACGCCCCGCTTGGCGTCGGCCAGGGCCTCCTTGTAATGTCCCTGCAGGGCCAGCACGTAGGCCCGGTTGCCGTAGGCCTCGGCATAGTTGGGGTTCAGCTCGATGGCCTTGCCGTAGTCCGCGATCTCCTTGTCATATTCCTTTTTGGCGTGCCAGGCCAGGCCCCGATTGTAGTAGGCCATGGCGAACTGGGGGTACGCTTGAATGGCCATGTCGTAGTCGGCGATGGCCTTGTCCAGCTCTTGCTTGTGCTTCCAGGCGTTGCCCCGATTGCTGTAATTGATGGCCTGGTTCTTGCCGGTCCATTGCCCGGAGTTGATGGCCTGGGTGCAGGCCCGGATTCTCTGGTCGGCGTATTGCGGGGCGCTCAGACGGTCGCAGTCATCGGCCCAGCCGGCCCCGGTCAGGAGCAGCGCCGCCAGCAAAACGCCCAGGCCAACGCGCAACTTTTGCACTTGCCACCCTTCCGGTCTTCGGCGTTAAGGTGCGAGCATAATTAGCATAACACGCCTTTCCCCGGCGGGGAAAGGTTAAATGGGGCCGGCTGGGCCCGCCGATGCCGGCGGCGCCAAAAAAGCCGCCCCCGGCATCGGCCGGGGGCGGCGGCAGGGATCGGTTCAACCGTTTAGTAGGCGTAGTGGGTGGCCTGCCCGGCCACCACGATCCAGGTGACCAGCATGGCATTGATGAAGGACCCCACGTAGATGTGGCCGGTGCGGCGGTAGAAGTAAGTGGAGACCAAGGCCACGATGGTGAAGATGGGCAGGAACTGGAACATCACGATGCCGTACAGCGGCGCCCAGCGGGTGGTAACGCCCAGGGAGCCGCCGACGAACAGCGGCAGGTAGTGATAGGCCTCGAACAGGATGTAGCCGCCGATCATCAGGACGATGTTGATCACCATCTCCTTCCAGCCGGCCAGGTCCGGGCCGTTGGCCTTGCCCCGGCGCAACTGGCCGTGCAGCACCAGGCCGGCGATCAGGAAGTAGAAGTAGAATGGCACCAGGTAGGCCAGGAACATGCCCGCGTGGGAGGCCGACATGGGCTTGACCGCGAAGACCCAGAACCGGTAGTCGGTGTCGAACAGCCAGAAGGAGAAGGCCAGGGTGAAGTAGGCCGCGAAGCTCACCAGCACCGCCAGCAGCAGGGACCGGCCGATCTTGCCCCACTGCAGGCCTTTCTCCGGCCAGCACATGCCGTAGCTGACGCAGGTGGCGCCGGTCTTCTTGTTCAGGATGAAGTGCCAGAGCAGGAACAGGATCAGCGCGATGGCCGCCACGATCATGGCCCAGAAGATGAGCACGGTGGTGATCTGCTGGCCCCACAGGAAGCTCTTGGCCATGATGCCCTTGCCCTGCCAGTCCCATATGTTCATATAGACCGGGATGGGCAGCAGCATCATGACCACCGCCCCGACGTACCACCCCCAGCCGGTCAGGGACTTGCGCTCCGCCGGCGCCTCCTTGAGGACTTTGAAGTAGTTGGCCCGCAGCAGGAGGCTGCCCACCGGGAACAGCAGCAGCACCATGCCAATCAGGGCGATGAGGTTGCCCAGTTCCTTCCAGGGCCAGATCTGGTCGGCAGGCGGGATGTTCTTGTGCCCCTTGAGGGTCTTCTGGAACCATTCTATGGCGTTGCCTATGGCCTCGGTGGACAGGTGCACCCGGGGGTGAATCATGCGGGGCTGATAGAGTATGCGGGCGGTGCCGTCTTCTATGGAGCCGTAGAGCTGGCCCACCTTAACCGGCTCCTTGGTGTTGAATATCTTCTTGAGCTTGTCCGTGCCGGGCATCTGCGAGGGAATCGGCACCCCCCACATAAGCTGGGAGAACTCGTCGTACAGGCTGTAGATCACGGCCATGTTTCTGGGGAAGGTGGGGGTGCCGTTGGGCGCCCCGTAGGTGCCGGTGGAGGAGCTGGCCAGCACAAAGGACTTGTAGCCGTCCGGGTTGGCCGCCGCGGCGATGACCGAGGCCCAGCCGCCCATGGAGTGGCCCTCCAGCCCGATGTTCTTGGGGTCCACGAAGTCCAGGGTGCGCAGGTACTTCAGGGTGTCCAGCCCGCCGAAGCCGTTGGCAAAGGCCGGCGGGCCCGAAAAGCCATGGCCGGACTGGTCCGGGGCCAGCACCACGAAGCCGCGCCGGGCCAGCTCGATGGCGAACCCGTCCTGGGTCTCCCGGGAGTTGATGTAGCCGTGGGTGGCCACCACGGCCGGCGCGGGCGTCTTCTTGGTGGCGTTGGGCGGGATGTAGAGCAGGGCGCTCACCATCTTTCCGTCCGCGCCCATGAAGCGCAGGTCGCGCACCTTCACCCCCCCGCTGGTCTGAATCAGGTAGGCCAGCAGTCCTCCGCCCAGGATGAGGATCAGGGCCACGACCAGCCAGAACTTCGCCACTTTTGCTGAATCCGGCGTGCTCATAACTCTCCTCCTCCGATTTGGGTTCCAAAGCGAAAAAACGTCGGATGAATATCCGCACTCCTACGCGGTGGCGTTGGTGGGCCGCCGCCCGCGCCGGCCGAGCGGCCATAGGCAGCGGCCCGGCCGCCCAGGGGCCTTGTGGCCTCTGCCCGCGCCTCCCACCTGTCTTGCCGTTCGGGATGATTTCGCAATGATGGATTCGGCGATGGGGCGGCGCAGGCACCCCCGCGCGGGCTCGCCCTCCCCGCCGCGGTCTGCAATGCACTTTTCTCCCCGGCCCCCCGGCCGGGCCGCGCCAATCAAACTAGGCCGCGGGCCCCGCCGCCGCCATTTCCTCGGCCACGTGGATGACCACCCCCGCTTCCTTGAGCAGCTTGACCATGGGCTTGGCGGGCCACTGGTCGGTGAATATGGCGGTCACCTCGCTGGCGTGGGCCAGGCGCACCATGGGCTTGCGCGCGAACTTGGTGTGGTCCGCCACCAGGAAGACCTTGCGCGAGTTGGCCATGATGGCGCGGGCCACCCGCACCTCCCGGTAGTCGTAGTCCAGCAGGTCGCCCTCGGGGTCGATGCCGCTTATGCCGATGACGCCGAAGTCCATCTTGAACTGCCCGATGAAGTCCAGGGTGGCCGGGCCGATGATGCCGCCGTCCCGGGCCCGCACCATGCCGCCGGCCAGGCTGACCTCGCAGTCCTCCTTCTGGCTGAGTATCTGGGCCACGTTGAGGTTGTTGGTGACCACCCGCAGGCCCGCGTGATTCAGCAGGGCCTTGGCCACCTCCTCGATGGTGGTGCCGATGTTCAGAAACAACGACGCCTTGTCCGGTATCTGCCGGGCCACCAGGCGGGCGATGCGCCGCTTTTCCTCCAGGAGCATGATCTTGCGCGCCGAGTAGGCCACGTTCTCCACACTGGAGGGCATGCCCACCCCGCCGTGGTAGCGCCGCAGCAGGTCCAGCTCGCACAGGTCGTTGACCCAGCGGCGGGCGGTCTGGGGCGTCACCGAGAAATGCTCGGCGATGGTCTCGATGGGCAAATAGCCCCGGGCGCCCACCAGGTCCAGTATCTGCTCCTGCTTGGGCCCCAGGGACAGGTTGCGGTTGACCGAGCCGGGCACCAATCCCGGCCGCCCGACCTTGGGGCCCGCCGCGGGGCTGAAGCCGCCCGCCTGTCTGCGCTGGGTCATGGCCGGAATCTAACATTTTTGGCATCATGATCGCAAACGAAAATTTTAAGCAAATAATTTTTCGCAAAAGGTGATGATCCTGGACAAACGAGTTCCAATTAGATAGAAAATAGGGGCAGGCGCAGCGGCCGGCAAGGAGGAAGGGTTGCGCATCCAGGTCTTGATAATCGGCGGCGGGGTGGTGGGCGCCGGCCTGGCCCGGGACCTGGCCCTGCGCGGCGTGGACTGCGTGCTGGCCGAGCAGTACGACCTGGTGGCCGGGGCCTCGGGCCACAACCACGGCCTGCTGCACAGCGGGGCCCGCTACGTGGCCAAGGACCCGGCGGCCGCGGCCGAGTGTTGCCGCGAGTCGGCCCTGCTGAAGCGTCTGGCCCCGCACTGCATAGACGACTGCGGCGGCCTGTTCGTGGCCCTGCCCCAGGACGCCCCGGACTACGCGCGGCTCTTTCCGGCCCGCTGCGCCGAGCTGGGCATCCCCTGCCAGGCCCTGGCCCCCGCCGAGG
Source organism: Thermodesulfobacteriota bacterium (assembly GCA_040751985.1). Taxonomy (GTDB): domain Bacteria; phylum Desulfobacterota; class Desulfarculia; order Desulfarculales; family Desulfarculaceae; genus Desulfoferula. The sequence continues at coordinate 11,766 of JBFMFU010000061.1, read as the reverse complement.
CCCGCGAACTGGAGCCCGGCCTGAGCCCGCGCCTCACGGCTGCCTTTATGGTGCCGGATGCCTCGGTCAACCCCTTCAAGCTGGTGCTGGACACCGCCGAGCACGCCCGCGCCCTGGGCGCGGTGATCCTGCGCTTCGCCCGGGCCGAGGCCATGCAGCGCCGCGGGGCAGCCGTCGAGGCGGTCACCCTGGTCCGGGCCGACGGCAGCCGCCTGGAGGTGCGGCCCCAACAGGTGGTGATCGCCGCCGGGGCCTGGTCCGCTCTGGTGGCCGGCCTGGCTGGGGTCAGCCTGCCCACGGCCTACAACAAGGGCTCTTTGCTGGTGACCAGCCAGCGGGTGACCAGCCGGGTCATCAACCGCCTGCGGCCGGCCGCGGACGGCGACATCATCGTGCCCGGCGGCACCGTCTCCCTGATCGGCACCACCTCGGTGCCCGCGGCGCACCCCGGCGACACCCTGGCCAGCTTCCCGGAGGTGGATTTGTTGATCGATGAGGCCCGCCAGATGGTGCCCTCCCTGGCCCAGGCCCGCTACATCCGGGCCTTTGCCGGCGTGCGGCCCCTGGCCGCCCCCCGCACCGGCGATGGCCGGGAGGTGAGCCGCGGCTTCGTGGTCCTGGAGCACCAGGATCAGGGCCTGGACAACCTGATCACGGTCATCGGCGGCAAGCTGACCACCTTCCGGCTCATGGCCGAGCACGCCGCGGACCTGGTCTGCGGCCGCCTGGGGGTGGCGGCGCCCTGCCGCACCGCAGAGGAGCCCCTGCCCCCCAGCCCCCAGACCCAGTGGAGCGAGCCCGAGCGGCGCATCACCGGCTGGCTGCAAAGGCGGGAGCCCGCGGACTACCTGCTCTGCGCCTGCGAGATGGTCCCGGCCAGCGCCCTGGCGGGCGTGTTCCAGGGCCTGCCTCGGGTGGACCTGCAGCCCGACCTGCTGGCGGCCACCCTGCGCACCCGCCTGGGCAAGGGCGCCTGCCAGGGCGCCCGCTGCGGCATCCGCGCCGTGCTCTACTGGTACGAGCAAGGCTGGCTGGACGCCGAGCAGGCCGTCCGGTTGCTGGCCGGGTTCGTGCAGTCCCGCTGGCGGGGCATGCGGCCGGTGCTCTGGGGGGTGCAGTTGGCCCAGGAGCAGTTGCAGGAGTGCATCTACCGCGGCCTGCTGGGGGTGCGGCCTTGAGCGGCCGGAGCTGGGAGGCCCAGGCGGTGGTGATCGGCAGCGGCCTGGCCGGCCTGGCCGCCGCCTGCCGCCTGCTGCAGGAGAGGCTCTCGGTGCTGGTGCTGGGGCCCCTGCCCGGCAACCTGGCCCTGGCCTCCGGCAGCCTGGACTTCCTGGGCGTATCCCCCGCGGACCCCGGCGCGGCAGTGGCCAACCCCTGGCCGGCCCTGGCCGGCCTGCGGGCGGGCGAGCCCCGGCACCCCTACACCAAGCTGACCGACGCCGAGCTGGGCGCGGCCTGGCAGGCCTTCGCCCGGGTCCTGGCCCAGGCCGGCCTGCCCCACCGGGGCGGCGGCCAGGCGAACCTGCTCCTGCCCACCTCCTGGGGCGCCGTGCGGCCCAGCTACCTGCTGCCCGAGGCCATGCACGCGGCCGCCGAGGGCCTGCGCCAGCAGGCCCCGGCCCTGTTGGTGGACTTCGCGGGCATGCGGGAGTTCAACGCCCGCCTGCTGGCCGAGCGCCTGCGGCCCCGCTGGCCCGGCCTGGAAAGCGCGCGGGTGGAGCCGCCCCTGGCCGCCCTGGCCGTCAGCCAGGCCGCCCAGAACCAGCTCCTGGCCGAGGAGCTGGACTCCCCGGCCTGCCGCCGCTCCCTGGCCAGGGCCCTGCGGCCCCGTCTGGGCCGGGCCCAGTTGGTGGGCCTGCCCGCGGTGCTGGGCCTCTGGCGGCACGGCCGGGCGCTCCGGGAGATGCAGGAGCTCTTGGGGGTGCCGGTCTGCGAGATCCCCACCCTGCCGCCGTCAATGCCCGGCCTGCGCCTGTCCGCGGCCCTGCAGCAATGGATCGCCCAGGCCGGCGGCACCCTGCTGCCGCAGCGGGCCGTCGGCTTCCGCGGCCAAGGGGGGCGGGTGAGCGAGGTGCTCATCCGCCTGGACGGGGATGAGCACCCGGTGCGGGCCCAGGCCTTTGTCCTGGCCGCCGGCCGCTTCCTGGGCAGCGGCCTGGAGGCCAGGCTGAACGGCGTATACGAACCCCTCTTCGGCCTGCCGGTCAGCCAGCCCCGGCCGCGCAGCCAGTGGCACCGGGAGGATTTCTGGGACCAACGGGGGCAGCCCCTGAACCGGGCCGGCCTGGAGACCGACGAGCAGTTCCGGCCCCTGGGCCCGGCCGGCGGGCCCGCCTACGACAACCTCTTCGCCGCCGGGGGCATATTGGCCCACCAGGACTGGGTGCGCCAGATGTGCGGGGCCGGCCTGTCCATCGCCACCGGCTGGGCCGCCGCCGCCCGCCTGATACGCTATCTGGGCTAAGCGCCGCGCCGGTTTCTTCGCCCCCCGCCTGCGCGCCCACGTAGCAGCGGCCCGAGTCCCGGCCCTTGCCCAGAAACGGCGCCTGGCCCGCGTGGGAGCCGCCGCCCCAGGAGCCCTGCCGGGCGCCCTGGTTTGTCTGGCCGGGGCGGCCAGCCAGAGGCCAGATAGCAGGGACAGCAGGCCTGGCCTCAGGCTGCGCAGGGCGTCTTCCCGTGCAGGGGGTAAAGGAGTATGCTGATTAGGCGATAATCAGCCGGGTCAATCTGCTCTGGCGGCCGAGGGCTGCGGTTGGGAGGGCTGAACGCCTTGGCCGGCGGGCAGGGCGGTTGAGCCGCGCCCCCCAGGGATGGGCTGGGGGCGTTGGACAACGACAGGGTCCCCCGCGCTGAGCCCCGCAAGCGTCGGCGGTATGGCCGCTAGCCGAGACCCTGCCGGAGACTCAAGCCGTAATTCATCGGCGGTTCAAGGAGATAAATAACAGATGCAGCGCGCGTCCCTATGCGGGTTGTGTTGCTGGCTGGCCGTCCTGCTGGCCCCGGTCCCGGCCCAGGCGGCCTGGCAGGCCAGCGTGGTTCAGTTGCAGGCCCGGCAGGCCTGGCTGGAGCTGGTCGGGCCGGCGGAACTGGCTCCCGGCTCCCGAGTGGAGCTGGTCTACCAGGCCGACAAGCTGCCCATGGTGCTGGGCGAGTGGGAGGTGGTCCGGCAGCAGGGACAGAGGGTGCTGCTGCGCGAGCGGCGGGTGGCGGTGCCGCTGACGGCCAACATGCGAGTGGATATCCACCCCAAGGCAGCGGCCCAGGCCGGACCGGGCCGGCTACAGGTCAGGGTGCTCAAGAACGGGCAGCCCACCTTCGGCCGCCTGTACGTATACAGGCTGCCCGAAGACAAGCTGGTCAAGGACCTGGCCATCCCGCCCCAGGGGGAGCTGACCCTGGAGCTGCCGCCGGGCGAGTACCGCGCCGCCGTGCTGCACACCGGCCTGCCCAACGGCCCCACGGTCAAGCTGCCGCCGTTTCGCCTGGCCCTGGGCGGCCGGGTGCAAAAAACCGCCGAATTCAAAGAAGGCTGGCTGGAGGTGGAGGCCATCAGCCTTGGCAAGGCGGTGCCGGCCACCTTCAAGGTATACCGCCAGGACGGCTACTTCCTGATCCAAGGCCAGTCCAAGCCCCCGCAGCCGGCCCGCTTCGCCCTGGAGCCCGGCATGTACGCCCTGGAGGTCATCAAGCCGGGCCAGCTCTACGGGTCGCTGTCCCGGGCCATCATGGTGCGCCAGGGCGGCACCACCAAGGGCCGGGTCACCCTGGACAAGTAGGAGGCGCCTGCTCAGGGCCGGGCGGCCAAGAACGCAGGGAGCCGGCCCATAGAGCTAACTCCCCGTAATCATTAGTATGGCGGAGAGGGTGGGATTCGAACCCACGTGCCGGCTTTTGGCCGGCAACCCGATTTCGAGTCGGGCCCGTTACGACCGGACTTCGGTACCTCTCCGCAGAATCACCAAAATTTTAAGGCGGCCCCTCAGCGGCGGGCCGCGAAGAACTCCCTGAGTATGGCCAGGCTCTCGTCGGCCAAGAGCCCGCCCTGCACCACGGGCCGATGGTTCAGGCTGGCCACCGCGGCCAGGTCCAGGGCTGAGCCATAGGCCCCGGCCTTGGGGTCGGCGGCCGCGAACACCACCCGCGCCACCCGGGCCCAGACCACGGCCCCGGCGCACATGGGGCAGGGCTCCAGGGTCACGTACAGGGTGCTGCCCGGCAGCCGGTAGTTGCCCAACAGGGCCGCCCCGGCCCGCAGGCAGAGCATCTCGGCATGGGCCGTGGGGTCGCCGGCGGCGATGGGCCGGTTATAGGCCTCGGCGATCATGCCGCCGCTGTCGTCCAGCAGCACCGCGCCCACCGGCACCTCGCCGGCCGCGGCCCCCCGCCGGGCCAGCTCCAGGGCCCGGGCCATGTGCAGCACGTCCGCGTCCGTGAACCCCGGCGGCGTCATGGGCAAGCTACCATAGGCCTACTGCCCCCGCAAGCTCAGGCCAGGCCGCTGGGCCGCACCCCGCCCGGATGGGGGATGCCGTCCAGGTGCACCAGCCCGGCCTCGTCTAAGCCCAGGCGGCCCTGGGCGATCAGCTCGATGGTCAGGGGGAACACCACCCAGTCTCCGGCCTCTTTCAGCCGCTCCTGGTGCTGATCAGCCACCTGGCGCAGGCGGGCCGGGTCGACCCTGAGCTGGTCCAGGGGCGCGGGCAGCTCCACGGGCAGGGCGTCGCTGACCATGAGCAGGGGCCCGGAATCCACGCCCAGGTCCGTGAAGAGCGTCGAGGAGCGCAGCTCGGTCTCCCCGGCGGCAATGGCGTCCAGCACCGCGTCGTCGCCCACGAAGCGCCGCCGGCCGCTGTCGTCCACCAGGCTCAGGTCGGCCGGGTGCACGTTGATGGCGCCGGTGAGGGTGAGAAAGCTCATGTACCCGCCCAGGGCGATGAGGTCCACCGAGAAGGCCTGCACCAGCCGGGCCGCTACCTGGTCATACTCCCGGCGGGCGGCCAAGCCCTGGGGCGTCTTGACCGTGCGCTTGATCCCGCGCGCCTCATGAAATCGGCGGGTGTCGTAGGCGAAGTAGGGCAGGTCGAAGCGCCGGGCGATCTCCTGGCCGCGGCACTTGTCGCTGGCCGTGTCGCTGAAGATGAAGGCCACCTGGTAGTGGGGGCTGGCCCGCTCCAGGAGCCTGAGCACGTTGGTGCCCGAGCCGGACATGAAGGCGGCCACGCGCAGACGCCGGCCGGCGGCCGCGGGGTCGAAGATGGGTTTGGGGGGCATGGCGCGCTCCTTGGGCGGGTTGACTCCTACCCCCTATTTAGTGCCCCGCCCCGGCCCTGGTCAAGCGCCGATGGGCACCCGGATTTCTTGACAACCATTACCACCCACCGCATAATCAACCCACTGCGGGGCAGTATGAACACCATCGACGCTGTGGACAGAAAGATCATCGCCCGCCTGCAGGGCGACCTACCCCTGATCCCCCGCCCCTTTGCCCCTATGGCCGCGGAGCTGGGCCTCAGCGAGGCTGAGGTGGTCGAGCGTGTGCGCTCCCTGTCCCAGCGCGGGGTCATGCGGCGCTTCGGGGCCACGCTCCGGCACCAGCAGTCGGGCTTCCCCAGCAACGTGATGGTGGCCTGGCGGGTGCCGCCCGAGCGCATCCAAGAGGTGGGGGACAAGCTGAGCGCCTTTCGCCAGGTGAGCCACTGCTACTGGCGGGAGGCCTCTTGCGCGGGCTTCCCCTACAACTTATTTTCCATGGTGCACGGAACCAGCGAACAGCAGTGCCGCTCCCTGGTGGCCGAGATGGCTCAGGCGGTGGAGATACAGGAGCACGCGCTGTTGTTTTCCGAGCAAGAATTGAAAAAAACCTCCATGCGCTACTTCGACCTAGAGGGAGAGATACATGGCTGAGAGCCGATCCGCCGAGCTTTGGCAGCGGGCGCAGCGGGTGATCCCCGGGGGGGTGAACAGCCCGGTGCGCGCCATGGCCGCGGTGGGCATGGACCCCATATTCATCCGCGCCGGCCGCGGCTGCTACGTGGAGGACGTGGACGGCAACCGCTACATCGACTACGTGGGCTCCTGGGGCCCCTTGATCCTGGGCCACGCCAACCCGGACGTGGTGGCGGCGGTCAAGAAGGCGGCCGAGAAGGGCACCAGCTTCGGCGCCCCCACCGAGGCCGAGGTGGCCCTGGCCGAGATGCTGGTGCGGCTGGTGCCCGGCCTCAGTAAGGTGCGCCTGGTCAGCTCGGGCACCGAGGCCACCATGAGCGCCCTGCGCCTGGCCCGCGGCTTCACCGGCCGCGACCTCATCGTCAAGTTCGACGGCTGCTACCACGGCCACAGCGACGGCCTCTTGGTGGCCGCCGGCTCGGGCCTGGCCACCCTGGGCCTGCCCTCCTGCCCCGGCGTGCCGGCCAGCGTGGCCACCCTCAGCGTGAGCCTGGCCTACAACGACCTGGCCGCGGTGGAGCGGTTGTTCCACGAAAAGGGCGAGCAGGTGGCCTGCGTGATCATCGAGCCCATCGCCGGCAACATGGGCGTGGTGCCGCCCGGGCAGGGCTTCCTGCAGGGGCTCAAGGACATCTGCCACGAGCACGGCGCCCTCTTAATCTTCGACGAGGTGATCACCGGCTTCCGGGTGGCCCTGGGCGGGGCCCAGGAGCTCTATGGCGTCACCCCGGACCTGACCACCATGGGCAAGATCATCGGCGGCGGCCTGCCCCTGGGCGCCTACGGCGGCCGGGCCGACATCATGGCCCTGGTGGCGCCCGAGGGCCCGGTGTATCAGGCCGGCACCCTCTCGGGCAACCCCCTGGCCACCGCCGCCGGGCTGCGCGCCCTGGACCTGTTGGACACCAACGGCGTGTACGAGCGCCTGGAGGACAGCGCCGCCCGGCTCTACGATGGCCTGGGCAAGATACTGGCCGCCAAGGGCCTGCCCCACTTCGGCAACCGGGTGGGCAGCATGTTCAGCTACTTCTTCCAGCAGGGCCCGGTCACGGACTGGACCTCGGCCGCGCGCAGCGACACCGAGCTGTTCGCCCGCTGGTACCGGGGCATGATCAAGCGCGGGGTGTACCTGGCCCCCAGCCAGTACGAGTGCACCTTCGTCAGCCTGGCCCACGACAACGACACCATCGACCAGACCCTGACCGTGGCCGAGGACGCGGTCAAGGAGCTCTAGGGCCGGTTACAAGGCAGGGCTGGTAGCGACGCGGGGCCGCCCTTGGCGGCCCCGCGGTTGTTGAGAGGGTGGGGAGGGATAATTTTTCTTGGGTGGCCCGGACAACTGGTTGTCCGGGCGCCGTAGGCGCAAGCGGTGATTTGGTTGTATTGACCGCAGGCGACCGGTTTGACTACCCACGCCGCCCAGTATTATTCTTTCGCATGCCTTTTCGGGGGGAACACAGTGGATACGGCCACGCCTTCTTCCTTACCTTTTCTTGTTACAAGCGGCGGCGCATCTTGGACGAGGATGCCCTTAAGATGCTCGTCGTGGAAACCCTTGCCTCACAACTAACTAGGCAGAAAGGCAAGTGCCAAGGCTTTGTCATAATGCCAGACCACGTGCACGCCCTGGTCTGGTTTCCAGAGCCGGACCAGTTGCGTGAATTCATGAAGCAGTGGAAGCGGCTATCGTCTTTAAGGATTAAGAGGAACCTGAGGGAGCACCGGACCGGCTATCTACGCATCGTAAATATCGAGGACCCGGTTTGGCAGGAGGGGTATTACGGCTTCAATATTTACTCGGATGGGAAGATGAAGGAGAAGCTGGATTACATGCACCGAAATCCGGTCAAGGCCGGGCTGGTGGTCAGGGCCGAACAGTGGCGCTTTGGCTCGGCCAGGTATTACGCCTGCGGAGAAGACGTGGGGGTGGTTATCGAGCAGCCAGGATAGGACCGCTTGTTGCTCCGCTTCGCTGCGCAACCCGGACAATGAATTGTCCGGGCCACCCACGGCCGCGGGAAAAGGATAATGCTATTCTGCCTTGGTGCCTGGAATGCTTTCGACATGTAATGGAAAATCATCTTAGGGTGACCCGGACAATTCATTGTCCGGGCGCCGCAGGCGCAAGCGGTGATTTACTTGTCCACCTTGGCTCCCCCCCTCACACCTTCACCTTCAGCCCCTTTTGCAGGAAGGCGTCGAACTCCTGGGCCGGCTGGGGCTTGCTGAAGTAGTAGCCCTGTATCTGATCGCAGCCCATCTCCTGCAGCACCTTGACCTGGGCCTTGGTCTCCACGCCCTCGGCCACGGTCTTCAGGCCCAGGCTGTGGGCCAGGGTGATGATGGCCCTGACGATGGCCAGGCTGTCGGGGTTGTCGGGCAGGCCGTCCACGAAGGACTTGTCCACCTTCAGCGACTCGATGGGGAAGCGCCGCAGATAGGCCATGGAGGAGTAGCCGGTGCCGAAGTCGTCGATGCCCAGGCGCACGCCCATCTTCTGCAGGCCCTTGAGCACCTTCACCGTGGCCGGGGCGTCGGCCATCAACAGGCTCTCGGTGATCTCCAACTGCAGGGCCTGGGGCGGCAGGCCGGTCTTCTGCAGAGAGTCCCGCACCAGCTCGGTGAGCTTTTCGTCGCGGAACTGGCGGGCGCTGAGGTTCACCGCCACCTGCAGCTCCAGGTTGGGGTCGTACTTGCGCCGCCAGACCTGCACGTCCTGGCAGGCCTGGCGCAGGACCAGGCTGCCCAGGGCTATGATCAGGCCGGTCTCCTCGGCCAGGGGTATGAACTGGTCCGGGCCGATAATCTCACCCGAGGGCTGTTGCCAGCGGGCCAGGGCCTCCATGCCCATGATGCGGCCCGCGACCAGGTCCACCTTGGCCTGGTAGTAGACCACGAACTCGTTGTTTTGCAGGGCGCGGCGCAGCCGGTTCTCCATCTGCAGGCGCTTGGTCACGTTCTCGTTGAGGACCGGGGCGAAGAGCTGGCAGTTGTTGCCGCCCTCTTCCTTGGCTCGGTACATGGCCAGCTCGGCGTTGCGGATCAGGGTCTGGGGCTCCTGGCCGTCGGCGGGGTAGACCGCGATGCCCACGCTCCAGGTGAGGAACGCCTCCTGGCCGTCCAGGCTGAAGGGCTGCTCGGAGGAGGCGCAGATCAGGTTGGCCATGCCCACGGCGGACTCGGCGTCCTGGGCCTCCTCCAGCAGGATGACGAACTCGTCGCCGCCGTAGCGGGAGATGGTGGCCTCCTCGCCCACGATCTCCTTGAGGCGTTCGGCCACCTGCTGCAGTAGTAGGTCGCCGAAGGTGTGGCCCAGGCTGTCGTTGACGTGGCGGAAGTGGTCGATGTCCAGGTAGGCCACGGCCAGGGCGGCCTTGCCGGCCCGGGCGTGCTGGATGGCCACGCCCAGGCGGTCCTGCAGCAGGGTGCGGTTGGGCAGGCCGGTGAGGGCGTCGTGGTAGGTCTGGTACTTGATCAGCTGCTCGCTGCGCTTGATGTCGCTCAGGTCGTGGAAGATGCTCACGTAGCCCAGGGTGCGGCCGAGGGAGTCCTTGAAGGCCACGATGTTGAGCCACTCGGGGTAGGCCTCGCCGTCCTTGCGCCGGTTCCAGATCTCCCCGCTCCAGGCCCCCCGCTGGCGCAGGTTGCGCCACATCTGCTCATAAAAGGCCGGCTCCTGGCGGTCGGACTTGAGCAGGCGCGGGTTCTGGCCCACGGCCTCCTCGGCGGTGTAGCCGGTGATGGTGGTGAAGGCGGCGTTGACCATCTGGATGGTACCCTGGGGATCGGTGACCACCACGCCTTCCACACTGTTTTCGAACACCCGGCTGGCCAGGGCGATCTGGTTTTCGGCCTGCTTGCTCTCGGTGATGTCCTGCACCGTGCCCACCATGCGCAGGGGCTGGCCCTCCTCGCCCCGCACCACCTCGCCTATCTCATGCACGATTCGCTGGCCGCCGCCGGGCAGGATTATCCGGTGTTCGATGCTATAGGGCTGGTCCTGTTTAAGAGCTTTATCGACCGACTCCTGGACCAATTGCCGGTCGTCTGGATGGACGCGGTTCAGGAAGGCCTCGTAGCTGGCCGCGAACTCCTGGGGGCTCAGTCCGAATATCCGGAAGATCTCGTGGGACCAAGTTAAGCCGCCGGTAGCTATATCAAATTCCCAACTGCCCATGCGGGCGATGCGCTGGGCCTCCCGCAGGCCGGCCTCGCTCTTGCGCAGCTCTTGCTCGGCCTGCACCCGGTCGCTGACATCCCGGCCGTAGAGGTATATCTCCTCCCGCTCGTGCACCGGCGCGGCCATGAAGCTGTAGTGCCCGTTGTCCACCGGCAGGTCGAACTCCACCGTCCGCCGTTCCTTCAAGGCCTTGTAGCAGGCGGGCAGCAGGTTCTCCGGCAGGGGGCCGCCCTCCCGGCCGCCCATCCGGGCCATGAGGTCGGCTCCGGCCGGGTTGGCGTAGATCAGCCGGCAGTCCGCCGAGGCCCGCAGCACCGGGTTGGGGTTCTCGGCCGGGAACTTGGCCAGCACCGCCACCTCCTGCTCGGCCCGGCGGCGGCGCACCAGGGCCTGGGAGAGCAGCCAGGAGGCGACCGCGATGACCACCAGGGCGGCCAAGTAGATGAGCAGGTGCTTTTGCCAGAGCCGGCTCTGCAGCTCCCAAAGGTCCTGGGCGCTGACCCAGTAAACAATCTTCCATCTGAGCGCAGCGCTGCCGGCCGCGGTCTCCGCCCCATCCCTGCCCGGCTGCACCGTGACGAAGGCGAACAGCCCTTCCTTGGTCTGCACCTGGCCCTGGTCAGCGCCGGCCATTGCGCGCCAAGCCTGGGGGAAGGCCTGGCCGAAGCGATAGTCCTTGCGCTCGGGCAGCACAGAACCCCAGGCCTGGTCTTCCTGGGGGGCCAGCAGCCAGTACCCGCGGCTGTCGCACATGAGCAGGCGGCCCGGCGCGCCCTGGCCCGCCCGCCGCAGCCGCCGGAAAAGCTCCTCGCCCAGGACATTGATTATCAGCAGGCCGGCCGGCCGGCCCTCCCGGTCCGGCAGGGGCGTGGCCAGGCGCAGCACGGGCTTGAAGGGCCGCTCAATGCGGCCCTGCTCCAGGTTCAGGTCCAGGGGGGACACGTACACCTGGCCCAGCGCCAGCTTGTGGGCGTCCCGTAAATAAAAACGCTGACCCTTGGCCTGCAGGCCCTCGGGCGGCACGACGGCCGGGCTGCCGTCGTTCTGGTTCACCCGCACCAGCTCCTGGCCGTCCCACCCCAGGAGCCGGATCTGGTCATATTGGCTCTTGGCCCGGGCAAAGGCCAGGAAGTCGCGGGCCAGGCCCTGGCGGGCAAGGGGGTCGCTGGTGGCCATGATGGCCTGTAGTTCGTGCTGGCCGGACATGGCCTTCAGGTCGCCCTCGCTCTCGCCCAGGTAGTTCCAGAAGACCTGGCGGCACAGGTGTGCGTGGTCCGCTGCTGCCTGGCGCAGCCCGCGGGTGGCCTCTGCCAGTTCCCGGTCGTGGTACAGCCAGAATGGGATGGAAAAGGCCAGAATGAAGGCCAGGAATATCACCAGGAAAAACCGCCAAGGCCTGCTGAAAAACCGGCCGGCCTTGTCTGGAAAGAGCTTGTCGGCCAATAGCTTGGGCAGGCTCAGTAGACCATCAATGAAAGGCATTTATATCTACACCCCCTGCGGACCAGATTGTTATATTGAGGCCGATGCGCGGTGCTTGTGCGCTAATATAGCTTTAACTATCTGATATATTTTACTATAATACCTTCAGCCGATCATTCTGGAGGTATGAATTGCCCAATCGGTTTGAAAAACCCGGT
>JBFMFU010000060.1:0-26911 GCA_040751985.1 Thermodesulfobacteriota bacterium | reverse complement strand
AGAATCGAGCAGCTGGGTCCGTGGCTGGATTACTACAACCAAACAAGACCCCACACTGTTCTTAACTACAAACCGCCTGTCTCAAGACTGGCAAACTGTGAACAACGTCCTTGCTAACAACAGCTAGACATGCCCCATGACCTGCCCAAACCCCAACTCAGCCCTGAGCGACCTGCCCCGGCCCCTGGCGGCCGTGATGTCCTCGGGCTTTTTCGGCTTCTTTGCCCACGCCGGGTTTCTGCAAGGCCTGGCTGACCTGGGCCTGCGGCCAGACGCCTATGCTGGCTGCTCCTCGGGCGCCCTGGTGGCCGCCTTTGCCGCGGCCGGGGTCTCGCCCGCGGACATGCTGGCCCTGTTCAGCCGCCTCACCAAAGAGCGCTTCTGGGATCCGCCGCGGGGTTTGTCGCTCCTGCGCTGGCTGGCCTCGGGCCTGCGCGGCCGCACAGGCTACCTGGCTGGTCAGGCCTTTGAGGCACTCTTAGACGAGTTCCTGCCCGCGGCCCGTTTCGAGGACTGCGTGCGTCCCTGCCTGATGGTGGCCCTGGATATGGCCAGCGGCCAGCGGGTGGTGCTGGACACAGGGCCTCTGGCATTGGCGGTGCGGGCCTCGGGCGCAGTGCCCGGCCTGTTCGCGGCCGTGCCCCGGGGCTCGCAGCTGCTGGTGGACGGCGGTTTGGTGGACAAGGCCCCGCTCATGGCCAGCCTGGAACGCCTGCGCCCGGCAAGCATGGTGGTGCACCTGCTGCCCTCGGCCAGCCTGGAGCAGCCCCTGGCCGCCACCCTGGGCCGCTCCCTTACCCCCTTGCGCGTGCATGGCCGGGCCGTGGACGCCGCCCGTCAGCAGACCTATCAGGATCAGCTAGAGGCGGTGCGCAGCCGAGGGGCGCGGGTTGCCGAGGTGGCGGGCCGCGGGCTGCCCCGCTGCGGGCCCCGCAAGCTGCAAAACGGACCGGCCGCCTTCGAGGCGGCTCGCCAAAACGTCCTGGCCCAGTTGGCCGGAGGCCGCCCTACTGACTAATTTCTTGTGAACGCTGGGATAATCTAGATCGGGTCCTGGCTCATTACCAGGCAGCGGCGCACCCGCTCCCAGTTGACCGAGCCCCGGCGGCAGTTGCTGTCGTCCATGAGAACCCCTTGCAGCACCGAGCGGGCCTGGTCCTGGGAGCCGCGATAGCCGTCGCTGCGCACCGTGTGCCGGGCCAGCAGTCGGTTGCGCATGTGCCAGGGGCAGGTGACGCCCAGGGCCGCGCAGGTGCCGTGCTGGCTTATCTTGCTGCGGATGAACTCGTCGCTGGGCAAGAGCCCTCTGCCCCGGATCATGCGCGAGCTGGGCACCACATACACCGCAGCATAGCCCAGTTGCAGGGCCTCGGCGCGCACCAGACCCACCTGGCAGCCTGGGCAGCCGCCCTGGCAGCAGAGGCCAATCTCGGGGTCCACCTCGGCCGGGCAGTCCAGGGGCCGCAGGCAAAAAGGCAGAAACAACAAGCGCTTCTGAAAGGGGGTGGCGGCAAAGGCCTTGCGGAAGTAGCGGTTGCCGGCCCTGACCAGCAGGCGCAGGTCCAGGCCTGGGCTTATGCGGTCCAGCAGGCCGGACAACACCCAATTGAAGCGGCGGAACAGGGCCAGGGTGAGCCCAGGCGCAAACATGCGGCCGAACAAAAGCGGCCCCAGGGCCAGGGCGCCGGCCACGGCCAGCCCCAGGCCCAGCCAGGCCAGCCACCACCAGGATTCAGTCTCAAACATAGCAGCCGAATTCTGACAGAAGCTGGTTCTGGTTACAAGACAGGTCCACTAAAGTCACCCAAGCGCCCTATTCCAGCTCTCCGGCCTCGAAACGCTGCATGGCCGCGCAGAACTCGGCGGGCAAGGCGCAGCCCCGGCCCGTGGCCGGGTTCAGGCAGATCACCCGGGTGCTGCCAAGGGCCGCCAGACGGTCCTCCTCGGGCAGCCATAGGGCGTAGTGAAAGACAAAGCCGCGTCGGCTCCAGCCCGCGGTGCGTAGGAATACCTGCACCAGATGATGGTGCTGCACGGGCGCTTGATAGGTGCAGGTGTTGCGCTGGATGACTAGGGCCAGGGGCTGGGCAGCCAACAGGCCCAGGCGGCGCAGATAGGCGGCGCGGGCCTCCTCGAAGTAGGTGAAGAAGCGGGCGTTGTTCACCTGGCCCTGGGGGTCCAGGTCCGACAGGCGGGGACGGAACTCCAGGTGAAAGCGGAAGTCCGCCAGGGGATGGTCCTTGGAAAACATGCTGCGCGCGTCTTAAGTCCTGCTGCGGGGCGCCCTGCCCCTGGTTACTTCTCCTGCCGGCGGCGGGAAAGGTCCACCACCTTGTCGCCCTCAGGGCCCGGGCCGGGGCTCTTGGGCGGTTCGGGACCAGGGCTGCGCAAGCCAGCCGGCTGGGGCAGGCGCTCCAGGCGCATGCTCTCGCCGCCCATGGTGAACTCGCCGCCGTCTATGTACTCCTCCCGCAGTATCCAGGAGCCCTTTTGCGGCGGCACCATCAAGAACAGCAGATCCATTTGCCACCACCGGGGCTTGACATCGGCGGTGATCTGCTCCACGCGGGCAAAGGCCACTGGTTCGCCCTGACGGTGAATGAGAACTATATCGCCTGGCCGGGTGACCATGCCAGCCTCCTTACTCTTCGATTATGCTAAGGCTTTGAGCGCTTATGTCAAGCGAGACGGGCCGCGGCCCCCAGGGCGGCCAGGCGCTGGTTGAAGTCAACCGGTTCCACGGCGTACTCCTGGGTGCCGTAGCAGCCCACGGCATAGGAGGCCAGCACCGCTCCCCACAGGCAGGCCTCGGCCAGGTCCAGGCCCAGGGCCAGGCCCTTGAGCAGGCCGGCCCGGTAGGCGTCGCCGGCGCCGGTGGGGTCCTTGACCTCCTTGGCCAACGAGATGGGGATGTCCACCCGGCGCTGGCCCTGGAACAGCACCGAGCCCTGCTCGCCCTTGGTGGTGACGACCGCCTGCACGCGCTCCAGGATGCCGCGCAGGGACAAATCGGTCAGGCGCCTAATAAGCTCCAGCTCGTAGTCGTTGGAGATCAGGACCTTGGCCCCCTGCATGGCCTCCAGGAGCTGGGCCCCGCTCCAGATGTTCAGGGACTGGCCTGGGTCCAGGATAAAGGGGATGCCGAAGTCGCGGAACTCGGCCGGCAGGCGGGTCATGTCCTCCAGGTTGCCCGGCGCCACGATGGCCAGGGAGTTGCCCGGCTCCATGGCCTCCACCCGGCAGCCGCAGGGGTGCTTCATGGCCCCGGGGTTGAATCCGGTGATCTGGTTGTCCGAGCGGTCGGTGGTGATGAAGGCCCCGGCCGTGAACTCCTCGTCGATGCAACGCACCTGGGTGGTGTCCACGCCCTGGGAGGCCATCCAGTCCAGATAGCGCTGGCCGTCAGAGCCCAGGCAGGCCAAGAGCACCGGCCGCTCGCCCAGCTGGGCCAGGCCATAGGCGATGTTGCCGGCGGTGCCGCCCAGCTTTTCCTGCAGGCCGTCCACGTTGAAGCAGACGTTGAGCACGTGGATCTTGTCGGGCAGGATATGGTCGGAAAACCGGCCGCCGAAGTTCATGATGCGGTCGTAGGCCAGAGAGCCGGATACGTAGATGCGCACGGTTTACCTCGAGCTAGGTTGGCTGGTCCGCGGTCTGGTTCAGCAGCGCCACCACCGCCTGCACCCAGGCCTCGGCCTGGGCCAGGGCCTCGGGCGAGGCGGGCTCCGGGCAGGCCGCCTCCTGCTGATCCAGGCTGAAGCATTCGCCCAGGCCCAGACGGCACACTGTCCAGCCGGGCAGGCCGGGCGGCAGGTGGGGTTTCTCATTGATGCGGTACAGGGAGAAGCAGTCCGCGTCGCAGCGCACGCTGTAGACGCGGCCGGCCAGGTTCAGGCGCAGCACCCGGCGCAAGAGACCGCGGCGCTCGAACTCGGCGCGCACGCGCTCGAAAAGCTCACCTGCCTGGGGATGCTCCATTTTGCCCCTCCTGGGACGCAGTCAATGCTACGATTCAGTATAAGGCCTGTCAAGGCACGGGCCTGGACCGGAGGTTCACAGCGCGGGAGAAAGGCATGAATCTGCATGGCGAGGTGGCCCTGGTGACCGGTGCGGCCAGGGGTATAGGCCTGGCCGCGGCCGAAAAGCTGGGCGCCCTGGGCGCGGCGGTGGTGCTGGCCGACCGGGACCTGCAGGGGGCCGAGGCCGGGGCCCTGGCCATCGAGGGCGCCGGCGGCAAGGCCATGGCCCTGCGCATGGACGTGCGCGAGGCTGAGGACTGGGAGTACGCCCTGGAGAGCGCCGGCGAGCGCTTCGGCGGCCTGCACATACTGGTGAACAACGCCGGCTTCGACCGGCCCGGCGGGGTGCAGAAGGTGAGCCTCAGCGAGTTCCGCGAGGTGCTGGAGGTGCACCTGATCGCCTGCCTGCTGGGCATGAAGGCCGCCCTGCCCGCCTTTGAGGAGGCCGGCCGCGGGGCGGTGGTCAACGTGGCCAGCGTCTACGCCAAGATCGGCGGCCAGGGCGAGGCGGCCTACACCGCGGCCAAGGCGGGCATCGTGGGCCTGACCAAATCCGCGGCCCGGGAGATGGCCAAGATGGGCGTGCGCGTTAACTGCGTGCTGCCCGGACTCACCGACACCCCGGCCATCCGCGGGCTCATGTCCGACAAGGTGATGAACAAGCTGCTGGCCGAGACGCCACTCAGGCGCATGGCCCAGCCCCACGAGATCGCCAGCGTGATTGCGTTCCTTTGCAGCAGCGAGGCCAGCTTCGTCACCGGCGCGGCTTGGGAGGTTTCCGGCGGCTGGAACATGTAAAACCACCCCGCCGGCTGCGCGATGGGCTGGGCGCAGTGAAGCCGGCTTACTTTTGCGGAATTGATCCCGAAATAAGCGTCACCTTGAGGCCGCCGAAGGGCGCGGTCAGGCGCGTCTGTTCGTTTAGCCCCAGCAGGCCGGCCCACTCCGGCCGATACAGCACCGCCCCGCAGCGCCAGCCGCCGTAGGCCGCGCGTAGGCGCTGGCCCAGGCGTTCCATGAAGTCCCGGGCCTGGCGCACGCTGCCCAGGCGCCGACCGTAGGGCGGATTCATGACCAGAAGCCCCGGCCCGGTTGACGGCGGCGCGCTGAAGAAATCCTCGCGGCTGAAGGCAATATCGCCGGCCACGCCGGCCTGGGCCGCGTTGTCCTGGGCCAGGGCCAGGGGCTTGGCCTGGCGGTCGCGGGCCAGGATGGGGGCCGGCGCGCTGGCCAGGGCTCCCTGCCCTGCTCTCTTTCGCAGGTTTTGCCAGGCCGCCTGGCGGTGGCAGGGCCAATTCTCAAAAGCGAACGCCCGCTGCCCGCCCGGCGGCAGGCGCCGGGCCATGAGCGCGGCCTCGATGGCCAGGGTGCCGGCCCCGCACAGGGGGTCCAGCAGGGGCTCGCGGCCGTCATAGCCGCAGAGCATCAAGAGCGCCGCGGCCAGGTCCTCGCGCAGCGGGGCCGCGCCGCCCTGGGCCCGCCAACCGCGCTTGTGCAGGTGCGGGCCGCTGGTGTCCAGGCTCAGGCTGGCCCGGCGCTCCTGGCCGCGCACCAACAGGCGCTGGGCCGTCTCATCGCCTGGTTCGGCTGGCGCGGGCGGGGCCAGGCCCAGCTCCACGAGCCGGGCCGCGGCCGCGGCCAGCGCCACCTCCTCCACCCGGCCGCTGTGCCTAAGATTGCTCTGGTGCAGGCTGACCTGCACCCTCAGCGGCGCGCCGGGCGCCAGCCACACCTCCCAGGGCACGGACGCGGCCTGGCGCTCCAGGTCCTCCCAGCGCCGCACGCGAAAGTCCCGCAGCCTGAGCAGCACCCGGCCGGCCGTGCGCAGCCAGAGGTTGGCCTGATAGGACGCCTCCAACCGGCCGGAAAAGTAGACCCCGCCCGCAACGGGCTCCACCTCGGCCAGGCCCAGGGCGCTCATCTCGGCCGCGCAGAGCGGTTCCAGGCCGGGCGCGGTCACCGCAAAGAAGCGGTGAATGGGCGCCCAGGCCTGGCGCTTGCAGCGGCGCTCTAGGTTGAGGTCAGGCATAGGGGAATCAGTTATCGCCCGTGGCCTTGGTGTCCGCGGCCTCGAAGCAGAGGTTGACCGTGCGCTCCTGGGCCCGGGTGCGGTGGCGCACGCCCTTGGGGATGGTGATGAGCTGCCCCGGCGTCAGGGACTCGGTGCGGTCCTCCAGGTCCGCCAGCAGCCGGCCCTGCATCACCAGCAGGGTCTCGTCGCTGTTGTGCTGGTGCCAGTGAAAATCCCGCTGCAACACGGCCAGGCGCAGGCAGTGGTCATTGATCCGGGTGATCTCCCAGTTCTTCCAATTCTCGCTGACCGCGGCCGCCAGCTCGTTCACGTCCAACTTTTGCAATTGACCAGGGGCAGTCGGCATACGCCACCTCACACCATGGAGTCAGCCATCTCGCTGAGCACGGCCTCGGGGTCGGCCTGGGACTCGATGCGCTGCAACGTGGCCTCCAGGTCCGGCCGCAGGCCCAGGCGGTCCAGGTCCCGGGGCTCGCGGCAGCGGGCCATGCGTCGGCAGAGCCGGTACAGCAGCCGGTCGCGCTCGGGCAGGGCCAGGTAGCTATCCAGCAGCGCCAGCATGCGCTCCTGGTCCTCGGGCAGCCGGCCGCTGACCGTCTCGATGAGGTTCATGATGTGGTCGCTGGCCACGTAGGAGGTGATGCCCTCCAGGCTTTCGATGAACAGCCTGATCTCGGCCACCACCTCGTCGTCCGTGAGCTTCTCGAACGCGCCGCTGCTCAGGTCCTTGAACAGCTCGATGCGCGGCGGCACCCGCAGGGTGCGCAGCCGGATGAAATCCGGGTTGATCTGGTTGAGCACCTGGGCCGTGGCCAGGGCGTGCTCGCGGGACCACTTGCGGCCGCCCAGGCCGGGCATCGCGTACTCAGATAGCTCCAGGCCGGCGGCCTTGATGTTCTGGCCGCCCTTGATCTGCTTGGCCGCGGTCACGCCCTTGTTCATGAACTTTAAGAGCGGATCGTAGCCGGTCTCCAGGCCGATGTGCACCCGGTCCAGGCCGGCCTCACGGATCATGGTCAGCTCCTCCACGCTGCGCTGGGCCGCGGTGGATGAGCGGCCGTAGGTGGTCACCCGCCGCACCTCGGGCAGCTTTTCGCGCAAATAGCGGAGGGCCTCGGCCAGGACCTCGGGGTCCATGACCAGGTTGTTGGCGTCCTGCAGGAACACGGCGCCCGTGTCGTAGTACAGCCAGGCGGCCACGTTATAGAAGGCGTGGCTCAGGCCCGGCTCGCTGAACACCGCGTTGACCACCCGCTGGCTCACCCGGCCGCCGTCGCCCATGGCGCGCGACAGCTCGATGATCTGGCCACGCATCTCGGCCGCAATGTCTATGTCGGCCTTGATCTCTGTGAGCGAGCGGCGGGAGAAAGTGCGGCCCTTGTACACCGGGCAGAACTTGCACTTGTTCCAGGGGCAGTTGCGCGTGAAGCGCAGCAAGAGGCTGCGCGCCTCCGAGGGCGGGCGGATGGGGCCTTGCTCAAAGTCCAGGCTGTGGTCTAGCGCAGGCGGCACTAAATCTCCTCTTTAAAGAAGATGAAAAAACGTGGCACTTTCAGGTTCCCTTCGGCTGTTGTTCCTATAGGGTATTGATTTTTTCTAATAATTTTTATCATAATGATTCGAATAACGAAAGGGGGATAGTATGGGAAAAATTAGAAATCCCATCCTTTTTTCCAAAATATTCGGCACCAGCAGACGGCAATTAAATAATATCGGAATATTAGATCCAACACTCAATGTAGATACTCCGCTATTCATTGATCCTTTACTTCTTCCCTTTAGTAATAACAAATTAATTAATAAGAAAGCCAAGTTATCTTTTCGTAAATATTTTGAAAACATTATATCCGTCCTGCAAAATTCAAAAAGCACGGGTGATTTTGCATGGAGAAACGCCGAAAGGTTGTTAACTTTTCATGAAGTTAAAGGAACTTGCTTGGGCTATGGGATCACCTCCGTCTCAGGCCGAGCTTTTGGGCGCGTGCTTAGGACTCGTTTATTAACCACTGCAAAAGATGTAATTGACCTCGGAGTTAAAGACCCAGATTTGTTCCCAGTCATGGCTCTTTTAGAAGAAGGAATTGGTCCTGATCTAATTAGTGACATGACAACCAACGTTATAATTGATGAACTTTTTGAATTCACCGAAAACATTTGTAATAGTCTCGGGATAAAGGTAGATATTTTCGAAAAACGATATAAGGCGCAGAGAGTAAAATTGCCGAGGAATCCTTTTTTCCCCAAAAAGAATGTTCCAGTAATCTTTGTTCCGCTTGATATATTGCGCACGCTACCTATCTCTAAGGATTGGGATAGTATCCTAGATGCTACCTGGGAAAACGAAGAATTAAGAGAAAGAGTTAATAGGTTGATCGGTATGATCTGGCAGGCAAAGACTAAAAAAGATAAGATGAAAGTTAAGGAAGCGCTAAAAAAACGGGTATTAACTAATAAAGAAGCGTTTGAGACACTGTTGGCAATGATAAAAACAGTTGAACCCGTGCATTATGATAGCGAGGCTGATCCATCTGGCCACGTTTTTTGGCGCCGTTTGATTGATGAAATAGCCGCTAAAGCCCCCCTTTCCATAAATATCCCTTCTCCGCAAAATGAGGAACAAGCATATGATATTGTTTCGCAAATTATAAATCAATTCAGTTTTTTAATAGAAAAAAGACGCTTGTCCACAGAACTCTATCACGAGGGACGTCCTAGACATGAAAGTGCTGCGCAAAAGCTTTTCTTCGCAGTTGCTTTAAGCTATTGCAGGGCTAACCATGTTGATGTAACACCGGAAGCTGAAACTGGTAATGGGCCTGTTGACTTTAAATTCTCTTCCGGTTTTAGTGGTAGGATTCTCGTGGAAATCAAACTATCTACCAATAAAAAAATACTTGCAGGATATACTAAGCAACTTCGAAAATATATGGAAGGAGAGGAAACCAATAAAGGATTCTATGTTGTCATCGATGTGGGTAACATGGGTGAAAAGGATCAAAAATTAATAAAAATAAAAAATGAATATGCCGGGAGAGGTATTTCTGCTCCCGAAATTATTTTTATAAATGGAGAGATTCTTCCTTCTGCCAGCAAACTTGTTTAGCTTATTACCCTTTATGTCTCTCCCCTCTCCCGCCCCCCCGAACCAAAACCCCCGGGCTGCGCGGCCCAGGGGCTGGTTTGCTGGCGAACCGTCTGCCTAGCGGGCGAAGCCGGGCGTGCAGATCTTCCTGACCATGTAATCCGCAACGGAATTAGCGGTAGGCGGGTGGGCCACTTCATCCACCTTGGCGGAATCCACGTCCTTGCCCGTGGAATCCACCAGGGTCACGCTGACGCGCCGGAAGGTCTTGGCGTTGCAGCAGGCCTCCACCACGAACTTCTTCTGGGTGATGCTGCGGCCGGAGACCTGCTTGGGCTCCTTGTACTTCAAGAGCACCGCAAACGTCTTGCAGTCGCCCTGAGTGCTGAAGATCTTGTGGCTGATGACCCAACTGCCGCTCTGGGAACTGGCCAACTGGTGCCACGCCGCGCCTGCGGTGGCGGAAAAGATCAGCAGGCTCAGCAAGCCCGCCATTATGACGACCGTCCGTTTCATAACCCCTCCTTGAAGCTTTTGGGGCGCCGCCGGCCCTGGCTCCCGCGCTATGCGCTGCCGAGAGAAGGGTGCGAGGCTTGAGGGTCGTAAAGGTGCTCCTGGGCTATCTACACGGACCTCGGCTTGGCTTTAAGTTAGCACCTTGCGTATCTAAGGGTCAAATGGTCACGCCTGGGAACAAAAGCCCCCGGGCCGCGCGGCCCAGGGGCTTGGTGCGAGCGAAGAGTATGCTTAGGCCAGGGCCTCGGCCATGATCTCGGCCAGGTCCTTGACTACCAGCTTCTCGTCCACGTTCTCGGTCTTAGCGCTGTCGGTGAACATGTTGATGCAGTAGGGGCAGCAGGTGGCCAGCACCTCGGCGCCCTTTTCCGCGGCCTCGCGCACCTTGTGGGTGCTGAAGCGCTGCTCGGGCTCGGTCTCCATCCACAGCCGGCCGCCGCCGCCGCCGCAGCACAGGGCCAGGCGCCGGTTGCGGCCGAACTCCATGACCTCGGCGCCGCTGGCGGCCAAGAGGGCCCGCGGCTCCTCGAACACCTCGCTGTGCCGGCCCAGGTAGCAGGGGTCGTGGTAGATCACCTTCTTGTTGAAGCCGCCCAGCTTGAGCTTGCCCTGTTCCAGGAGCTGCTTGAGCAGTTGGGTGTAGTGCACCACCTCGAACTCGCCGCCCAGGGCCGGGTACTCCTGAGTGTAGGTCATGTAGCAGTGGGGGCTGGTGGTGATGATCTTTTTGACGCCTTTGTCCTGGAACAGCTTGATGTTCTTCTGCACCAGGTTGCCGAACTGCTCCTCGTCGCCCATCTTGCGCAGGGCCTCGCCGCAGCAGGACTCGTCGTTGCCGATGATGCCGTAGCTCACGCCGGCCGCGTTCAGCACCTTGACCAGGGCTTTGGCGATCTGCTGGGAGCGGGGGTCAAAGGCCGAGGTGCAGCACACCGAGAGGAAGTACTCCTGGCTGCCGTCGAAGCGGGGCACGGTGAGGCCCTGGGTCCAGGCCTCGCGCTTCTCGCGCTCCTCGGACCAGGGGTTGCCCTTGGAGTGGATGGAGCCCATGATGGCCCGCAGGCTCTGGGGCGCGGCGCCGCTCTCGGCGATCATGGCCCGCATGGCCCGCACCACGTCGATGATGGCCACCTCCCGGGGACAGTTGACCACGCACAGCTTGCAGGTGGTGCAGGCGTAGAGGATGTCGTCGGACTCGAAGCCTTCCAGGCCCAGTTGGCCCATCTTGATCAGTTGGCGGGTGCGGAAGGGGCTGTTCACCGCGGGCCAGGGACACAGGGCCGAGCAGAGGCCGCACTGCATGCACTGGTAAAGCGTCTCGCCGCCCATCAGGGCGATGGCCTGGGAAACCTCCAGGAATGGCGTGGCGGGCATAGATAAAACTCCTTGCGATAAAATTAGGCGAAGCGCGCTCCTCCAGGGGATGCGCGCTAATCATGCAGGCGCCCCGATTGCATAGCATCAACCCTGGGGGGTGTCAAGCGCGGCCGCGCGGTAGCCTAGAAAATGCCTGGGGGTAGCCCGGCCGGGCCTCAGGCCAGGTGCTCCTTGAAGGCGGCCAGGGCCTGGGGGATGAGCGAACGTACCACGGCTTCAGGCTCCATCTTCAGGCGGCGGCGCACCCGCTCGAAGCCGGGGTAGTCCTCGGTCAGGCGCGGGGGCTCGGGGCCGAACTGGGCCTGTATCTCCCGGTTGCGGCGGGCCAGCTCCAGGATGGGGTATTTCTGGGCCGGCCCCTCTGCCAGCCAGCCCAGGCGGTGCATCAGGTCCCAGCGCACCTGGTCGGCCAGGAACAAAAAGGCGTCCAGGGCCTCCAGCTTGGGCCGCGCCTCCAGGTAGTAGAAGCGCTCGCCCGGGCCCCAGCCGCGCACCCCCAGCACCACGTCGTACAGGGCCAGGGTGGCCTGGTGCTTGAGCTGGGCCAGGGCGTCCAGCACATGTGAGGGCAAATCGCTCAGGCGGTCCGAGGGCCGGGGGCGGTGGTCCACCCGCTGCGGCCAGCGGCCAAAGGAGGCCGCGGCCATCTTCTGAGCCCTGGCCTGGGCCAGGCTGACCACGCGCCCCATGCTGCCGCCTTCCGCCCGAGGTTTACTTGAGGTAGGCTCGGGCCTCCTCGGCCGCGGGCAGGGTCACCAGGAACGAGGCGCCGCCCTCGCTGCGGTTGTGCACCTCCACCTGGCCGAAGTGCCGGGTAACGATCTTGTGCACGATGGACAGGCCCAGGCCCGAGCCCTGATCCTTGGTGGTGAAGAAGGGGTTGAATATGTTGTGCACCACCTCCATGGGGATGCCGCCGCCGGTGTCGCTGACCTCCCCGGCCACGAACTGCTTGCCCTCGCGCATGACCGTGAAGGTGCGCACGGTCAGGGTGCCGCCCTGGGGGCTCATGGCCTGGATGGCGTTGATCACCAGGTTCAGGAACACGTGCTTCACCTGGCGGTCGTCACAATACACCGGCGGCAGGTTGGGGGCGTACTGCTCCACCACCTCCACCTTCTCCTCTTCCAGGTCCCGGCCCAGCAGCTCCAGGGACTGCTTGATGATCAGGTTGAGGTCGTGCTCCTCAAAGTTCCCCCTCACGTCCGAGGAAAAATCCAGCATCTCGTTGAGGGTGCGCTCCAGGCGCGTCACCTCGTTGATGATCACGTCCAGGTAGGGCGTGATGTTGGAGTCGCCGCCCACCTTCTTGCGGATGCGCCGGGTGAAGCCGCCGATGGAGACCAGGGGGTTTCGTATCTCGTGGGCCACGCCGGCGGCCACCTCGCCCAGGGCGGCCAGCTTGTCCGCCTCCAGCAGGCGGTTGCGCATATGGGCCAGCTCCTTGTTGGCGCTCTCCAGGTTGCGGTACAACCGGGCCGTCTCCACGGCCAGGCCGCCCAGGTTGGCCATCATGCTCAGTAGCTTCAGGTCGCGCTCGCTGATGGGCCGTCCGCTGCGGAAGTTGTTGACCACCAGCACGCCCACGGCCTTGCCCTTGGCGAACATGGGCACGCAGGCCAGGGGCTGCTCCATGCCCAGGGCCTCGGCCACGTCGTGGTTGACGCGCTTGTCCTGGAGCGGGTCCTCCACCAGGATGCTGCTGCCCTGATCCACGCACAGGGCCACCACGCTCTTGTCCGGCTCCAGGGGCAGCTCCACGTTTTCCAGGCGCTCGTCCACCAGCAGGGCCCGCCGCGGCCGCCGCTCGCGCAGCTCCAGCAGGCTCTGCCGCAGCTCCTGGCGGACCTCGCCCTCGTCGTCCTTGGACATGTTGGCCACCGGCCGCAGCACCTGGGCCTCCTCGTCCACCAGGAACAGGATCACCCGGTCGTGGTCCAGGCCGGCAGGGTGGATGACCGCGGTGAGGATGATCAGCACCGTCTCGTCGAAATGGGTGGTGGTCATCAGCACGGTGCTGATCTCGTACAGGGTGGCCAGGGCCCCCACCATCTCCTCGTTGCGCTGGGCCAGCACCTCCACCCGCTGGAAGATGATGGCGTTCTCCAGGGCCGCGGACACGGTGGCGGCCATGGTGCCCAGCAGGTTGCGGTCGTCTGGGTTGAAGCGGGGCACCGCGTCCTTGTCCATGGCCACCTTCTCGAAGACGCAGAGGTGGCCCTGGTAGGGCCCCTTGAAGGCGAGGGGCGAGCACAGGGCGCCGGGCGGCTCCTGGCCGGCAATGGCGTGCTCGGCGCCCAACAGGCTGCACTCCTGGTTGCATTCGGCCCGCTGCAGGCAGTCGGCGGGCACCCGGCCGAAGTGGGCCCGCATCAGGGGCGGGTCCATGCCCGGCGCGCTGACGCAGATCATGCCTCCCCGCGCCCCCAGCAGCTTGGCGCACATGGAGGCTGCGGTGTCTAAGAGCTCGTTCACCTCGATGGTGGATATGGCCGCCCGGCCCAGTTCGGATATGACGTTAAGTTCGGCGATGCGGCGCTTGGCCTCGAAGTACAGGCGGTGGTTGCGGATGGTGCCGGCCATCTCCCGGGCGACCATCTGCATGAGCTGCACCTCTTCGGCGGCCAGGCAGCGGCCGGAGGCGAAGATGAGTAGCAGCACCGCGTAAAGGCGGTTGTCGTCCATCACCGGGAACAAGGCAACCGGCTCTTGGTCGCGGCCCAAGGCCTCCAGGATCGGGTCGCCGCTGGGCAGTTTTACGGTGACAAGATTGGGCTTGCGCTCCTGGGCCGTGCGGCCCACCACCCCTTCGCCGAAGGCCACGCTCAAGGGTGGGTCGCGGCGCTCCTGGCGGGGCCAGAAGTTGGCCTGGGTCAGGCGGCTGCCCACCTGCTCCTGCAGAAACAGCACCGCCGCCCGGGAGCCCAGGTGGGAGTTGATGGTGCCCAGGATGCTGTCCAGGCGCTCGTTGACATCCACCGAGGCGTTGGTGATCTCCACCACGTGGGCCAGGACGTCAAAGCGCTTGTCCTCGGCCATGCTCAGCCGCGCCTCCGCTGGGCGGCGTACTCCAACGCCTTTTGGTAGATCTCCACGTACAGGGGCGCCGCGGCCTGCCAGGAGAAGTCCTGGGCCATGCAGCGCTGCATGATGCCCCGCCACTCCTGGGGGTTGTTGAAGGCCGCCAGGGCCTTCTGCACCGCCTCCAGCATGGCCGGCACCTCGTAGGGCTCGAACTTGAAGCCGGTGCCCGGCCGGCCGGCGTAGTGATTGACCACGGTGTCGTCCAGGCCGCCGGTGGCGCGCACCACCGGCACCGTGCCGTAGCGCATGGCCTGCATCTGGTGCAGGCCGCAGGGCTCGTAGCGGCTGGGCATCAAGAGCATGTCCGCCCCGGCCATGATGCGGTGGGCCAGCTCCATCTCGTAGCCCACGTGCACGCCCAGGCGGCCGGGGTGCTGGCGCTCCAGCTCCTTGAGCCGGGTGTGGTAGTGGTCCTCGCCGAAGCCCATGACCACCACGTCCAGACCCAGGGTAAAGAGCTGCTCCATGGCCGCCGAGATCAGGTCCAGGCCCTTGCGGTCCACCAGGCGGCCTACCACTGCGATCAGGGGCCGGTGGGAGCCTGCCTCCAGGTTGAAATGGCGGGCCAACTCCTGGCGGCAGACGGCCTTGGGATCGGGGTTGTCCACGCTGTAGTTGGCCGCCAGCAGGCGGTCGGTGGCCGGGTTCCAGGCCTCATAGTCCAGGCCGTTGATCACCGCGGTCAGGCGGTCGCGCCGCTTGCGCAGCACGCCCTCCAGGCCGAAGCCCATCTCCGGGGTGAGAATCTCCTCGGCGTAGTGCGGGGAGACGGTGGAGATCATGTCCGCGAAGACCAGGCCGGCCTTGAGGAAGTTGATCTGGCCGTAGAACTCGATGGCCTCCGGGGTGAAGTACTCCCAGCCCAGGCCGGTCAGAGGCATGTCGTAGTGCCAGAACAGGCCCTGCTTGCCCAGGTTGTGGATGGTCATCAAAGAGCCGGTCTTGGCGAACAAGGGCTCCTGGGCATAGAGGCTGTGCAGGTACGCCGGCACCAGCCCCGTGGTCCAATCATTGGCGTGGAGGATATCCACGTGCCAACCCATGACCTTGGCCAACTCCAGGCAGGCCCGGCTGTAGAAGATGAAGCGTTCGGCGTTGTCTTCATAGTCTCCGAAGGCGTTGCCGTACAGGCCTTCGCGGTCGAAAAGATGTTCGTGTCCGATGAGATAGTTGGTGACCCCCGGGCCCGAGGGCTGGGAAAACACCTGGGCCTGATGGCGCTTCCAGGAGACGGGCACCTCCAGGGTGACATCCACCCTCTGCAGGCCAGCCTCCTTTTGCGGGTCCAGGCGCGGCTTGGGGGTTATCACGGCTACGGTGTGCCCCAGGGCGCCCAGGGCCAGGGGCAGCTCCCGGGCCACCTCGGCCAGCCCCCCCACCCGCTTGTAGGGCCACACCTCCGGCGCCAGATATAGAATCAGCATAGTCTCGCACCCCTCTTCTTTTCTTTGAATATAGCACGCCTGGGTCCAATGCAAAACAACGCCTGCGGATGGCTGGCGCGTTGACACCCGAGGGGCCCGAGGCTAATCTGGAAGCGCCGGAGCCGAAATCAACCATTGCCGGCGGCGGGGATCATGTCCAAACCTTCGCGCCCCAAACCCCTGGGCCTGTTGCTGCTGGTGGTGGGCCTGCCCATTCTGGCCTGGAGCGTGGCCGAGTTGTTCTGGGACCTGGCCTTCTGGAACGAGCGCGGTCTGCAGGGCGCCGGCCTGATGCTCCTCAAACGCAGCATTGTGTTCAAGTCCATCGGCCTTATGGTGGCCCTGGCCGCGGTCGCCGCCGGCGGCCTGCTTTGGCGGCGGCGGCTCAACCGCCAGATCGACACCCTGGTGGAGGCCTGCCGCAGCATGGCCCTGGGCGAGCCCTCCCCTCTTTCCGACGCGCCCGCATCCCTGGGCGACCTCAACCGCCTGGCCCTGGCCGTGCAGGTGATGCACGAGGCCCTGCTGGACTACCTGAGCCTCTACCGGCGCTTTTTTAACGCGGCCCCGGACATGTTCCTCTCTTTGGCCCCGGCGGCCAAGCGCATCCTGGACGCCAACCTGGCCTTTTGCCGGGCGGTGGGGCGGCTCAAGGACGAGGTCCTGGGCCAGCCGGTGGAGAACTTCGTGACCCTGGACAAGGGCTGGGACGAGGCCCTGACCGCCGGCGGGGAGCTGCTCACCGGCCAGATCAAGAGCAAAGAGGGTATCATTAAGATTGAGGCCAGCATCACCCTGGAAGGCGGCCCCGAGGGCCAGTCCTGGGTGCTGGGAGCCATGCTGCGGGACGTGACCCTGCGCGACAGCCTCTACAGCGAGTTGCTGCGCAAGTCCACCGCCCTGGAAAAGGCCCTAGAGGAGATCAAAGACGTGGAAGAGCTGAAGGACGAGTTTCTCACCACCCTCAGCCACGAGCTCAAGACCCCCCTGGTCTCCCTCAAGGGCTTTTTGCAGCTGATCAAGGAGGGCCGCGGCGAGCCCAAGGATATCCCCGGCTACCTGGAGATATGCTGGCGCAACCTGACCAAGCTGGAAAAGCAGATCAACAACCTGCTGGACCTGGCCCGACTGAGCCACTCCAAGGAGCAGTTCGAGATGGAGCGGGTGGACCTGGCCGCGCTGGTGCGCACCGGGGCCGAGAACCTGCGGGCGGCGGCGGCCGAGCAGAAAGTGCGCCTGGACCTGAGCGCGGTGCCCGAGAACGAGCTGGCGGTGCTGGGCAACCTGAACAAGCTAATCCAGTTGGTGGACAACCTGCTGGTCAATGCGATCAAATATAACAAGAGGGGCGGCGAGGTGAAGGTGGGGCTGCAGCGGCGCAATGGTAGCGCGATGCTGACCGTAGCCGACTCCGGAGTGGGCATAGACCGGGAGCACATGGCCGCCATCTTCAACCGCTTCTACCGCGCCGACATCACCGGCACCGGCCGCCTGGAGGGTCTGGGGATTGGCCTGAGCCTGGTGCAGGAGATCGTCAAGCTGCACAAGGGCGACATCAAGGTGGAGAGCGAGCCGGGCGTGGGCACCACCTTCACGGTCACCCTGGAGGCCCTGGCATGAGCCAGCCCCTGATCCTGCTGGTGGAGGACGACAAGGACACTGCCGCCCTGTACGGTGCGGTGCTCAGCGCCGAAGGCATGGAGGTGGTGCGCTGCGCAGACTGCCGCCAGACCCAGTCCTGGTGGGCCCAAGCCCAGCGGCCCCCGGATCTGCTGGTGGTGGACGTGGGCCTGCCCGACGGCAACGGCCTCAACCTCTGCGACGAGCTGCTCAAGAATGCCGGCGATGGCCAGCGGCCGCCGATTTTGGTGCTCAGCGCCTATGGCGACCCGCGCATGCCCAGCCGTTGTCGCCAGGTAGGGGCCCAGGCCTTCATGGATAAGCTGGCCAGCATGGGAATATTCATAGCCAAGGTGAAGGAATTATTGGATAAAAAATCGACATAAAGAAATTTAGGGTTAAAATGACTTGATTTGTGGCGCTCATGCCATTTTAAGTAAATTATGCCCGTTTAAATCGGTCAAACTTGCCCGCCAACTAAATCTTTTTCTTTTTATTAAATGACTTATGTTATCGCCAGGCAATAACTAAATTACCCTATAAAATTTAAAGAATGATTCCGAACAGGACCCAGCTTAATTTTTGTGTATTTTCCGCTTGATTAACCCATGAGGAAGTGCCAGAGCCGCCGGGCTTAAAAAAGTTGCGCCCCGGAATAGCCACTCTCCCTGCCTGCCCCTCTCGGGAAAGTAGACCATCCGAAGCGCAACCGCCATTTAAAGAATGCAATACTCGGGCCAGCTATTGAGAATACCTTGCTGGCGCATAGGCAATTTAAATAGCCAGCGACCCTTATCATTAGAAATTCAATCGTTCGTGAACAGGAAGTGCCAGGCGATGGTCATCAGCACTAGGCCGCTAATGCCCACCAGGATGATGAACATGAGGTTGGCCAGGAAGTTGCCCTCGGTGATGGCGCGGGGCATCAGCCAGTTGAAAAGGGGCACGGTGAGCGCGAACAGGCCCAGGCCCAGCATCCCCAAGATAACGCCCGCTGCCCTTCGTGCCATCCTATCAGCCCCCAGGCGCCGCCTGGTTGGTATTAAACGGACGCCAGGCCACGCCCGGGGCTCCCTGGCCGCAGCCTGGCGTTAGTCGAGTATCTTCACGTAGGCCTTGGCCCGCAGTTCCTTCATCCAGTCCTTGAAGCGCTGCTCCAGGGCCTCCCGTTCCAGCTTGTTGCGAATCTGTTCGCGCACCTCGGTCAGGGGCAGGTCTGTCTTGCCGCTGCGCGACAGCAGTTGCATGATCACGAAGCCCTGGGGTATCTGCAGCACCTGGCTGACCTGGCCGGGCTTGAGTTCGGCCAGGGACTGGCGCATGGCCGGCAGCAGGTCGCTGGACTTGATCTTGCCCAGGGAGCCGCCCCGGTCGGCGCCGGGCCCCTGGGAGTGCTGCTTGGCCAGGGCCGCGAAGTCTCCGCCGGCCTTGATCTGCTGCAGGACGTTTTCGGCCTTCTGGCGCACCAGGTTGTCCGCGCCCACCCCGGCTCCGGGCGACACGGTGAAGAAGATGGCCCGCACCTCAACCTGGTCCAGGCTGCCGTACTCGGGCTGGTGCTTCTTGAAGTACGCCTCCACCTGGGCGTCGCTGATTACCACCTGCTTCTGCACTTCGTGGTTGATCAGCTTGTGCTTGAGGATGTCCTTGCGCAGGTTCTCCTTGTACTCATCGAAGGTCAAGCCCTGGCGGGTCAGGCTGGCCAGGAAGTCCTCTTCGCTGAGGTTGTTGGCCCGCTTGATGCGGTTGATGTAGTGCTCCACCTCGGCGTCGCTCACCTTGAGGTTGAGCCGCGCCACCTCTATGGCGAACAGCCTGTCGTCTATCAGGCGCTCCAGGGCCAGGCGCCGCACCTGGGTGGGCGGCAGGTCTGCGGCGCCCTGGGAGGCCTGCAGACTGGCCAGCTGAGCCTTGGTCTGGCGGATGGATTTTTCCAGGTCCAAGGAGGTGATCACCTCCTTGCCCACCACCGCCACCACCCGGTTTACCACCTCCTCGGCCCCGGCGCGGCCCGCCAATAGCAAGCAAAAGCTCAGTATCGCTGTCAGCAAAATGCGGTTGCGCATTAGTTACTCCCTGCCTGCTCCAGACGGCCTGTGTCTATAAATTGAGTATGATACCAAACTGAGGCCTTGGATAACATTTCTTCCAGCCAGGCCGCGGCCAGCGCCTCCTTGCGTTGGACGGCCAGATCCCGCCGGATGCGGCTGGTGGCCTGTTCCAGGGTCAGCACCGTGGCCGGCCGCTTGCCCATCACCCGCACCACGTGGAAACCGTAGGGGCTGGGCAGCGGCCCGGCCAGTTGCCCGGGCTTGAGGGCGAAGACCTTGTTCTCCAGCGCCGGCGGCATGTGCCCCCGGGACAGCCAGGCCGGGCGGTCGCCCTCGCCCAAGGGGGCGCCCAGCTCGGCCGCGGCCTGGCCCAGGTCCTGGCCGGCCACCACCCGGTCCACCAATTGTTGGGCCAGCTTGCGGTTGGGCAGCAGGGCGTGCTGGGCCAATATCTGTTCGGGACGGCGGTATTCGTTCAGATGCTCCTGGTAGTACTTCTGCACTTCTTCGGGCGAGATACGCACCTTGGGCAGCACCATCATGCTGAGTATCTTTTCGCTCAGGGCCTCGCGGCCCATCTCCCGGCGCCACTGGTCGTAGCTGATGCCGTGGCCGGCCAGGGTCTTCTTGAAGTCGTCATCGCTCAGGCCGCGGCGCACGGCCTGTTCTTGGCGGGCCAAATCCTGCGGGCTCAGTTCGATGCCCCGCCGGGTGCCCTCGGCCAGGACCATCTCCCGCCTCACCAAATCCTGCAAGACCGCCTTACGCAACTCAGGGGTGAGGATGGCCGGGTCGTTGCCCAGACCCATGAAGGCGGCTCGGGAGAGGAAATCCTGCAAGGTGATGGGCTTGTCGTCCACGCGGGCCAGCTCGGGAGCCTCGGCCGGTCCTTTGCCCGAGCAGGCCGCCAGGCCCACCAGCACCAAGAACAGCAACCACCCGCAGGCGACCCCCCAGACCCGCGGGGCTGGGCGAGATGAGATTTCTTCAAACATGTTGAGTAGTTTAGTTACCACCGGTGCTTATAGATTGCAAGAATTCCTTGGCCGCGGCCAAGGCCCCCTGGCCCGGCGGCAGGCTCAGCTTCACCCGGCCGTCTGGGAACACCCGCACCCGCTCGGGCTGGCCTTGCGCCATGCCCAGCAGTCGGTCCAGGTTCAGGCTGCCGGTGTGGCTGAAGTAGGCCATGAGCGAGTCGGCGGACAGGTCCAGGCGGTCGGCGCCCAACTGGCGCAGGAGCACCTTCAGGTCTACCCCCTGCAGCAGATTGGTGGCTTGCTCCGGAGGCGGGCCGAAACGGTCGCCCAGTTCGCCGGCGATGGCCTGCACCTGCTCGGCGCGCCGGGCCGCGCTCAGGCGGCGGTAGATATTCAGGCGCACCTCGGGGTCGGGCACGTAAGACTCAGGCAGATAGGCGGGCAGGCCCAGCTTGAGTTGCGGCTCCGGGCCCTCGGGCGGGGCCTCGCCCTTGAGGCGGGCGATGGCCTCCTCCAGCATGCGCACGTACAGCTCGTAGCCGATCTCGGCGGCCACCCCGGTCTGGGCTTCGCCCAAGAGGTTGCCGGCCCCGCGAATCTGCAGGTCGTGCATGGCGATGGCGAAGCCGGCCCCCAGGTGGGTGAAGTCCATCAGGGCCTTGAGACGCTTGGCCGCCTGGCGGCTGAGGGACTGCTCGGACTGGATGAACAGGTAGGCGTAGGCCCGCTGCCCGGCCCGGCCCACCCGGCCGCGCAACTGATAGATCTGGCTCAGGCCCAGCTTGTCGGCCCGGTTGATGATGATGGTGTTGGCGCTGGGTATGTCCAGGCCGGACTCGATGATGGTGGTGCAGACCAGCACGTCCAGCTCCCGGCGCACGAAATCCATCATCACCTTTTCCAGCTCCCGCTCGGGCAGCTGGCCGTGGGCCACGCCCACCCGGGCCTTGGGCACCAGGCGCTGCACCAGGCGCACCATCTTGCCGATATCCTGCACCCGGTTGTGCACGAAGAACACCTGCCCCCCCCGCTCCAGCTCGCGCTCGATGGCCTCCTGCACGGCCCGGGGCGAAAACGGGGCCAAGTAGGTCTTGATGGCCTGGCGGTCCTCGGGCGGGGTGTTGATCACCGACAGGTCCCGGATGCCCGACAGGCTCATCTGCAGGGTGCGCGGTATGGGCGTGGCGGTGAGGGTGAGCACGTCCACCAGGCGGCGCAGCTTCTTCAGGCGCTCCTTGTCCTGCACGCCGAAGCGCTGCTCCTCGTCCACCACCACCAGGCCCAGGTCCTTGAACTCCACGTCCTTCTGCAGCAGGCGGTGGGTGCCGATGACCACGTCCACGGTGCCTTCCTTCAGGCCCTTGAGCACCTGCTTCTGCTGGGCGGCGCTCTTGAAGCGGCTGAGGCTCTCCACCTCCAAGGGCTGGTCGTAGAGCCGGCTGACGAAGGTCTGGTAGTGCTGCTCGGCCAGCACCGTGGTGGGCACCAGGAAGGCCACCTGCCGGCCCTGCATGGCCGCCAGAAAAGCCGCGCGCAGGGCCACCTCGGTCTTGCCGAAGCCCACGTCGCCGCAGACCAGGCGGTCCATGGGCCGGGCTGCGGCCAGGTCGGCCATGACCTCCTCGATGGCCCGGGCCTGGTCCGGGGTCTCGGACCAGGGGAAGGAGGCCTCGAACTCGCGGAAGCTGCGGTCCGGCGGCTGGAAGGGCCGACCCTTGTGCACGCTGCGCGCCGCATAAAGTTCCACCAGGTCATGGGCGATGGCCTCTACCGCCTTCCTGGCGCGGCCTTTGGCCCGGGCCCAGGTGTTGCCGCCCAGGCGGTCCAGTTTGGGCCGGGACTGCTCCGGGCCGCGGTACTTGCTGATCAGGCCCATGCGGTCCGCGGGCAGGTAGAGCTTGTCGTCGCCGGCGAAAATCAGCAGCAGGAAGTCACTCTCGGCCGGGCCCACGGCCACGGTGACCAGACCCTGGTACAGGGCCACGCCGTGGTCCATGTGCACCACCAGGTTGCCGGGCTCCAGGTCGTCCAGGGCGGCCAGCATCTCCGACAGACGCGGCGGAGCCTGCTGGCGCACCAGGCGGGGGGCGCCGAAGACCTCGTCCTCGGTGACGAAGACCAGGGGCAGCTCGCCGGGTCCGAAGCCGGCGGTGAGCCCGCCCTCCAGCAGATACAGGCCTTGGCCCGCCTCGCCCCAGGTCTCCCGGGCCTGACCGATGGTCTTGGCGGCCACCTCCCGCTCGGCCAAGAGCTCGCCCAGGCGCTGCACCTGGGAGCGGGAGCGGCAGACCAGAGCCACGGCCCGGCCCTCTTCCTGCTGGCCCTGCACCCAGGCCAGGAAGCGGGCGATGAGCGAGCCCTCGCCGCTGCGGCTCAGCTCCTGGTGCAGGCCGGGATAGGTGGCCGCGGACAAGCGCACCAGGAACGCCTGGTCCGGCTCGGTCGCGCTCAGGGCCAGGGCCTTAAACAACAGCCGCGGCCGCTCGGCCAGGCGCTGGGCCACCTGGGCCGGGGTGCGCCGCAGCATGGGCGGGGACAGGGCGATGCGCCCCTCCTCGCGGGCCTCGCTGAAGCCGGCCTCCATTTGCTCGGCCTCGGCCTCCAGACGGGCGGTGACCTCGGCCGGCTCCAGCACCACCTGCCAGGCCGACTCCGGCAGATAGACGAACAGGTCGGCCGCGTTGGCGTAGAACAGGGGCAGCAGGGACTCCAGGCCGCCGAAGGGCACGCCCTGCTCCAGGCGCTCGTGCAGTTCGGCCAGGCGGCGGGTGGACAAGCCCTCCTCGCGCACCAGGCGGCGCAGGCTGGCGAGGGTCTGCTCCACGGCCGTTGGCGACAGGTCCACCGGGTGGCAAGGGATCAGGGTGGCGCTGCCCAAGGGCAGCTGCGAGCGCTGGTCCGAGGGATCGAAGCAACGCAGGCTGGCCACCTCGTCGCCGAAGAACTCCACCCGCATTGGCTCGTCGCTCAGGGGACCGAAGAAGTCCACCACCGCCCCGCGCAGGGCGAAGTCGCCCACCTGCTCCACCAGGGGCACCGGCGTGTAGCCCCCCTGGCTCAGGGCCCGCACCAGGCGGTCGCGCTCCAAGGCCATGCCCGGGGTGATTTCCAGGGCGTGGTCCACCAGGTACTCGGGCGGGCAGAGACGGCCGGCGGCGGCCGCGGCCGAGGTGACCACCACCAGCGGCTGCTCCTCAGCCAATAGCTCCCAGAGCACGGCCAGGCGCCGGGCGGTGACCTCGGGCGGCGGGTCCAGGTCCTGGTAGGGCGAAACCTCGTAGGCCGGGAACAGCCGCACTGGGCCGGCGCCCTGCCCGGCCCCGGCCAGGAAGAACTCCAGATCACGGGTCAGGGTCTCGGCCAGGGGCAAGGTGGGGCACACCACCAGCATGGTGCGCGGCTGGGCCAGCCAGACCCGGGCCAGGGCAAAGGCCCGGGCCGCGCCTTCCAGGCCGCCCAGGAGCACCTGGCCCTGGTCCTGGGCCAGGGCCACGGCACGCTCCAGGGCCTGGCCCAGGGGCCAGGGCCCACGGCCGTCCAACATTACGGCTTCTGATTCTGCGGACTTAATCATCCCCAGCCTTTAAAGGCCATTGTGGATAACTTGCCGCGGGCGGCGGCCTGAACCAGGGCAACGCCCGCAAAAGACCTCTACAAGCAATGAGTAATAAAATAAATAAGTTATGTGTGCGTAGCTTTTAAATGCCCTTTACGGTGATTTGCTAATATAACCGAAATGTAACAAAGCCCCAATTTATCCACATGTTGGCAACAACCTTAAAGTGTCTGCTTTCGCCTCTGGCCTCCAAAGATAACCCAGCCCGGCCCGGCCGGCAACCGAACCGCCGGCCTGTGAGGCCGGGCCCGGCTCGGGTATACTGGGGCGGTTAGTTTGCCAAGCCCCCGGTTTGACAAGAGAGGACGGCTTGCTTTCCCCTGTGTACATCGCCAACGCCGGTCTGGGCCGCAACGCGGGCCTGCGCCTGGGCCTGACTCTGAGCCTGCTCAGCGGCCGCGCTTTGCGACTCAGCGGCCTGGTGGACGACCAGCCCCGGCCCCGCGCCGGCCTGGGTCCGGGCGGGCTCACCGCAGCCATGGCTGCGGCCCGCATCAGCCAGGGCCGCTTTCAAGGCGGGTTGGGTGCGGGCGAGCTGGAGTTCATCCCCGGCCGGGTGCAGCCCGGCGACTATGCCTTTGACCTGGCTCACTTCAAACCCAGCGCCGCGCCCCTGAGCCTGGTGCTGGAGACCCTGCTGCTGCCCCTGGCCGCCGCTCCCGGACCCAGCGGCCTGATCCTGCGTGGCGGCAGTCACGTGCCCGGCGGGCCCACCAGCGACGAGCTGGCCCAGGTCTTGGTCCCCAACTGGCAGGCCCTGGGCCTGAAGCTGGCTTACAGCGAGATCGCGCCGGGCTTCTTTCCGGCCGGCGGCGGCGAGGCCGAGACCCATGTGCACCCGGCCGGCCACCTGGAGGCCTTGCAGGCCGAGGGGGCCTTCCGGGTGCGGCAGGTGGGGGTGGAGGTGCTCATCGCCGGTCTACCCCTGCACCTGGCCGAGCAGACCCTGCGCGGGGCCCTGGAGCGGTTGCAAGTGCACGGCCTCTCGGCCCAGGGCAACATACGCCGGGCGCGCAGCGGCCGGGGACAGGCCTTGTTGGTTTGGGCCGGCGACGGCCGCCTGCGGGTGGGGTTCACGGCTCTGGGCCGGCGGGGCGGGCGGCCCGAGGCCCTGGCCGTGGAGGCGGTCGAGGCCCTGTCCGGCTTCCTGCACAGCGGGGCGGCCCTGCCCGCGGAGGCGGCCAGCCGTCTGCTTCTGCCTTTGGCCTGCGCCCAGGGGGTCAGCCGCCTGGTGGTCAGCCATCTGAGCCGGGGCCTCAAGGCCGCAGCCGAGACCATCGAGGCCTTCTGGCCGGGCACGGTGCGCTTCGGCCAGGGCCGGCCCAACGAGCCCCTGGGGTTGCGCGTGCAGGGCCGCGACTGGGGCCGCACACTTTAAGGCAAATCCCTTCGCCGTTAGTCCCCTACCACAGGGCCCAGACCGGGCAGGAGCCCGAAGGCCAGGTATCCGGCCAGTCCTTGAGCTGGGGCGGGTTCTGGGGTCGGTCGCCGCGCATCAGGGCCAGCAGATCGCCTTGCTGCAGGCCAGGGAAGGCCAGCAGGCTCAGGCCGCGGTGGCCGTCAGCGACGGGCGCTCCGGCTGCCCCCAGCAGGGCGGCGTAGTCCGCGGCCAGGGCCTGGGCCTCCTGGGCCAACTCGCGGGCCAGGCCCTGGCTCCACTTTTCCTGGGATAGGCGCTGGGCCAGTTGCTCCAGGCGTTGGCGCAGGAGGGGCAGGCGATCACCGGCGGCCAACTTGTTGGCCAAAGACAGCAAGGCCGCGTCGTCCAGGCCGCTGAGGTCCGACAGCAGCAGCCGGGCCGCCTCCTGGGCCAGGGGGTTGTCCGGGTGCGGGCTCAGGGGGCCCATCTGCAGGGGCGACACCGCCCCGGCTGGGGAGCGCAATTCCTTAACTGGCGGCTGCAGCAGGGCCGCGGCCCGTTCCAGCAGCAGCCGGGCCGCGCCACTGCTGGCCGTGGCCAGCCAGGCCTGGCCCAGATCGGCCTCGGCGGCCAGGGTGGCCCAGGCATTCAGACGCTGCTCCAGCAAATGCTCCTGAGGCAGGCTGTAGTCCACCGGGGGCAGGCGGTCCAGCAGGTGCGTCTCATAGTCGGCCGGCTGGTGGTCGGCCTGGTCGTGGCCCATGGAGCGGGAAAGGCGCTCCTGGCTCTGGCGGGCCTGGGCCAAGGCCTCCTCCAGGCCAGCGGCCTCCTGGTCCTGGATGTGGGCCAGGTGCAGGAACAGGTCCGCCTCCACCTGGGGCAGGGAGGGCCCGGCCGCGGAGCCGGCGCCGCGGTAGTTCTTGATCTGGCCCATCAGGGAGCGAAAGGTCTCCGGCGGCGGGGGCGGCTGCACGCCGGCCTTGAT
Source organism: Thermodesulfobacteriota bacterium (assembly GCA_040751985.1). Classification (GTDB taxonomy): domain Bacteria; phylum Desulfobacterota; class Desulfarculia; order Desulfarculales; family Desulfarculaceae; genus Desulfoferula. The sequence continues at coordinate 768 of JBFMFU010000060.1, read as the reverse complement.
GGCCTCCAGCTGGCCCGAGCCCTGGTGCAGGCGCACCCACTGCTCCCACTGGCGCAGCAGCTTTGCCGCCTGCTGGGCCTGGGGGACCGCGGCCTGGTCCGCGCCGGCCCGCGGACGCCGCACCTGCACCACGTCCCGCCAGGCCGCGGGCGCAGCCAGAGCCTCGGGGCCCAGGCTGGGCGGCTGCAGCACAGCCAGGGACTCGAACAGCGGCGTCAGCCCGCAGAGGGTGGAACGCCGCAGGGCGGTGGCGGGAAACATGAGCGCGACCAGGGGCATGGTTCTGGCCTCCCTGCCCCGGCCCTGACGCGGCCTGGGGGCTGTGGTACAGTGGACAGGCTGCTTCCTTTATACACCAGGTCGGCGAGTCCGGGGGTGGTGCACGGATGGACCAGAGGATTTTCGAGCAGAAGCTGAGCGTGGAGGGCACCAGCCTCTACCTGATGATGAGCGCCTTGTCAGACCAGGGGGCGTCCCTGAGGCGCGAGACCATGCTGTCCATTTGGAACGCCAGCCCGGACAAGCTGGACACCGCCCTTGAGGAGCTGGCCGGCCGCGGCATCGCCGCGCCGCAGCCTGGCGGGCCCTGGGCCCTGCTGCCCTTTGACCAGTGGCGGCCGGCCTAGCCGACCAACCCTAGCTGTTGTTAGCAAGGACGTTGTTCACAGTTTGCCAGTCTTGAGACAGGCGGTTTGTAGTTAAGAACAGTGTGGGGTCTTGTTTGGTTGTAGTAATCCAGCCACGGACCCAGCTGCTCGATTCTTTCCT
>JBFMFU010000006.1:0-16210 GCA_040751985.1 Thermodesulfobacteriota bacterium | reverse complement strand
GGCGACCACCCCACCGACGTGCAGGCCGCGCGGGCCGCCGGCTGCCTGGCCGTGGGCGTGGCCAGCGGCCGGGTGGACGCGGCCGGATTGAGCGAGGCAGGCGCGCAGGTGGTGCTGCCGGATGCGGCCGGGGTGCTGGAGGCGTTGGCCGCGGCCGGGTTGAAGAAGAAAGGATTGTGAAAAAAGGGAAAGGGCTCGTTCCTTGGGCGTCGTCGCCCGCGAGGCCCCGTCCCGCGGACTAAAAACGGACCGAGCCGCGCACGTCAAATTGTCTTCGCGGGATATTAAAAAGAGCCACAAATGACGTGCGACAGGGCTTCATTTGAATCGCATGAAAATCTTAGCTAAGAACTATTTGCTTTACATTTGAATCATCGCCGCGAACAGACACAAGTATCCCCACGCCGCGGGGATTAGGATCGAAATCACGAGGTGCATATTTCGATCTCTTACGTAATGTTCCGCCACAAGGGGGCCCGATCCACTTCTCCTCAGTTAGTCTGCCTAGGTACAGCGGAAGGCATCTAGCAGTTTATTGCTCTGCCCGGCGCTGGAAGGCGCGAATAGCCAACCACCACCATCCCAGGACATAAGCCCAGGACCAGGACCAGGGCTGGAATACAGTGCCGAGCAAAATAGCAGGTCCCGCAGGTGACCCCAGGCTCGAGAGTGCCACCACGTGGGTCAGAGGCACACTAATCGAGGGGAAATCAAGCCGTAAGGTCTGTCTCTAGTGCCGATGGTCCTCTAACTCCTGGGCCAAGAAGGATTTCCCGAGTCCGGCCAGGCAACTGTACAGCTCGGTGGCGGCGCTGCGCTCCACCTTGGTCAGGCAATCGCCTCCCCAGGCCAGCAGGTGCTGGCGCAGAAACGACTCCTGGGCGGCCAGCAGTTCAAGGACGCGGTGGGTGTCCTCCGCATCCAGGGCCTCGACCGCCATGCCACACAGGCAGGACATGAAGTCCAACTGAACCCCGATATGATCGGGGGGTTCGTCGAAATCTTCGCTGGGGGACAGCCCCTGACTCTGGTAGGCGGCCACCACCATTCGCAGGCGGCCGGCGTTGAGAGAAGGCCTGCCGATTGGCTGGTCCCGCTCGCCGGCACCCAAGTAGGCCGACTCATAAGGGTGGGTGTAGGCGTCGCCAGGCACCCTGAAGAGGGCTTCATAGTCCAAGAGAAATTCCTCGGCCGCCTGATCCCCTTGGCGATAGGCCGCGGCCAGCCGGACCAGGCGCGCGGCCGCGGGATGCCCAGGGAAAGCGGTCTGCAACGCGGCCATGGCCGGCTCGCTCAGCAGACCCTCTAGCATCTGCGGGTCGGGCCTGTTGAGCAGCGCGGCGGCCAAGAAGCCGTACAAATGCTGCCGGGCCCGCTGCAGGTCGCTCTCCCCAGGCTCCCAGCTTTGTTGCGCCGAAGTCTTCACGCCTTTACCACAGCCACCAGGGAGTCATAGTAGGAAGAGCTCCCGCCGATGGGGTCTTGCAGGCAGACATCCTTGAGATGCGGGTCCACCAGCATCACCGGGTTGGCCGAACAGCCGCGGCCGATCCACGGGGCGGCCGCGGTTTGTTTTCCGTCCAGATCAAAGGGCTTGCTGCTGTACTGCCAATGCCCCAGGGAATGGGGTATCACCACGATCCCTGGACGCACCGCTTGGCTGACCAGGGCCTTGCCCTGCACGCCTTGTTGGTTGCTGGCCGAATAGACGCGCACCACATCGCCGCTGTTGATGCCCAGCGTCTTCGCGTCGGCCGCGTTGATCTGAACCCAGTTCTCGGGCGTGACCCCCATGAGCCAGGTGCTGGCCGCAGTGCGGGCCTGAGCGTGATACACCGGGTGGTAAGTGAGGATGTGGAAGGGATACTTGCCCTTATCCACGGCCAGGGGCCGGCCCATGCTGTCGCGGACGGGCTCGTAGAAGGGCAGGGGGTCGTAGGGCTTGCCGGTCATGGAATCTAGGGCCGTGACCAGCTCCTCGCTGTAAATCTTGCAGATGCCCTTGTAGGCGTGGTTGGTGTAGGGCCCCTTGTAGGCCTTGTCGCGGTCCTCGAAGCGCCCGCCCCGCTCCAGCACGTAACGGACCCTTTCCTCTTCCGTAGCGCCGGGCACCGCCTCCTTCTCCTTGTCGCCGTTGGCGATGTTGGCCACCATCAGCTTGTACCAGTCCCAGGGTTCGTTGAGGTTGCGCCCCGGACCCAAACCGTCCTTGCCGTAGCCGGGCAGCCCCATCTTCAGGGCCAGGTCTATGAAAATCTGCTCCAGCATCTTGGTGTCCTTGAACACCGGCGGCACCACCGGCTGGCGCACCCCGCTGGTCTTGGTGAGGATGGTGGGAGCCACGTGGGGGGTGGCGTAATCCTCCAGGAAGTGGCGGCAGGGCAGGATGTAGTCGGCCAGGGAGGAAGTCTCGCCCATCACGATGTCTATGGCCACGTGCAAGGGCAGCTTCTTGGTGTCCTTGAGCAGGGCGATCTGATGGCTGCCGGCCGGGGCCGAGTACACCACGTTGTTCCAATAGGTGATCAGGCACTTGACTGCGTAAGGATACTGGGCGGCGATGCTGGGGATCACCTCCTGGTACACGTTGTTGTAGGCGAAGGGGAACCATGGCCGCTTGGCGGGGTAGCCCTTCTGCTTAAACTCGCTGGTGTCCTGGTAGCGATTCTTGTGGCGGTCTATGTTTGCGCCCTTGGCCTTGACCTTGCCCGGGTGGAGGCCCTTGGCCAGGTTGTAGGGGTTGCCGGGCTGGCCGCCCATCTCGTGCCAGTGGCTGCCGCCGTGGGCCTCGCAGCCGCCCTTCCAGGAGACGTTGCCGATCAGGAAGTTCAGGATGCCGATGGTGCGGGCGGCGTAGGTTCCGTTGGTGTGCTGTACCGGACCGCGGTAAAAATCGGCCACCGCCCGCCGGCTGTGGGAGGTGAAGGCATCGGCCTCCCGCTCGATCACCTTGGGCTCTACGCCGCAGATGGCCGCGTACTCTTTTACCGTGCGCTCCTTGACCCGGGCCACCAGGCGCTGGTACACGCTCTGGACCCTGACCCCGGCCACCTGGGCGTCCACCAGCAGGTCGGCGGTCTTGGCCTGCCCGGCCGGCATCGGCTTGCCCCCGCTCATCACCAGGATGTCTTTGCCCTCCCGCAGGAGCTTGCCGTCGTCGGCCCGCACCAGGTAGGCGGCGTCGGACCAGGTTAGGTGCCCGGCCCCCTCCTTGGCGGCCTTGGCGTTGGGGAAGGACAGGTACTGCAGGTCAACCCGGTCGTGCTCCATCATCCAGCGCATCATGCCCAGGACGAAGGCGGCGTCGGTGCCCGGCAGAATGGGCACCCAGCGGGCGGCCTTGGCTGCGGAGTTGGAGAAACGCGGGTCCACGATGACCAACTGACCGCCGCGCTCGCGGAAGAAATTGAGCTTGCGGGCCAGGGCCTGCATGGGGAAGTTGGCCTCGTAGGGGCTGGTGCCGAAGAAGATGATGTACTCGCAGTTCATGATGTCGGGTTTGATGTGGTGTTTCTTGTGCAGGCACAGATCCAAGCCCACGTGATGGCTGGTCTCGCAGATGGAGGTGTGGTCCAGCCGCTTGTTTACGGTGCCGAAGGCGTCTTGGAACCAGCGGTCGGTGAACTCCTTGCGGCCGTGCTCTATGCGGCCGGGCATGAAGACCAGTTGGTTGGCCTTGGGGCCCAGCTCCGGCGCGGCAGGGTCTATGAGATCGAAGCTGCGGATGGCCTTGAGGCCGTCCACCTGGCCCTCGCCGAACAGGTTGCCGCCGTCGATGATCTCCTGGTAGGCCTGCTCCCAGGTGATGGTCTTCCACTTGCCCGAGCCCCGCGGGCCCACCCGCTTGAGGGGATGCTGAATGCGGTAGAGGTTGTACATGGTCTGCATGGTGGCGCCGCCCTTGGCGCACACCGTGCCGTTGACCTTCTCCGCCTGGCGGGCACTGGTGTCGTAGGACAGGAAGTCTTCTTTGTTGTTGGGGTGAAAGGGATTGCCGTCGATCTTGATGGCCACCCCGTCCTTGACCTTGACCTGCAGCCCGCAGGCGCTGTGGCAGCCCAGGCAAACGGTGCGCACCACCTTGGCCCCCTCCACCGGGTCCGGGTCCGGGCCGCCCTGATTCCACATCTTGGGTTTGTCCGTGGGGGCCAGACAGCCGCCCATGGCCAGCAGGCCGGAGAGTGCCATGGCTCCCTTGATAAAGTCCCTTCTGCTCTTGGGCATGGCTAGACACCTCCCTCCTGGGCATCAGCGTTTTCATAAGGCAGAATCCGGTAGGTGACCAGGAACACCCCGAACATCACCACCATGGTCACGATGCCGAAGATCATCTTTCCCGGCTCGGGCGCCAGTTGCTCCCAGCGGAAATGGGTCATGGGCAGGCTCTGGCCGCCCAAGAAAACGTTCATCACGCCGGCCAGGGTCCCCACCAGGGCCGCCACCGCCGCCAACGAGGCCACCAGGGGCTTCTCGCGCAGGCTGCGGAAAAGGGTGAGCAGGAACGGCAGGGCCAGGCCCACCGCCACCTGGAAGAACCAGAACTGGAAGGCCCGCGGCCCGTCCATGAGCAGGTAGCTGGCCAGCCGGCCGCCGGTGCCGGTGTACTGCATAAGCACCAGGTAGACGAACCACACCGCGGCCTGGGCCAGGAGAGAGTATTTGAGGATGATGCCGAACTCGGCCAAGTAGTGCCGCTGCTGGGAAATGGACTTGGCCGGGGTCCGGGCCAGAAGGTTCTTAAGATGGGTGAGCAGAATCAGGAAGGCCGAACCGCCGGTGACTCCCACCGAGGCGAAGATGAAAACCATCATGGAGGAGCTCCACATGACTCGCCCCTTGAAGGAGGACAGCAGGATGCCCAGGTAGATGAGACCCAGGAAGGAGAAGAACAGGCTGACCCCGGCCCAGAAGCGCTCCCGCCGACGTTGGCTCTGCAAAAGCTCCTCTCGGCTGCCCTGCTCTTGGCTGCCCAGCACCAGCAGCCGGTACAGGCCGGCCAGGGGCCCCGCCTGCCGGGCGCGGATGATCAGCTCCGGGCGGAAAAGGTAGTAGGAGTGGATGGCGTAGGAGAGCATGCACAAGGTGATGATGTACACGCCATAGGCCACCGGCGAGGTCCAGTGCCAGTTGTAGAACATGGTGTAGAAACGCTCCGGGTGCCCCAGATCGGCCACCAGGAACAGGGGCACCAGGGCCAGAATGATAAAGGGCTGGAAGGTGCCCACCTTTTCCAGGGGCCGGTAGTCGTCGCTGCGGTAGTAGAGCCAGCTCAAGTGGGCCACGATGTGGGTGCCCTCGGCCAAGGAGATGAGCCAGAGGTACCAGCCGATGAGGTATCCCAGGGTAACCCCGTGCTGGACCCAGTAGATGTATTGCACTGACTGATCCATCACTACCTCCTTGCCAAAAGCTGGGTGTAGTCCGGTCCCATGATGGCCTCGTCGGCGTACAGGTAGTGGATCTTGGGCTTGGTGTCGAGGTCCGCGCGCAGGCGCTGGGTGGACTTTCCGCCCATGTAGCGCGACACGGCGCTGCTAGGGTCGTTCAGGTCCCCGAAGATGCGGGCCCGGCCGGTGCAGGCGTCCACGCAGGCCGGCTCCAGCCCCTTGCTGATGCGGTGGTAGCAGAAGTCACACTTGTCGGCGGTGTTGGTCAGGGGGTTGACGAAGCGCGACCCGTAGGGGCAGGCTTCCACGCAGATGCGGCAGCCCACGCAGATGTCCCGATTGACGTGCACCACGCCGTCTTCTTTGGTGCGGTAGGTGGCGCCGGTGGGGCACAGGTTCAGGCAAGGGGCGTCCTCGCAGTTGTTGCAGAGCCGGGGCAGGAAGTGACTGCTCACTTCGGGGTATTGTCCCTTCTCGATGATCTTCACCCAGCTGCGGTAAAAGCCGTCAGGCACGTTGTTCTCGCTGGTGCAGGCGATGGTGCAGCCGTGGCAGGCCAGGCAGCGGTTGGTGTCGATCACCATGCCGTACTTCTTGGGCCGGCCCGTGGCCCGGGCCAGGGACGGCGCCTGCACCAGCACCGCGCCGGCCCCCAGGGCCGTGGCCCGCAGGCCCAGGTTTTTGAGAAAACGGCGCCGATCCATCATCTTTTTGGGTTCCGCCATAACGCCCTCCCTAAACTGAATATCCAGGCCTGCGCTCAGGCCGTTTCAGACATGCTGGCGATTGCGGTGGAAGCTGCGCAGCCAATAGGCCAGCTCATCCGGGTCCACCGGCTTGCTCAGGCAGACGTCTATGTGCTCGCGCATGGCTTCCCTGAGCTCCGGGTGAAAGGCGCGGGAAGAGGTGACCAGGAGGCTGGCGCCGGGGTGGGCGCGCTTGAGCTCCCGCAACTCCTGGTTGCTCAGGGGCACCAGGTCCAAATCCACAATCACCACCTGGTAGCCGCCCGAGGCGGCCTCCGAGGCCGCTAGGTCAGGGGAGCAGATGCCATGCACGGTGTAGCCCTTCTGCCGGATCAGGTTGCAAAGGGCTTGGCACTGCTCCTCGTTGCCCTCCACCACCAGAACCGAATCTTTCATCGCCCACCCCTTCTCGGGCCGGACAGACACCTGCCAGGTGAATTAGAGCAATTCCTATGCCACAAGTCTGAAATTGGACGAGAGAAGGGTAAGACCCGAAGTGGAGTCAGAGACTCAAGCCATCGACAAAAGGGGATAAATGGCCGGGCAGATTATCCGCGGGGCAGCCCTCCTGGCCTTGGCTACGGCCTAGGGGACGGCGCAATCAGGGCTTGCTCGCTTGTGATGTGTCCGCCTTAGCGACCCGAAAAATAAAAAATTCGAAACATGGTTTTTAAATCAACTAGTTAACCGTGTAGTAAATCACGACACAGTGATTGCTTTGCCGACGGAATCCGGCGTGGCCTGGGCCTAGTGGGCTACGGGCTTTTCCAGCCGGTGGCGCTTGATCTTGTCGTAGAGGGCGCTGCGGCTGATGCCCAGCCGCTCGGCCGCCATCTTCTTGTTCCACCCGCACTGCTCCAGGGCCTCGCGCACCAGCCGCTTCTCCTGCTCGGCCAGGGTGGCCGCCGGCGCCGCGACCGGCGCCCGCAGGGCGGCCGGCAGGTCCCAGGCCCCCACCTGGCCGGCCTTGGCCAGGACCACTGCGTGCTCCACGCTGTTTTCCAGTTCGCGCACGTTGCCGGGCCAGGGATAGTCCAAGAGCAGGCGCATGGCCTCGCTGCCGAAGCCCTGCAGGCTCTTGCCCTGCTCCTGGCAGAACAGCTCCAGGAAGTGACGGGCCAGGAGGGGGATGTCGTTGCGCCGGTCTCGGAGCGGCGGCAGCATCAGGGGTATCACGTTGAGCCGGTAGTAGAGGTCTTCCCGGAAGCGGCCCGCCTGCACCTCGGCCAGCAGGTCCTTATTGGTGGCCGCCAGTACGCGCAGGTCCACCTCCTGGGTCTCGCTGCCGCCCAGGCGCTCCAGGCGGTGGGTCTGCAGCACCCGTAGCAGCTTTATCTGGGCCTGTGGTGAAATCTCGCCTATCTCGTCCAAGAACACCGTGCCGCCGTGGGCCTGTTCGAAGCGGCCGGCCTTGCGCCGCAGGGCGCCGGTGAAAGCGCCCTTCTCGTGCCCGAACAACTCGCTCTCTAGAAGGGTCTCGGGGTAGGCCGAGCAGTTTATCACCATGAAGGTGCGGTCCCGGCGGGGGCTGTGGCGGTGGATGGCCCGGGCCACAAGCTCCTTGCCCGTGCCGCTCTCGCCCTGGATGAGCACCGTGGCGTCGGTGGGAGCCACGTCCTGGATGAGCTTGTAGATCACCTGCATCTTGGGGTCCCGGCCGATGATGCCGCTGAAACCGGTGGCCCCGGCTGCGGCCAGGCCGCGGAGGTCCTCCTCGTCCCAGATGGCCCGTCCCAGGGCGCCGGCGGCCTGGTTGAGGATCAGGCCCACGGACCGGATGTCCTCGGCGTTGCAGTCGCAGCCGCCAGGACAGGCCACCAACAGGGCCCCCTCCACCGGCCCCTGTTGCAGGCGGATGATGCCCTGGCGGTCCGCGTCGGCGAACTCGGCGGGCACCAGGGGCGGCCGGAAGGGATTATGGCGGGTGTAGGTGATCTGCTTCTCGCCGGCCAGCATCGGCTTGACAGCCGCCAGGAGCTCAGGGTCTCTGAACCTCTTGCCAGAGTCCGGCCCCAGGGCGAACAGGGTATCCTTGGCCTGATTCAGGGCCAGAATCACTATATGGTGGCAAACCAGCATGCTCTGCACCCTGGCCATCAGGAACTGGCGCATCTCCTCCAGGGTGCGCAGCCCGCTTATCTCCTGGACCATGGCGCAGGAGGCCCTGGTCTGGCGGTGGGCCCGCTCCAGGTCCATGGTCTGCTCTTCCAGCTTGTGGGTGTAGCCCTGAATCCGCTGCACCATCTGGTTGAAGGAGGTGGCCAACTGGGCCACCTCCCCGCGGCCGCCGGGCACCGCGGCCCGGGCCGCCAGCTCGCCATGGTCTATCCGGCGGGCAGCCCGGGACAGCTCGGCCAGCGGCCGGGTGATGCGGCCCACGAATATGAGTCCCGCGGCCAGGGCCAGGGCCAGGATGATCAGGGTCAGCAGACCGATTTGCAGCCAGAGATGGGATAGCTTCTGGCGGTAGGGCTCCTCGGACATACCCAGGCGCAGGACCCCGGCCTTGCCCTCCAGCACCGGCCAGGCTACGTCCAGGAAATGGCCGCCCTGGTTGGAGACGATTTTCTGGAAGCGGGGCCGTCCGTCCGGGCCGGGGCCCAATCCTTCCAGCAACTGGACCGGCACGCCCCGCGGGAAGGTATGGGCCAGCACCCGGCCGTCGCGGACCAAAAGGAGGTAAGCCACGGCCGGGTCGCTCTGAAGCTGGTGGTCCAGCATCTTCTGCAGGGCCACTTGATCGTTGATCAACACCAGGTCCGCGGCCTGCAGGGCCAGGCCCAGGGCCAGGCTGCGGGCCTGGGCCTGCAGGGCCTCTTGCAGGCTGGCGCTGTAGCGCTGGCCCACCAGCGTGGCCACCAACAGCCCGCTGGCAATGACCATGATGGAGATGGCCAGCAGCAGGCTGCCCCTAAGGCTGCGCGGCCACATGGGCCTGCCCCCTTTGGCTCTCAAGCTTGCTCAGCATGTGGCGCACCGAGTCATACCACTGGTCCTGGGCCGGCACGAAACGGTCTATCAGCAGGCCGCTCAGAATCTTGCGCCCCTGAGGGTCCTGGTGCATGGTCAACAGCACCTGCCGGATGGCCTGCTTGAGTTGAAGCGGCAGATAGTGGGAGGCCACCACCGGCGGTATGCCGAAGGGCTCGGACCTCTTTATGATCCTGGTCTTGGCCGTGAAAGAGGGGTCTATGCGGTGATAGAAATCCCATATGAGCCCGTCCACGGCGGCTCCGTCCACCAGGCCCCGGGCCACGGCCATGATGGAGTTGTCGTGGCCGTGGGTGTAGATCACCTGGGCAAAGAAGGTCTCCGGCCTCTGGCCCAGGAGGGCCAGCCAGAAGGTGGGCACGATTTTGCCGGTGTTGGACTCGGGGTCGGTGAAGGCGAAGACGCGGCCTCGCAGATCCGCCAGGCTGCGGTAGGGGCTCTGGGCATTGACGATAAGATAGGAGTAGTAAAAGTGGCGGCCCTGCACCTCGGGGGCGGCCAGCAGCTCTAAGTTATATAGTTTGTTTCCTGCCGCGTAGGGCCCGGAGCAGATGAAGGCCAGGTCTATCTCGCCCCGCCCCAGGAGCTTGTTGATCTCCCCATAGGTCTTACGCTGCACCAGATGAATCTGGCGGTTCAGCTTGTCCCCCAAGTAGGTCAGCAGTTCCCGGTAGTGGTGAAAGGTCTGTTGGGGAGAGATCATGGCCCCCACCGCCACCCGCAGGGACTTGGCCGGGCTAGGGGCGGTCGCGGGCCGGGGTACCGGCCGCACCCGGGAGAAATCCACCCGCTTGGCCTCCTCGGACCGAGTGCAGCTCAACGGCACCAGCAATAGGGCCAGGAGCAGGGCTGGCAGGGCCTGCCGTAGGACGGGTCTTGCCGGGCCAGACATGGGACACCTCGAAGCGGCGCGGCGTAGAGATTAATACCTAGTAATTTAGTATAACTTCGGCCCGATGGAGCAGCAAGGAGATAGAAGGCCGCCTCGCAATTTTGCTAGTTGTGGTCCTGGCCTTTAGAGGCAACTTAATCTTCTGGACTCGACACTCTAATGCTACTTACCCGCCACCGGTGGTCTACAACCACTGCGCTGTTTATCGCGCAACTCCCAGGACCGTTCCGTTGGCTGGTGCTCCTCAAAAATATCTGTTCGTTTCAGAATCAAAATCAAAAACGTGTCATTTTATTAGTGCACTCTGTGCCATTCAGAAAATGCGTTCAGGTCAGGCCTGCTTCCCCAAAACGTCAAGGCGACCAAGCCTTGCGCCTAGCTATCCATATAACCAATTTTATTTTTGGTGCCTGGGGCGGGATTCGAACCCGCATGGGCTTATCACCCTGGGGATTTTAAGTCCCCTGTGTCTACCGGTTCCACCACCCAGGCCAAGGCGGGCCGCGCCCCCATCAAGGGCGCGGAACATTTATATCATCCTTTGCGCGCTGGGGGTAGGCTCTGCCCGGCCCCAGGCCGGAGCCTGGGGCCGGGCAGAGGTTGGAGGGAGGGCGGAGGTTAGCGATCCTGGAAGTCCAGGAACATGGTCACCTGCGGGTCGCTGGCCTGGCTGTGCGGGTCTAGGCGGAGCCCCTGCAGCAGGGCCAGGGCGGCCTTTTCCAGGTCCCGCACCTGCTGAAGAGACCAGGCGGCCGGGCCTTGCAGCTGGGACTGCTTGATGCGCAGGCCCGTCACCTGCCCCCGGCGGTTGATGCCGAACTCCAGGCTCAGGGCGCCCAGCAGCGGCCCTCGCCCGCAGATGCGGCGAAAGCGCTCCTGCAGGGCCGGCAGGACCGGCGCCAGCCGGCTCAGCACCAGGCTGCTGTCGTAGGCGCCGCGCAGTTCCAGGCGGTCCAGCTTCACCCGGCCAACGGCGGGTTGGCTGCGGGGGGGCTGGATGGCGGGGGCGGCCTCCTTCTGGGCCCGGGCCTGGGGACCGGCGCCCAACCCCCAGCCGGTCCGCGGCGTTGCGGCGTCCAGGCCGTAGCGGCCCGCGGGCAGGTAGGCGGGGCTGGGCAGGCGGGCCGCCTGCATGTAGCCCGCGGCCGGCGAGCCCACGGCGGCGTCGCTCACGCCCTGGGGCAGGGGCAGGGGCTGGCGCACGGTCACGGCCTGGGAGCCGTCGGCGCGCACCACGATGTCCACGGCCACAAAGGAGGTGAAGTCGGTGAGCAGGCTGTAGCGCAGGCCCAGGGCCGTGATCTGCTTGGCCAGCTCACCGCCGCGGTCCAGCCGGCTCAGGTCGGCCAGGCGGGCCACCCGGCTGCGGGCCCACAGGTGCCCCAGCACCGCACCCTCCACCGCCACCCCTTCCTTGGTCAGGTCAATCACGCGCTCATAGGGGCCCTGGGCGGTGCGGCCGCGGACGATCAGCTTGCCCTGGGGCCGGCCGCGGAACTTGCCGAAGAGCACCAGGGGCCGGCTGGCCAAGAGATCCGGCAGGGCCGGCGGCTCCAGGTCATAGGCCGCGAACCCGTCCAGGCTCACCTTCAGGCCGCCCAGCAGGGGCGAGGACACGTAGCCGCGGAAGCGGGCGGCCTTGGCCGCGGCCTCGCTCTGGCGCAGAACCACCTGGGCCTCGCCCTGCCCGGCCCTGGCCAGGCCCTCGATGACGAAGCGGTTCACCGAGCTGCCGATGCCGAAGGCGAAGAAGTTGGCCCGGCCCAGGCTCTGCTGCACCAGGTCAAAGGCCTCCCTCTCCACGGTGACCAGCCCGTCGCTGATCAGCACCACGCTGCGGCTGACGCCCTCGTGGGCCGGTATGGCCAGGGCCTGGCGCAGGGCGGTCAGCAGCTCGGTGCCGCCGCCGCCCCGCTGGCGCTCCACCAGCGCCAGGGCCCGGGCCAGGTTCTGGGGGCTGGCGGGCAGAGAGGTGGGGCTGAGCAGGCTGCTGGCGCCGGCGAACAGGACCAGGTTGAAGTAGTCGTGCCCTTTGAGGCCGCCCAGCAGGTCGGCGATGAGCTGCTTGCTCACCTCCAGGGGGAAGCCGTGCATGGAGCCGGACACGTCCAGCACGAAGATGTACTCACGGGGCAGCACCTGGGCCGCGGACAGGCGGCGGGGCGGCTCCAGCATGAGCAGAAAGAAGTTCTCCTTTGGCCCCGACTGCAGCAGCAGGCCGCTCTGGATGCGCTCCCCGGCCAGGGAGTAGCGCAGCACGAAGTCCCGGTTGCCGGCCTGGTGCGAGGGCGCCAGGCTCACCTGGGCCCGGTTGCGGCCCTGGTAGCGCACCTCGGCCTGGTGGCTGGGGCAGGTGAGCTGGCTGATGGGCAGGGGGCTGGTCAGGCTGAGGTCCAGGGCGAAGGTGTAGGGGGCGTCCTGGCCCTGGCGCAGGTAGGGGTTCTGGACCCACTCGCGGCCGGCGGCCTCCTGGCGGCGGGGGTTGTGGTAGCGGGGGCCCACCACGGTGGGGAACACGAACTCGTACACGCCGGCCTCGGGGACCAGCAGCTCGCTGTAGGTCAGCTCCACCACGATCTCGTCGCCGGGCAGGATGTTGGCCACGTTCATCTGGAAGACGTTGGGCCGCTGCTGCTCCAGCAGGGAGGCGCTGCGGCCCTGGCGGCGGGCCCGCTCGTACTCTTGGCGGGCGGCCTCCCTCTCCCGGATGCGGGCCTCGATGGTCCGCGGGCCCACCTTCATCTTCAGGGCGTGCACGGCGGCCCGGGTGGAGGCCGGGAAGATGTAGATGGCCTCCAGGGTCTTCTGGCCCTCATTGCGGTAGTGCTGGATCAGGCGCACCTGGGCCATGACCCCGGCAATCTGCACCTCGGCCCTGGTGCTCTTCAGGGGCAGTTGGTCCGTGCTGGGGTCCTCGCTCTTGACGAAGAAGTAGGGGCAGAGGTTCTTGTCCGGGGCCGGTTGGGCCGGCGCGGCCCAGGCGCCGGCCGCCAGGTACAGCAGGCCGGCCAGCAGGGCTGCGACGGGGAGCCAAAGGCGCTTGGTCTTCATGGTCCTTCTCCTGCGCGGGGGTTTTTCCTTCTCTGACCGCACAGACGGACCGGCCAAGGTTTTCTTACGGGAATTTTCGCGCCCGGCCACAAAACCGTATGCCCGCCGAAACCGCCCTGGGTTGGGCTATACTCTGGCTGGGGGCGGGCAGCAGGGGAGCAGGGGCGCGGGCCCCTGATTGGGGTCCATGGCCGGGCTGTCGGACGAAAAGCTTCTGTCCCTGTGCCTGAGCGGCCGGGGCGACCATTGGCAGCGCTTCGTGGAGCGCTTCTCCGGCCTGGTGCTGTTCACCATCCGCGCCACCCTGCGGCGCTACGGGGCCGCGGACCAGTCGCCCGAGACCCTGCGCGACCTGTACCAGCAGGTCTTCCTGAGCCTGCTGGAGGACGACCGCCGCCGGCTGCGGGCCTACCGCGGCCGCGGCGGCTGCTCGCTGGCCACCTGGCTGCGGGTGGTGGTCTCCCGGCTGATCGTGGACCACCTGCGCCGCCAGGAGCCGGCCACGGTGCCCCTGGCCACGGACCCGGCCGGCGCGGACCCGCCCGGAGCCGCGCCGGCACCGGCCGACCCCGGCCCTTCGCCCCTGGAGGAGCTTCAGGAGCAAGAGGCAGTGGAGTTCCTGCGCCAGGAGATAGAAGCCCTGCCGCCCCGGGAGCGGCTGGCCCTCAAGCTGCGCTACCAGGACGGCCTCTCGGGCCAGGAGGCGGCCGAGCTGATGCACCTGAAGCGCAACCACCTGGACCAGATCCTCTGGCGGGTCAAGGAGCGCCTGCGCCAGAGGGCCCAGGAAAAGGGCCTGCTGTAAGAATGGACGGCAGAGAGCGTCTAATGAGGTTAGAGGGCTGGATTTGAGCATGGACGAGCCGAAGATAGACCGGCTGCTGAGCCAGGCCCTGGCCTCTGGCCAGGCCGCGCCCGGCTCGGCCTGCCCCAGCGAGGAGGCCCTGGCCGCCTTCCTGGAGGGCCGGCTGCGCGGCCGGCCGCGGGAGGAGATGGAGGGGCACCTGGCCCAGTGCCGCTCCTGCCGCGAGCTGCTGGCCCTGGTGCAGGGGGCCGGCGCGGCCGACAGCGCCGAGGAGGCGCCGGCCGAGTGGGTGCGCCAGGCCGCGGCCCTGGCCGGCCCTGCGCCCGCCCCACGGCCGGCCGCCCCAGGCCTGGCCGAGCTGGCCGGCCGCCTGCGCCACTGGCTGAGCGCCCCGCGCCTGGTGGTCTCCAGCGTGGCTGCCGCCGTGCTGCTGGTGGGCCTCTACACCGTGCTGCACCTGCCCAGCGGCCTGCAGCAGGCGGACCACGCGCCCATTGCCGGCCCGCCCCCGGCCAGCGAGACCGCGACGCGGCCGCCAGCCCCGGCCCCCGCCGCACCCCTGGCCCGGCCCTCGGCCCCGTCCGTGGCCGCTATTCCCGCCCCCCCTGCGGCGGCTCCGGCCCAGCCCTACCGGCCGGCGCCGGCCGCGCCTGCGCCCGCCGACCCCACGGCCCAGCGCGAGCGGGCCCTGAACGCCTATCGCATGGCCAGCCGCATGCCCGGGCAGGACGCCGCCGCCCAGGCCAAGCGAGGCGCCCTGCCCGCCTCCGGCGCCGGCCACCAGGCCAAGACCGCGCCCGCCTCCGGCCTCAGCCTGGCCTACCTGGAGGCCGGCCCCGGCCTGGACCGCGGCCGCCTGGCCGCGCTGATCCGGCAGGGCCTGCCCGCGCTGGAGCCCTGCTTCGCCGGTCAGGCCGGGGCGCAAACGGTGACCCTGAGCCTGGCCCTGGGCCCGGCCGCGGCCGCCCCTCCGGCCTCCGAGCAGCTCAAGGCCTGCCTGGACCAACGCCTGCGCGGCCTGCTGGCCCAGGAGCCCGCGCCGCCGGCCGCGGCCCGCATCACCCTCACCCTGCGCTACCAGCCGCCTACCAGATAAGACCGCCCTCCCCGCCGGCCGGCCCTGGGTCCGGCCCAGGCATTGATCCTCATGTCGCGTCCGGGCATTTGAAACACCAGCTGGCTGGCATCGAAAAGTCCCGCGGCCAAAACCAGGATTGCCCTTGATTACGGGCTAAAACGTTACCCTGCCCGCCCAGTGGTGCCACTTTTTTATGCCACCAAAATCAACGTTAAGCAGCCTCTTTTAGTCAAAATCGACTGACATATTTAGGGCCTTTTTAGGCCTCTCCGGCGGCCAGGCGAACTATTTTGAACGTAATTCAGCGAACATAGCCTAATAACCACTGGATTGCAAACAGCTATTTTCCATCACCGCCTCATACGGCTGGCCAACGGAAAGGTCGGAGCCGATAGGACGCGGCGTGAGGAAAAATCCATGGCAAACGTGCGCGGATTAAATTTGAGAGGCGCGAGTTTAATATTTAACGATTGGATGACTTCTGTGCTATACTGGCTCCCGCGTTCTTATGTGAAGCCTGGTTTGCAGGCGCCTAATCACAGGAGGCGCACCATAACCCTAGCAGGAGATAGAGAATTTCCCGATTGACCCCATAACCGAAAAGGGCATGACGAGGAATTCTTGCATGCCGTCATCCGGGCGGTTTTTCTCAGGACCCAAACCACCCGAGGGCCCCGAGAAAGGGAGAGGCAGGGATTGTATGCCTGGCTCTCCCCGCGGAGGACGGTCGGACAAGGGGACCCCTGGCGAGGCGGCCAACGGCCAGGCCAGCGGGAAGGAGGAGCACCAGAAACCCTAACTTGTTAGCTCGCAGAGCAGGCCAGGGGTGAGCCTGCTATAAGCATATATGCTAGGCGAGAGTCAAATTTGGAAGGATATCATGTGGTTCCTTCGGGTGTCAGATGGTTCCTTTTAAATTTTGGCTGAAAGTTGGTTAAGAATCGAGAGAAAGGAGTTTGAGGCTAATGAAAAAGCTGTTCATTATGGCCGTAGCGGTCCTGGCCATCGTGGCCGTGGCCGTGCCGGCGCTGGCAGCAGCTCCTGGCCCCAGCTTTACGCTGGGCCTGCGCGCCCTGACCGACATTGGTTGGTGGCAGCGGAGCAAAGAGCTGACCGGCACCGATGACACCGGTACCTGGTTCATCAACATGCCTGGCCACAGCTATCTGGTCGCGCGCTTCTACAACGCCGACAAGACCGTGGGCGGCCGCGTGGAGTTCGGCATCAAGTCGAACAACGGCGCCCAGGCTGTGGACATGC